>CADCNI010000007.1 GCA_902802795.1 uncultured Ruminococcus sp.
CTTTGCTTCTGACCCTAATCAAAGGTTGAAAAAACTCGACAGAGTTATGCTGGAAATTCAGCGTTCTGTTGTTCCTATTAGACCTGATGACGGCTCTACTCCCAGATACCAATATCCTCGCAAGTCCAAATATCATCATAACAAAAAATCTAATTTGTGATTTACTTCACTAAGTTGTGGATAGTGCTTTTCCATTCTGTCCGCTATCGCCTGTTTGAGTATAGCGGCATATTTCTCCGGCTCGGCGGTCTGATAACCGCAGTGGGCATAGCCGTGTACATCCTGATAGGTGGCGGCGGGATAGGACTTCATCAGCCGTTTGCGGGATTTACGGGCGGGTTCTTCATCTGAGAAAAAGAAGAAAAGATGCTTCTGCGCGTCCGCGGAAAAGTTCGGCAGATCGCATTTGTAGCAGATGGTCACCAGATTATCCACCGTCTTTTTGGAAAAATGCCGACGTTCCTGCGTCATGGAGCGGATCAGCGGCTCATACTGCGCGGCTTTATCCTTGGCAACGAATTTCAGGAAAGGATTGTTCATCAGTCCCTGGAACGCCGCCTCGTGGTCGTCGGTGTCGAACACCTTGACAAGACTGCTGAATTTCTTATGCATAAACGCGCGGAAGAAGGGATTGAAATGGAAGAAGGGGCCGCCGTCAAAAAAGCCGCAGGTCACGGGAATGTTTTCCTTCTCCAGCGCCTTGACCACAGCAAGCGCGATCTCCGCGCCCATGGAGCTGCCCTGCACCATCGCGAGCGAGGTAATGCCGTTTTCTTTAATGTAACCCACCAGCTTATCGACTTCGCCTGTCAGCGGCAGCAGATCGGTGCCGTCGTTGCCGTGACCGTCCAGCGTCGGCATGATCACAAAATAGTCGTCCGCAAGAAACCGGCCGTAAGGCTCGCAGTCCTTCCAACTGCTGATCATGCCGTGAATCAGCAGAATCGCGGGGTTTTCGGGATTTCCCAGTGTTTGAAATGTCATAATACAACGTCCTCTCTTACAAATTGATTATATTTTCCTCTATGATATCCGCCACGTCGGAGAGAATGTCCAGTGTGTCGGGGGGAATGCGCTCCATTATGGCGGACACCTTTTCCACCATCTCGCGGTGCCGTTCTCTGTGTTCCTCGCGGATGCGTCTGCCGTCTTCGCTCAAAAACAGTCCCGTCGTGCGCCCGCCTGTTCCGGACGATTTTTTGATCACCAGTCCCTTATCACAAAGAAAACTGACGATCTGTGACACCGCCCCTTTGGTGATACGATATTCCGCCGCAATTTCCGTCAGGGTAATGCCCTCACTGTCCCCGATGATTTCGATCATGTGGGACTGCGCGGGATACAGAATCAGTCCGTCCGCGTAGGTATGCGGCTTTTTGGACTGGGTGTTGTACAGATTAATCAGCCGATAGGCCTTGGTCAACAGTTCATACGGTTCCATCCGTCCACCTCTTTTCGATGTTTAGCAGATTAAGTTTAGCGACTAAAGTTTAGCGGCTAAACTTAATATAGCACACGTTTTTTGATTTGTCAAGAGGAAAATATAAAATGATTTGTTTTTCCTTCGGCTTGACAAACTTGACAAACTTGACAAAATACGCGAAAGAAATTATAATATGGCACATATTTATCGCTTTATTTTTTTGGCAAAGGACGGATTTTCATGCAGGATATATTTGCAAGAACGGCGCTGCTTTTGGGAGAGGATACCATCGAGCGGCTGGCGGCGTGCCGCGTAGCGGTATTCGGCGTGGGCGGCGTGGGCGGCTACACGGTAGAGGCGCTGGCGCGTTCGGGCGTGGGAACGCTCGACCTCATCGACAGCGACAGAGTCGCGCTCTCCAACATCAACCGCCAGATCATCGCCCTGCACAGCACCGTGGGACAGTACAAGGTAGACGTAGCGGCCGCACGGGTGCACGACATCAATCCGGACGCGACCGTGCATTGTCATCGGATATTTTACACGCCCGAAACCGAAAACCAATTTGATTTTCATGCGTACGATTATATCGTGGACGCCATAGACACCGTGACCGGCAAAATCGCGCTGGTGATGAACGCGCAGGCGGCCGGAACGCCTGTCATCTGCTCCATGGGCGCGGGCAACAAGCTCGACCCCACGGCGTTCGAGGTAAGCGACATCTACCGGACCTCGGTCTGTCCGCTGGCGAGAGTCATGCGCCGTGAATTGAAGAAGCGCGGCGTGAAGCATTTGAAGGTGGTTTACTCCAAAGAAGAACCCCTCACTCCCTCGCCGTCTGACGAAGCAATCCCCGAAGGACGCAGGACGATTCCCGGCAGCGCCGCCTTTGTGCCGTCGGTGGTTGGCCTGATCATCGCGGGCGAGGTGATAAAAGATCTGGCGGGTATGCCGCGGAAATAAAAGAAAAAACGCCCTACAACAAAACTCCTTCCTCAATAGCGATTCTCACCATAGGACGCATTGGGAGGATAGGGAAGCTGACGGATGGCGTGCTCCCGTTCGAGGTAGTAATTATAGATCATGTCGGCCATTCTGCCCCGCATACGCTGCAAGGCAAGCTTGCTCTGGGGCGTACCGGCCGTGTCGGTGGCAAATACCGCCAGAAAATAATCCACATAGCGCAGGTAAAAGACGCCCGCCTCGTGGCTGACGTTGAACCATTCTCCCGACATCCGCCCGGTATAAATATCGTCGCTGTTGTAACGCGTAAAACCGTCGTGGCGGCGGTAGCGCAGAAACAGCCGTCCCGCATATTCACAGAGCGGGCGGGACAATCCTTCATTGCGGTAGATTCGCTCAAAAAAAATCAGCATATCCTGCGCGCAGGTCACATTGCCCCTCCCGCCGTCGGGGATTTTGGTGTTGCCGATATGGGAAGCCAGAGACGTATGTACCATGCCGAAGCGCTGGCAGCAGCTATTGATATACGAATAGCCGAGCAGTTCGATCAGCACATTGGCGGCGGTGTCTTCATTGGCAACAATCATCCACGCAAGCAGCTCGTCGATGGAATACGACATGGAGCCGCGTTCAAACGCCGCCGAGTCGGGCGTGATCCAAAGATCAGGCACCAGCACGCATTGATCAAGCTGCATGGATCCGTCCTCCACACGCATGAGCACCGCCAGTAAAATCGGAATTTTCGCCATTTCCGCCGCATCCATCACATAATCCGGCGCGAACTGAAAGGGAATCATACCTGTGTCAAAATCTTTATAAATCACCGAAACAATGCCGCCGATCTGGTGGATTTCATCGAGCAGGCGTTGTGCCATTTCCTGATGGTTCATTCTTCCTACCTCACCTTTACGGTTCTTTTATCACAATCCGCCACCCGTCCGCACGCGCCTTCATGCTCACGGGAAATCCCAGCGGCAGCGCTATGGACGGCACGCTGTGACCGCACTGCAAACCCGCGATGACGGGAATACCGAGGGGGGCAAACGCCCTGCGGAATACCTCCCGCAGCGGCAGGTCGGACGGCGCGGCGCAGTCCTTCCATGTACCCAGCAGAATGCCCCGGCATCCGCGCAGCATGCCGCTGTCCCTGAGATGTAGCAGCGAACGGTCGATGGCGTAGGCATATTCGCCCACATCCTCCAAAAAAAGTATTTTCCCCCTGCCGCCGTCGCACGAGAACCGATAGGACGTTCCGGCCGTGGAGGCAAGCACCGTCAGATTGCCTCCCACAAGTTCTCCCTCCGCATTTCCTTCAAAAAGGCATTCGAGAGAAGCGCCCGCGTTGTCGGGCTGTCCGACCCACTTTCCCGCCAGCACATCCGCAAGCGATTGGCGGGTGAACGCGTCGTCGGGGAAATTCGCCGCCCCCGGCATGGGCGCGTGAAAAGTCGCCAGTCCGCAGCGCGAACCGATCAGCCAGTGCAGCACAGTCGCGTCGCTGAAGCCGCAGAAAAGTTTGGGATTGGACTTTATGATATCATAATCCAGCAAACCGGCAAGCCGTGCGCCGCCGTAGCCGCCCCGCACCACTACCACCGCCCGGACAGATTGATCGGCAAAGGCGCGATTGAGGTCGGCAGCGCGCTGCGCGTCCGCCCCCGCGAGAAAGCCCTCCCGCGATGTGCAGGAGGGATAGACTTCCGGCGTATAGCCTAAACTCGCGATATAATCCACGGCATAGGCCAACCGTTCGGGCCGCACAGGCGAACACGGCGCGACCAGCGCGACCTTATCGCCCGGCCGCAGCGGTGCGGGAATCAGCATGACGTCATCATTCCTTTGCTTGATGGGTAAAAATTGGTTCGGTATCAATGAATGCAAAGAGGGCAGAAAATATGAGCGCGCAGCGGAGCTGCGCTAAGATAATAGATAAGAAATAATAACGAATAGATAGAAGGAAGGCTTGGTGCCTTAAAAAAATATATTCAGCGCGCAGCGCTCATTTTCTATTATCTATTATTTATTCTTTATTCTCTATTATCTTAGCGAACGAATGTGAGCGCTAACCGCGCCATTTCCTGTCTCCGCTCACCGCAGCCACGCGTTCAATGCCTCCGTCTTGTCGGTTTTCTCCCACGGCACGTTAAGGTCGGTTCTGCCCATGTGTCCGTAGGCGGCAAGCTGGCGGTAGATCGGGCGGCGCAGATCGAGGTCGCGGATAATGGCGGCGGGACGCAGGTCAAACACATGTTCCACCGCTTCCGCAATCTCGAAGTCATTCACACGGCCCGTGCCGAAGGTATCGACGAACACCGACACCGGATGTGCCACGCCGATGGCATAGGCAATCTGCACTTCGCACTTTTTAGCCAGACCCGCCGCAACGATATTCTTAGCGATATAGCGCGCCATATACGCGCCGGAACGGTCTACCTTGGTCGGGTCTTTGCCGGAGAACGCGCCGCCGCCGTGACGCGAATAGCCGCCGTAGGTATCCACAATGATCTTGCGTCCCGTGAGTCCCGAATCGCCCTGCGGGCCGCCCACGACAAACCGTCCCGTGGGATTGACGAAGATTTTCAGGTCATCGTCCACCATCGCTTCCGGCAGGGTGGGCAGAATCACGTATTGAATGACGTCGGCGCGAATCTGTTCCAGCGTGGCGCTGGCGGCGTGCTGCGTTGAGACAACCACCGTATCAATGCGCACCGGCGTGCCGTTCTCATCGTACTCCACCGTCACCTGCGTCTTGCCGTCCGGCTGCAAATAAGGAACCGTGCCGTCCTTTCGCACCTGTGTGAGCTTCTTGGCCATTTTATGCGCCAGCGAGATAGGCAGCGGCATGAGCTCCTCCGTCTCGTCGCAGGCATAGCCGAACATCATGCCCTGATCGCCCGCGCCGATGAGATCAATCTCGCTGTCGCTCAGACCGTTCTGCACTTCATTGGAACGGTTGACGCCCATTGCGATATCGGGCGACTGCTCGTCGATGGAGGTCACCACCGCGCAGGTGTTGCCGTCGAAGCTCGCCTCGTGGCTGTTGTAGCCGATGTCGATGATCACGTCGCGCGCGATTTTCGGGATATCCACATAGCAGTCGGCGGTGATCTCGCCCATCACCGACACATAGCCTGTCGTTACGGTCGTCTCGCAGGCAACGTGGGCATTGGGGTCTTTTTCGAGAATCGCGTCCAGCACCGCGTCGGAAATCTGGTCGCACACCTTATCGGGATGTCCCTCTGTCACGGACTCCGATGTGAACAGATAATGATTGCGTTTTTTCATTGTTACATTCCTCTCTTTTGTCATACTTCTCAAACCGCAAAAACCAAAACAAAAACCCGATATCGCGAGATACCGGGGAAAGTGTCTGTTTCGCCCCTCATCTCTCGGCTTGCGCCGCAGGAATTGGCACCTTGCCCGCGTATGCGTCCATACGTCGGCAGGTTGCCGGACTTCACAGGGCCTGAACCCTCCGTCACTCTTGATAAGGTTTTTATTTTGTTGCTATAACTATTATACAGCATTTACCGCCTATGTCAATAGACAATCCTCACAGACTGTCCGGTCTGTTACTGAATAAATCCGTTGATTATGCGATCTTCGGCTTCCTTTTCGGTCAGACCCAGCGTCATCAGCTTGACCAGTTGCTCACCCGCGATCTTGCCGATGGCCGCCTCGTGAATGAGGGACGCGTCGGTGGAATTGGCGCTGATCTTCGGCACCGCGCTGACGGAAGCCGCGTCCATGATGATCGCGTCGCATTCGGTGTGACCGGAACACCGGTTGTTGCCATTGACGTTGGAGATAAAGAGCTGCTTGCTGTTGTCCCGCGCCACGGAACGCGAAATCACGTGCGTGCCGGAGTCCGCACCGTCGAGATCGACCTCAAACTGCGTCTCGGCGTACTGCTCGCCGTCGGTCATGATGCGCTCGGTGATTTTCAGCACCGCGCCGTCGCCCAGCTTGCCCTTGGTCTTGCGGATGGTGTTGTCCACACCCGAAATCTGCACCGTGTCCATCTCCATATAGCCGCCCTCGGCAATGTCGATGATGGTGGTGGGATTCATGATATTTTTGCCGCTCTGGGCGGTGGATTCGCCGTAGTGCTTTTCCGAGTAAAAGACCCTGGCGTTTTTGCCGATGTGGAAGGAGTGAATGCCGTCGTGCGCGCTGTCCTCATGGCCGTGGTTGTGAATGCCGCAGCCCGCGACAATCTCCACATCGCAGTCCTCACCGATATAAAAATCGTTGTAAACCAGATCTTTGATACCCGTCTGCGTGAGAATGACGGGTATATGAATCTTCTCGCCCTTGGTGCCCGCCTTGACGCGGATATCAATGCCGGGGAGATCTTTCTTGGCCGTGATGGTGACATTCGCGCTGGAGCCTTTGGCGTAAGGGCTGCCGTCCACGCGCAGGCTGAACGCGCCCGTCAGGTTTTCCGCCATGACATTGAGCTTGCCGAGAATATCCAGCTTGTCTTTGCTGATGCTTAAGTCCGCCATACTCATTCACCCCTCCTGGCACATTCATATTGCAGGTCGCCGCCGTCGTTTCCCATGAGCAGCGGCATGACTTCGTCTCCGGTGCCATACGCCTTGATTTCGCCTGCCGAGAGCAGAATGATCTTCTGCGCAAAAGACAGGATCCGCTCCTGATGGGAAATAATCAAAATCTGTCCGTTGATGTTGCGGTTCATCTTTTCAAACACTTTGATAAGACTCTGAAAGCTCCACAGGTCGATGCCCGCCTCCGGCTCGTCAAAAATCGTCAGCTTGGTGGAACGGGCGAACGCGGTGGCGATTTCGATGCGCTTCAGCTCGCCGCCGGAGAGGGATTCGTTGATCTCGCGGTCGATGTAATCCCTCGCGCAGAGTCCCACTTCGCTGAGGTAATCGCAGGCTTCGTCCAGCGTCAGTTCACGCCCCGCCGCGATATTGATGATATCGCGCACGGTGATGCCCTTGAAGCGCACCGGCTGCTGAAAGGCAAAGGTCACGCCGTTGCGGGCGCGTTCGGTAATAGACATACCCGTGATGTCCACGCCGTCGAGCAGAATCTGTCCGGTCGTGGGCGGGAGTATGCCCGCGATGATTTTGGCCAACGTGGATTTGCCGCTGCCGTTGGGGCCGGTAATCGCCACGAATTTGTCATTGGTACCGTCTACCGACAAATTGATGTCGTGCAGTATCGTCTTTCCCTCGGACGTGGTAAAAGACAGGTTCCTGATTTCAAGCATGGATTAATCTTCCTTTAACAAATACATCATAAACATCCGACTTGCCTCAAAATGCCGCACGGAAAACCGTCCGCATTCTGTGACAAAAACAGCTTTACCGCTGTTGATGGATATTATACCATAAAGGTATACTTTAATCAATACCTTTTTGTATTTTTTTCATTTTTTGCCGTTTTTCCGTTCACACTGATCTGAATTCTCATTCAGCGCCAGCACCGCAAATCACTGCAAGTTTACGTTTCTCTCTTGACTCTCTCGTTTTTGCGTGGTATAATACAATAAAAAGCTTTTAAAGGATTTTATTTGCATAAATAATCACTTTAAAAGAATATACAGAGGTAAAAAAAGAATGGAGAGAGGCAGCAATGGCACGTCCACGAAAAACAGGACTTTCTTACTATTACAAAGACGCACATGAATGGGACGATTACCGCATTATCGACCTTGTAGACGCCTTCGGACCCGTAGGGTACGCCGTGTATGACGTGATACGCAGCGAGGTTTACAAAAACGGGTATTATTTGGAGCTTCCGCCGGAAAAACTCGCGCTGCTGGTCATACGGGAGGTGGGAAACCGATGGATTGAGGACAAATCCTTTGTGCTGCAAGTGGTGGCATACTGCGGAGAGATCGGACTGTTTCACCCGGCGCTTTTGGAAAAGTCGGTCATCACCTCGGCGGAAATCCAGAGGCACTATGCCGAAGTGACGGCAAGGAGCAAAGCAGATAAAACCAGATATTGGCTGCTGGGGCAGACAAAAAAAGAAGCCCCCGCGGCCTCTTTCAGTGAACCCAATATTTCCGATGAAACGGATGAAACGAATGAACCCCAATGCCATGACACCGCAGAAACGCCGGATTCCGAGAAGGAAAGCGAGATTTCTGCGGAGAAAAGCGAGGTTTTCTCTGCGAAAATGCAACAAAGAAAAGCAAAGAAAAGCAAACAAAAGCAAAGCAAATCAAAGCAAAGCAAACAAAAGCAAAGCAAACAAAAGCAAAGCAAATCAAAGCAAAGCAAACAAAAGCAAAGCAAACAAAAGCAAAGCAAACCGCCGTCATGCCGCCCGGGGAGCAGCATGACGCGTGCGCAGGCTGCTGCTGCTGCTGCTGCCACAAAATGCGACAATGTTTCTGCCCAAACGTCATATCACGGCAGTCGTGAGACAGACAATCCCTTTTACGCGGTAACAGGGCGGCGGCTGACAGGGAATGACCGACAGATAACTGTCGTCCTGACCGACAAGAGGATACGATGTGTTACGTAAAGAAACGGGACTGTTTTCTCTCCGCTGAATTTTCATTTGCTTTCACAATCGCCTATTGCCTTTGATTCCCCCGTCCTCACCCGTTGAGCTGGGTCAGTTCGTCCTTGAGCTTGCCGATAATGCGCTTTTCGAGGCGCGAAATGTACGACTGGCTGATGCCCAGCAGGTCGGCAACCTCCTTTTGCGTGTGTTCTTTCTTGCCAAAGAGCCCGAAGCGCAGCGCCATGATCAGCCGTTCGCGTTCCTCGAGACGCGCGACGGCGCGAAGCAGGATGTCCCGCTCGTCCTCCTCCTCGATGCCTACACTCACGCTGTCGGGATCGCTGCCCAGCACATCCGACAGCAGCAGTTCGTTGCCGTCCCAGTCTACATTCAACGGCTCGTCGATAGAGATTTCGAGCTTGGCGTTGGAGGTTTTGCGCAGGTACATCAGAATTTCGTTTTCAATGCAGCGGGAAGCGTAGGTCGCCAGCTTGATGCTGCGCTCCGGCGAAAAGGTGTTGACCGCCTTGATCAGCCCGATGGTACCGATGGAAATCAGGTCTTCGATGCCCACGCCGCTCGACTCGAATTTTCGCGCAATATACACCACCAGCCTCAGATTGTGGGTAATCAGCGGTTCGCGCGCGCTCTGGTCGCCGTTCATAATGCGCTCAAAGATAACCTGTTCTTCCTCCGGTTCGAGCGGCGCGGGCAGCGTTTCGGAGCCGTTTATGTAATGTACGCCGGGGCTGGCGGCCATCTTTTGCAAAAACCGCACCAGACCCTCTTTGACGGTCAGCACAGAATATTTCATGGTTTGAATGATAGTTAAAAAGTTCATTTTTTCGTTCCTCTTTATGGTTCAAAAATTTTCGGATTGATCACGCCGTCATATTCTCCGTCCTCAAAGCTGTCGGTCACGGCGATATAGCAGTTTTCCAGTTCCCGCACGCTTTTGCGGTTGGTGATTCTTACCCGTCGGGGCTGAAAGGCTGTCAGCAGACCGCCTCCTCCTACGGCACTGTAGGGAATCACGCGAAAATTCCGGGGCAGACTTTCCGCACGGCGGCTGTCGGCGGAAAGCCCCTCTCCGAAATGCTTCGGCAGAATCTTCCGCACAGCGCTCCGCTTCACGACAATGACGGGATAACCGGAAAACGGTTCCCGGAGAAGATTGCCTGTGTCACACATCAGCCGCACCGCCGCTGCCCCCTCTTCCCCGTCGATCACCGCGTCGCAGTAACCGGCGCGCCGCTCCAGCCGGTCTGTGATTTTGCCGACAATCGTGATAACCGTGTAGCACAGCACCGTCGCGGCTATGATAAATTCGGGCGAGAGATGAAAATACGCCACACCGTTGCGGTAGTACATGCCGCGCGGCGCAGCCGTCAGCCACAGTGCCAGCATGGTGCCGCCAAAGCCGAACGTCACCGCACAGGTCACGAGCAGATACCTTCCAAATCCCCGCAGGCTGCGCTGTCGATAGGCCATCACCACCATACCTGCCGACATGGCCAGCTTATACGCTATGCTGACCGCGGCAGGCATCGGCGGCAGAAAGACCGAGAGGGAACCCACCGCGCCGAACACCGCCGCCAGACAGACGCGGGTGCGGCTGATCTTCGCTTTCATAATCTTCCCCACCGACAGCATCAAAAAATAATTGATAAAAAAATTGATCGCCAACAGCACGTCCACATATACGGTTTGTTTCAAAATGCCTCCCCCTTTCTGTCCGCCTCATGATTTTATTATCATTCTTATGGCGTTTGCAGTCGGATTATGTCTGTTTTCTTGAAAAAATAAAAAAAGAGAAAGAATCCGTTAAAAAACACGTTCTGCCGCTTCATTCATACCCGCGGGAAAATTGTCATATATATGGCAGGACAGAAAAAATACAGACAGCGCCGACAAGGGATAATCATCGGCGGCTTATCAGGAAGGCAGAGCAAAAAATGACGCAATTTCAACCCGAAGGAAGATTATGGAATACCCCGCAAAACAGGGAGGCAACGTCCAGCGCGGCGGCCCTTTGCCGCGCCATGGAAAACGGACAAATCCTGGAGGCACGTGCCTCGGTCTGCGACAGCCGGCACAACCTCATCGTCGATCTCGGCTGCATGAACGGCGTGATTCCCCGCGAAGAGGGGGCGCTGGGCATCGCGCAGGGAACCACGCGCGACATCGCCATCATTTCCCGCGTGGGTAAACCGGTCTGCTTTACCGTGCAGAAAATCGGTTCCGACCGCCACGGCCGCCCTTACGCCACCCTTTCCCGTCGTGCTGTGCAGCAGGCGTGCATGGAACAGTATATCTCCCGCCTGCGCTGCGGCGACGTGATCGACGGACGGGTGACGCACCTGGAACCGTTCGGCGCGTTTGTGGATATCGGCTGCGGCATCCCGTCCCTCATGAGCATCGACACCATGTCGGTGTCCCGCATTTCCCACCCCTCTGACCGCTTCACCGTCGGCATGGACATCCGCGCCATCGTTCTGCGCAAGGAGGACGACGGGCGCATCTCGCTGAGTCACCGCGAGCTGCTCGGCACATGGACGGAAAATGCCGCGCTCTTTGACGTGGGCGAAACCGTGACGGGCATCGTCCGTTCGGTGGAGGATTACGGCGTATTTGTGGAAATCATGCCCAATCTCGCGGGACTGGCGGAACGCCGCGAGGATGTGGAAGCGGGCTGCGGCGTGAGCGTGTACATCAAAAGCATCATCCCCGAACGCATGAAAATCAAGCTGGTGCTGGTCGATTCCTTCCCTCATGACGCGCCTCCCCCACCGCCGCATTATTTCTTTACCGGCAGCCATATGGATCGCTTTATTTATTCGCCCTGTTCCTCCATGAAGTATATCGAAACGAGGTTTTGCTGACAAATAGAAAACGGCTCCCCCACCGAAACACATCCGTCAGTGCTTCGAAGAAGGAGCCGTTTTTATTTTTTTGTTTATCCCTACTGCGCTTAAATTCTCATTTTCTGTGTTCTCCGCCAATACTGAAACGCTAAAACAGCGCGCCTTGCAGCGACCGTTCGCCGGTGACCCATTCGCCCAGACGGTTGGCCCAGCTCTCGGTGAAGAAATCGGAATACGCCGCACCTGCGTCCCGCTTCCGCCGATAATACGGCAAAAATCCCCACATGGCCGAGGGAATGGCCATCAGCGGCAGATACAGCGGTCCCAGCATCAACGACTGGATAGTATGCCCGTACTCATGCACCAGCAGGCACTGTTTCATCTGAAAGTAGGGAATCCTGTTTTCTCTGCGTCTGTCGCGAGAGGGATGAGGGGTCACAAACAAAAACAGGCCGAAAGACGCGCTTGTCGAGGACTTCCACTCTGTCACAATCGCGCCGTGATACCAGTAATGACGGCAGCGGCGGTTGATCAGAAACAACGCCAGCCCCAGCAGCGTCTGCGGAAAGCCCCAGACGCATTGCCAGAAAATGTACAGCCCTGATCGCAGTTTCATACATTTGTCCTCCTTCGTGTTGCAATGCTCAAACGCAGCGTAATACTATTTGTTGCGTATGATCAGCGCTACGCATTCGACATTCGCAGTGCGGGGGAACATATCCACCGCGGTGAATCGTTCCACCTGCCAGCCCCGTTCTTTAAAGCGCGCCGCGTCTCTCGCCAGCGTCGCCGGGTCGCAGGAGATATAGACCACTCTCTCAGGGGACAGCTCGTCAATCAGCGCCACCACTTCCTCCGAACAGCCCTTGCGCGGCGGGTCAATCACGACAACATCAGGCGTGATGCCGCGTTCCTTGAGCTGTCGCGTGCCTTCCGCCGCGTCCGCGCAGAGAAATTCCGCGTTTTCGATTCCATTAGCGGCGGCGTTGCGGCGAGCGTTTTCTACCGCATCGGGGACAATTTCTATGCCGTAAAGCGCTTTGGCTCCCCGCGCCATGCTCAGACCGATCGTTCCTGTTCCGCAGTAAATGTCAAACAACACCTGATGACCGTCCAGCCCCGCGTAATCCCTGCCGCGCTCGTACAGTTTTTCCGCCTGTGCGCGGTTGACCTGATAGAAGGAAAGCGGTGAAATTTCATATGTCACTCCGCACAGCACGTCCCGGATGGCGTCCTGACCCCACGCGGTGCGGCATTTTTTGCCTAAAATCACATTGGTGCGCTCGCGGTTAGCATTGATGACAATGCTCTGGACGTCGGGCGAAACGGCGCGGATTCTTCTGACGAATTCGTCCTCCTGCACCAGACCGTTGGCATTGACCACAGCGCAGACCATGATCTCTCCCGTCGCAAACCCCTGTCGGATATAGAGATGACGGAAACGGCCTTTTCCTGTTTGTTCGTCATAAATATCATTGGGGGTGTCATTGAGAAATCCCGCCGTTATCCGCGCAATCTCTCCGAAAACCGGCGGTTGCAGCCTGCAATCCGTAAAGGGAATGATGCGGTGGCTGCGTTCGGCGTAAAAGCCGAAAACCGCCTGTCCGTCCGACACACCGCAGGGAAGTTGCGCCTTGTTGCGGTAGCGGTCGGGCTGCGAAGCGGCAATATAATCCTCCGCCTCCATGTCAATGCCGCCGATGCGTTTCATAGCGTCATTGACCCTCTGGCGCTTGATGCGGCATTCCTCCGCGTAGTCAAGATGGCGGAACGTGCAGCCGCCGCAGCGCGGATAGGAGGCACAGTCCGGCACAATTCTTCCCTCACCCGGACGCAGGATCTCCTGTATCCTGCCAACGGCGTAGCTTTTGGAAACCTTGATAATCACCATCCGCAGCCTGTCACCCGGCGCAGCATGGGGAACGAACACCACCATATCATTCACTCGCGCCACGCCGCTGCCTTCGGCGGTCATCCCTTCGATTTCCGCCTCTAAGATCTCATTTTTTTTCAGTGCAGCCATATTTCTTCCCCCAGATTCCTTCACAGAATGATACACAAAAAAGAAAAAGGAATCCCGGAGCCAATCTGTGTACGGATTCGCTCTTCCGTTCACTGATCGACAGCCGAAATTCCCGTGACGAACAGCAAGACCGTTTCCTTCTTATCAGACAGGCCTTGCTTTCCTGGACGGTCTTTCTCATGCCCTCACACCTTCGACCAACCCCTTATTTGCCCATAGCAGGAGTCGCCGTCGGCGTGACTACATGGCAATCAAAACCACCGCATCCTAAAAATTCGCTTTTCCTTTGTGCCTTTCTTACTCGGCAAAGCCGGACTTGACCAGTTTGACCAAACCGTCTACCGCGCTGTTCTCGTCGGGACCGTCAGCAATAATCTTGATGGTCATGCCGCCGACAATGCCCAGAGAAAGGACGCCGAGAAGGGACTTGGCGTTCACGCGTCTTTCTTCCCTCTCAACCCAGATTGTGCTCCTGAATTCGTTTGCCTTCTGAATGAAGAATGTGGCGGGACGAGCGTGCAGGCCCACCTGGTTCTGAACTGTTACTTCATCAACGTACATTGATAAAACCTCCCATAAAGGATATTGAAAATCATGTAAACAAATTGAGTGGCAAAAACACCATGCTGCGAATTCAACGAACACGTGCCGTTTCGTCAACTTCAAATTGATACTGATATTATACCACAATTTTTGCATTCGTCAACAACCTACGCAAAAATTTGTCTCGATAAACAAGAATCGCCCCTCTAATCTGTCCCTCAGTTGTACATAATCACCATTTGTGAAAAGAAACTGAGTATATTGCAGGTTTTCAACACCTCTGATTAATGCATTTTCAACAATTATTTATATCACATTTTTACTTGCCATAAAATTTATTCATTTTTTCATCACACGTTTTTCGGAAAAACAATAGATATTACAAAACTGTAATTTGCACTAAAATTCACAGTTTTTTTTCATTTTATGATGAAATATGATGATGACAGCACAATATTTCACAATTATCTTTTTCCTAGCTTAACTTGCACTATCCGACCAAATATTATATGAATATTTTCCGTCAAAGAAGATGTTCCTTTTTTAATAAATTCCATTCCTTTTGGGTCAGTTCCGCTTTTTCCAGCAGATCGGGACGGTACATGGCAGTTTGCCGCAGCGACTGTTCCCGTTTCCACTGCGCGATTTTGGCGTGATGTCCCGACAGCAGTTCTTCCGGCACGCGCATGCCGTTCCACACGGGCGGACGGGTGTACTGAGGATGCTCCAGCAGTCCGTCATAATGGCTTTCGTCCTCAAAACACGCGTCCTCCGCCAGCACGCCCGGCACCATGCGGCAAACCGCGTCAGTGACAATCAGCGCGGGCAGTTCTCCGCCTGTCAGCACATAATCCCCCACCGACAGTTCCATATCCACCATGCTGTCAATGAGCCGCTGATCGACTCCTTCATAATGGCCGCACAGCAGACAGATGGCTTCGCACTCCATCAGGCTTCGCGCGATGGTCTGGTTAAACACCCTGCCCTTGGGAGACAGGTAAATCAACACCGGCCGCCGGGAACACTGCGACGCAATCGCCTCAAAGCAGGCGGCAATCGGTTCCGGCTTCATCAGCATCCCCTGTCCCCCGCCGTAGGGCATATCGTCCACATGGCGGTGCTTGTCGGCGGTGTAATCGCGGATATTATGACAGTTCACCTCGATGATACCGCTGCGGCGCGCGCGTCCGATGATGCTCTCATCCAGCACCCGCTCGCACATCTCGGGAAAAAGCGTCATGATGTCAATTCTCATTCGTCGAACAGACCTTTCATCTTGAATATGCGGATTTCATTCTTTTCGAGGTCGATTGCCTTTACCACATCGGGAATCACGGGAATCAGCACCACCCGACCGTCGGGGGTTTTGACATGGTACACGTCATTGGCGCCCGTTTCGCTCACATCATCCAGCGCCCCGAGTGTTTTCCCGCTATCGTCGTCGATCACGTCCAGTCCCAGCAGATCCTGTATAAAATACGCGCCGTCCTCCAGCTCCACATCGTCGCGGTTCATATAAAGCACCTTGTTGCGCAGCTTTTCCGCGTCCTCCACGCAGTCCACACCTTTGATTTTCATAATCAGCATATGTTTGTGAACGCGCGACGCGGTGATCTCGATTTTTTGAGCACCCTTGTCGAGATACAGCTCATCAAATTCGCTGAGGAATTCCGGCGAATCCGCCCACGGCTGCACCCGCACTTCCCCTTTCAGGCCATGCGTACCTGTAATTTTTCCGGTTTCCAAGAATTGTTTCTGCATGAGTAATTCCTCCCTATATTTTTTCTATGATAAAAAACGCACCGGCCAGTCGTAGAGATACGGCTGCCCGCTGCGCTTTTGATTGGCTGCAAATTGTTTGAAATTCACGGCAGGGATCAGTCGATCTCCACCATGACCTTCTTGTTCTCGCGAGTGGCGGCGGCGCGCATCACAGTGCGGATCGACTTGGCGATTCTGCCCTGTTTGCCGATAACGCGTCCTTTATCGTCCTCGTCAACATAAAGGGTGAAGGTTACGGTGCCGTCTTCTGCCGGCTCGCTTTCTTCCACTCTCACGCCGTCGGGATTCTGCACCAGACCGCGTGCGATCACTTCAAGCAATTCTTTCATAACTGAAATACCTCCTGGGGCAAACGATACGGCAATCCGACGAGAGGCGGACTGCCGTGGGATAAGTAGAGCTTCTTGATTTCCTGCCTACGGAAATTACAGAATACCCTCTTTTTTGAGCAAGTTCTTGACGGTGTCGGTGGGCTGAGCGCCGTTAGCGATCCAAGCCTTTGCCTTATCCGCGTCGATCTTGACCTCGGAAGGATCGGTCATGGGGTTGTAGGTACCGATTTCTTCGATGAAGCGGCCGTCTCTGGGATATCTGGAGTCGGCCACCACCACACGGTAGAAGGGGTTGCCCTTGGAACCGATGCGGCGAAGTCTGATTTTCACTGCCATTGTGTTTTCACCTCCATGTCAGGATAATGCGTATTGCTGATGGTTATGGGATGCGCGGACGCATCCGTTTATATGAAAACAAACCGTAAAAGTTTACCGCTTGTTTTTCGGCATTTTGCCAAAGCCGCCCATACCGGGCATACCGCCGGGCATGCCGCGCATCATGTTGCGCAGTCCCTTGCCCTTTTTGCCGCCGACCTGCTTGAACATCTTCTGCATCATTTCCACCTGTTTGACCAGACGGTTGACGTCCTCCACTTTCATACCGCAGCCCGCGGCAATGCGGCGCTTGCGGCTGGCGTTGAGCAGATCGGGCTTCTCGCGTTCACGCGGCGTCATGGAATAAATGATCGCCTCGATGCGGTCGAGCATTCTGTCGTCGATATCAATCTCGCCCATGTGCTGTTCCATGCCGGGAATCATGGCGACCAGATTTTTGAGCGGCCCCATTTTCCGCATTTGCTGAAACTGACCGAGCAGATCGTTGAAATCAAAGGTGCTGGTTTTGAGCTTTTGCTGCAATTCGAGAGCGTTTTTCTCGTCGAGATTCTGCTCCGCCTTTTCAATCAGACTGAGCACGTCGCCCATGCCGAGAATACGGGACGCCATGCGCGAGGGGTGGAACTGCTCCAGATCCTCCTGCTTTTCACCCGTACCCACAAATTTGATAGGCTTTCCGGTGACGGCTCTGACCGAGAGCGCCGCGCCGCCGCGTGTGTCGCCGTCGAGTTTGGTGAGAATCACACCGTCGATGCCGAGCGCTTCGTCAAAGGTCTTGGCCACATTGACCGCGTCCTGACCGGTCATCGCGTCAACCACCAGCATGATTTCATGGGGTTTGACGGCCGCCTTGACCTCTTTCAGTTCGTTCATCAGGGCTTCGTCAATATGCAGACGGCCGGCGGTGTCGATAATCACCGTGTCGTTGCCGTGGTCTTTGGCGAATTTGAGCGCCTCCTGCGTGATCTTGACAGGGTTGATCTGTCCCATTTCAAAGACCGGCACGCCCGCTTTTTCGCCCACTACTTTAAGCTGTTCGATAGCCGCCGGACGGTACACGTCGCAGGCCACCAGCAGAGGATGTTTGCCCTCTTTGCGCATCATATAAGCGAGCTTGCCCGCGTGGGTCGTTTTACCGGAACCCTGCAAACCGCAGAGCATGATAATGCAGGGGGGACGGTTGGGAACGGCAATTCTTGACGCGGCGCCGCCCATGAGTTCGGTCAGCTCGTCGTTGACCAGCTTGACCACCTGCTGTCCGGGGGTGAGACTCTCGAGAATCTCGGTGCCGACCGCCTTTTCCACCACGCGATTGGTAAAATCCTTGGCGACCTTGAAATTGACGTCGGCTTCCAGCAGCGCCAGCCGCACCTCGCGCATGGCCTCTTTGACGTCGGCCTCGGTGAGCTTGCCCTTGGAACGCAGCTTTTTAAACGCGTTGGTCAGTTTTTCGGTAAGACCTTCAAACGCCATGAATCCATCTCCCGTCTATCCAAAATAATCATAAAATATATCGTTATCATAAATATTCCTGTAGCTTTTCCGCCAAAGTGTCGATCTCGGACGCGGCCGTGATGATCTCCTTGGGGGCGCGCGCCTGATAGGCACGTCTCGCCGCGATTTCGGCGTTTTTGCGGATTTCCGCGATAATGTCCGACATCTCGCGGTTCTTGCGCACCAGCCCCAGCTTTTCCTCCATAGAAAGGAGCTTGGCCTCGGCCCGCTTGATGGTGTCCCGAACGCCCTGGCGCGAAATGGTGTCGTTTTCGCGGTAAGCCGTTTCTCCGGCCTCGCGGCGCTCGCGACGGGCGATGTTTTCGTTGTCGGAGATTTCCCGCAGCGACAGATCGTCATTGTAATAATACTCCATCATGTCGCGTTCCTTCTGGGTCAGAATACTGCCGTAAACATCCATCAGAACCGTAAATTCGGGATTGACCGCCAATGAAACCGCCTCCGCTCTTCTTCCTGTCCGCACCGTTGTAAAGATTTTTTCTTTACACTCGGTGAGCACTATTATACCTCTTTTTTTCGCCGCTGTCAAGTAAAATCTTTTACACCGCCGCGTTTTTTTATCAAATCCACACATTTCTGCGCTTTACACAAAAAAACCGCTTTGTCTGTCAAAAAACAAGGCGGTTTTTGGTTGTTTCAGCGAAGCGGACACTCAGCTCACGGCTTCATCGTTTTCCATTGGCTCTTGCTGCGTCCCTGCGTCGGCTGTTGTTTTTTCGGTCTGCGTCGGCGCGGTCGTTTCGGTGGGGGCGGCCGTTTCTGTTCCCTGTGTTTCCTGTGTCTGTTCCGTTGGCACCGAAGTAGTGCTCGTCGCTGCGGTTTCTGTGGTTTTCGCAGGCGCAGAAGTAGACTGGTTCTCTGTCGGGAGGAATGTCTGTGTGGTCTGCGTGGTCTGCGTGGTTCTGGTCGTCT
Organism: uncultured Ruminococcus sp.; assembly: GCA_902802795.1. Classification (GTDB taxonomy): domain Bacteria; phylum Bacillota; class Clostridia; order Oscillospirales; family Acutalibacteraceae; genus RUG762. The sequence goes on from CADCNI010000007.1 coordinate 19,183, forward strand.
TTTCACTGCCGGGGACATCGAAATTCTGATAGCGCGTGCCGTCCACATCCAGCCGGTAGGTGCTGTAAACATGGGCGAGAATGGCGGTCTTGTTCAGCGCAAAGTTGGGGCAGATGACCGACATCTTGCGAATGGTGGCGGACTGCCAGCTATTCTTGATAGGAATATTCAGCGTTTCGATGTCGTTGTTGAGATAATTGACCGAATCCGCCATGAGATTGAGAATCTGCCGCTTGCTCATGTTGGTCTGAATCATGGGGAGAATGGTGTTGAGCAGGCTGTTCAGCTCCATGACATTGCAGTGCCTGATTTCGTTGACCGCCGCCAGAATCACTTTGCGCTGCCGCCCTGTGCGGTTGAAGTCGCTGTCGATCTTGCGGCAACGGGCATAAGACAGCGCCTGCGCGCCATCCAAACGCTGCATGCCGGGTTCCACCGGCTTGGTTTTATATTTTTGGGAATATTTGTTCATGTAACGCGCTTCCGCTTCGGTCAGCTCGATATTCACGCCCCCGACCTTGTCAATGATCTTGCGGAAATTGGCAAAATTGACACGGACATACTGATCCACATCCACGTCAAAATTGCGTTCCAGCGTATCGAAAAGAAGCTGCGGACCCCCGTAGGCATAGGCGGCATTCAGACGCTGCCATTCGCGCCCGGGAATATCGACGTACATATCCCGCATGAACGAGGTGAGCTTGATGTTTTTGTCGCGGGTGTTGACGGACAGCAGAATCATCGAATCGGTGTTGCCCCTGTCCTCATAAGTACCGTTTCGCACATCGGTGCCGATCAGCAGGATATTGACCACATCCTCCTTGGGAATGTCGATCATGGACGGGTCAAATCCGTCGATGGTGGTGCTTTCGTTGTAATTGGTGGGGTTGGAATATACATCCGCGTTATCCGCGTGATAATCGGTATCGCTCAGGTTGTAATACTGCTCAAAATCATCCGCCGCACGGTAGTCGATCAGATCAAGAAGTCCGTTAAAATACAGCACCGCGAACAGGCAGACCAACAGCAGCACAGCGCCTAAACATTTCGCGCCGAACGACACCCAGCCCGCCGCCGTCTTTCGTTTGCACCAATAATAGAATGCGCCGTGATTCTGCTGTTCCGGCAAACAGGACATGCGGTCTTTGGCAACATCAAAGAGATCCACCATGTTTTCTTCTTCCGCCTCAGCCGCTAGCCGGAATAAATCCACCGTGTTTTCATCTTCCTCTATGGCGGCATAGATTGCTTCGGTGTCGTCATCATCCGCTATCTCGTCAACATCCTCATAGACTTCTTCCTCGGAGTTGTCCTCATAGGCTCCTTCCTCGGAGTCCTCCCCATCGCCTTCTTCTACGGGTTCGTCCTCATCGGCTTCTTCTGCGGGTTCGTCTCCGTCGGCTTCTTCTGCGGGTTCGTCCCCGTCGGCTTCTTCCACGGGTTCGTCCCCGTCGGCTTCTTCCACGGGTTCGTCCCCGTCGGCTTCTTCTGCGGATTCGTCCTCATCCGCTTCTTCCACGGGTTCGTCCTCATCCGCTTCTTCCACGGGTTCGCCCCCCTCGGCTTCTTCCACGGGTTCGTCCCCGTCGGCTTCTTGTGCGGGTTCGTCTCCGTCGGCTTCTTCTACGGGTTCGTCCTCATAGACTACTTCTGCGGGTTCGTCCTCATCGGCTTCTCGTGCGGGTTCGTCCCCGTCGGCTTCTTCCACGGGTTCGTCCCCGTCGGCTTCTTCTACGGGTTCGTCCTCATCGGCTTCTTCCACGGGTTCGTCCCCGTCGGCTTCTTCTACGGGTTCGTCCCCGTCGGCTTCTTCTACGGGTTCGTCCTCATCGGCTTCTTCTGCGGGTTCGTCCCCGTCGGCTTCTTCCACGGGTTCGTCCTCATAGACTTCTTCCCATTCGCTGTCTGTTTGTTTTTCGCCCTCACTGTTTGGATTCATACAATATTCCTCCTTCACGCGCTCTCATACCCATGCTGTGAGCCTTCACCACCGCGTATTATTGCAAGAAGAAATCCATTCCATTCACGCGGCGCAACACGGCGCTTTGATAAAATCGCCACCCATACATCATGCGTTATTGTATCATAGTATGCTTCAAAAGTAAATCTATTCCGGCACAAATCATTCCCATCAAGGAATGCGGCCAACCTCCCTATCCGATTACCGTCACATCGCTGACAAAACGCTGAATGCTCCAAAGGGAGAAATTCGCCTCCAGTTCGTCGCCGTTGCCTGCCTGCCGCCCGAATATTTCCGCGCGGGAACTGAGCGAGTCGGAGTCATTGATGATGAAAGTAGTGGAATTTTTAAATTGGCGATACCCGTAAATCACATAGCAATGTCCCGACATCTCGTAGGGTCTGTCGCTGTACTGCGCCAGAACGATCTTGCCCTCATCGAGCGCCTTGGTAATGGATTCCAGATCGTTGTTTTCCACCTGGTAGGGTACCTTATAAGCATCCAGTCCGCTCCGAAGCTCATAGGCTGTCCAGCCATCGGTGATGCTGCTGGTAGCTCTCATTTTCCGGACGGTAGCGGTGCTGTTCTGATCGTACCAGTGGGACGCCATGGCGGCGATCGACGGCATACAGTTCACGCCGGAATAGTCGCCCGTGTTTTTCTGAGAAAAGAACCAATCGTAATCGCGGTCATTGATGACGGTTTTGACTTCAAACTGCTTATCCTCATCGGGTCGCCCGTCAAAATAACGTGCCACCCGACCCGCTGCCAGCACGACGTCCAACTGACTGTAATTGGCGTCCCACGAATAATCCATCGCGTAACTCCAGTCGTTGAAGCGTGTCATGACATAAGTTCTGGCGTTGGCAATCGCGTTGGTGACAGTCAGCCCCTCGTCCGGCGCAAACAGCATCGAATCGCCGTAATAATTCATAAATCCGTGGGTTACGGCACGTCTGACCCATATGCTGTCGGAATCGTCGATAAAATGCAACCCGTTGTCGCGGTATTTCATGCCGTATTTCGGCCCGTTCTGCATGATACGAACCACCAGCTCCGCGCCGTCTCTGCGCGTCAGAGGCTGCTCCTTCATGCCGGTGTCATCCAGAATCGCGTTTACGTCCGCTTCGCTCATTGCCGACCACAGATAAGGGGAATCCTCCGCTTCTTCAGGAGAAATCGTCATGAAAAACGTGCGGATCATATCGGCAAACTCCTGTCCCGTAACGGCTTCACTCTGGCGGCCGTAGACGTCGCGCTCCACCGCCCGCATAACTGCTTCCGCCGCGGTTTCCACCTGGCCGACATAGGATTGGGAATCAAACTCATACTCCCCCGCGCCGTATGCGTTGATAACCCCCAGCTTAAGCGCTTTTTTATACAGATCATCGTCTCCGCCGACCGTGATATCCGAAACATCCGTTGCTTTTCCCGCAAACGCTTCGTAGAGCTTCACAAAAGTCTCCACCGTAAAGCGTTCGTCGGCATTGCCCTGCAAATCGGCAAAATCAATATCCATGCCGACATGCCGCAGCGAGAGTGCGGTTTCCGCCACATCTGCGGAGGAAATCCACGACAGATCCTGCCCTTCATTCGGCGCCACCCTATTCCATCCGCTGACAACGGCGCTCGCGACCTCCAGATTTTCCCTGCCGTCGGTGAGATTCATGCTCATACGGTATTTGGCGTTGGCGTCAGTCGAACCGGCCGCCAGCTTCATTGTGTAGACGATCGACAGCTTTCCGTCGGAGTTGTCCGTCACGGTCTGCACCTGCTGCGCATAGGGCGCAAAGCAATCGGCCAGCGCCTCATTGATATCATCGTTTCTGATAAAGCCGCTGACTTCGGGGAGGGACAATCCGTTTGCCGTCACCGTCTCTACCGTAACCTCCTGCCACGGAACCGTGCACGCCGACAGAGAAAGCGCCGCTGTCAGAACGACAGCCGCCAGAAGAATCCGCCAACGCATAAAATGGGATGTTTTCATACGATCATTCCTTCTTTTTTGAATAATCCGAGTATATTTCCAGCGCTCTTTTTCGGAGCGCTTCGGGTTCATTGTCGAGTGTTTCCTCTCCGACTTCACGCAGCAGTATCCGGAGAATATCTCCGATTGCCTTGCCCTGCCCGACGCCGCTGCTTATCAGATCGCTGCCGCGGATGCGCAGATCGCTGACCGACACGCACACATGCTCCGCCGCCAGCTCGTCCAGAATATGCTCCGCCTCATCCAGCGCAGCCAATCTGTTTTGCAGCCTTTGGGGGGACTGTCCGGCCACATCCGCGCGGTGAAGAGCGATCAGATCGCGCAGCGCGTGCTCTCCGTGCTTCATCAGCCGCCGACGGACGATTTTGCGGGAAGGTTCGATGGGTTCGTCATGATATCGCACCAGCAACAGCACCCGCCGGGCGGTTGCCTTGTCAAGACGAAGGGAACGGCGAAAGACGTCCTTTGCGATTTCTTCGCTTGCATTGGCATGTCCGTAAAAATGCCCCACGCCATTTTCGTCAAGGGAAAAGCACTGCGGTTTGCCGCTGTCGTGCAGCAGCGCGGCCAGCCGCAATCCCCTGTCGGCAGGAGCCGCCGCCACAACCCGCAGCGTATGCTCCCACACGTCGTAGATGTGGTAGGGACTGTGCTGCGCAAAGCCGAACATGGGCTTGATCTGCGGCAGAACCACCGCTATCACATCGGAAAACTCCCGCAGCACTCTCTCCGCGCCGTCTCCGCAGAGCAGCTTCATGAGTTCCTCCGTCACGCGCTCCTTGGCGATTTTCTTCAAAAGAAACCGGTTGCGGTGAAGGCTGTCGGCGGTTTGCTTTTCCACGGAAAATCCCAGCACCGACGCAAACCGCAGCGCGCGCAGAATGCGCAGCGCATCCTCTCCGAATCGCTTGTCGGGGTTTCCCACGCAGCGTATGCGCTTTCGGGCCAGATCGTACTTTCCGCCAAAGGCGTCCGCAAATCCGCGCACGGGAGAATAGGCAAACGCATTGACCGTGAAATCCCTGCGGGCAAGATCATCCCCCAGCCGCGAGGTAAAGGATACACAGTCGGGGTGCCGTCCGTCGGAATAGCTGCCGTCCACGCGATAAGTGGTCACTTCCACAGGGATTCCCTCCGTGAGCACCGTCACGGTGCCGTGCTTGATGCCCGTCGCGATCACGGGGAAATCCCGAAACACCTCTTGCGTCTGCTCCACAAGCGCATTGGTTGTCACGTCGTAATCCCTCGGCGTGTTTCCCATCAGCCAATCCCGCACGCAGCCGCCCACGAGATACGCCTCAAAGCCGGCGTTCTCCAGACGTGTCAGCACATCCGCCACCGGCGAGGGTATCCACGTCTTGTCAATCCTCTCTCTCATTTCCAACTTTTCCGTTCACTCTTTTCCTCAAGATAGGCATTGCAATTTTTTCCCGTTTTGTTATAATCATTATAGCATTGATTTCGCATAATTACAACAGATTTTTTTGGAAGAGGCGACAGATATCAAAAACGGCAAAAACAGCAGCAGCCCGAACCGCACGCCAGACGCGGCATCCATTGATAAAGAGGCCTTTCGCGCGGCCTGCGAAAAAGCGGCCTCCCGTTCCCGCACGGGGGATTCCATCGGCACGCTGGGGGAAAAATCGCTCCACGCGGTTCTCAAATGGTACTACGAACCCGACGGCAGCCGCCACGAAATTCCCGTCGGCAGCTATGTGGCGGATATCGTCGGAGAGCATGGCGTCATCGAAATCCAGACCCGCGGCGTGGCGCATCTCAGGCCCAAGCTGACGGAGCTGCTGGAAGCCGCTCCCGTCACGGTGGTGCATCCCGTCATCCTTCGCAAACGCATTGTCAGTCTTGACGGCGACACGGGCGAAGTCGCCTCCGTGCGGTTTTCCCCCAAGCACGGCAGTCTTTACACCGCCATGCGTGAGCTTTACGCCCTGAAACCTCTTCTCCCGCAGCAGCGGCTCACCGTCCGTCTGCCGCTGCTCGAAGCGGACGAAATACGCTCTTTCGGCGTTCATACACGCCGCCGCAAAAAACAGCGCGCGCGGCAGGGGGAATATGTCTCCGACATCCTGCCTACCGATATTGTTGACGAAATCATCCTCGCTCAACCGTCGGATTACGATATTTTTCTCCCTGCTCATTTATCCGGCCCTTTCGGCGCGGCGGAGCTGGCGCAGGCGGCCGTCACCGATCTGCCCACGGCGCGGCGGGTGCTCAATCTGCTCACTTTTCTGGGACTGACCGAAGCGGTCGGAAAGGACGGCAGGCGAATCCTCTACCGGCGGGCGGAGGAGGATCCTGTCGGCGTCAAAAAAAATCTGCCGAACAAAAACCGATTTTCCACTCAAATTTTATAAAATTTGCATTGCTTTTCCCGTAAACATGTGCTATAATGAATGGTAAATCAAATCCTTTGGAGGTTATCTCATGAAAAAGTTTCTCGAAGAATTCAAAGAATTCGCACTCAAGGGCAATATGCTCGATCTCGCCGTCGGTGTTCTGATCGGTTCTGCTTTCTCGGGGCTTGTCACTTCGCTCACCACCAACATTATCCAGCCGATTCTCAACTGCTTCGGCGCGGCGGACGCCACCAGCGGCGTGGGCAACCTCAGCATTAAGTTCTACAAACTGGACATGCCCATCGGCGCGTTTTTGGCGGATATCATCAACTTCGTCATCATGGCGCTGGTGATTTTCCTTATCGTCAAGGCGGTCAATAAGGTTTCCACCATCGGCAAAAAGAAGAAAGAAGAAGAGGAAGAAATCACCACGAAAGTCTGCCCCTTCTGCTGCTCCGAAATTCCCCTTGCCGCCTGCAAGTGCCCCAACTGCACCAGCGATCTGCCCGAAGAAGAAAAAGCGGCGGAAGAGCCTGTTAAAGAAGAAGAACCCGCTAAAATTAAGGTGGGCGGCAAAAAGAGAAGATAATCTCCGCGTGAGCCATCTTCCTTATTGTCTGAGATGAAACAAAGCTATCTGAAAACGATGCTTAGCCGTGACAAAAACTACCGTACCGCTTTTTGGCTTGCCGTGCTGCTTCCCATAGGCAGCGCGGCCGCCGCCGCAGTCGTAGGACACAACAGCGGGTATTTTGCCCATCTGCTGCCCCCCTGCGCGCTGAATACTTTAACGGGACTGCGCTGCCTCTCGTGCGGCGCCACCAGAGCGACGCTCGCTCTGGTGCGCGGTGATTTGTTCACGGCGATTTACTATAATCCGCTCTATTTCGCCTTTCTGTGCTGGCTGGGCTATCTGTACGCGCGGCTTGTCATTTCACTGGTCAGGCGACCCTATAAAAAATACAGCCTTTGCGTCACCTTGCCGTGGGGAATTGCGGCCATTGCGGTAGTGCTGCTGTTTTTTTTCGTTCGCAACACGCCGTTTTACCGGCTGTTTTTCTACTAATCATATCACGCTAAAGGAGTCTACGATTTTATTATGTCAGACACCAGAAAAAAGAATACGTCGGGCAGAACTTCTTCCTCTCCGGCTAAAAAAACAACATCGGGCAAAAAAACTTCTTCCGGCGGTACACATACTTCGGGAACGCATTCTTCGTCCGGCAAAAAAACGACCTCATCGGCGAGAACGGCGTCCGCCGCCAAAAAAACCGCTGTTCGCCACACCACCCATGCGAGCAGCCAGACCAAAAAGAAACTCACTACTTCACAGCGCCGCGAACTGGAGCGTCAGCAGCGTATCACGCAGCTCCTCGTCCTCGTGGGGTGCATTCTGGTGGCATTTATCGTTCTGATGGTCATTATCATCATAAGCGACAAGGAACAGCGCAAGAAGGATTACACCGCTGTCGCATCCAATGCCGCGGCAGACACCACTTCCTCCGGCATTGAGTCGGCGCTCTATTCTTCCGATGAAGTCTATCCGGCTTCCACGGAATTTACGCAGGCTCCCGACGGCGAGCAGCTCAAAAAGCCGGCCAAGGGAGAAGAAGTCGCGGTTCTCGAAACATCCATGGGTACCATCAGGATTCGTCTTTTCCCCGAATATGTTCCCACCGCCGTTGAGAATTTCAAAACCCTGATCAAAAACGGCTACTACAACGGCATCACGTTCCACCGCGTCATGGACAACTTCATGATCCAGAGCGGCGACCCGACCGCTATCGGCACCGGCGGCGACACGGCGTTTGAGGGCTACAAGGCGTTTGAGGACGAATTCGGACGCAATCTCTACAACATTCGCGGCGCTGTGTCGATGGCCAACGCCGGCACCAACACCAACAGCAGCCAATTCTTCATTGTGCAGACCACCACAGCTTCCTATGGCAATCTCATTGACGCGGAAACATTCGTCAGCTACGGCGGCGCGCAGTGGGCGGCGGACGCTTATGAAAAGAACGGCGGCACGCCTTACCTTGACGGCCAGTTCAAGGCCATGGGCATCAACCAGAGCGGTCACACCGTTTTCGGTCAGGTTTACGAGGGCATGAAGATCGTGGACAAGATCGCGGAAGTCGAAACCGACAGCAACAACAAGCCTTTGAAAGACGTCACCATCAAAAAGGCGTATCTCCAGACCGTCAAATAATTCTTTCGTTTTTTCATTACAAAACGGGCGAAATCCCTTGTGTTTCACATCGTGATTTCGTCCGTTTGCATTTTATAAGAAGATATGGTATAATGTGAGGTGTGAAATGTGAAGTGTGAAGTGTGAAATGTGAAATGTCTTAGTGAACTTCCCGCTGACGACTCCCCAAGGAGGTATTTTCATATTATGTCAAATTTCGATTACCGCGCCCCGGCGCTGGTGCTGCTGGTCATACTCTCCGCTTATTTTTCCGCGACAGAGACGGCGTTTTCCGGCGTCAATAAGATTCGTCTCAAAAACATGGCGGCGGACGGCAACAAAAAAGCTGCGCACGCCCTGCGACTGACCGAAAACTTTGACGAACTGCTTTCCACCGTGCTCATTGGCAACAATATCGTGAATATCGCCGCTTCTTCCATCGCAACGGTGCTGTTCACTTCGCTCTTTGGCGACGCGGGTGTGACGGTGGCCACGCTGGTCATGACGGTGCTGCTGCTGATTTTCAGCGAGATTACCCCCAAAAGCATCGCCAAGGAAGTGCCTGAAAGCTTCGCGATGTTCTCCGCCCCCGTCATTTCGCTGCTGCAAACGCTTCTCACTCCTGTCAACTGGCTCTTTACCCAGTGGAAAAAAGTCATCGCCAAGCTGCTGCGCGTCGAAGGCGGCAGCGCCATTACCGACGACGAACTCATCACGATTGTGGATGAAGCGCAGAATGAGGGCGGCATCGGGGAAAACCAAGGCGAACTCATCCGCTCCGCGATTGAATTCAACGACCTGGAAGTGGTGCATATTCTCACCCCGCGCGTGGATATTCTGGCGGCGGAGATCGACACACCGCCCGAAAAATTCGCCTCCCTCTTTAAAAACAACCACTACTCCCGCATCCCCGTCTACAAAGGCACCATCGACAACATCGTGGGCATTCTGCACGAACGGGATTTTTATGAAAAACTGTATTTCGACAAGGCGGTTGACATTCCCTCCCTGCTGATTTCGGTGGAATACATTCCCAAAAACACCAAGATTTCCGAACTGCTCCGCATTTTCCAGCACGCACGCTGTCATATGGCGGTGGTAATCGACGAATTCGGCGGCACTGTGGGCATTATCACGATGGAGGACATTCTTGAAGAACTGGTGGGCGAAATCTGGGACGAAAACGACGTAATTACCAGCGAGATCGAACGCTGTGGCGACGGCGGTTACATCGTCGCGGGCGTGGCTTCGCTCAGTAAGGTTTTTGAAATCATGGAAATCGAAGAGGACGAGGAAACCGAAGCGGTCACGGTCGGCGGCTGGCTCACCGAACGCATGGGCAAAATTCCCGCTGTGGGAGAAGGCATTTCCTTCGGCGGCTACCGCATTTCCGTCTCAGAAGCCACCCCAAAACGCGTGCTGCACGTCAAGATTATCAAAGAAAGCGTGGAGTAGGGAGTTAAATGAGAAAATGTAAAGGAGTTTATTTATGGGAGCCTATATTGATTTTGGCAGCCACGTGCAGATCGCGGAGGAGTCTTGGGTAAGCGGGGTGCTTCGGTATGTCGGCTGGCGCGACATCGACGATGAAATGTTCCGGCAAATCGCGGATAACCCCCGCATTCATACGGTGCAGATCCAGAATCCGCTGTGTGATGAAGCTTATGCATTGATCGACCACCTGCTGGAAGCGCGTCCCGACCTCACGTTTCGCGTCTTTTCCATTATGGAGCCGTTTGATATCCCGTTCCTGACCGATATGCCGCACCTGACGCGGCTTCGGGTGGAGGGCTGGCTGGTCAATTGCCCCGACGCCATCGACCCGCATGTGCTGTGTCAACTGCCTCGCCTCAAAGCGCTGCACCTTAATCTTTTTGACCTGCATGATTACAGCTTTCTTCAAAACCTGTCTCCCGATCTGGAGGATTTGACGATCGTGGCCGACACCATGAAAGGCGGCATCGGATTTGACTGCGAATGGCTGCTGCGGTATGCCGGACTGCGCACCCTTTTTCTCGGACAAAAGGCGAAAAAGCACCTCCCATGCATTGCCGCCCTGCCCCATCTCCATGAACTGTGGCTGCGGGGCATCAAAGTCGCGGATTTTGGATTTCTGCGGGATATGCCGATTGAGCGCTTTCATCTGCTGTATTGCGGCAACAACGATCTTTCGGCTCTGGGAGAACTGACACAGCTCAAAGAGCTGGAGCTGTGGCGTATTCTGAAACTGACCGACATTGACTTCATCAGCCGGCTGGTCAACCTCGAAAAGCTGGCATTGCAGGACTTAAAGCATATCACGGCGCTGCCCAACCTTGACCCGCTGACAAAGCTGCACGACATCCGCCTGAACAATGTCCCCATCGACAGAGACGCGCTGGACGAAAGAATCCGAAATATGGTGCATTACTGAATGAAAACAAGGTACGCTGTCCTGATGAAAACGGCGTACCTTGTTTTTGCTTTTTGCTATAGAAGGAAATAATACGAATTTTCGGCTAAAACGGTTACTGAATAACAGCCGTCTTTACCACGGTATTCTTTTCCTCATTGTGCTGCGGAGAGGTGTCTGTCGCCCGCAACACAAAGGAATATTCCTTGCCGGATTCCATCGCATCCACCGTAGCGCAGTAGGGATAGGCGTCGGTCACGCCCTTTTGATAATCTTCGGTAATAGTGGGGTTGAGAAGGACTTTTTTGGCTTTTATCAGATCGGGATCCGCGTCAAAATCAAAGGGTTCCGGCTGATAATACAGCGTATAGCATACGCCTGTCTGATCGAGCGCCACATCCCATGTAACCGTCACACAGCGGCTTTCCTCCGATTTCACCTCGCCAAGCCCCACGCGCGCCTCCGGTTCGTGCGGCGGCCACTCGGAAGAATTGTTGTAGACGCTGCTCCACACGGGCGCCTTGTCATCCTCCGGATTGCGGTTGATCATCACAAAGTCATTGAGCTGCGTCAACGGGGCATTGGTAATGTAATGGGAAAAACCCGCGAGTTCATCGGCTTCCTCCACGTCCTGACGCAACACTTCCAGTCCTTTTTTGGATTTTCCGATCAGCGTATTGAGCAGGTCGTATTCTTCCGGCCCCTCGGCATATCCCAGCGACAGCACCGTAAAGCCTTCGCCGCAGCGGGACTCCACTGCCAGACGGGGAACAAGATTGTACTTGTTGTCAGCAAAAAAGCCTTCATTATACAACTGCTCCGGATTGGAATCAAGCCGATAGCTTTCAAAAAACAGATAATCCACATTGGCTCTGGGATTATAACGATAATGTTCAAGCAGATGATTGTAGAAAAACAAGCCGCGGTTCTGACAGATCAGCGTACCGGGATAATCCGCTTTGATACGCGCCATCAGTTCCGAAACTCCTACCGCCGTCCATTCAAAGCGGGTTCTGGCGGGGTTGTCATCGTCGGTATAGGCATTCGGCGCGCAGGTATCAATGGTATCCAAAAAGAGTCCGTCACAGCCCAGTCCCCGTCCGTATTCTTCCGTCAGGATTTCGCGGATGCCGGCCACACCGTCTTCTCCGTCCACCGTCATGGTGTCAAGAACCTGATACCAGTTAGGATCACCGATATTGGTGTAGGCGCAGAAGAAATAGGGATTGATGTCCGGCAGTCCGTCGTGATCGTTGTCATCCAGGTAATAGGACGCAAACCCTGAACCGCCGGGGGAATCGCTGCCGCTCACGACGGCATTTTCCAGTGTGTTGTCTCCCTCGGCACGGGGATCCACACGGGGCCCGCTGCCGTCACCCGTAAACCGCGGATCCTCCCGCATTTCCTCCGGCGTTTTGCCGGATGTGCGCAAATCCTCTCCCACCGCGAGATAGGCCAGCACCTTGGTGCCTGTCGATTGTATCGCGTCCACCTGCTTGGCCGTCAAGCCGCCCTGGTTCGGGTGCAAAATGACAATGTCGTACTGCTTGGCATGCTCCACCACATTGTCATCCACCAAACCGTAGTAAATCATATAGGTAGGTTTCTCCGTCACGGGATATTCCACAGAGTCCTCCCCCTTCTTAAAGCAGGATGTCACAGAGACAAGCATCAGCACGACAGAAAATAATAATGCGGCTGTTCTCGCCGTTCTTTTGTTTTTTCTCATTACAATCACCCTTTGTTCCATAAGACTGTTCTTATCAAAAGGACCCGATCCGTCCGAATCTTCGGCATGCAATCGGGTTCCTTTTTTATCATCAATCGGTTTCTCCCTGTCAGTTTGCCAGAAGCGCCCTGTCGTTGGCAAATTCCGAACCGCTCAGCTTGGCAAATTCGCCCAGCAGTTCTTCCACAGTAAGGTTTTTCTTTTCTTCGCCGCTCACATCCAGAATGATTCTGCCCTCATTCATCATGATCAGACGGTTGCCGTGGGCAATCGCGTCGCGCATATTGTGCGTGACCATGAGCGCCGTGAGGTGGTTCTCCTGAATGAATTTGTCCGACAGTTCGAGAACATTCTTCGCCGTCTTGGGGTCGAGGGCGGCGGTATGCTCATCAAGAAGAAGCAGCTTGGGGTGATTCATGACCGCCATGAGCAGCGTGACGGCCTGACGCTGACCGCCGGAGAGCAGCCCCACCTTGGTGGTCATGCGGTTTTCCAGCCCCAAGTCCAGCTTTGCCAGCATCTCTTTGAATTCCTTGCGCTCCTTGCCGGAAATCGACCAATTCAGCCCGCGGAATTTGCCGCGGCGGTTGGCAATGGCGAGGTTTTCCTCCAGCCACATATCGGCGGCGGTACCCATTCTGGGATCCTGAAACACCCGGCCGATGTATTTGGCGCGTTTATGCTCCGAGAGCTTGGTCACGTCAATGCCATCAATAGTGATGGTGCCGCGATCCACCGGATATACGCCCGCAATCATGTTGAGCATGGTGGATTTTCCCGCGCCGTTGCCGCCGATGACGGTGACGAAATCGCCCTCGTTGAGCGTCAGATCAATGCCGTTGAGCGCCTTTTTCTCGTTGACCGAGCCGGGATTAAAGGTCTTGTACAGTCCCTTGACTTCAAGCATTTTCGATGACCTCCTCTTTATCGGAATAGGTTTTTCTGCTGAATTTCTGGCTGATCTGGTTCTTCCAGTAGGGGATGCCGAGGAAGAAACCGACCACCAGCGCGGTAAAGAGCTTGAGATCGTTTGCCTTCATACCGAAGTTAAGCACCAGCGTGATAACGACGTAGTAGACAACGCCGCCGATGATGGTGGCAAGCAGCCGGAGCGCAAAGTTATGGAAAATCTTGCCGAAAATGACCTCGCCGATAATCACAGCCGCCAGACCGATGACAATGGCGCCTCTGCCCATATTCACATCGCAGAAGCCCTGGTACTGCGCCAGCAAGCCGCCCGAAAAAGCCACAATGCCGTTGGACAGCACGATACCGAGAATCTTGTTGTTATCGGTGTTGATGCCGTTGGCGCGGGCCATTTCGAGGTTGCTGCCGGTGACACGCAGGGAATGTCCTCTCTCTGTGCCGAAGAACCAGTAAAGAATGGCAATCAGCAGCACCGCGATGACCGCGCAGATGACCAGCGACTGATTGATATTGCGCAGCGTGATGGGATATTGGTATTTCATATAGGAAAGCGGCAGGTTCGCCATATCGTTCTGAATCCGCAGATTGATGGAGTAAAGACCGAGCTGCGTGAGAATACCCGCGAGAATAGCGGGTATGCCGAACTTGGTGTGAAAAAGGCCTGTCGCCAGACCCGCGAGACAGCCCGCGAGAAACGCGCAGAACATCGCGAAATAAATATTCTGTCCCGCCGTCACCATTGAGACAAGCACCGCTCCGCCGGTGGCAAAGGAACCGTCCACGCTCAGATCGGCTACGTCGAGAATTTTAAAGGTGAGGTACACGCCGATCGCCATGATACCCCAGATGATGCCCTGCGTGATTGCGCCGGGCATGGCGTTAAGAAATGGCACGGAAAATCATTGTCCTTTCGTTATCAGATGGATAGAATATGAGTAATACCAAAATCAGCGATAAGGCGTGATTTGAAAAAAATCGCCCTATCGCAGATTTTGAAAAGTGTTGTTTATTGAATTATGCCGTCTTCGGAATTAGGAACTGTGAAGAAATAAGATGTACAAAGATGGCGCAGGATTTTTCGACTATGACAAGGCGGAAAAGCGCGGGAATACTTGGTGTATTCCAAGCTTTGACAACGAAGTCAGAGGCGAAAAAGACAAGCCTTAGTCGGCAATCGCCTCATAGCTGTCGGGAACGGTGATACCGAGCGTTTCGCAGCGGGAAGCGACATACTTGTAAACCGGCGCGTCGTCGTACTGGATTTCCATGTCGGCGGGATCCTTGCCGTTGACAAGAATCTCATACGCCATCAGACCGGTGTTGTAGCCGATGGTGGAGTAGCTGATGGAAAGGGTAGCAATGCCGCAGCCCTTGCAGATACCCTCTTCGCCCGCAATGATCGGCTTCTTGGCAGCAGCCGCGATGCCGTCGATCAACTCAGCATTGTTGGCGCACTGGTTATCGGTGGGGATATAGAGCGCGTCCACTTCTTCGCAAGCCTTGGTGACAACCTGCGCGATGTCGTTGGAGTCGGCGAAGCTGTATTCCGTAACAGTCACGCCCGCTTTTTCCAGTTCACTCTTGACGACGTTGACCTGATACTTGGAGTTGGCTTCGTTGGAGCAGTAAACGATACCGACGGTCTTTGCGTCGGGCAGAAGCTCCGCAAACATAGCGGCCTGCTTGTCCAGCGGCGCGAGGTCGGATGTACCGGACACGTTGATGCCGGTCTTGCCGTCAAAGTTGTCAATGCCGAGGGCTACGCCGTACTCGGTGATGGAAGTGGCAAGAATCGGAATTTCGGCGGTCGCCGAAACAGCCGCCTGCAAAGCGGGGGTGGCATTGGCCATAATCAGATCGACGTTGGACGAAACAAACTGGTTAGCGATGGTGGCGCAGGTGGCGGAATCGCCCGAAGCGTTCTGCTCATCGAATGTCACCTTATCGCCCAGCTTCTCGGTCAGCGCCTTCTTAAAGCCCTCGGTGGCGGCATCCAGCGCGGGATGCTGCACGAACTGGCAGATACCGACCGTGTAGCCGTCCTTTTCCGCGTCCTTCTTGCCGTTATCGCTGCAGCCGGTAACGGCAAGAGCGGAAGCCGCGAGAAGCGCGCCGCAGAGAAGGACAGACAGAATTCTTTTGATTTTCATTGTCATGAAACCTCCAAAAAAATAAATTTCGTGCCGAAGAACCCTTTTGGGTTCTCCGAAATTAGTACCTTTGTGAGTATAGCACTTTAAAGCGATGATGTCAAGGCATTTTGAATATTTTTTACCAGAAACTATCAAGATTGTGAAGAATCCATTTGTTATAAATGTATCATTCTCCGTTCCGGTGCGTTTATACTTTTCGTTTTGAAATTCCTTGACTTTTTATACAAATGTGATATAATCATTTTATAAAATGAAAACATATGGTGATTTATATGATAGAATTACAGGAAATCAGGTGACATCGGCTTGCATTACCAAAATCATCCGCTGCGCCATGAACTGAAATACCGTATTTCCTATGCGGATTACGTCGAACTGCGCAGCCGCGCGCTGTCCTTTATGAAGCACGACGCGCACGGCAGCGACGGCAAATATTTCATCAGGAGCATGTATCTCGACGATATTTACTGCTCCAATTATAATGAAAAGTCCGACGGTGTGAGCAGACGACGAAAATACCGCATACGCATTTACGACCTCAGCCGCGAGGTGATCAAATTTGAGATCAAGGATAAATTCGACAGCTACATTTCCAAATCTTCTTCGGTCATCACCTACGACCAGTGCCGGAGCATTCTGCGAGGGGATTTCGGATTTGTGGGCGACATGATCCGCCACAACACCGATAATGGCAAAGAAAAGGCGCTGCGCATGGGCTATATCGACTGCGCCACCAAAATTCTCCGTCCGATTGTGGCGGTGGATTACGACCGCGAGGTATTCATCTGCGACGAGGGCAACGTGCGCATGACCTTTGATATGAACCTGCGCGCCGGACAGGGCAGCGGCGATCTGTTTGACCCCCACCTCCCCACCGTGCCGGCTTATGAAAACGGCATGATGATTCTGGAGGTCAAGTACGACGATTTTTTGCCGCGGTTTGTTTCCAAAATGCTGTGCCCTCTCCCTCTGTGGCAGTCGGCGCAATCCAAATTTGCCATGTGCTGTCTGGCACAGACCAATTATTTAGGTAAGGTGATTTACTAATTATGAGATATAATTTCACTGATGTATTTAAAAACAAGTTCTTAAACCAATTTGCGCTCACGTCGCCCATTGAGTATGTGCTGGCGCTGCTCTTTGCTATCGCCATCGGCTGCGTGATCTACTTTATCTACAAAAAGACCTACAAGGGCGTCGCCTACAGCCACAACTTCAATATGTCGCTCATTCTGATGACGCTGATCACGGCGATCATTATCTTCACCATTTCTTCCAATCCCGTGCTGTCGCTCGGCATGGTGGGCGCGCTCTCCATCATCCGCTTCCGCACCGTGGTCAAGGATCCGGTGGATCTGATGTACCTCTTCTGGGCGATTTCGATGGGCATCATCATCGGCGCGAAACAGTATGTCTTTGCGCTGATCTGCGCTGTCATCATCTCGGTTTTCTGCTTTGTCATGAGTAAACTGAGCAATAAGGAGCAGGCCTATCTGGTCATCGTCCGCTACGATCTCGCCGCCACCGAAGCTATTGACAAGGCCATCGCGGACATCAAGGGCAAGATTCGCAACCGCACGGTGGGCAAATCCGGCGTGGAAACCATTATCGAGGTCAGAAGCAACGCCATCGACGAGCATTTTGTGGAAAAAGTCACCGCCTTTGAGGGCGTGGAAAGCGCCGCACTGGTCAATTACAACGGTGAATACGCGGAGTAATGTCCCTGTTTTCCCCCATCTCCCAAAAAAATCAGCCGCACTGTCCCACAAAACGAGACAGCGCGGCTGTTTTGTTGTGCCTGAAGGAAGAACAATCAGTCGGCAAAATTGTAATTGTCCTTGTTGTTCTCTTTGAAAATCTCGTAAACGGCGGCAGCGATCTTTTCATCCTCCACGGAATAGAAATTCTCTTCCTCGGCATCTTCCTCGGAAGGCTCCACCCTGAGAATTACCACTTCATCGTCGTCCTCGTCGGTAGAAATCAGCACGACATATTCCTCGCCCTTGTATTCGACCGAATCAAGGTATTCAAAGGCAATCTCGTTGCCCTCGTCGTCGCTGAGATACACGATATTATCCCATTCTTCTTCGTCCATGATATCCGGATTTTCTTCGTTCATGTTGTATTAACCTGCCTTTCGGCGCCAATGCGCACAAACTATATGCCCTGACCGGGCATATGCAATATATAGATTGTACCACATGGCTCTATTGTTGTCAATAAAAAAACTTCCATACATCACAGAAGGTTCAAAAAAGATTGAAACAACAGAAAATATATGGAAGATTGTAACTATTCAGTCCCCCTCCCGTTTTTCAGGAATACGCTATAAATCACATAGAGTTACTGAATTAACACATAGAAAATATAATGATTATAAATCAATATTCTGCATAAAATCTCTGAAAAACAACAAGATTATTGTGACTTTCAGGGGGGACTGAATAGTTACGGAAGATTTTCTATTTTAATGACACGATAGTGTTTTACACGGTTTTCTCGACTGCTTCGTCAGTCTCCACAGGCTCCTTCGCCTGCTCGAAGATATCCAGCACCTCCTGCGAGGGCTTCTTGCTGAGCAGGGAGACGATCACAGCGACCAGCAGTCCGCAGATAAAGCCGGGAACGATCTCATAAACGCCGGTTTTACCGCTCAGGAAGAAGTACCAGAGCATATCCACCGCAAAGCCGGTGACGATACCCGCGACCGCGCCGGGATAGGTAAAGCGCTTCCAGTAGAGCGCCAGAAGGATGGCGGGGCCGAAAGCCGAACCAAATCCGCCCCACGCACATTCCACGAGCGCCATAATGCCTTGGCAGCTCGGGCTGCTCGCAATGGCGAAAGCAATCACGGCAATGATAATGACCATGATTCTGCCCGCCCACATCATTTCCCTGTTGGAGGCATTCTTGCGGATCACCGCTTTATACACATCGGAGGAAAACGCGGAGGACGAAGCGAGAAGCTGTGAATCCGCCGTGCTCATGGCCGCCGCAATGATAGCGGAAAGCAAAACGCCCGCGATGAACGCCGGGAACAGCGTTCTGACCATCCTGATAAAGACAATGCTGTTGCTGTCGGCCAGCGCATCGCCAAAGAAGCGTCTGCCCATCAGACCGACGATCGCCGACATGGTGAGAATCACGGTTGTCCAGCAGCTACCGACAATCTGGGACTTCTTCATTTCCTTCTCGGACTTGATAGAGATATAGCGCACGATGATATGGGGCATACCGAAGTAGCCAAGTCCCCAGCCGAAGCCGGAGATGATGTCGGCGATGCTCGCACAGTTGAAGGCGCCGCTCGAAAGGAGGTTATAATAATGCGGGGGGAGCGCTGTGCTGCCCTCTACCACAAAATCAGCGGCATTCATCGCAAAGAGCGCGATAATCGGGCAGAGCAGGAGCGCGCCCAGCATGAGCAGACCTTGGAAAAAGTCGGTCCAGCAGACGGCATTGAAGCCGCCAAGGAAGGTGTAAAGCACGATGATCGCCGACGCCACGATCATGGCGATTCTCGGATCAACACCCAGCACTGTGTTGAAGAGGGTACCGCACGCGGAAATACTCGAAGCGGCATACACGCAGTAGACGATCACAAACACAATCGCGGAAATAATCTGAAGCGCCTTGTTCTGTGACAAAAATCGGTTGGTCAGAAACTGCGGGATGGTGATGGAGTCGTTGGCTCTGATGGAGTAGCGGCGCAGACGGGGCGCGACAAAAATCCACGCCAGAATCGTGCCGAGCATCAGACCCACGGCAATCCAGACCTTGCCCACGCCGTAAAGATAAATGGAACCGGGCAGACCCATCAGCACCCACGCGCTCATGTCGGAGGCGCCCGCGCTCAGAGCAGCCACCAGACCGCCCATGTTTCTTCCGCCAAGGAAGTATTCCTTTTCGCTCTCACTCTTTTTTGACTTGACAAAGAAATAGATGCCTATTCCGATGACAAGCACAAAATACAGAATGATCGCACTCAATTCGATAGTATTCAAATCGAATCAATCCTTTCCTGCCTGCAACCAGGCGATTTCGTTTTCTCCGCACCGTCCCGGGGACAGGCGGAATCCTTTACATTATATTTTAACATGAATGAATTGTCAACTGATTTTCCAAAATTCAAGGTATTTTCTTGAAAAATGACGGTACCTTTCCCTGAATATGCATAACAAAGCTGTCAATGCATTCATTTTCCTAAAAATAAGATTGCCTTTTATCGTGCTTTTTCCCCATCGGGCGGAAGCGTCGTGACCAGATAAATGCCGAAGGGCAGCGTAATCAGCGCCGCGAGAAAATCGGCGGCAGGCTGCGCCGTCATCATGCCGTTCACGCCAAAAAAGCGGGGCAGCACGATAATCAGCGGAATAAAGCAGATACCGTTGCGCAGAGCCGCCAGAAAGGACGCGCCTTTACTTTTCCCGACACTCTGGTACAGCATATTGGTACACTGAAACAGCACGCACACAAAACAGGCGATACATTGCAGCCGCAGGGCAGGCGTGCCGATCGCAATCACTTCGGGATCATCACGGAACTGCCGGATAATGGAACCGGACGCCAGCAGACAGACGGTAGAAAGAACGGCACACACCGACGTGCCATAGGCAAGCGTAAACAGATACGCTTTTTTGACCCGTGAATAAAGCCGAGCGCCATAATTGAAGCTGCTCACTGGCTGGAGCCCCTGTCCGATGCCGATGCCAACCGCAAAGATCATAAAGCTCACGCGTCCCACGATGCTCATGGCGGCAACCGCCGGGTCACCGTAGACCGCGGCGGCATTGTTCAGCAGCATAGCGGCAATGCTGTTGAGTCCCTGCCGCAGCATACTTGGCATACCGTTAAAAAAGATTTTTCCGTAATCGCGGGGGCTTTTTGACAGGTAGCGCAGCTTAAACTCACTCTGCGTCTTTCCAGTCAGAAACATGCTCCACAGAAGGCCGGAGCTCACCACCTGCGACAGCGCCGTAGCCAACCCGGCCCCTGCCACACCCATTTGCAGACCGAAAATAAACAGCGGGTCGAGCGCGATATTCAGCACGCCGCCGGACATCAGCCCGATCATGGCGAAGGCCGCTTTTCCCTCATATCGCAGAATATTGTTCATCACGCAGCTCACAATCATCAGCGGCGCCGCTGCCAGAATCCATCTCGCGTAGGTGCGGGCGTAGGGCAATATGGTTCCGGTGCTTCCCAGCAAAACCATCAGAGGCGTGATAAAGATTTCTCCGATCACCGCAATCACCGCACCCAACAGCAGCGCGGTAAAAAACGCCGTGGAGGCGAGTTTTTTGGCCGTCCTGACATCCTTGGCTCCCAGGTGAAGACTGATCAGACTGCCGGAACCATGTCCCATCATAAAACCCGCTGCCTGTAAAATTGACATCAGCGCAAAAACGATGCCAACCGCGCCGCTGGCACTGGTGCCGATGCTGCTGACAAAATAGGTATCCGCCAGATTATAAAGATTTGTCACCATCATACTGATCACCGTGGGAACCGACATGGAAAACACCAGTCGATTGACAGGCGTTTCGGTTAATTTTTTAAACTGCATCTCGGATGTTTCCAACAAAAAACCTCCTTAAAATCGTAAAGCGCACGCGGGCAATAACCATAAAGGAAAAGCGAAGCGCAACTAGCGAGCGTCTTTTTTTCTTATTATTTGCCGGAACGCATCCGTCAGCCGTGTCCCCAGTGCGCTTCCTGTCCGCGCTATTCTGTGAATTGCCATCACTAACCGGTCAGGCAGCAGCCAGCAACACCAGATGATCATGCGGGACAGCAATCCGTTTACACGAAATGGTTCCGCTGCCACGTCAAAATCGCAGGTGAATATCTCGTCCAGACGTTTTTTACGGAAGCGGCTTTGTCTGACGGGCGCAACCAGCCGCCGATTGTAGGAAGCCCGGCACAAATCAGATTCTTCCAAATAAAGCTCGTTGGCCAGTTCATCCAGCAGCGCCTCTCCTTGCGGAGAGGATACCACCACAAGCGATACGCCGCCATCAAAAGGAAACGCAGGATGAGCGCGCCGGATATGGACAAACCGTCCCAAAGAAAGATCCCCCACACGCTCAGGAACAGTATAGGGACAACTGCCGCAGGAACGCCGCAGCACCGCGCCGCTTTGCTGCATCCGCATGAGTCTGTCGAGCGGCGCAGGCGTCGAAAGCAAATAACGCATTCTTCCCCTCCGGAAAATGATCCGCGTGCCGCTGCGGTATCCAAATGCACGTTTGTTTTCAAAGCGGATGTCACGAATCCTTCCGCCCAGCCGCTGTTCTCTCCAGTGAAGATAGCGGTGAAAAACGCCCTCCGATGTGACCCCGCCGCACAGCATATCCACCACCGTCAGATGATCGTAACGCTTTCCCAGAAAATGACGCAGACCGTCACACTGACAGGGGGTTCCTGCAAACAGCACCGTCACGCCCTTCTCCAGATCGGACCGCACGGAGGAAAACACGCCGTCCGTGTCGCTCTGCACAGGCTTAACGCCTTTCATCGCGACAAGTTCCGTTGTCGTCGACGCACGCACATGTCTCGGATGAAAATTCTCATCAAAAACGCAGCCGTACACCACACCGCCCCGCGCTATCACATGCTTTCCCAAAAGAAAAAAGAGGCCCCCCGCGTGAGAGCCGATCAGCGTACCCCTGTCCTTTGCCTTGGCCGCGTAATACAAGGGTTGAAAGCCGTCAGGCACTCCCTCGGAGGGGTTGTCCGTCTGCCTGCACAACGGACACACCTCATCACATCTGCCGCAGCCGATACACCGCTGCGGGTCGATGGAAGGATAGATGAATTTATATCTGTCTCTGATTTTAACCACAGCAAGCTGCGGGCATGCTTCCACACATGCGCCGCAGCCTGTACAGTGTTTATGGTCGATTTTCAGCAAAACGCCATCAGCTCCAAATGAAAAGGTATGGCCGGAAACTCACTTGTTTTCACTTTCTTCCGCCTTTTGCCGCTCTTCTTCCAGCTTTCTGGCCGCTTCCATCTGCTGCTCGATGATCTCGTTTTCGTCCACTATATATTCGGGACAATTCTGCATCGTCACCTTGACAACCGCGTGATTGACGTTGCTTACATAGACGTCGATATGTTTTCTGATTTCTCCCAGCAGTTGGCTTCCCGTATCACCGACGTCGGTAACGGAAACCGGAAGCGCAACGGAAGGCACGTCGTCAGGCATTACATAAGAATAAACCGTTTCATCTTCATGGATGGTTTTTTCAATATAGCAGCCTTCCAGATCGGGAATATCAAATCTCTCGGTGGTACCGACCCCTGCCACGGCGGTCTTCTCATCCGAGGCCTTTGCGTCGGCGGCCTTGTTATTGGCGGCCTTCGTGTCGGCTGCCTTCGCGTCGGCTGCCTTCGCGTCGGTCTCATCCTCCGTCTCCTGTGTCTTGGCATATTCCTTGCCAAAGGCCTCGATCAACTCCTGCTCGTCGGAACCAAGCGTGATGCCCTTGGGCATCAGCAGACTGACATTGGGCCCGTCCACACACGCCGAAAGGCTTACGGCATAGCAGTTGATAGGGGTACGTGCGTATTTCAGATCATAATTATGCACCAGAACGTTCACCGCTGCGTTTCCTTTACGCAGAACGACACCTTCCGCCGTTGTGCCGCGCTGCACTCTGATGGAGGAACCGCGTGCAAACGACCAGCCGTCGTCAATCATCTTTTTGACCGGAATGGGCAGCGTATAAAGGTTTCCTTCGTATTTAAAGGCAAAATCGCTGAAGGTCTTGCCCAAAAGACTGGGGCCTTTATACAGCTTGACGGATTCGGACATTCTTCTGAGATCCTTGGTGTAGTCATAGGACTTTTCTTCCGGGGTATCGTTGTCAATGGTGATCGAAACCACCGCGTTGGAATTGCCCTCATATTCGCCGAATTCAAACGAAAACGCCGAATGCTCTGTCAGTGTATAATAAAGCGTCTGAACGGTGTCTTCCTCGGTTTCCATAAACGACACATCGTTGATCGAAACCAGTTCGCCCGTGGATTTCAGACAGCTCTTGACGTAAGAAGGCCTTCCGAAAACCGTCGCCAGCTCGTCATACCGACTGCCGATCTTCACTCCGTCGGTCATTTCAAACGCGGGACCTTCCTGTAGTCTTATGCCAACCACATGGCAGGAATCCAGCTTCGCCGCTTTGTTTTTCTGATTGCAGAATTTCAGTTCCACTATATGTCCCTTATTTTCCGCGGAGAGATAACCGGAATACTCGCCCGGCTCCAGAACGGTATCGGGAGAATACACCTTGCCGTTTTCTTCCCCGGTTGCCTCTTCCGTCTCTTCGGTGGCTTCGGATAACTTCCAGCCCCGTGAAGAAAACGCGGAGTATGCCAAAGGAAGCTCAAAACGCTGACCTTCCAACTGGAAGGAAAAGTCAAAGATGTCATTGGTTTCTTCACTTTGATCGTCGGTTTGCTTTTTCAGTCCGTCTTCGGCAAAAATAGTATCGGGCATGGAACAGGAAACCACACTGCCCAGCAGCGCAACGGCAATGATAAACGCGGAAATTTTCTTAATCATTTTCAGCTACCCTTTCAGATATGCGTTGCCGACAGACGGTTTCAGCGAAGGGCGCAAACGCCCCCAGGAGATTCTGCCGAACATGCATATAGATTACAACACTTGCATTATAACATATCTTTTCATAAATTTCTACTCAAATTATGAATTTTTAAAAAAAATAAAAAAACTTAAGTTTCTTTTAACTTGATTTATGGTTGCCGTTTTAGAATGGGTATCGTAAAGGAGGTAAACACCTATGAGCAACAACATCTTTGAACGATATGAAATCAAATATCTGATCTCCGGCGATCAGCGCAAAAAAATCATGAACGCTATGGCGCCATACATGCGCGGCGACGAATACGGCAAAAGCACCATCTGCAATCTTTACTTTGACACACCCGATTATTACCTGATCCGGCAGTCCATCGAAAAGCCGGTCTATAAAGAAAAGCTTCGCGTGAGAAGCTACGGTCCCGCCAAGCCGGGAAGTAAAGTATATGTCGAGCTGAAAAAGAAATACAAGGACGTCGTTTACAAGCGCCGCGTCAGTCTGCCGGAGCGGGACGCCATGTTTTATCTCGGCAGCGATCTGACGGGAGGACTTCCCGGACAGATCGGCAGTGAAATCGACTATTTCCGTTTCTTCTACCGCGATCTGGCGCCGAAGGTCTACATTTCCTACGACCGCGAAGCCTTTTACGCAAAAGACGACAACACGTTCCGCGTGACCTTTGATGAAAACATCCAGTGGCGCGACTACGATCTGTCGCTCACCCAAAAGCCCTACGGCGAGTCCATTCTCCAGCCGGGACAGTCGCTCATGGAAATCAAGGTTTCGTCCGCGATGCCGCTCTGGATGGTCAAGGCACTGTCCGACAATCACATCTATAAAACGTCGTTTTCCAAATACGGACGCGCTTATGAGGCGATTCACAAATGCTTTCGCCAAAAGGCCGCCATCTGAAAATAACCCGTTTCTATCCAGCCATTCACCATCTGATTCAATGAAAATACGGAGGAATTTACCATGACTGATACATTGTTCACATCCATCTTTGAAAGCACATCCACCGGCACCGCCGTCACATCAGGCAGCTTCTTCACCTGCCTGATCGCCGCGCTCGTCATCGGCGCTTTCATGGCGCTGGTCTACAAATACCGCAGCCGCGGTTCCCAGAGTTTTGTCATCACCCTCGCGCTGCTCCCCGCCGCCGTCGCCATGGTCATCATGCTGGTCAACGGCGACTTCGGCACAGGCGTGGCGGTCGCGGGCGCGTTCGGACTGGTCCGGTTCCGCTCGGTGCCCGGCACCGCCAAGGAAATCGGCGCCATCTTCACCGCTATGGGCGCGGGACTTGCCTGCGGCGTGGGCTACATCGGCTACGCGGCAGCTTTCGCGGTCATCGTGAGCGCGGCGATGCTGCTCTATCAGTTTGTCGGCTTCGGAACGAACCGGAACGACGACCTGCACAAAAAACTCAGCATCACCATTCCCGAAAACCTTGACTACACCGGTATGTTCGACGATCTCTTTGAAAAATACACCCGTTCCCACAAGCTGGTCACGGTCAAGACCACCAACATGGGCAGTCTCTTCAAGCTGACCTATGAAATCGAACTGGCGTCCGCCGAGCAGGAAAAGCAGTTTATCGACGAACTGCGCTGCCGCAACGGCAATCTGGAAATCAACGTCACCCAGAAAGAAACCGTCTCCAACGAGCTTTAAAAGAGCAGCCTGTCTGATAACAGTCGTTAGAGTCATCCGATAAAACGCAAGAGCATCACCGAAATCAATATAGCAAAGGGGTATTTAAAACTATGAAATTCAAACAATTCACCGCCGTCATCATGGCAGCGCTCGTGATTGCTTCCTTCACAGGATGCGGCAAATCCGCCAAAAACAATGCCAATATCGCCTCACCCGTAGCGCTGCTCGATACGTCCGACATGTTCAGCAGCAAAGATTTAGAAGTGGGTTATGACGAATCCGATGTCACCAAAATCACCCTCAACGGCAGTTCTGCCAATGTGGAGGGAAGCGGCGCGTCGGTTTCGGGCAGCACCGTCACCGTCAGCAAGGAAGGCACCTATCTGTTCTCCGGCACGCTTGACAACGGCGCGATTATCGTGGACACGGACGACAAGGCAAAAGTCCACCTGATTTTTGACGGCGTGACGGTCAACTGTGACACCAGCGCCGCGTTGTATGTCAAACAGGCCGACAAAGTATTTGTCACTTTGACCAAGGGCAGCCAGAACACCCTCTCCAACACCAAAGAGTTTGTCGCGGTTGACGACAACGACATCGACGCGGTCGTGTATTCCAAAGATGATCTCACCTTTAACGGCAGCGGTTCGCTCACCGTCACCGCCAAATACGGTCACGGCATTGTTTCCAAGGACGATCTGGTCATCGCGGGCGGCACCTACAACATCACCGCCGAAAAGAAAGGACTTTCCGCCAACGACAGCATCCGCGTGGCGGACGGCGACGTTACCGTCAACGCCGGCACCGACGCGCTGCACGCCGAAAACGCGGACGACGCGTCCCTCGGTTATATCTATATCGCGGACGGCACTTTCCACATCACATCCGGCACCGACGGCATGGACGCAAGCGGCGCGATTCAGATCGACAACGGCACGTTCAATATCACCACAGGCGGCGGCAGCGGCAACGCCAGCACCAAGCAGGACGGCGGCTTCAACGCCGACTGGGGACAGTGGGGCGGCCAGTTCGGCGGCGGTCAGCAGGGCAAAACGAGAGGCGGCAAGGGCAAAACCGTTTCCGCCGACAGCACGCAGCTTCCGGTTACGCAAACCGCAACAGGCTTGGGCAACGGAAAAACAACGACTGCCGCTTCCTCCGATACGGGCAGCGCCAAGGGCATCAAGTCCGACAGTTCCGTGGCCGTCAACAACGGTTCCCTTACGATCAACTCCTCTGACGATGCTATCCATTCCAACAACGCCGTCACCGTTGCGGGCGGCACCCTCGAAATCACATCGGGCGACGACGGCATTCACGCTGACGCCAATCTCGCTATCAGCGGCGGCACCGTCAACATCACCAAGAGCTACGAGGGCATCGAAGGCATGTCCATTGCCATCAGCGGCGGCAATGTCAGCGTCACTTCTTCGGACGACGGACTCAACGCGGCAGGCGGCAATGACCAGAGCAGCATGAACGGCCGTCCCGGTCAGAACGAATTTGCCGCGCAGGACGGCGTGTCCATCGACATTTCCGGCGGCGTTCTTAATGTCAACGCCTCGGGCGACGGCATTGACTCCAACGGTTCGCTCAGCGTGTCGGGCGGCGAGGTTTATGTCTCCGGTTCTACCAATAACGGCAACGCCGCACTCGATTTCAACAGCGAGGCCACCATCACCGGCGGCACTGTCATCGCGGCAGGTATGAGCGGTATGGCACAGAACTTCGGCGGCAATTCCACCCAAGGCTCCATGCTCGTGGCCGTCTCCAATCAGTCGGCCGACGGCACCGTTACCCTCAAAGACAGCAGCGGCAAGACGCTTGCCTCCTACACGCCCGCCAAAGCCTACAATTGCGTGGTCATCAGCACGCCTGACGTAAAGAAAGGCGCCACCTATACGGTGCAGACCGGCTCCGCCAGCACTTCCGTGACAATGGATTCGCTGGTTGTCGGCGGCGGAAACGGCATGGGCGGCGGTATGGGTCGCGGCGGAATGGGCGGCGACATGGGCGGCGCTCCCGGCAATGGCAATCAGGGCGGCGGTCAGCGCGGACACAGAGGCAGAAGCGGCGACAGCACAGATAATTCCCAAAACGGCATGCCCGGCGGTTCCCAGAACGGCATGCCCAATAACACACAGGACAGCGGCAACACCAGGCTCTCCTCCGCAGAGGGAACCCACCTGTAATTTTTGAGACAAATTCTCATTTCCTCCATACAGCGCAGCCCCGTACCATTGTGATCACACAATCGGTGCGGGGTTGTTGTTATTCCATTTAAAAGAAAAACCTTATCTTGCCGGAATGGGCTGAAAAGCAGTCCCATTCCCTACAAAAAGGATTCTGACAATTCCCGTATGATGGTTTCCTCTGTACCTTCCGGAAAACCGTCCACTGTCGGGGTGTGCTGCCGCGTCACGCCGTCCACGCTTCCCATTGCGGCGAGACTGGCAAGATAAAACCGTATTTCTTCCGGGCAGGGCAGAAGCCTCTCCCCTGTTATCCTCTGCAAAGCCGCGCAAAGTCCGTAAGCGCCCCAATTGGAAACGGTGGCGATCACAGGAAAATCTACCTCCGTCACACAGGGAGACAGTGACAATTCGCTCTCTATGACTCCGCGAAGCCCTCCCATACCGATTTCATTGCCGCCGTCCCCGATGCCCACGGTCAGGATTCCCCTCCGCCGTCCCTCATCGAACAACGGATCCATCTTGGCCGTATGCGCCGCAATACTCTCGCCGCGCATATTGGCGTAATTCCCCTGTGCGTTGATACCGCAGCGTTCAATCGCAACCAGCGCTTTCGGACGGTATCGGTCCAGCAGACTGACTACCGACAGCGCATCAGCGTCCCGCAGAAGGGATTCGACAGCAACGCCTTCCTTTTCAAACCAGCCGCGGCAATATTCGTCCGTAACAACCGTACAGCAAAAGCCCAGCCTGTTCAATGCCTTGGCCAGAAAAAGTGTCCCCGGCGGACCATCTGTTTCGGCCGTTCCCGCCACATAAAATCCCGTGGTCAGCAGCACGTTTCCCCGCTCCGCAGCAAGAAGCGCCACGGCGGCTTTCCGGCAGTAATCGGGCGGCAGATGGGGACGCAGCAACTCCATACCGCGTGAAGGCTTTCCAAAGCCTTGCAGAAGGATATCCTCTATTGTCCGTTCGGTCACAGAACCCACCACGCTCCTTTCACAAAAAACAAAAAACGGCATATATCTGATATCGCTATCATCTATATGCCGTTCTGTTTACAAAAATTAGTCAGCCGTGTAGGGCATCAGCGCAACGTGACGCGCACGCTTGATCGCTGTGGTGAGCTGACGCTGATGGAACGCGCAGGTTCCGGTGACTCTGCGGGGCAGAATCTTGGCTCTGTCGGAAATATATCTTCTGAGCTTGTTGACGTCCTTGTAGTCAATCTCCTTGATGTTTTCCACACAGAAATTGCAAACCTTCTTGCGGCCCTTGCGGCCTCTGCGTTCGGGTCTTTCAGCCATGAGTAATCCTCCTTTGTCGTTTCATTGTGTCGTCTGTCAGTTAAAAGGGCAGATCATCGTCAGCCACGGGCGTGAAGTCTCCGCTGTCACCGCTCTGGTAAGAGCTGGCAGGCTCGCCGTAGGACGGCTGCTGCGCTGCCGGAGCAGGCGGCGGGGTCATCTGATCGTAGCGGCTGTAGTCATAGTTATTGCCCTGATAGCCGTTGTCTCTTTTAGGTTCAGCAAAATAAACCTGATCGGCAACGACTTCCCACGCTCTGCGCTTGTTACCATCACGATCCGTATAGGAACGGACTTGGAGCGTACCCTGAAGAGCAACCAATTGTCCTTTGTGGAAATATCTGCTCACAAAATCCGCCGTGTTTCTCCACGCGATGATGTCAATAAAATCCGTTTGGCGTTCTCCCTGTTGGCTGTAGTCTCTTTCCACTGCCAATGTAAAACGCGTCATGGTCACGCCGCTTTGGGTGGTTCGGTAATCGGGTTCGGCAGTGAGTCTGCCCATCAAAATAACACGATTCAGCATTTTCGTACCCTCTCTCGATTACTCCGCGTCAGCAGCAGCTTCTTCCGCTTCAGGGGCAACAGCGGCCGGAACAGGCTCAGACTTCTCGATTCTCTTGACGATCAGGGAACGGAGAACACCGTCAGTGATGTTGTAAACTCTGTCGAGCTCCGCCGGGAAATCCGCGTCGCTGGTGAAGTTGAAGAGAACATAGTAGCCTTCCGACTCCTTGTTGATGAGGTAAGTGAGCTTGCGCTTGCCCCACTCCTCAACACTGTCGAGAGTAGCACCCGACTCGATCATGCTCTTGAACTTGCCGACTACCTCTGCAATGGCTTCATCGCCGTTCTTGCAGGACACAATAAGGATGGACTCATAAGCTTCTTTCATCTTTTCCATCTTTCAGCACCTCCTTCTGGGCATATGGCTCCGTTTCTCTCGGAGCAAGGCAACAAGAAAATTTTAGCACAGTTTCTTCGGGAAGTCAAGTCTTTTTTTGCGTTTTTTTGTGTTTTCGGAGGGATACCCCCCTTTTCTCTGTCTTCCCTTCCGCTGCCGGACAGCTATGCCTGTGCGCCCATCTGTGCCTGAAACTCAGGAACCGTCATATGCGCCTCATCCGCCGCCTGGGTCAGCGTCAGCAATCCCTTCTTCACCAGATTAACCAGCATATCCAGCCCGCCTTCCGCGCGGCCTTCCGCGCGACCTTCCGCACGACCTTCCTCAAGACCTTCGGCGCGACCTTCTTCTTTGCCTTCTTCTCTGAACTCGGCAATGGTTCTTTCTTCATCATATTCTGTGATACACATAAATTTCACCTCCGCTTTGTGTGCGGTGAGAAACGCCTTGATCGACGAATCGGATTCCAATTCACTGATAGCGGCGTCAACCGCTTCTTCCAATGTAACTACCTTTTTCCGATGGGTACGAACCGATTCCACAAACTTCGCGTAATCTTCGAGCGGTCTGCACCCCTTCATCAATTCGCTGTTGTATCCGTAATTGATATTATAGCATATCCGATAAAAGCAGTCAAGCAGGCCTGTGAACTAATACTAATTTTCGACTAAAATCAGACATGCTTCTTTCAATCAAAAATTAGTATAATTATAGCAATCCAAATAATCAGGGAGACAAAAGGAGGCGATGATGGTGAGTGCAGGGCAAGGCGGAGGACGACGGTGGGCTGGCGCCCACCTAGGTTTCTTGCGCTTTACATTTTTTCTGTTATCATGTATAATATAGGTTATGTAAATTATTAACAGAAAGGCAGACTGAAAAAATATGCTGCAATTTGAAGAATTAATGCTCACTCTCCGCAACCTCAAACCTGATCTTGACGATCTCAGGGAGGCACTCGGCTACGATACATTAACGCAGGAGGTCGCGCAGCTTGAAAAACAGGCGGCGGCTCCCGACTTCTGGGACGACATGGAAAATTCCCAGAAAATACTCAAGCGCACCAGCAATCTCAAAAGCAAGATCAACGCCTTTGACGCCATCTTCAACAAATATGAGGACACCATCGCGCTGGTGGAGCTGGGAGACGAGGAAGAAGACCTCGATCTTCTCGCGGAAGCCGAGTCGGAATTGGAGACGATCAAAAAATCCATCGAAGAACTCCGCCTTACTACGCTGCTCACCGGCGAATATGACGCGAACAACGCCATCCTGACCTTCCACGCGGGTGCGGGCGGCACCGAAGCGCAGGACTGGGCGGAAATGCTTTTCCGCATGTATACCCGCTGGGGCGAACGCCACGGCTTCAAGGTCAAGACCATCGACTACCTCGACGGCGACGAAGCGGGACTCAAAAGCGCCTCCATCCTCATTGAAGGCACCAACGCCTACGGTTATCTCAAATGTGAAATGGGCGTTCACCGTCTGGTGAGAATCTCACCCTTCGATTCCTCGGGACGCCGTCACACTTCCTTTGCCTCGCTCGAAGTCATGCCCGAAATCGACGACACCGTGGAAGTGGAGATCCGTCCGGAAGACCTTCACATCGACACCTACCGTTCAAGCGGCGCGGGCGGACAGCACATCAACAAGACCGACTCCGCGGTGCGCATTACGCATATTCCCACCGGCATTGTCTGCGCCTGCCAGAACGAGCGCAGCCAGGTACAAAACAAGGCTATGGCCATGAAGATGCTCAAATCCAAGCTCATTGAAATCAAGGAGCGAGAGAATCTCGAAAAGATCGAGGATATCAAGGGCGTGCAGAAAGAAATCGCGTGGGGCAGCCAGATCCGTTCCTATGTCTTTATGCCCTACACACTCGCCAAGGACCACCGCACCGGCTACGAAATGGGCAACATCAACGCGGTCATGGACGGCGACATCGACGGATTCATCAACGCCTATCTCAAAGCGCAGAGTCTCAACGCGCTGGGCAGCTTTGAATAACAGCAAGGAAGTGGTCGCACCATGTTTTATCTAGCGGAATTCGCGGCGCTCGCCGTATGCTGGCTTTTCTACTGTGAACTGTACTGGATGGTGCAGCGCAAGGTCAGCAAGGCATGCAGCCGCGAGTATATCAGAAAACGCACAAAGACGCTGGCTGACAGGCTGTTCTTTACCCAGCTCAGCGCAAAATCGCATCTCGGCTTTCTGTATTATGCCAATGTTGCCGCCTTCACCGTGCTGGTCATGCTCACAGCCCTTCACCTGCTCACCGGATGGATCGGCGTTATGCAGGGATTCATCCGGGTGCTGACGACCCTAACGGTGCTCCTGCTCGGATGTGTCGCCATTTCGGGTTCGTCGGCAAGCATGGAATACCTCTGTACAAATCTCGATATTGTCTCCCGTAAAAAAATTCACGCCTTGCAGGTGGTTTCTTTCCTGTCATATGTCATTCTGACGCTTTTATATCTTTATTTTGCCTGGGCCTATGTAATTTAGTTCTATGTCTGTATATTTTTTCATTTTTTCCATAAAATGCTTTACTTTTCTTGATGAAATATGTTATAATTAGGTTGAAGTAAAATAATGGAGGTTTTGAAAGTGAATCCTATCAAAAAACCCTTTAAGTCATACAAAGGCGACGGCAAATTCGCCTATGCCTGTTATTCTCTGGAAGACATGGATTTTGTCTTCCCCTTCCTGCTCAAGCTCAACGACAACCGTTACCGCATTCGCTACGACGAAGGTGTGCAGGATGAAGTCGAAGTGGATGCGCTGCGCAAGCACAACATTAAAAACTGCGAGGTTCTTCTGGTTTTCATGTCCCAGAAAGCGCTTTCGTCCATTTATTTCATGAAACAGCTCGAAATGGCGCAGAAACTGGAAATCACCCCTTACATCATTTATCTGGACCACGAAACGACGTTTGCGCAGGGGGCGCAGTTGTTCGGCGAGGATGTCAAGGGCATTCGCGTTGACGAAAGCGACGAGGAAACTCTTATGGAAGTCATTGAGCAGCTTCTGGTGGATTGTCAGGAACCCGAAAAGGTGGAGGAACGCGTTTACACCTACGACGAACTGCTCGACGAAGTGTACCCCGATCAGGTCAACGCCAGCAAGGACACCTTTGTGGCCGCTACTACGCAGGACAGCGAAAAAATCAAGAAATCCGCTGCCGCTTCCGCTTCTTCTGCCAAGATTGCCAAAAAAGAGAAGCGTTCGCAAACCGGCAAGTCACTCTTCAACGCCATTTTGGTGGTAGGTGTTCTGATCGGTATCGCGGTACTGCTCTATCTGTTCTTCGGCGATCAAATCAATGAGGTACTGCATCCGGAGGAAGTCGTCAATTACGCGCCTTTCACCTCCGCAGTCAAAACCGCTTTTATCAGTCTGATCCGATAATTTTCAACGGATATGCCGCTTTTACGGTCGGCATATCCGTTTTTCTGTTCGAACGGCAAAAAACAGGTTGCGCATTCCCCCGCAAAGTTGTATAATAAACCTATCTTTTGATGGTACCTCCATCACACGACAAGGAAGGATGAAAGAATGAAAGACGGATTTATTAAAATCGCGGCAGGCGTTCCCGAAATCGCTCTGGGCGACTGCGCCGAAAATGCCGCCCGTATCGTCGCCATGGCGCGGCAAATGCAGGCACAGGGCGTGAAAATCGCCGTATTCACCGAACTCGGCGTGACAGGCTACACGCTGGAAGACCTGTTCTTGCAGCAGGCATTGCTTGACGCCTCCGCGCAGGCGCTGCAAAAAATCATCGACCACACCGCCGATCTGGATATGCTCCTCTTGGTAGGCGTACCCGTTCCCGTGGGCTGCTCGCTCTACAACTGCGCCGCCGTCATCAATCGCGGCCGGCTGCTGGGACTGGTTCCCAAAACCCATATTCCCACCTATTCGGAATTTTACGAAGGCCGCCGCTTCACCCCCGCTCCCGCCCAATGGGAATCCGTCTCCTATCTGGGGCAGTCGGTCTTGCTGGGACAGGGTCTTTTCCGCTGCGCCTCTCTTCCCGAACTGGTCGTGGGCGTGGAGCTGTGCGAGGACGCGTGGGTTCCCTCTCCTCCCTCCGTGGGACTGGCGCAGGCGGGCGCGAATGTCATCTGCAATCTCTCGTGCAGCAACGAGCTGATCGGCAAGTCGGACTATCGCGGCACCATCGTCCGGGCGCTCTCCGGCAGTCTGCTCTGCGCCTATGCCTATTGCAGCGCGGGCAGCGGCGAATCCACCACCGATCTGGTCTTTTCGGGTCACTGCATGATCTGTGAAAACGCCTCCCTGCTGGCGGAGCAGCGCTGGGAAACGGGACGCTTTGTCACGGCAGATATTGATATTCAAAAGCTGAATGCCGACCGCCGCCGTATGTCCACCTTTACCGCCGTGCCGTCGGAGCAGTACCCCATCATTGACGAATTTGACCTCGACGTCACCGAAACAAACCTCACCCGCGTCTTTCCCCGCACGCCCTTTGTGCCGCAGGGAAAGGACAACATCGACGCGCGCTGCCGCGAAATCATCCACATCCAGAGCGCGGGACTCCAGCGCCGCCTCACCGCCGCCCACGCCAAGCACGCCGTCATCGGGCTATCCGGCGGACTCGACTCCACTCTCGCTTACCTCGTGACGGTGGACGCGTTCACGCAACTAGGGTATCCGCTGGAGAACATCATAGCCCTCACCATGCCTTGCTTCGGCACCACCTCCCGCACCAAATCCAACGCCCAGAATATGGCGGAGGCCATCGGCACCTCTTTCCGGGAAGTGGATATCCACGCGGCGGTGCAGCAGCATTTCTCCGACATCGGACACGACGGCGTGACCACCGATATCACTTACGAGAATTCACAGGCGCGCATGCGCACCCTGATTCTCATGAACACCGCCAATCAATGCGGCGGTCTGGTCATCGGCACCGGCGATCTCTCGGAACTCGCGCTCGGCTGGGCGACCTACAACGGCGACCATATGTCGATGTACGACGTGAATGTCGGCGTACCCAAGACCCTTGTGCGCTATCTGGTGAAATATGTCGCCTCTACCGTGAAGGAACCGCTGCAATCGGTGCTGTACGACGTGCTCGACACGCCGGTCAGTCCCGAACTGCTGCCTCCCGAAGAAAACGGCGACATCGCCCAGCGCACCGAGGATATCGTGGGTCCCTACGAACTGCATGATTTCTTTATGTATTACATCATGCGCTGCGGCTTTGCCCCGCACAAGATCTACCGTATCGCCCTGCGTGCCTTTGACGGCAAATACACCCCCGACACCATCGAAAAATGGCTGAAAAACTTCGTGCGCCGCTTCTTCACCCAGCAATTCAAACGAAGCTGTCTGCCCGACGGCCCCAAGGTGGGCAGCGTGGCGATTTCTCCCCGCGGCGACTGGCGGATGCCCTCCGACGCACTCTCCGCCGAATGGCTGCGCGATCTGCAAAATAACT
This sequence comes from uncultured Ruminococcus sp., assembly GCA_902802795.1. Taxonomy (GTDB): domain Bacteria; phylum Bacillota; class Clostridia; order Oscillospirales; family Acutalibacteraceae; genus RUG762. The sequence goes on from CADCNI010000007.1 coordinate 54,999, forward strand.
GATAATTTCATATAAAAATTTTCCCCAAACGGAACGCCTGTACAGGAAGGTACACGTTTCCGTTTGGGGGATTTTTTTATTGACAAAAACTCACTTTTGTCCGCTGTCATACAGACCTTGCATATATGCCATCACTTTTTCTTGATTTTGCAACGACAGAGCGTTAAAAATAGTATACAGCTTTCTGTCCTGTTCATTCAGAGAATAATATACAACATTGTGCGACTGCTCGGATAATCCAAGAATATAGTCACAGCTCACTCTAAAAATCTCCGATAGCTTTATGAGCGACTGGACACTCGGAAAATGCTTTCCGTTTTCATAGGCGCTGACGGTTTCCTGACTGACGCCCAATTCAATACTTAATCTGACCTGCGACATACCGCGCTCCTCACGCAGCTGCTTAATTCTGTTCATGCATAATCACCAAAATTCATTATACAAGTTCTACTTGTATTTATTAGAGGTTTATGCTATATTTATTACAGGTTAAACCTGTAATAAAATTTTATACGAATGAGGTGCAAGCCGAATGGATTTTGAAGACGATTATTCTGAAAAACCGTCTGATTTTACACAAACGATCGGACAAAAGCTTTTAAAATGGTGTAGTTATGTGATCGTCACATGCGGAGCCATCTATTTTCATACGGATGCGTGCAACAACGGAGTCGGCGTAAATATCTTTGCCGCCATCATCATATGGGTCGTTCTTGTTCTGCTGATTCGTATGGGACATCCTCTGTATTCGGACGCCGTGTGCGGCACGTTGTGGTATTGTTTTTCGATCACATCAATAATATCTGAAAAACCCTTAAGCTTTCTGCAAACGATAGGGATTATGATTGGTTTTATGATTTTTGACGCATTTTTGCTTTTCGTGATAAAATCCGTTTTACAAAAGAAATAAAGCCGAAGATACCGCGTATAGCCACACCCGCAGCTTTACATTATCACCATCATCCTTCAGGGAGGTAAATGCCAATGACTTATAGCAATCCAAACAAACAAAAAGACAAGTTCGGCGCGCTGGTGAGCACATGGCTGCGTTGTCGTCCTAGGTGGGCGCCAGCCCACCGTCGTCCTATGATTAACGGAGGAATTGAAAATGTCATGTCCTTATCTTGAAAAAACAGATACCTATCGCGAAGATGAACGCTTTTATTGCAGACTTCAAAATGAATATGTTGACTATAATCAGTATAAAACCTACTGCTATAGCAGCTGGGGAACCGAATATGTAAGCTGCCCCCCTTATGAGCATGAGGATACCAGAAGAAGAAATAATAACCAAAGACCGCTTAAAAGAAACTAATGATAGATGGTAAGTGAAATCTCATTTTTCATTTGCGTTTCCTTGCATAATAACCATGAATTCATACAAACAAACTCCGCTCAGACAATACACATCTGCACGGAGTTTGTTTTGTATTTTATTGGCAAAAACTCACACCCGCCGTCCTGTCTCGCCGATAAATTCCTGCACCGCGTTGGCAAGCGCCCGCGCGATCGCGTCGAAATTGTTGAGAATCCACGCCGCGTCCTGCACATTGTCGTGATAGGCGACCTCCACCAGCACCGAGGGGTAATTCGGACGCAGCACCTCCCCCAGAAAATCGGTGGGACGCACATCCACCAGCTGCGGCTCGGGATAAATGCGCCGGAATTCGTCCGCGATCAGTTCGGCGGCGCGCAGACTTTCCGGGTCATTGGGATTGTAATAAACGTCTGTCCCTCTGAGCATCCCCGCAAATTCCTCCGGGGCGGCGTTGGAATGCAGCGCCAGATACAGATCATACGGACCGTTGGCATTCGCCTGCTGAATCGAGGTGCGCGCGGTCATCTCCGGGGTGTTGCGGTCATACTGAATGCCCAGTTCGTCGAGATACGGCACCAGCGCGTCCGCCAGCCGGTTCATGTTGGTTTCTTCATTGCCGTCTCCGATCACGTAGGGGTTGTATTCCTGTGTCGAGGGGCTGAGATAAATCTTCGCCATAAGTACATTCCTCCTGCTGCCAAGTGAAAAGTCGGAAGAAATTCCGCTCACTTCATACTATGCGCCCCCATCAGCAAGGTTCCTCTTTTTGCCGCAGTGAAAAAGGAAGAACAGGATATCGTTCAGATCTCCGTGGGCTTCCGTCAAAAACTTCTTTACAAACCCATCGTTTTGTACTATAATAATTGGTAAACAAAAACCCCCTTTCAGGAAGTGAACGCAAATGCCCATTAAGATCAACAACGAACTGCCGGCACGGAAAATTCTGGAAAACGAAAACATCTTCGTTATGACGGAAGAACGCGCCATGACCCAGGATATCCGCCCGCTGAAAATTATTATTCTCAACCTCATGCCCACCAAGATCGAAACCGAAACACAGCTTCTCCGACTGCTCAGCAATTCTCCTTTACAGGTAGAGATCGAACTGCTGCAAACCGCCTCCCACGAAGCAAAAAATACCCCCACCAACCATCTTCTCGATTTTTACAAGGTATTTGACCAGATCAGAGACAACCGCTACGACGGCATGATCATCACCGGTGCGCCCGTGGAAAAACTTGATTTTGAGGAGGTCGATTACTGGGAAGAGCTTTGTGAGATCATGGAGTGGAGCAAGCGCAACGTCTACTCTACCCTGCATATCTGCTGGGGCGCGCAGGCGGGGCTTTACTACCATTTCGGCATCAATAAGTACACCCTGCCGCAAAAGCTCTCCGGCGTGTACCGTCACCGCGTCACCGCCCCGCTTCATCCGCTCATGAGAGGATTCAACGATTTTTACTGGGGTCCCCATTCCCGCAACACCGACATTTCCCGCGACGACGTGGAAAAACATGAGGAACTGGTCATCCTCTCCACTTCCAAGGACGCGGGCATCGCGCTGGTCGGACACAAAAACGGACGCCAGTTTTTCTCGTTCGGTCATCTCGAATACGACCGCCAGACCCTTGCCAACGAATATTTCCGCGACCAGAACCGCGGACTGCACCCCGAAATCCCCTGCAATTATTTCCCCAACGACGACGTATGCGCTGTTCCCAATCACTCATGGCGCGCACACGCCAATCTCCTTTTTGACAACTGGCTCAACTACTACGTCTATCAGCAGACCCCCTACAACCTCGCTGACCTCAGCGAAATGGTTCTTTAATCAGTGTGAAATACACTATCCACAACTTAAGCACTCCCCCAGTCGGCTACGCCGACAGCCCCCTCAAAGAGGGAGGTGGCACGCCGCAGGCGTGACGGAGGGAGTGATTTTCCCTAAGGAACTATGCAGAATTTAATCAGTCATTTTCTGCTTAAAAATACAGTATGCTTGCGTGTTTCAGAAAGTGAAATGTATCAATTATTTCTGCATACCTAAGTTGTGGATAGTGGTGTGAAATAGGCTCTTGATTTTTGAGCGCAATGCATATATAATAGATAGCAGACTGTATGTCATAATTTTCTCAGACAGGAATGATTACCATGAAAAACTATAAAATCGCTGTCCTCAAGGGCGACGGTATCGGCCCCGAAATCGTCAACGAAGCCATGAAAGCGCTCGACGCGGTAGCCGAAAAATGCGGCTTTACTGTCGAATATGACGAAGCGCTTCTCGGCGGCTGTGCCATCGACGCCACAGGCGTTCCGCTGCCCGATGAAACCGTCGCTAAGTGCAAGGCGGCGGATTCCACACTGCTCGGCGCGGTCGGCGGCGCGAAATGGGACACCCTGCCGGGGCATCTCCGCCCGGAAAAGGGTCTGCTCGGCATCCGCAGCGCGCTCGGCCTCTTTGCCAATCTCCGCCCCGCCCGCATCTTTGAACCCTTACGTGAAGCCTCTCCCCTGCGTGCCGACATCATCAACGGCTCGCTGGATATCATGGTGGTGCGCGAACTGACCGGCGGCATTTACTTCGGAGAAAGAGGCCGCCTGGAGGAAAACGGCGTGCCGGCGGCTTACGACACCGAGAAATACTCCGTCCCCGAAATCGAGCGCATTGCCCGCATCGGCTTTGACCTCGCCATGAAGCGCGGCAAGAAGCTCTGCTCCGTCGATAAGGCCAACGTCCTGGAAAGCAGCCGTCTGTGGCGTGAGACCGTCACCAAAATGGCGGCGGAATATCCTGAAGTGGAACTGAGCTATATGTATGTTGACAACTGCGCTATGCAGCTTGTCCGCAATCCCTCGCAGTTCGACGTCATCCTCACCTCCAACATCTTCGGTGACATCCTCTCCGACGAGGCGAGCATGATCTCCGGCTCTATCGGCATGTTGGCGTCCGCCTCCCTCGGTGAAACCGGTTCCGGACTCTACGAGCCGATTCACGGCTCCGCCCCCGACATCGCCGGTCAGAATATCGCCAACCCGCTGGCAACCATCCTTTCCGTCGCGATGATGCTCAAATATTCCCTCGGTCAGCCGCAGGCTTCCGACATGATCGAAACCGCCGTGGCGCAGGTGCTCACCCAAGCCCGCACTCCCGATATTTATGTGGAGGGCATGAGGAAAGTCACCTGCTCCGAAATGGGCGATCTGGTGGCAGAGTTAATTCGTAATGCGTAATGCGTAATTGTGCTGGCGGAAATATTATTTCTTCCACAAATGAATAAAAAATTTCTCGGCTAAATGAAATTCATTCGTTTAACCGAGAGTTTTTTTTACTAAAACAAAAAAGCGAAGTTAATCTGTCAACCTCGCTTCTTCCTTCTATTTAGTTTCTGCGACCTTCCACATAGCCCTGACCACCGACCACGACGCTCACGGTCTTGGCAAAAATCAGTGCGTCAAAGATCAACGAACGGTGAATGACATATTCCTTGTCAAAATACACCTTTTCTTCGGCGGGTACACAGTCTCTGCCGTTGACCTGCGCCCAGCCCGTCACACCGGGACGAACATCATACACGCCCTCACGCATACGGAGCTTGTGAACATCCGCCTCGCTCTGGATCAGCGGACGGGGACCCACCAGACTCATATCGCCCCGCAGGACGTTGAAAAGCTGGGGCAACTCGTCAATGCTGGTCTTGCGGAGAAAACGACCCACGCGGGTAATATGCGCGTAAGGATCGGACAAATCGGAAGTAGCTGTTTCATGAGGTGCGTTGACCTTCATCGTGCGGAACTTGTAAACCCGAAACGGATTGCCGTTTTTGCCCACGCGCTGCTGACTGAAAATCACCGATCCTTCGGAATCGAGTTTGATGAAAACCGCAATCACCAGAAAAAACGGAGCCAGCAACGTCAGCGAAACCGCCGACACCGCGATATCAAACGCTCTTTTAACCAACGTATATACAGGCTTTGTCCGGATGCGCGTATCATCAAAATACAGGCTGCCAACGTAACTCTCGCGTACATTCACCATGACAAAAACCCCCTCCTTGCATTATCATCCATCACACAAAAGCCGGAAACCCTATCTGCCGTTATGAGGCTCACAGCCCTTGTCTGACTTCTTGTATATAGTATATCACATAGCTTATCGAATTACAATATATTTTTTTTGTTTTTTGCATTTTTCTCAAAATCTACAAAAAACAACCGCCGATGACCGACAAATACTTATTAAATAACGATAAACCATTGATTAAATAATACTGCAACAGGGAGGATTTGTCAATAGATTTATTGAATTTCAATACTACTTCACACAAATTTCACATTATTCAGGCTTGTTTTGTCACAATTTCGTTTTTATAGCTCAAATTACTCATCAAACTCGATGATTTTCGTGCATTTCAGCCACTCGCATTCGCGTCGGTCATGCGTCACCAGCAGAAGAGTGCGCCCGTCAAGATAGGCGTCAACCTGTTCGATCACTCTTCCCCGCAGTTCTTCGTCCAGCCCCTTAAACGGCTCGTCCATCAGCACCATGTCCGAGGGATATGCCAGCGCGCGGGCGATATTGACGCGCTGCTGCATACCGCCCGACAGACTGTCGGGATAGCTGTCTTCCTCTCCCCCAAGTTCCAGCGCGTTCAGCAAGGCCAGCGCCGTTTCCCGCGAGCATCCCGCCGCGGCGGTGATATTCTCGGCGGCGGTCAGCCACGGCAACAGACGGTATTCCTGAAAGACGAACGACACGCGGTCATAGCTGCTCCGCACCTCGCCGCTGTCAGGTCTGAGCAGCCCCGCGGCGATATTGAGCAGCGTCGTCTTGCCGCCGCCGGAGGGGCCGAGAATACCCACCCGTTCCCCGTCGGCTACATCCAGCGAAACATCATACAGCACGGTCTTGCTGCCGAAAGAATGGTTGATATGTTGAAAAGAAAGCGGCATTACTTGTCCCTCCTTGTCAGGTGGAGCTTCCGGCTGAGCCGATCCACCGCCCACACAAAGATTTTTTCCAGCAAGAGACTCATGACGATCACCGTCACTGTCCACGCAAACAAATCCACCGTTTCCAGATAGATTTTGGAATAATACAGCTTTCGTCCGATGGAATCCTTGGTCACGCCGATCACTTCCGCCGCCACGCCTGCTTTCCACGCCATGCCCAGCGCGGTGCGGCAAGCCGCCATGAAATAAGGCAGAATCGACGGAATGTAGATTTTGCTCACTTTTTGCAGACGGTTCATGCGGTACACCGCCGCCATTTCCAACAGCTTGGGGTCTACCTCTCCGATGCCCTGATAGACATTGGCATACACCACCGGCAGCACCATGAGAAAAGCGATAAAGACCGGCACATGCTGTCCCGTCAGCCAGACCAGCGCCAGAATGATAAACGAGGCGACAGGGGTGGATTTAATCACCGTGACCGCCGGAGAAAAAAAGGCGCGGGCAAAGGCATAGCGGCGGCAGACCACCGCCAGCAATGCCCCGGTGACGCTTCCGAACAGAAATCCCTCAGTGATTCTGCCCAGTGAACGCAGCGAGTCGCTCCAGAATTCCGCCGTTTGCCCCAATGCCAGCAATCGGCGCGCGACAGCGGCGGGAGAGACCACCAGCAGCTCCATATTCACCGCTATACAGACAAGCTGCCACAGCACCAGCCAGAGTGCCGCGACAGCCGTCTTGATTGCGATGTTTTTCAGTTTTTGAGAGTGCAGGATTTCCCGGCACTTATCAGCCGACATAATAGAAGCCGTCGTCAGGAGCCGCACCGCCCACGGACTGAGGATCCGCTTCGAGCAGCACATTGATGAAGTCGGCAACCGCTTTCTGCATTTCGTCGCCGGTCTTGCAGACGATGTTGCAGTTGGGAATCGCCTGCTTGGCAAGCGCTTCGTTGGGAATCACGCCGAGTGCCACGACATTGGCCACCGTGCCGTCAAGGTCATTCAGCGCCGAGTCGGAAGAAGCCGCGAAGTCATTGAGGAAGGTCTTGAACGCGCCCTCGTTGTCCTTCAGCCAGTCGGCACGCACGATGACAACGCCCTGTGCCACAGGGGTTTCGCAGACCTTGTTCCACTCTGCCTGGAGGTCGGTCACGGTGAATTCCTTCTCCGCTTTCTTAAGCTGACCCTTGGCGGCGGTCGCCTTGGGTTCGGGAATCATGGCGGTTGTCACGTCGCCGCTGACCAGCTTGGCGACAAGCTCATCCACGGTGAAGTCAAAGTTGACCTTCACATCAGCAAGATTGTTCTTCTGGATGAGGTAGTTGAGAATATACTCGGGGTTTGCGCCCTGTGTGGAGGACGGCGCATAGATGGTCTTGCCCGCGAGATCAGCCACCGACTTGACCTGACCCGAGGTGTCAATCATATACAGCACGCCGAGGGTGCTGACAGCCGCCACCTTGACATTGCCGCTCGTGACCTTGTAGAGCTTGGCAGCCAGATTGGTGGGAACGCAGGCAACGTCCACTTCGCCGGAGGAGAGCTTCGCGACCATGGTGGTCGGCTCGTCCACATAATCCGCCACATAGGTGTTGACATACTTATTGTCGCCGTCGTTGTACGCGTCGGCAAAGGTAGCCTTTTCGGTGGCGATCTTCGCCATGGAAACGCCGGTGGGGCCGATCAGCGCGCCCACCTTTACTTCGGTGGAGACGGTCTGTGCCTCTTTGACATCGCTTTTGGAAACGTCGTTCTTCTTGCCCGACTGGCAGGCTGCCATCGAGACGATCATTGCCAGCGACAGCACAGTCGCCGCAATCTTTGAAATTGTTTTCATGTTCACAATTCCTTCCTGAAAATGATGATATTTTATTGCAAAGACAGACCTGCGTCCGCCTCTCAATAACAAAATTATACCCGCTGCAAGCGCTCCATATCCAGCAGCAGGATTTTCTTGCCATCCCGCGCGATCATTCCCGATTCTTCGAGAAGCCCCAGCGCACGGTAGAGGGACGCGCGGGAGATATTCAGCCGCTTGGACAGCTCGACGCAGCTTTTCAGCCGTACCGTGGCAGCGCCGTCCTCGTCCACAAATTCATTGAGCAGATAATCGGCCAGCTTCTGCTCCGACGTCCCACGCGAAAGGGTGTGTATTTTCTGATTGAGAAACTTCACCCTGCCGCACAGGAACTGAAAACAGTTGACAGCCGCTGTAGGATACCGCTGCATGATCTTCTCCATTTTTGGCGCTCCGATAAAAACGATCCGGCTGCGTCCTGCGGTTTTAGCGGACGTAAGGGGGATATTCCCCGTTCCCGTCAGCGCGGCGATATCAAAAATCTCCCCCGCGCTGACCACATTGATCAGCACCGCGCCGCCGTCCTCCGCGTCGGAATAGATTCTGACCGACCCCATGACCACCACGGCAAACCGTCCCGCACGCAGCGCCGGAGGAATCAATTCGCCGCCGGAAAACTCACAGACCTCTGCGCCCGCGTCGCGTAAGAATGCACGCACCGTTTCATCGCTGCATCCGTCGAATAAAAAACAACCCGCTATCCCTTTATCATCATTGGCATTAAATTCCGTTTTAACCATTTAACTGCCTCCGATACTGAATTTTCTGAAAAGTGTATCAAATAATACACTTTCTAAAGAGATTATAACCACCTCTCCCCCATTTGTCAACCATTTTTTCTCAAATATTGTCAAAAATTTAACATTCGTCATATTGCCCTAAAACGGGCGCACAATCTATGGAAATCTTCTTGCATTCCCCACCGAAAAGTGCTATAATAGAGACAACCAAGTGACGAATAAGAGGGATTTGCATTGACGAACAACGATTTGGACGCGCTGCGGCAGTGGTGCGAGCGTCTCGCCTCCTTTGAGGTGGGGCAGTGGCAGGAGTGGCCGGACATCGACCTCTATATGGACCAGGTGATCTCCTACCTCGAACGGTATATGAATTATTTCCGCATTTACGAGGGAGAAAAAATCATTACGCCCGCCATCATCAACAACAACACCAAGGACGGCGTGCTGCCCAAACCCGTGAAGAAAAAATACCCCCGCAGTCTGCTCAGCAATCTCCTGATGTTCTGCATCACGCGGCAGGTCTTGTCGGGGCAGGAACTGGCCGCTATGCTGCGGGAGCTGAACCAGACGGAGGATTTTTCCGAGATACACGCGCAGTTCGGGCAAACGCTGGAAACGGAGCTGCAAAAGACACTGCAAATCGTAGCAGACGAAACCGACGAACTGAAAAACACCGACCGCCGCCAGCTCGCCCAAATCGCCATGAAGCTGTCTTTAGAGGCCTTTTCAGCGGGAACCATGGCGCGCAAAATTTTGGCCGAACTCGGCACCCCGTCGGAGAAAGCGGGAAATGAGGAGTAAAGGGTCAGTGTGAAACGTGAAATGTGAAGTGTGAAGTGTGAAATGTGAAAAAAACGGCAGGCTTGTCTCTTTTCATCCCATGAAAAAGACTCGCCTGCCGCTTTTTCTTTAGCGTCCTGTGGCATTACGCATTGAATATTATCTTACGGGGAAATCCGTCTGCACCTGCCGCCAGAACAGACGCAATGCTTCCAGTTCGCCGTTGTCGATAATCTTGACCCATTCCTTTGCCGCGCCGTAGGATTCGCCGCCCGATTCATTCCAAAAGAACAGGGTCAGCCGATGACGGTTGGGGGATTGGGTGCGTTTGAGCCGCAGATAAAAATTGGGTTCCGGGCCGCCGAAGCTGAATGCATGGACCCGACCGTCCTGGTATTCCGTCAGCAGCCTGACGACGCGTTCCACATCCACCGTTTGCAGGCAGGCCGCACGCCCCTCCTGCCAACGCCCGCCAATGCTTTTCCGGCAGGAGAGAACCAGCCAGTTCGCGTCATCGTCAAAGCCCTCGCCGGACGGGATTCTGTCGGGAAACTCATATCCCGTCACTTCCCATTCCATAAAATCCGCGCCTTGTTCCCATCGCATCCGGTATCACCTCATCCTTTGCTTTCTCCGATGCATCCGAAAGCATGATACACCCATCCATTGTTGACTTTACAATTACGAATTACGCATTACGCATTGATGTAATCCAGACTATTAAAACAACTGCCTCCGCCAGAATCGCCGCCGGGTGCCGGACAAAAAACCGCCCCATCGCCGCGAACGCGTCCGGCTGCCACAGAATCACAACGCCGCCGATCACCGAAGCGATTGCCGCGATCAGCACCGCCCCTGCCGCCATATCCTTGGCAGCGCCTGCTCGCTGACTGTATTCTCCCGTGCAGTTCACCGCACGCTCCACGGCGCTGTTCATGGCTTCGAGCGCAAGCACCAGCGCACAGAGAATCACCAGCACGCCTGTCTCTGCCCGCGTCACTTTGAAAAAGGGCAGATAAACAAAAAGATGGAACGCAGCTCCCAGATGAAACCGGAAATTGCGTTCCTCTTTGACACAGAAAATGATTCCGCGAAACGCGTAAACAAACCCTTTCAAAAAATGCTTCATCCGCTGCGCCTTATGTGAGATCTTCGTCCGCATTGGGCGCATAGCTTCCGTCGCGCGGCAGACCCAGCGACTGCATGACTTCCTCTTCCTTTTCTCTCATGCGCACCGCCTCGATACCGCCCTGTTCGTGGTCATACCCCAGCAAGTGCAGCATGGAATGCGCCGTGAGATAACCGATCTCACGCTGGAAAGAATGACCGTATCTTTTCGCCTGTTCCACGGCAATCGGCACGCACAGCACGATGTCACCGAGCTGCTTTGCGCCGGTTGCGGGGTTGACGTCGTAATTGCCGTCGATGCCCAGCGGGAAAGACAGCACGTCGGTGGCGTTGTCATGATTGCGGTATTGCGCGTTGAGGCGCTGTATTTCTTCGGTGTCCACAAAGGAAACGCACACCTCGCACGAGCCGGGGATTTTTTCCATTTGCAGCACCGCGTTGCAGCATCTTCTGATGAGAAGCCGTATGCCTGTCGGAATTTTCACCGCCTTTTGACGGTCTACGATAATCACCTTTGTCTTATCCATTTTTAATGTTGACCTCCTTGCCTGTTATGTTCGTTTTTCTCGTTTTTTTCATATGCCTTGATAATATCCTGCACCAGCTTGTGACGCACTACGTCCCGTCCGTCAAACCGGACAATGGCGATGTCGTCGATGCCGCCGAGGATTCGGACGACCTGCGACAGTCCCGACTTTTTGCCGTCGGGCAGGTCGATCTGTGTAATGTCTCCGTTAATCACCATCTTGGAGCGGAAGCCCAGACGGGTCAGAAACATCTTCATTTGTTCGCGGGAGGTATTCTGCGCCTCGTCCAGAATAATAAAGCTGTCATCGAGCGTGCGTCCGCGCATATAGGCCAGCGGCGCAACCTCGATGGTGCCGCGCTCAAGATATCGCTGGTAACTCTCCGCGCCCAGCATATCGTACAGCGCATCGTAAAGCGGTCGGAGATAGGGGTCGATCTTGGACTGAAGATCACCCGGCAGAAATCCCAGCTTCTCCCCCGCTTCCACGGCGGGACGCGTTAATATGATCCTGTCCACCTCACCCCGCCTCAATGCCGCGACAGCCATCGCGACAGCGAGGTAGGTTTTGCCCGTGCCGGCAGGTCCCACGCCGAATGTAATGGAATGTCCGGCAATCGCCTTGACATATTGGCTTTGTCCGATGGTTTTGGGCTTGATGGGCTTGCCCTTGGCGGTGATGCACACGCATTCGTCGGGCAGATTTTGCCAGAGCGAATCGCTGCCGTCCTCCACCAGCGAGATACAGTACCGGACCGATTGTTCATTGAGCGTGTCGCCTCGGTTCAGGACGGCCAGCATGGCGTTGATGGCCCGCACCGCCCGCCTCACATCATCCTCCTCGCCCGAAATCCCGATTTCCGAGCCGCGCGTCACAATGCTGATGCGGAAGGTTCTCTCCAGCAGTCGGACGTTTTCGTCAAAGCTGCCGAAAAGGCTGACAGTATGCTCCAATCTGTCGATATGCACAGATTCCTCGTACAAAGCAAAAAGACTCCTCTCACAAATGGGTGGATACCACATGAAATCAGTGAAAATTCTTAAAGATACGCTGACCTGACCGGCAAACTATGACGCGTGAGCGAAAACGCGCCGCAACATTCACCGCCAGCATCAGGATAATAAAAAATTTTACTTAGGTATTATATCACAGAAATTCGGAATAGTCACTATATTTTTGAAAATATTTCAGAAAATTTATTGTTTTTTCATATTTTTTTGCTCCTTGCTAACTAATCTCACGCAATCCCTTGCGTTTTCATTCCGTTTCTTCCAATTTGTCGACGTCTGTCGAAAAAAGTTGTGCGCTTTGCATGACGGGGCTTTTTCGTCTGACACAGCCGTCTTTCTGCGGCAGGGAGGCGCTGTCATTAAAATTTACAAAATATTTTAAGATATCCCTCTGCATTTCTTCATGTGAAAAACGCATTTTTTGCCGTGTGAGGTTTAAAACCGACGAAGAATATGGTATAATATGTGAAATTGACCTGATTAAAAATCCAAACCATTAAAAGAGGTATCTTTGCATGAGTGTTACATCACAGGAAAGACTCAGAAACATAGCCATTGTCGCCCACGTCGATCACGGCAAGACCACGCTGGTGGATCAGCTCCTTCGTCAGAGCGGCATTTTCCGTGAAAATGAAGCCGTCGCGGAGCGCGTCATGGACTCCGGCGATCTTGAACGTGAACGCGGCATCACCATCCTCTCCAAGCAGACCGCCGTTATGTACAAGGGCGTAAAGATCAACATTATCGACACCCCCGGCCATGCTGATTTCGGCGGCGAGGTGGAGCGCATTCTCATGATGGTGGACGGCATTCTCCTGCTGGTGGACGCGTTTGAGGGCTGCATGCCGCAGACCCGCTTCGTTCTCAAAAAGGCGCTCGGACTCGGCAAAAAGCCGATTGTCGTCATCAACAAGATCGACCGTCCCGGCGCGCGTCCCGCGGAAGTCATCGACGAAATCCTCGACCTCTTTATCGACCTCGGCGCCAACGAGGACCAGCTGGAATTCCCTGTGGTCTACGCTTCAGGGCGCGACGGCTATTCCTCCCTCGACGCGGACAACATGGGCACCGATATGACCGCGCTGTTTGAAACCATTCTCAGCGAAGTACCCGCTCCGATGGGTGACGAGGAAGCGCCGGCGCAGGTGCTTTTCTCCAACATCGACTACGATGATTATGTGGGAAGAATCGGCATCGGACGCGTGGAGCGCGGCAGCATCAAAACCGGTCAGCCGCTGGTACTCTGTCACCGTGACGGCACCAACCAGAATGTCAGAATCGGCAAGCTGTATCAGTTTGAGGGGCTGCGCCGCGTGGAAGCGGAAACCGCTTCTGTGGGCGACATCATCGCCGTGTCGGGTCTGACCGAACTTAACATAGGCGAAACCGCCTGCGACCCAGAAACCGTGGAGCCGCTGCCTTTCATCAAGATCGACGAGCCGACCGTTTCCATGATGTTCATGGTCAATAACTCCCCCTTTGCGGGGCGCGAGGGCAAATACGTCACCAGCCGCAATATCCGCGACCGTCTTTTTAAAGAGGTGGAAACCAACGTCGCCATGCGCGTGGAAGAAACCGACACCACCGACTGCTTCAAGGTTTCGGGACGTGGCGAACTGCACCTCTCTATCCTGATTGAAACCATGCGCCGCCAGAATTTTGAGTTTCAGGTGTCCCGTCCGCAGGTGATCTATAAAGAGGTGGGCGGCAAGAAGTGTGAGCCGATGGAACTGCTCATGATCGAGGTGCCGCAGGATTATGTCGGCGCGGTCATGGAGAAGCTCGGCACCCGCAAGGCGGAGATGCTCAACATGGATACCCGTGAAAGCGGCATTACCCATCTGGAATTCCGCATTCCCGCACGCGGTCTGATGGGCTACCGCTCCGAATTCCTCACCGACACCAACGGCAACGGCATCATGAACCATATCTTTGACGGCTACGAGCCTTACAAGGGCGACATTGTGGTGCGCCAGCAGGGCAGCCTGATCGCGCATGAAACGGGAGAAGCCACCGCCTACGGTCTGTGGAATTCCCAGGAACGCGGACGCATGTTCATTGGTCCCAACGTGCCTGTCTATGAGGGGATGATCGTCGGCGCGTCTCCCAAATCGGAGGACATCGTGGTCAACGTCTGCAAGAAGAAGCACGTCACCAACACCCGCGCCGCCGGTTCCGATGAAGCGCTCCGCCTTGTTCCCCACACGGTGCTTAGTCTGGAGCAATGCCTTGAATTCATTGCGGACGATGAATTGGTAGAGGTCACGCCAAAATCCATCCGCATGCGCAAGGTTATCCTCGACAAGTCGCTGCGCATGAAAGCGTGGAGCAAAACCAAGTAATTTCTTTCACCGCCTAATGACTGCTCATTCCGGGCGAACAAAAAAAGAACCGGCACTTATGAAAGTTCCGGTTCTTTTTTTCGGTCTAGGTAAATCTATTCTGTTATTTGATTGACAATTCGTATTAATCTCTGCGGAACAAATCGCGGGTATAAACATTGTCCGCAACGTCATCGAGAACGCTGTCGTAGCGATTGGCGATGATAGCGTCAGAGCCTTTTTTGAATTTTTCGATGTCATTGACCACCAAAGAGCCAAAGAAGGTCGTTCCGTCCTCAAGTGTCGGTTCGTAGATAATGACTGTTGCACCCTTTGCCTTGATGCGCTTCATCACGCCCTGAATAGAGCTTTGACGGAAATTATCGCTGTTGGATTTCATCGTCAGGCGATAAACACCGATGGTCAGCGGACGTTCCTTGTCGGCATTCCACATGGAATTAGCGGTATAGTATCCCGCACGTTCCAGCACACGATCGGCAATAAAATCTTTGCGGGTGCGATTGGATTCTACGATGGCAGACATCATATTCTGCGGTACGTCCTGATAATTGGCGAGAAGCTGCTTGGTATCTTTAGGCAAGCAATAGCCACCGTAACCAAAAGAAGGATTGTTGTAATGACTGCCAATACGC
Organism: uncultured Ruminococcus sp.; assembly: GCA_902802795.1. Classification (GTDB taxonomy): domain Bacteria; phylum Bacillota; class Clostridia; order Oscillospirales; family Acutalibacteraceae; genus RUG762. The sequence continues at coordinate 70,286 of CADCNI010000007.1, forward strand.
GGGTCAAGACACACACCATTGATAATATCCTGCGTATTAAGCTCTTTCATTTCAGCATAGGTGTCAAGTTCATTGAAATATGACACGCGCAGCGCGAGATATGTATTGGCAAAGAGCTTGACCGCTTCCGCTTCTGTGAATCCCATGAACAGGGTGTCGATATTCTCTTTTTCCGCACCTTCCTGAAGCAATGCCGCAAAAGTTTTTGCCGCTTGGTTCAGCCTGTCGGAGCCGTCTGTACCTACGATGATTCTGGACGGATAGAGATTGTCATAAAGCGCCTTGGATTCGCGCAGGAATTCCGGACTAAAAATGATATTGTCGCTGCCGAATTTTTCTCTTACCGACTTGGTGTAGCCGACGGGAATGGTGGATTTGATTACCATTATGGCACTGGGGTTGACTTTCATCACCAACTGAATGACCGTTTCCACTGCACTGGTATCAAAATAATTCTTCTGGCTGTCGTAATTGGTAGGCGCGGCAATAATGACATATTCCGCATCCTTGTAAGCGTTCTCGCCGTCGGTAGTGGCGGTAAGGTCAAGTTCCTTTTCTGCAAGATATTTCTCAATATAATCGTCCTGAATGGGCGATTTTTTATTGTTGATAAGCTCCACTTTCTCGGGAATGATATCTACCGCCGTGACATGATTGTGCTGCGCCAAAAGCACTGCCAACGACAAACCGACATAACCGGTGCCTGCAACTGCGATTTTCTTGTTCATAATGCTTCTCCTCTCATTTATCAATTAAGCCTGATAATATTCCTTGTACCATTCTGCAAAGGCTCTCAGACCTTCTCGGATTCCGATTTTGGGCGTAAAACCGTAATCGCGTTCCAAAGCGGTACTGTCCGCAAAGGTCACAGGCACATCGCCCGGCTGCATACCGACCAATTCACGGTGCTCCTCAAAATCGTAGTCTTGCGGCAGAACGCCGGCTCTGACCAGTTCTTCCTGCAAGGTGCTGATGTAATCAAGAAGATTTTCCGGCTGACCTCCGCCGATGTTATAAACTGCATACGGCGGAATCGGCAGACCGTCTTCACCCGTTTCTTTTTGGGGTGCGCCCTGCATCACACGGATAACCCCTTCCACAATATCGTCCACATAGGTAAAATCTCGCTTACAGTTGCCATAATTGAAAATCTGAATCGTATCGCCCCGCACTAATTTTTGCGTTGCAGAATAATAAAACATATCCGGACGTCCTGCCGGACCATACACGGTAAAGAAGCGTAGTCCCGTTGAGGGAATATTGTAGAGTTTGCTATAGGCATGAGCGAGAAGCTCATTGCTCTTTTTGGTGGCGGCATAGAGTGATACGGGATTGTCCACTTTATCCTCCACACTGAACGGCACCTTCTTGTTGCCGCCGTACACCGACGAGCTGGAGGCATAAACCAGATGCTCCACAGGATTGTGGCGGCAGGCTTCGAGGATATTGTAGAAGCCGATCAGATTGCTTTCAATGTAGACGTCGGGATGGTCGATGGAATATCGGACGCCTGCCTGGGCTGCCAGATTGACGACAACAGACGGCTTATCTTCGGAAAAGATTTTGTCTATCAAAGCCTTGTCTGCTATAGAACCTTTGATAAATTGCCATGTGCTCTTGCTTTCTTTTGCCGCTTCCTCAATCAGACCCAAGCGGTAATGCTTCAGATTGACGTCGTAGTAATCGTTCAGATTATCTATACCGATGATAGCGCTGCCGCCGGTTTCACGCAACAGACGCAATACCAGGTTAGCGCCGATGAATCCGGCTGCGCCGGTGACGAGGATCTTAACATTATCCATTGATATTGTAGTTCTTTTCATTTTTTTGATTCACTCCCAAGTTTTGGATTAGCTTATATTCTGGATAAGTCAATCTATCGTTTTTTAATTAATTTCGATGTGATTTTCATCACATAATTCTTATTGACCACCACGAAAAAGACCGCAGAAATAGCCAGGTTAATCCAATTAAATATCATATTATCAAGGTAATGCATTGTTAAAAAATAGAGATAAATCGCAAGATATAATAAGATTTCTTTATCAAATGAGAACGAAAACTTTTTTTTGATAATAGCTAATCTAACAACACATAAGACAATAAATGAAACAATAGTCGATATTGCGGCGGCGTACAACCCCACGAACTTAACCAGAAGCAAGTGGGTAAGAATATTTACTACGGCTGCCATTATGGAGGTACTGCCATTATATTTTGGCATTTTTAAACCGATAAATAGTCCTCCGAAAAACTGAGAAATGACAGTAAAAATACACGATGAAACCAGAATCGGAGCATATTTCATTCCCTCAAAATATTTGATATCAAATATATAGTGGAACAAAATAAAATCAATACATAGGATACAACTGCAAATAGAAACCAGAATCTTTACCATATTTGTAAAGATTTTCTTGAAATAAACTTCTCTGTCGTTATCATTCATTGCTAATACAACATTTTCCTGCCATGAGACGTTAAAGACATTGAATAAAGTTGTACACAGCGACGGCACTTTGTACGCTATTGCGTAGATACCGTTTGCAGCAGTACCTAAAAATATTTTTATGATAGTTCTGTCAGAGGCATTAACAATCCACCATGAAATGGCGTTAGGAATTAATGGCGCTGAATACTGAATAAGAGAATAAACCTTTTTATTGTTAATTAAGGAAAAATCAATATATTGGAAGAAATTTGTGGTGAATAATGCAAATACACTGCTGACAAAATAGCCCAGTGCATAACCATATAACATGCCTGACAAACCAAGTCCACACACTTTCACCAGCAATGTGACAAAGATCGTAATGCCTATCATACTTAACATATTGCATATGGTATAACGGGTAAGCTGTTTAATACCGCGCAGATAGGTCAGCACAAACTGATTCAAGGCTTCGGAAAAAAGGAAACAGCAAAACGGAATTGCCACATTCTGCGTTGTATGGAAAAAATACAACATCGCAAGAGCAATGGTTATTGTATTACCTGTGGCAAAGATCAACAATCCATTTGTAACAATCTTTTTCTGCTCATCTGCCTGCTTAGCGTCAAGCAAAAAACGAAAAATCGCCTCACCGCTGGAAAGTGTCATAAACGGAATCAGAAGCGTGATATATGCGCTAAACAAATCAAACGACCCGTAATCATCAACAGAAAGCCATCTGCTGAAGAAAGGAATCATCAGAAATATAAGTCCTTTTGAAAAAATGGCGCCTATTCCTAAAATAGCTGTATTCTTTACAAGATTACTTTCTCTGCTCATTTTTATTTCCTCTTTAATAAAACAATTTTTCTTCGGTTTTCCGAAAAAGTAGAATCAAACGAAATGTATTGTTCTGACACACTGAGTCTCGGATGCATATCGCACCTTTTCTCACCATACATCAAGGGTGAAGAATATGCTGATACAATCTCGTTCAATCCTTTTTCCTCCATATTGTATTCAAATAAATGCTGGAGCTGATTTGCCAACGGGTACGTATCTGAAATAAATCGATTAGTGTCAGCAAAAAACGAAGGATGACCGTCTTTTTGCAGGTACTCAGAAGCAAGAATACTCTTTTCTCTATTAATTACATTATATACAGCATAATACTGCTTTTTTTCAGGCGTATAACATGTTACCAGCAATTCGTGATTACCGCGCCAATCATAATGCGAAACCTTATCTGCCTCTTCCAGCACATTAATTGTACCGTCATTCATCGAATAAACACAGAGTCTTGTCTTCCAGACACCATCGGAAATAGTATAGATATGGAAAAACATAAAGCGGCTTCCGTCAGGAGAAATCGAGATATGATTAATATAGTGTTCATATTTCTTGTCCGGATCACACTCTGCTGCAAGTGAACTCAATGATACAATCAATTGCGTTTTATTGTTTTTTAAATCAACGTAAAAAATACCATCTTCCGACGGGGCATTGTCGTTCTCTGTAACATCAGGCAACGTATCATATCCGTATCCAGGGCGTAATCTTTGAAGACGTGCAAAATTTAAAGACAGACCAAATGTAAAATCCGAATCAAAGTCATACAAGGCCATCGGCGTCTGCTGTATTACTTCACCACTGTCAACATTTACGGTTTTTGAAATATAATGGTCTTCTTCCACATCATTAAACACGATGCAATCACGCAAAATCGGATGCCATCTCAATCGGGCTCCCTGCTGCCAACACCATGCTCTCGTGGTCGCCACTTCATGAAATTCTTTTTCATTCACATTGAAATATCCAATTTGGGCTTTATCCACAGATGTTTTAGCTTTTTTAGCAACAACATGAGCCAACAGCTTATTTTCTTTTTCATTGAACGGTTGAATATCATAATATCCAAAAAAGGTATGCCTTTTTGGTACGCTGTATTCAGAAGCTGCCCACTCATCAGATACCTGCATTTTTTGCACATGGTTTAAGAGAAAAAAACAATTGGACTTGCCATATTTGACAGTAGATACCGTGCGGTTCCAATTCGACTGCCCCAGTACGTTTTTTACCAGTTGTTTTATATTCATAGACTTTTCATCCTTCCTCGCTTTATCAGTAGCGGTATCTGTTCTCTATATACCTTTGATATAAGGAATGCGTGAACAATATCAATCATTCCCGTAAAGAGTTTACGACTTTTTATTTTTTTCTTTCCGTCCACTACTAACTGGTTCGCTTTGAAAAAGTCGGCTTCTGTTTCCGCGTTACCCACGCCGCATTTTTTGATGTATTCCAAATATGCTTCATAAGAATACGAATCGTTGCCAGTGCGACATCTCTCGCTGTAAAGCCTTCTGATATAGTGAAGCGTACATATCTGCTGATATCTTTTTTTGTTGGTTACGCTGTTTGGCCGAACCCGATATTTTAGTAGTTCTTCCTTCATCATTCGCATGTCGGCGCCGGCATAAAGCATTCTCAGCCACAAATCATAGTCCTGTGAGCATGGAAAATCCCTGTAAAGACCTGTTTTTTCAAAAATTTCTCTCTTCATCATAACAGTGGGATGATGAATGATATTTTTCAGGGGAAGACATTTTGGAATCTCATCTTTTTCAAAATACCGAACAGGTTTATCAAGGACGTTGCCATCTTCGTCGATATAGGTGTAGGATGACCAAGCTAAATCGCATTTGGTTTCAGACATGAATTCAATTTGTTTTTGAAAACGATCTGACTCGCTGATATCATCGGCATCCATTCTGACAATATAATCACCGGTCGCAAACTCATACGCGTGATTTAGTGACATAGCCAATCCGATATTTTTTTCATTCCGTACCACTTTTATACGCTCATCGGTATCGGCAATGCTTTTCAACAAACGACATTGTTCTTCACTCTGCGGATTGTCACACACAATAATCAATTCAAAGTCAGTGTATGTCTGATGAATGACAGACGAAACAGCGCTTTTTATTTCGTTTTCTTTTTCGTTGTAAACGCTCATGAGCACGCTTAATTTTGGCATAGCAATCTCTCCCCAAAATATTTATTGATCCCAACAGAACACATACGGCAAAACGCCATGCGGATCGTTTGCAAAATAACGGTATCCAAAATTGATAAAGTACAAAAGGAAAACAATTTTTATCAGCAGGGTGGTGTATTTAGATGCTCCCTGACTCTTCAACCTGTAAATAATATTAGGAATCACAATGACAAGAGAAAACTGAAAAAAATAGCTCAATCTGCTTGCAATCCAAAGTTCTCTTGAAATAAGATATATGATGATATATTCAATAAACAACACAGTAAACAGATAGTTTGCTACTTCTTCTCTTTCATATTCCTTTTCAGATTCGACACCAGCCCTCATGTTGGCCATCTGTAACGTAACGCTGTGTCCTTCTTTCGTTTTTCTTGGAATAATGGTCCATATTTCAAGCAGCAAAATCATGCACAAAAAAAACAGATAAGGATACGATATTTCCGAAGTTGACGTATACTTGGTACTTGTCATAAATCTTGCGTATTGAGGAAAAAATGAAAACAACAAGGAAACCAGCGTCATATATAAAGGGACAGCTAAAAACGAAACTCCACCGATTAAAAGCAGTTTTTTTGTCGTAAATTTAAATTTAGGAAATGAAAGAATCCATATTGGAAAAAAAACCAAAGCGGAATAATGAATGGAAACGGCACCCAGCAGAAAAACAAGCGTTGTTTTCGTTTTTTTCTCCACTGCATACAGAATGGCAAAAATCACCAAAGCCAAGGCCATGTATTGTCTGGAGACATTCATAGTCACAGTAAAAATGGTGGACACAAAGACAACGCATGACATCATGTAATCCTTAGAATACCGCTTTATGACCAAACAGAAGGCACAGCATATCAATACACTGGTAAAGATGAGCAATATTTGAGGATTGATGGTTATCATACTCAGAATTCGGCAAAGAAAAACATAGCCTTGTTCGATCTCTGAGCTACGAAGCTGCCCTGATGTACCAAAAAGCGCAACTTTCCTATACAATTGAATCGTCGGATAAGTATCAATGCCTACGGTTGCGCCTCGAAACCCTGTTATTATGAACGCTATCAAAAATGTCAGGGTTAAATATATTTTTTTCAATTGGTCGCTTTTTGTTAAATTAACAACACATCCCAAAATAAAGGTTCCAAATAAGTAAGTTGTAAATAATGCCATATTTTCACCTATCTTAAAACAAAGCATCCGCTTATTTCTTTAGTCTGACGACTTTATAGAATAACCCGGGCTGAAGTAAATAACAAACCGACGCGATGGCAACCAGTTTATTGTGATCCTTTGCTGTTATCTTCATACATTTCCGAACAGGATATTCCTTTCGGAGTCGTTTGAAAAGCTCCCTGTCGCCGCTTACAGCGAAGGTCTTTGCCACGGCCCACATGGCTCTGGCATACATATAGGAATTAAATTCTTTCGAAAACGCGCAATCCTGCTCGGAAAGATACGCCTCAATCCGCTTGACCGCCGTCAGCAAATCGGTTTTTCGCCATGACGCTTTCTTTTTCGTAGCGGAATTCGGATTGACCCTGTACCAGTACAGAACACGTTCAAAAAATGCGAATGAACGGCAATGGCACATGTATTTCCAGTTAAATTCTCTGTCCTCGCCGAATTTCGTAGCTTCATCGAAGCGTATGCCTTTTTCCGCCAAAATCCGCCTGTTGAATATATAATTGTATAATCCCAACTGCCCCATGCGGAAGAGAAGGTTACGCATAGCCTCGGTCTGATTCTGCATCACTACAGACGCCGCGCCCGGATTAGCCAAATCCTCCCGTTTTCTGCTATTCATGCAATAGGAAGCGTCCGCGCCATATTCCGTTACACCCGAAAGCATCGTGCCGATCATTTCGGTATGATAAACGTCATCTGAATCCAGAAACATCAGGTACTTTCCATGAGCCTCATCTATTCCGCGGTTTCTCGCCACGCTGACGCCGGCATTTTCCTGACATATGACCCGAAGCCTGAACACATCCTTTTGCTGCCATTGCATCAGCTTTTCACGCGTATGATCGGAAGACCCGTCGTCAACGCAGATCACCTCAAAATCGCCGCATGTCTGCGATTCCAGGCTTTTGAGCGTCTGATCAATATAGGCTTCACAATTATAGCACGGAATAATCACACTGACGGAGGGTTCTTCATCAGGTTTTAACACGGTTTTGTTTTTTTCAGACGGCTTGATTCCCGTGGGAACAATGCAGACCGACCGCTTCCCCGAAAACGAGGCGTCAAAGCAGATATAGCTGCCGTCTTTGCTCCATCTGGGATGTAAATCACATCTGGTATCCCCTCCGTATTTAAACGGAGAGAAAACCTGCGCAATTTTCGATACCTGCGAACCGTGCATGATATACAGCGACTGCATTCGTCGGCGGTTGGGATAGGTATCGGTAACCACGTACTGACCGTCACAGGAATAGGTGGGATGTCCGTCCATTGCCAGTTCTTCCCAGCAGCGCTCATATTCCCGGGTTTTATCCCTCATCAGGTAATAGCCCTTGCCGCTTTCGTTTTTGTTCAGATAAGAAAGAATTTCCTCATTGTTTTTCCAGCAGCAGTGGGATACAAAATCATCGTCGCTCAGATTGTACATATCTGAGCCGTCCATGCCGCATGTGACAAGTCGGGTGTATTTTACACCGTTTTGAAACCATCTGTGCAGAACCATGAAACGATTTCCGTCAGGGCTTATCATGAGATGATTTATCTTATGCTCCGCGCCGGTCATGCTTTCCTTGGGTTCAAAGAATGCAAAATCCGTATATTTCAACAAAGGGATTACACTCCCGGAAGCAATATCAATTTTCCAGATGCATGTGCTGTCCGGACATTTATCGTCTTTGAAAGCGTCCGGGATATTCGCATATCCATAACCGGGTCGAAGGCGGTGCAGTCGGGAAAAATCAAGGGAAAGAGCGGTTTTTCTGTCCTGTGACATAGCGTAAACAGGCATAGGGATGATTCTCTCTGCTTTGGTTTCCAGATCGAGTACGACTGCGCAGTATTTTCCGTCCCGGAAATCGTTATAGAGAATTTCCCCGTCAGAAAGCCACTGCGCCATGCAGCCCTGCTGCACGTTCCATGAATGGGTAACGGCAATCTTTTCCGCTTCCTTGGTGGATAAATTGATCCTGACAATATCCGCAGGTTTAGCAGAATCCGCCTCAGTTGACGCATTTTTTACTCTCAGTGCGAGCAGATAGTTCCCGTCGTCACTCCACGGGCATTTGTCATAATATCCGAAAAGGTATTCAAACCCGTCGTCAGGAGTAACCGTTTCCACAGAACCTTCAAATTTGATTTTTGGAGACATCACATACAACGCTCTCTGATACGCTCCGTATGCCGCATGTCGAATGGTATCGTTTTTCAAAATATGATCGTGAACCCATATTTCAAATTTATCTAAACTCAAAGTATTTCACTCCACTATTACTAAGACAATCGTGTCTGCTCAAATTCAGTCCATAGATCATCAGCCCGTTCCCATTTAATGTCTGAAACATTGATATCCCCTTTACGTTTCTCCATCAAATCATCAAAAGAACCGATTACCCTTGCCGGATTTCCGCCGACAATCGTTCCTTCCGGAACATCTTTAGTTACCACCGCACCAGCCGCAACAATTGCATTTGGCCCGATTTTCACATTCGGCAATATCATACATTCAGAGCCTAAAAAAACATTATCCATTATTTCAATGCAACCCATGTGAATATGGTAATTATCCCCACCGTCCTTGCTCCAGTTAAGCACCATATGAATAATGTCGTGAGGAACAATATGAACACTTGAAGCAATCGCTATATTGTTGTGGAGCTTTATTAAGTAAGGTTCAACAGGTATTTCTCTTGATTGATAAAAGATATTTTCCCCCATTTCGGCAAAGACTTTATGCTTTTTCAAATACTTTACACGTGCTTTGCTTGATGAGAGAGTAAAAAAATAGGCTCTATCCCAGACGGATCTCTTAAATCGTTTCATTATATCAAATTCACCTTTCTTACTTAAAAATATTCATTCGAATATAAACTTACTGCCGAAATCAGTATTAATCAGTCGATAGCTTTAAGGTCTTCAAAATCGGAATTGAATTTTTCCTGTTCATAGATTTTTGCATCTACCACAAACCTGTACCAATAGCACTCCAAGAACCAGAATATCTTTCCTTCTTTGCCATCGAGAAAGCCGAGTTTAAAATAGTAATTCAGGATAAACCACAGATGCGCGCGCATAAACATCGGCACTTTATAGTAAATGCCGAATTTTTTGGATCTTTGCCTGCTGATATCCGCGTCGGTCTTGATATCGGTACCCATTCTGCCATTCTTGTAATCCACATAATCCTGCATCTCTCTGGTGGCGTACCAATTGCATCTTTTAATATACTGATCCAGATCCTTAAAGTCATAATGATCGAACTTCTCTTTTGTTGCCACGGAACGCCCCTGCGTTACGATACTCTGGGCGTCGCGTCTTCTGTCTTCTATCCTGCCGATTCCGTACTTGAACATCATCATTTTTCTCTTTTTGGGAGAACCGTGTTTTATGTGTCTGCCCAGGAAGTACAAATTGGCCTCGATAGTGATGCCTGTCACATCCGGATCGTTTTTTTGAAGAATTCCGTCTATTTCAGTCCACAGCTTCTCGGGGAACACTTCGTCGGCGTCGATTCGCAAGACCCACTCGGTATGGATACCGGCATTGTCAATACCCCAGTTGAATTGCTGGGCATAATACTGAAAAGGATTATACAGAACATCCGCCCCCATCTCCTTGGCAATTTTCAGGGTGTCGTCCGTACTGCCGGAATCAACGATCACCATACGCTCCACATGATTTTTGATGGACTCCAAACATCTTCCGATATTTTTTTCTTCATTTTTTGTCAAAACGATAGCGGTAATACTCTGCAAAGCAACTCTCTCCTTACTATAGACTGTTTTTACATCAGTTTTTTCTCAACAAAAAGTTCCTCTTCACTGGACTCTATTTCTTTGATTGAATCCTCATAGCTGTAAATTCTGTATTCCTGAGGGTATTGGCTGAGTTTATCATCATAAGCAAAATTGCCGAACGCCTTTTTCAGAGCCGGAACCAATTTAGCTCCGAGCTTCACTGCGAACATGGGAAAAGGAACGAGGAAAAATTTCCTGCCGTGGAATGACGCCACATCCTTGATGATTCCGGCAGTGCTGGTGTATTCTTTATTCTGCGGCCAGAATGTACCGCTTTCCTCATTTTCGATCATCAGCCGGACAAATTCAGCCAGATTTTTGTTGTATAGCATACTGCGAGTGTTTTTTACTCTTGGGAAAATATGGTGATTTCTCGCAAAATCAGAAAGGTTATTATAATGACTCTTCATACCAAGACCATAGAGCGCGGGCGAACGGATAATCACCACTTTAAAACTGCTGTCTTCCAGCTTCTTCAATCCTTCTTCCGCTTGCAGCTTGCTCATTCCATAAAAGTTGGCCGGAGAGGGCTTGGTATTCTCATCTATCATAAAAGGAACACCCACATCGGAACTGTCTCCGTAAACGATCCCGCTGCTCATAAAAATGAACTGCTTTACGCCTGCCTGTTTGGCAGCCGTTGCCGTCTCTATTGTGAGATCACGGTTTACCCGGTAAAATAAACCTTCCATGGACGGATCGAGCGTAACATGAGCGATACCCGCCACATGAAAAACCGAATCAAATCCCGAAAAATCAAACTCCCTCCATGATTCTTTCATCATGTCAAGCGATTCGATCTGATATTTTTCAGGCCATTGTGCCATCCATTTTTCAAAACACATACCAACGCAACTGCCTGCTCCGGTTATGAGAATCCTTTTCATTATTTATCATCCTCTATTATTTCTGCACCAAGGCGTCCCTCTGTGGTGTGATCCTCTACATCTTTCTGACTGAGTACCAATGTAATTGTTTTGAAGAAAATCTGCATATCAAGTTTAAAGCTGATATTGTTGACGTAGTAGATTTCCTGATTGTATTTATCCTGAATAGACTGATTGTTGCGTCCGTGAATCGCTGTCCACGATGTGATTCCCGGCAACACTTCAAATCTGACTAGCTGCTCTTCATTGTATGTTCCAAGATCGTTGATAAGGAAAGGACGAGGTCCTATAAAACTCATTTCTCCCTTGAGAATATTAATGAGCTGAGGCAGTTCGTCAATGCTGGTCTTTCTTGCTATCTTGCCGGAAAGCGTGAGACGTTCATCATCCGTAAGCGCTCTCCCGTTCTTATCACGCGTTTCCATTCTCATAGAACGCAGCTTATACATAGTGAAAATCTTCTGCTTGTAACCCGGTCTGCGCTGCTTGAATATCGCCGGTCCTTTGGATTCCAGCCGTATCCATATGATGAATATCAAGATTATCAAAGAAGCAGCCACCAAACCGAGAATGGCAAATATCACGTCTAAAACACGCTTTACTTTTAAATATCTTTTTTGCTGAGGCGTAAACTCGTGATTGCTTATGTATTCCATTTATATTGGCCCTCCGTGTCTGCTCTTAATTATTTTGCGGGATTGCCTTTAACGGTCTGACCGGCCGCAACAGGTTTAACAACAACTGAGCCCATACCGACAAATGCTCTTTCTCCTATCGAGACTCCGTCGCGGATGGTACTGTTTCCGGAAATAAACGCCTGCTTTCCCGTAGACGAGCTTCCGAACATAATGGTCTCTCCGACGACAAGGGTATCCTCCCCCAGTTGAACATTGTGAGAAATAAAGCAGCTATTGTCTACCCGGCAACCTGTGTGAATCACTGTATCGTCTATAGCGCCTTTGCCGATTACAGTATTAGCGCCGATCTGAACATTGTCCTCGATCGTGACGCCGCCAAACTGAGGTATTGTGACAACTTTTCCATTGGCATCCCTGCGTGTGGTCAATCCGTCTGAACCGATGACCGTATTCTCACGGATAATACAGTCGTTGCCGATTTTTACCGAGCCGAGAAGTTTTACCCCGGAACCGATGTAGCAGTTATTCCCTATAGTTACATCTGAATCAATATATGCCCCCGGAAAAATACTGCAATTGCTGCCGATGACCGCACCGTCACAGATAAACGCACCGTTGACAACCTTGAACGGCATTGGCGTACGGTTGTAAGTGATACCGTTGTCTCTGAAAAACTCAGCAAAACCGAGCCTTGGCTCATGATGCAGAATTACCGCGTGAAGCCTTGCAAGTTCCTGAGGAACATCTTCGCTCTCAGGCCATATGACAATGCATTCCCTGACTCTCAGAACCGATTCCCATTTGCTTTTGTACTCCGGCGTAACGAACATCACGGAATTATCCTGAGGATGATTCAGCGAAGACGGTCTGACGACAAAATAATTCTTTGATGCGTCATATTTTGACGCGTTTACTCTGAAAAACTCTCTCATTCCTCTGCTCCCATCACAAACACATAATTGGTTGTGGCACTGCCGCCAATATTCAGCATCATGCCGTTTTTGACGTCCTCCACCTGATATCCGCCAGCCGTTCCCGTAACCTGCTTATAGAGATCCAGAAACATTCTCGCGCCTGAAGCGCCCACCGGATGACCGCATCCGATCAGACCTCCGCTCGGGTTGATCGGCTTTGTTCCTGTAAAGCTGATCATGCCGCTCTCTATCGCTTCATACTCCTTGCCCGGTTCTGTCAGACCAAAGGCGGAAACAGCGGCGTATTCGGAAGAAGTAAAGCAGTCATGCGTTTCAAACACATCCATATCATCCACGGAAAGCCCCGATCTTCTGTAAGCGTCCAATACAGCCTGTCTTGTCCAAGGTAAAATATAAGCTGATGATTTGCTGTCGGCTATTTTTTTATCAAAGAGCATGGGAGCAACACGGTGACCGTAGCCTTTTAAAACGGGCTTACCCGCTATTTTTCGTTCCGAAATAAACGCTTCACTGCAAAGCACCACAACGGCCGCCCCATCCGTAACCTGCGAACAATCCGAAACGCCAAGCAATCCTCCGACAAGAGGATTTGTCTCTGTTCCCCTGTTCCTGGCCTGTTCATAATTCATGAACCATCTGCGAGTCTGCGCAAGAGGGTTTCTTTTGGCGTTTTGATAGTTTATCACGCTGATTTTAGCCAGCGCGTCGAGATACCGGTCCCTATCAAGCTGTGAATATTTTTTTAATGTTTCATCGGCCAGTTTTCCAAACAACTTAGGAAAGGGGAGTTCTATCCCTTTTCCCTCCTTTTCGTAATAGGCAGCACGTCCGAGAAAATCTCCGCCCTTGATAGCGTCCACCGTCTTCATTAATTCCCATCCGACAACAACAGCTACGTCATAATCTCCGGCTTTAATCTTCGTCTGAGCCGCATCAATCGCAACAGAAGAACTGGCGCAGGCCGCTTCGTAACGTGCGGACGGAACACCGTAAAAGGCCGGGTGCACCTCGGTAAGAAAAGCGCCGAGATGTCCCTGATCAGTGTATTTTTCGGCGATGAAGTTTCCAACAAAGCACGCAATTCGGTTGTCCCGATTTAACTCGCTTACATCGTCAAAGCTCAGTCCCGCTTCATTCAGCCCGTCGCTCATTACTTCCTTGAGCAGAGCAACCATTCCTTTTCCTTCTTTTTTCCAGTTACGCTCAAAATCTGTCTGAGCACCTCCAAGTACATATACCTTATTCATTTTTACCTCCCGGACTTAAAATAAATTCTGTAATCATATTTTGAAGGTTTTACACAAGACAAAAGCAAATCCACATCAACATCATTACAAATTTGCGGAATCCGTTCTTTTATCAGAGTCGGCATATCAACCACAGCGGAAAGAGCCTGATACATCGCCATAGGCGGACACCAGTTAAATCCGGTTGCCATTACGTCATCAGCGGCTTCCACGGTGTCGCCCAAATGCTTGGCAGAATACAAACTGTAAATAATGTATTTCAAAAGAAAAGACAAACAGATTTCCGCTTCCTGCGAGTGATTATGGATGAGCACCTCAAACGCGTTTGCATATTCTCCCTCGGAAATATATTTCTTCATTTCCTCGGCAAACGGAAAAACATAAGGGATCACATCTCTGTAAAGTCCGGTATGAATATCATATACCGTTGATCTTTTCAAGCCGTTTTCGTATTTTATCATCTGATATAATCCGCCGCCGCTTTTTCTGCCCAGTTTACCGTTTTTAATCAACCCGCTGATATAATCCGGCAGTACAAACGTACCGCGTGCATAGTCATCGGTATTCTGACAGACATTATCCACAATCGCCTTATGAACGTCCAATCCGACAAAATCAGATGTGACCAGCGGAGGCATGGTGCGGCCGGTAAAAGAGCCGAGAATGGCGTCTATATAATCAACGCCCCCGTTGTCTTTGTACACTTCTGCATACTGCATGGCTTCATTGATAAACTGAAATCCTATGCGATTACCGAGAAACGCCGGCGAATCCTTGACTTCCACAACAGTTCTCAATAATGTTTTATCGAGGTATTCTTTTAATTCTTCATATTTTTCCCTATCAGAGTATTCTGTTGCAATCAACTCACAAAGTGGAAGTGAATAGGGAGGATTAAACATATGAACACCGAAAAAATGGCCTCGGAGTCTTTCGGGATAGCATGACGCGATTTCTGTTATCGAAAGACCGGATGTACCCGTACAAGACAGTGCCGACTCTTTCAACACAGTTCCTACTCTTTTTGCAATTTCTTTTTTCACAGTAAAGCTTTCAGCGCAGCTTTCAAAAACCAAATCACTTTTAGCAACACATTCCTCAAGTTGATTCATATCTGCCGGAATGAGTTTTTTGGCAATACCGTCTGCCTTGACCGATTTTACGATTTTGGGAAGGGAGGCTTTAACCTTTTCTATGCTGCGCCCCACACAAAATACGTCCGCATCACCAAATGAGGCAAATATTCCTGCAACATTAGCACCCATTGTTCCGGTCACACCTATAACAGTAACCGTCTTAATCATCGTCACACGCTCCTATTTATTATATAGATCTGAAAACAGATTCAAATGCTTCTGCGTATTCACAGCCCGCCTGCACGCCTCGATAGGCGGACAGTCCTTTGATGGACTGTTCCGAACGCGGATGAGGGAAAGGTCGCATTACGCCGATGTACTCTGATAACGCTTTTAATTTAATCTCGATACCTTCGGTTCCGATTTCCACAAATAAATTCGGCATAAATCTGTTCTCGGATGTATTCAGACTCCACTCAGTAGATGAGGGAACCTCCATGTACATCAGTTCTTTCAGCCGGGGAACACCGGAAACTCTTTGAAACAGTCTGCAAGCCGCATTGACAGCCTTGCTGGTTTCCTGATGATCAATATTTGTGTCGGAAGGATGGTGTGTGATAATCGCTTCCGCCTGCCAGTCGGCAATACACTCTTCAATGAATTTGACAAGTTCTAAATGCGGTACGGTATTCATTTTTATATTGGGAAAATCAGCATGATACACTTTTTCTATGCCAAGAACAGACATAGCTTTTTTTTCATCTGCTGAAAGCGTTTCCGACAGGTTAGCCCTGGCAGATGCTTTTCCTACCATAATGACTACCGCAACATTATTCCCTTCCGCAATCAACTTATGAATGGTCGCTCCGGCCCCCAAGACCTCGTCATCGGGGTGAGCAACAACTACCAAATAATTCATTTTATCACCTCTCATTTTTCTTTAAAAAAAGCTGACCCTTTCCTCGCCAACCCAATTAATATGGTTGATCTCATTATTTTCTTTTAAGAAAATTACCACCGCGTTATCACGCGCGGAAATATGATCAACAAGATAATTTTGCTTAAAAGTCAGATCCAGCAAAGCGGCGCCATTTTCATAGGACCGTTCTTCTCCATCAAAAACAAGCACAACAGGCGCTTCGATTTTTGCGAGTCCCGGATTTAACTTATAATTCATTGCTTTCACATCCTTGTTTCACAAATCCACGCCAATTGCCGAAAGCATATCGCGCTTATAAGGGTCGATACCGTTTTTTTGAGCATTGCGCTGCTGTCCGCGCAGCCATGCGCCGGTCTTGTACCCGTCAGGCGATACGTAACAGCTTAACCACTTGCCTTTGCTCAAGGCACTGAGATATTCTTTGGCGTGTTCATAGCCTTCGCGCCATTTCTCCTCGGACGGATTCCACACCATGCCAAGAGATTCCAGACGGTCAATTTGCTCTGTGGTCAGCTTGTGATATTTCGTCGGTTTTCTGTAATTCTGCCGCTGATTAGCGATCCAGCTTCCCAGACGATAGCCGTCATCGCAAACATATTTATTGGAAACTTGTAATTCACCGTGTTCATCAAAATAAGCCTTCGCATGAGAAAAACCGATTTCCCACGGGTCGTCAAATTCCCACACCATGCCGATTTCTTCCAGCAAGGCAATCTGATCGTCTGTTAGCTTGCCAGTCTGATAGTGTGTTCGTTGACGCTGAACCCATGCGTTCAGACGCTTTCCGTCTTCGGTAAGATAATTTCTCGGTACGGTCAAATGACCGTTTTTCCGATAAAAGAGGACAGCTTGCTGATATTGCTCGTTCCACATTTGCCGACTTTTGCTGCACCATTGCATCCCAATGGATTCAAGCCACTGAATCTGCTCTGCTGTCAGGGACTTTCCGGGACGGTTGCCGTCATAAATCTGCTTCTGTTCGTTCAGCCATTTGTTGAGCCACACGCCGTCAGCGACATAATGGGGCGGCACATTCAAATCGCCGTGTTCTTCAAAGTATTGCTGAGCAAGTGCAAACTTTTCTTCCCATGCGTCCGTTTTTTCCCAGATCATGCCAAGCGCGTCAAGCTGCTGCCGGCGCTTTTCGGAATAATTCTCGCGTCCGTTTTCACGGCGGTTGCAGATCCATGTGCCAAGCCGGAAGCCTGACGGCGATACATAAGTGGCCGGTACGTTTAAATCGCCATACTGAGCATAATATTCTTTTGCTTCCGACAAACCGTTTTCCCACATTTGGTCAAACCTACTCAACCAATTCATGCCAATACTTTCCAACCGGGCAATTTGTTCATCGGATAACTTGCCCGCTTCATAATTTCTTCGCTGCAAACGCAGCCAAACGCCGATTTTCAGACCGCCGGAAGAAATGTAGTGATGGGGTATCTGTAAATCGCCGTACTCGTTTAAATATTCCTCGCAGGCGGCGAAGTTATCTTCCCAGATGCGGTCATTGACCGCCCAGACCATACCGATTTCATTGAGCATAGCGATTCTTTCGTCGGAAAGATACGCCATGCGAATGCCGCTCTTGCGATAGGTGCGGAGATTCGCAAGCCACGAACCGAGGTTCACACCGTTTTCATCCGTGTAAGTTACCACCGCTTTCAAATCGCCGTGGACTTCATAATATTTCCTGGCCGAAGCGTAATTCCGCTCCCATGACATATCGAGATAGCTGCCCCAGCGCATTCCCAGGGCATTCAGCTTTTCAATGCGGCTCTCGTCCAGTTTTCCATAGGATTCTCCCGCATAAACCCTGCGCTGCGTCATGAGCCAGTGACCGAGACTATAACCCTCTTCGGTCTTGTATTTCGTGGGGACATTCAAATCGCCGTGCTGTTCAAAATACCGCTTGGCACAGGCATACATCATATCCCACGAAGCGGAGAGCGTATCATTGAGCTTTTCAAATAATTCCTGCGTGTCACGCACTTCGTCAATAACCTCGAAATGGTCGTTGACAATCACGCTTTCCTGCCCGATGGAACGGTAGTAACTGACCGCCGCCTGCATTTCCTGCTGAATCGTGCCAATGGCGTAGAGGTTTTCGATATTGTTGACAATATCGAAAATAATCGGCGTTTTAGAGGATTGGGAGGCGGACAAAGCACGTCCGATCTGCTGCTTATAGATAATGGGCGATACAGTGGGACGGAACAGAATGACGCCGTTCACATCGTCCACATGAACGCCTTCGTTAAGCATATCTATCGCAAAGAGCAGCTTGAGATGGTCGCTTCTGTCGCTCTTGAAATCGGCAAACGCTTTGTCGGTGGTCGGATCATCGGAATAGGCAGTGTAAATATGCGGTGCAATGTCAATCCTGTCGAACCATTCGTGAACTTTGCCCTGCATTTCTTTCAAATGTTCAATGTTGGAACAGAACACGATGTATTTACCCGAGCGTTCGGTGATATGCTTGTCAAAAATCACGTCCAGTCCGTCCGCCATTTCCAATGCGCGTCGCAAGGCTTCCAGATACCGCTCCGCCTGGTCGCGCACCGCACGATTCTTGGCACGCCGGACGCGGCATTTGATGCGATTATAGTCATTCTGATAGGCGAACACCGACAGCACATACTTCGGCTCGTTCAGAATACCGCGCACAATGGCTTCGCCCAATGTCATTTCGGAAGCAATGTTGTTGTCAAACAATTCGTCCGCCATATTGCGCTGGTTGTCAAGATAGCGTACCGCCGTTGCGGACAAGCCAAGCACAGACACATTCGGGAACAACGACAGCAGCGTTTCCACGCCCGCGCCCCACATTTCCGCGCCGCATCGGTGGAATTCGTCAAGTATAATGTAATCCGGCTGAATTTCTTTCATCTCGTCCTCACTCATCAGCATGAGCTTGGCGTAGGTGAAAAAGCGGATATTCTGCGGTTCCCAGCCATTCGCCGAGGATTTCAGATTCTCCATCTGCGTCTTGAAAATATACTCCGACGGAGACAGCCAGCAGATGACCGATGTAGGAAAATCCTCGCACAACTTGAAGCCGATGAAGGATTTTCCCGTGCCGGTGGGGTGAATGATGGCCGCCTTTCCCTTTTCCGACAACATAAAAAGAGCCGCTTCATAGGCCTCTCTGTTATGTGAAAACAACGATAATGCCATAGCTGCAGCTCCTTTCTGATTGTATCAAGACTTTCTATTCGATATAATTCACACTCGGTCATAAAAGTGTACATTTTCGGATTGAAAAGATTCAATACGATATTGGTTATTTTAACACATTATTTATCGAAAATCAATAGACTTTAACCGAAAAATCGAGCAAATGAATATTTCGTAGAGTTGGACGAAAATGTACACTTTATTGACCGGAAGATTGGTTGATTTCATAGTGTTCTTCCCACCTTTTGGCTTTTGAAAAAAACGTGCTTTTGGGCATTTCACAGGCGTTTGCCGCCTGTTGAAGTGTCAATTTTTTATCCCTCCACGCCTTGCGTACTTCATCAAAATTATCCGGCAGCGGCATTTCCGGGCGACCGAATTTCACTCCGTTGGCCTTTGCCTCCGCGATTCCTTCCGCCTGACGGGTATGGATATTCTCACGCTCGTTCTGTGCCACAAATGACAAAATTTGCAGCACCACATCGCTGATAAAGGTACCGAGCAAGTCTTTTCCATTTCGAGTATCCAGCAGCGACATATCCAACACCACAATGTCAACTTTCTTTTCTTTAGTGAGAATACGCCACTGTTCCTGTATTTCCTCATAGCTGCGTCCCAGTCGGTCAATGCTCTTGATGTAAAGCAAATCGCCTTCTTGGAGCTTCCTGACAAGTTTCTTGTACGCCGGACGTTCAAAATCCTTTCCCGATTGCTTGTCAACATACAGATTTTTCCTAGAAATATCCATTTGCTGCAATGCGGCAAACTGCCGCGCCGTATTCTGATCACATGTCGATACTCTGATATAACCGTATATTTCCACTTTTCAACCAAATCCTTTCTTGGAAAAATGTACTTTCAATTATAAAAACATTTTTTTACAAGAAATAAAACAATGATTTTATGGAAATCTACACTTGGTGATAGAATCTCCGTTCACAACCGGCAGTAAAACAAAAAATACATGCGCCGTCCTGTTTCTCATTTGCTTTCACTTCTTGAAAAACACGCGCACATATCTCTGTATTTTCAATTTGTACGTTTACCCTTTCTTTTTTCTGTCGGTAATAAATACTTCCGTTGCATCAGTTCTTCACCTGTCACTTGCAAGAGGGTATAAGTTTTCGCTTCACTGTACATCCAGCTTGTAGAGTCCTCGTTTGTTCTGTCGGATGTGAATCCGCAGGCATCGACACAGGCTGGATTTCCTCGGTCTGGTAATCGTCGGCGTGGTATTCTGCCATTACGCCGTCCATGATTTCTTCCTTGTCGGCGTAACTGACCTTACGGTTGCTCTTTTCTTCGACGGTGTAGGGGGGTTCAAAGGTAATTTCCCACTCAAAGAACAGCCCCATGCAGTTTGACTTGCATGGGGTAGAAAGCTGTTTTCATCACTACATTCTTCCTTATTCTATTTCTTCGAGTTGATCGTGGCAACTTTTATTGTACTACATCAAAAAAAATTTCAAAAAACACTTGACATTTTCATTGGTCTGTAGTATAATTAATGAGCAAATTTAAGTGATAGCTTAATATTGGTACGGAGAAGTCGCGTAGTTGGTCGAGCGCGCACGATTGGAAATCGTGTAATCGTTAAAAGCGGTTCGAGGGTTCGAATCCCTCCTTCTCCGCCATCGCTTTGGAGCCCGAAAAATGGACGTTTTCGGGCTCTTTTCTTTTTCATTTTTCTCAATCGTTGCAGTTTTGGATTGATGCAAGCTGTTCTGCCTTATTTTTCGGGCAGAACGCTTACAAAGTTTTGATTTAAGAATTGTGCAAAATCATGATTCTTACTCGACACTCTCCCACTGGCTTTTGAAGCGGCTGTTTTCGGGAAGCGGCAGCCCGTTCTCCATCGCCTGCGCGGAGGTTAGCTTGGACTTGTAATCCAGATGGGCGTAGATGTTTACCGTGGTGGAGAAATCCGAGTGACCGAGCCAGTGCTGGATCTGTTTCAGCGAAACGACGTTGGCAAGCAGGAACGACGCGCAGGAATGACGGAGATCATGGAAGCGCATACGGCGCAGTTCGTGTTTCTCGCAGAAGTCTGGAAATTCCTTCGTCAGATAGTTGGGCTTCATGCGGTTGCCGATTTCATCCACAAAGACGTAGCCGTCATAATCATAGTTGTAGGAGTTGCCGCAGATTTCTTTCTTGTACTCCTGAAGAAATCACGTAATGCTCGTTTTGAAGCCCGATTTTTCCCCTTTTTTAAGAAAATAGAATGAGATGGCAATCATACATGCAGGTCTATCATAATGACAAACTACGCTCTTGGTGTGGTTGATTTGTTTTTCTCTATCTTACTTGATTGGTGTCATGGCAGATAGAGGAATTTTTAATTTTTATAAAAAGTGTTGACAAATTTCACTTATCATGATATAATTCACATAGAGCCTTTACATATGGCTCTACACAAAGAAGATGCTCTATCGGCTTTTGGCACCACCTGAGTCGGCGGAGCGTTTCTTGCAATCGAAAATTAGTATTAACCATATACGGTGAAAAAAGCAATCCAGTTCATGTGTTCTGCTTCGTTTAGATTCGGATAGCAACGCAAAGGCTTTTTCAATAAGATTATTCTTTCCTGACAAGCTGCTTCGCATACTAGCGCAGATCAAGAATGACGATGAGCGGAAAAAGAAATAAAATCAAAAAAACGGCTCATACTTTGGATTTTCATCCGGGCATGAGCCGATTTTTTTGACTACGGTTTTGGCTACGTTTTTCCAGTCATTTTCATGATTTTTGCGACATTTCAGGATTTTGAAAAACAGCAAAACCTCGGAATACCCAAATTATAGGTATTCCGAGGTTTTTACCGTGGCGCGCTTGGAGGGGCTCGAACCCCCGACCTTTTGATTCGTAGTCAAACACTCTATCCAACTGAGCTACAAGCGCATATTTTACTAAGACATCTCTCTTGAGTTCTCAAATAGTATAGCACTTGAAAGAGAAAATGTCAAGCGTTTTTTTAATTATTTTTTTTCTCAGATTGTGTTCAAACCCAGGACATTTTCATCTTTTGATGATGATAACAGCCTGTGCGTAAGCAATGTCAATCACTTAAGGAAAGAGGTAAAAACCTCGGTCACAGATTTAATATAAAGTTAAAGATTTAGTAATACCGACGACACATTTTTGAAACGGGAGAATCCTGCAAAAAACCACGCAGGGAGGACCGGAAAATGAAAACATCAAAAATGGTCGTAAAGGAATCCAATAGCATAATACATTCCGAAGAAATAAAGATGCTCACCAGCGCGCCGAACTTGTCTTTTTGTTTGTTTGGATTGCTATAGTTGCGCTTCGCTTTTTCTTCTTTTTTCTTTTCTCTTTTCTTGTTTATTCCTACTGCACTAAAATCTCATTTTCCCCCATCACTGCGCATCACACGCAACCACGCTGAATCCTGCCGCACGCAGCAGCCGATTATACACCGCCATGCCCACGCCGTCAGTGGAAGGACACCGCGCGTAAACCTGACGCGCACCTCTTTCATCCAGTTCCCGCAGCGCCGTGAAAAGCCGATGGGACTGCGTGAGCGGATCGTCCTCTCTGCCATATGTCACACAAGGCAGCGGAATGACGGATTCTTCCCCGTCAAAACAAAGCGCATAGGTATGGGGATGCCCTGCCTGTGCCGCCGCAAATTCACAAAAGGATGACAGACTGCCTTTGAGAATGGTCACTTCGGCTTTGGGACTGTAATGCTTATACTTCATGCCGGGAGAAACCGCCTGCACGCCTTCTTTCAGTTGTCCCATCACGGCTTCGTCGATTGCAAGACTGCCCAGCACCTCGCGCAATTCTTCGGGCGTGACCGCGCCGGGGCGCAGCAGACGCGGCACCTCGGTTGCAAGGGTCACAACGGTGGATTCCACACCGAAATTGCACTCCCCGCCGTCCAGCACTGCCTCAATCCGTCCCCGCATATCGTCCATCGTGTGACGGGCGCAGGTGGGACTGGGACTTCCCGACAGATTGGCGGAGGGAGCCGCCAGCGGCACACCCGCCGCGTCAATGATTTTGCGGGTGGTGCGCATGGAGGGAAACCGCACCGCTACTGTATCAAGTCCCGCCGAAACCTCATCGGGAATGATGTCGCTCTTGGGCAAAATGATGGTCAGCGGCCCCGGCCAATATGCCTTTGCCAGCGCCATGGCATGCGGCGGTATCTCTCTCACCAGCGCGTTCCACTGGGACAGCTCCGAAATATGTACGATGAGAGGATTGTCCTGCGGTCTGCCCTTTGCATGAAAAATCTTAGCGACCGCGCTGCCGTCCATCGCGTTGGCGGCAAGACCGTAGACCGTCTCAGTGGGAATCGCCACCAATCCTCCCCCGCACAGAATTTCTCCCGCGCGGGCAATATCCTGATCTGTATTTTGCAAAAGAAGTGTTTCCATAAAATATTAAATCCTTTACACTATTCACCATTCACTATTCTCTAAATCGCTAACCACTGTCCACTAACCACTAGCCACTAAAAAGCTAATCCTTCCCGTTTTCCTCGATGGATGCCCGGAGCTGTTCCGCACGGGCGGAGGTGATGAGTGCGTCAAAAATTTCGTCCAGATCGCCGTTGAGAATCGCGTCCAGTTTGTAGAGGGTCAGACCTATGCGGTGATCGGTCATGCGTCCCTGCGGATAGTTGTAGGTGCGGATTCTCTCGGAACGGTCGCCTGTGCCGACCTGCGACTTGCGCTCGGCGGCAATCTTGCTGTGCTGTTCCTCCATCGCCGCCTCGTAAATGCGGGAGCGCAGAATCTTCATGGCGCGGTCCTTGTTCTTGTACTGGCTGCGCTCGTCCTGGCATTCCACCACAATGCCGGTCGGCAGGTGGGTAATGCGGATAGCGGATTCGGTCTTGTTGACGTGCTGACCGCCCGCGCCGCTCGAACAGAAGGTGTCGATTTTCAGATCGGTGGGGTTGATCTCCACATCCACTTCATCCACCTCCGGCATGACCGCCACCGTGGCGGTAGAGGTGTGAATTCTGCCCTGCGTCTCCGTCTCGGGAACACGCTGCACGCGGTGAACGCCGCTCTCGTATTTCAGCTTGGAATAAGCCGCCTCGCCGTTGACCAGAAAGCTGATTTCCTTGTAGCCGCCGAGTTCGGTTTCACTCACATTGACCACTTCCACCTTCCAGCCGCAGCGTTCGGCGTACATGGAATACATACGGAAAAGCACCCCCGCAAAAAGCGCCGCTTCCTCGCCGCCCGCGCCGCCGCGGATCTCCATGACCACGTTGCGGTCGTCGTTGGGGTCCTTGGGCAGCAGCAGAATTTTCAGTTCGTCCGAGATAATTTCCAGTTTTTCCCGCGCCTCACTCAGTTCGCTCTCCACCAGTTCGCGGAATTCCTTATCCGCAATGCCCTCTTCGAGAAGCATTCTGGATTCTTCCTCAATATCCTTGGCGTTTTTGTATTCGCGGTATTTCTCCACCAGCGGGGTGAGATTTTTGTATTCGCGCATGGTGTCACGGTAAACCGCGTTGTCATTGATGATGTCGGGGTCGCACAGCTTTTTGCTGAGTTCCTCGTATTTTACCTCCGCCGCCGAAAGTTTATCAAACATATTTTTCTGTCATCCTTTTTTTGTATAATTCCCCTGCTTGTCTGTCATCAGGTTTCCCCGTCCTCGCGGAGAATCTTCCTGATGTTTTTTTCGATTTTATGGCGCGGCACCATGACCTCATGCCCGCAGCCCTTGCACTTGATCTTGAAATCCATGCCCACCCGCAGCACGTCAAACTGCTTCGAGCCGCAGGGGTGCTGCTTTTTCATCTCTAGCGTATCTCCCACTCTCACATCCATATTTTACTATGCACCTCCGAATGTCCTTGATTAGCTATGATTATTATAGCATTCCTGCTGTTATTATGCAAGCCGGGAATCAAAAGAATCACCACAGATTCCCTTATGCTTGTGGCTTTCGTTCCCTTCTGGTACGATTGCCATTTACGGAATGTTCATCCTGCCATGTATGGTCACGGAATATAACATCGGGTACCGCCTCAAACAGCTCATAAATCGGATTATGCGCATACATATCGCAGGGAACCGTATGAAAATAAGGCAGCACGCCAAACGCCATATAAAACAATTGCTTGCGGAGCATCTGATGGGGAGAGCAAACCACATGAAGATGACCGTACTGCCTGTCCGTAAATATCCGCGACGACACATAGCATTCATCGGCCGAATTGTAGACGCCATCCTCCCCTTTGTACTTCCGGTTCATGTCATCTCCCAAAAGGTTTTCCTCAGGAATACCCGACTTGATTAAATAACGCGTTCCCGCTTCACTCAAAGAACAACGGTCGGGATGATGAACACTGCCCGGAACATAAATGTGTGCTTTTTTTCCTGAAGCACACAGGCTATGATACAACTCGCAAGCAAAATCCAGCCTGGCTTGAAATTCCGCACCCGGTTTTCCGTCTACCAGCGGATGCTGCGCCGCCACCTCAATCAGTTCCCCCGCGTATTGACTGTGTAAAACAGTCCTGTTAAACGCCGATTGATAGATCTGCTCCCAATATTTTTGGGCGGATTCCTTTTCCAGACCAAAATGAAGTGTCGACAGATCGGTCTGCTCCGACAGCTCATAAAAAGCGTTTCTGCTTTTGGCAAAATCCACCAGTTCCATGACATGACGATACACACGGCTTGCCGTATTTTGCGTGTCAGTGCGTCCCGAAAACGCAAAGGACGGCGTTCCGTCAATCGCCCGCGCAGGCGGCATCGTCATGGAAAGCCAGCCCCATGCCTCACAATCATCGGAAACTCCCATGGTAACGGTTTGTCTCAGGACCGTGAACGTACAGCCCACATACACCTTTCCCCTGCGTTCATTTCCCTTTATTGTTTTTGACTGCTGCACGGCACGGAGCAATGTGCTGACGATTTTTTCAAACTGCGCCGCAAAATCTTCTACTGCGATAGCCGCGCTGTCGGGGGATTCGATACTTGCCACGTCGTTGGCAAACGAACTGTACTGATTGGGAAGCATCACCGTCAGACTGGTTCCATTAGCCAGCGCCTCAGGCAAAAAGCCCGCCGCCAGCCCACAGATCAGATTGATGCCAGTCGTGGTAACAATATACAGTTCCGTTTTATCTCTTAATTTCTCAATAAGTCGGCGCAGGGGCAAACCGATATCGGAAAAGCCCTGAATACCGTTGATGCGGCAGTATTCGCCAGGGGAAACCAGATCCGGATCTTCCGAACGCAAATAAATCGCAATCGCTTCGTCTGACACAAAGGAACGATTTCTCAGTTGCGGATTCCGAAAACGCTGGATAAACGCCTCATCATACGCAACCGATTCCCTGTGTACCCGTCTGTCGGGAGACATCACCGCCGGAAGAATTTCATACAAAAGCTCATAGGGTTCCTTCCCACCTGTCGGTTTCTGCATTACCATACGATAGAGATATCGCAGCGTCTCCAAATCCAGCGTTTGTATCAGTGCATTGGCTTCCTCTGACGCCAGATCAATGGCGGCCTTGTGTTTATTGAGCTGCCCCCTTGCACCTGTGATTGCTTCGCATAACGTGCGCGGCTTTACCCCTTCACCGGTATCGTCATAGTCCACCGAAAAGAGGTGCAGGATATGCGCCGAGGATTTCGGCTTACCGCTCGAAGGAGAATAACTTATAGCAATCCAAATAATCAGGGAGACAAAAGGAGGCGATGATGGTGAGTGCAGGGCAAGGCGGAGGACGACGGTGGGCTGGCGCCCACCTAGGATTTGTTTGGATTGCTATAGCCTTAAAACGTAATCCACCCCAGCACGCTGGCGATGGAACTGAGCAATATCACGATCAGGAAAAACGGCGCGATATATTTCATCACAAAATTATACATTCCCTGCCGCTTAAACTGCGAGGAAATTTTAACTTCCTTTGCAATACCATCAAACCCTACCATCCGCAGAATCAGAATACAGGTAAACAGCGCCGAAACCGGCATCATCAGCGAGTTGGTGAGAAAGTCAAAGAAATCGAGCACCTGCATACCGAAAATCCTGACGAAATCCAGCGTGCCGTAGCCCAACACACTCGCTGTGCCGAGCAGCAGCGAAATGCCCAACACGATCAGACAGCTCGGCAGACGCTTCACGCCGAGTTCCTCCACGATGGTGGAAACGCTGGTTTCAAACAGGGAAATCGCGCTGGTAAGCGCCGCGAACAGCACCATGAAAAAGAACACGCTGCCGATGATATTGGCCATACCCATGCTGTCAAACACCTTGGGAAGCGTAATGAACATGAGCGACGGTCCCGCCTTCAGCGTCGCCATATCGCCGCCGGAAAAGGCAAATACAGCGGGAATAATCATCAGTCCGGCAAGGATGGCAATGCCCGTGTCGAACCATTCCACCTGTGTGGTATTCTTTTCAATGTCCGAGTCCTTTTTCAGATAGGAACCGTAGGTGTAAAGAATCCCCATCGCCAGCGAGAGTGAATAGAACATCTGCCCCATCGCCGCCACCACCGTCATGAGCGAGAAGTTGCGGAAATTGGGAATCAGGAAATACTTGACACCTGCCAATGCCCCCGGACGGGTCACGGAATACACCGCCGTTATCAGCGCCAGCACCACCAGAATCGGCATGATGATTTTGGAAACGGTCTCAATGCCGTTCTGCACTCCCGCAATGATAACAAAAAAGGTCGCAATAACAAATAACGCGAAGCAGATTTCCGACGTAAGCGAATCGGCGATAAATCCCCCGAAATAATCTTCTGACGCAAGCGCCTCCGCATGGCCTCTGAGATATTCAAAGAGATATTTGACCACCCATCCGCCGATGACGCTGTAATAGGGCAGTATCAGAATCGGAATCACCGCGTTAATCCAGCCGCCGAATTTCAGCCATTTTTTCTTGCCGAAGGATTGGAACGCACCGACCGGACTTTTCCCCGTCATGCGTCCCAGCGCCGTTTCCGAGACAATCAGCGTGTAACCGAAAGTCAGCATCAGGATCAGATAAATCAGCAAAAAGATACCTCCGCCGTACTTGGCAGCGAGATACGGAAACCGCCAGATGTTTCCCAGACCGACAGCCGATCCGGCAACCGCGAGAATATATCCTAAGTTGCCCGAAAAGGTGTTTTTTGGTTGCGGCTTGCTTCTGTCCGCAGCAGATTTGTTTTGATTTTCCATAAGAACCTCCCGAAATTGTAATAAGTTTATTATATCAAATTATACCGACAATTGCAACATCTTATTATCACAGTCAAAAAAACTGCCGCCGGCATTGCCCGCCGTGCGGCAGTCTCTCTTAAAAAAATGAAAAAATCACTCGCCCAGCAAATCCATCAGAATCGGACGCATTTCCGACGCGAGATAAAGCGAACCGCACACCACAAGCGCGGAGGCTTCGTCGATCATTTCCAGTGCACGCTCCGCCGCCTTCTTGTGGTTTTCCATCGGCTTCACGATCACGCCCTCGCCCGCGAATTGTTTCGCGCATTCCGCCAGATCTCTGGCGCTGAGGGCGCGGGGATTGTCGGGCGTAACGGTAAACACACGCGTAAAACGAGGAATAATCTGCGACAGCGCCTGTTCATAGGCCTTGTCGCGCAGCATACCGATAATGCCGACTACGCTTCTGCCGTCGAGAAGCACGTCAATGGAACGGCACAGCGCGTCTATGCCGTCGGGATTGTGCGCGCCGTCTACCACCACCAGCGGGTCATGTGAGATAATCTCAAACCGCGCTGCAATGCGGGCCTTGGCGATGCCTGCCGCGATGCTTTCGTCTGAAATGGTCAGTCCCCGTGTACGGAGCACCCGCGCCACGTTTACCGATGTGACCGCGTTTTCGATCTGGTGGGGGCCGGCCAGCGGAATCATCAAACGCAGATCGCCATAAAACACATGATTGATGGTAGGGGTCATGGAGTGGATTTTTATCTCATCCATCGTGCAGACGGTGAGTTCACTGCCCACCAGCGCGCATTTTTTTCGGATGACCTCAGCGGCTTCCTCGCTCTGGTTGGGAGCCAGCACTGTGGGACAGCCTTCCTTGATGATGCCCGCCTTTTCCCACGCGATTTTATCCACCGTATCACCCAGAATATCGGTGTGATCCATCGAAATCTTGGTGATGACGGAACAAAGCGGTTCTTTGATGATATTGGTGGAGTCGAGGCGGCCTCCCAGACCGCATTCGAGCACCACCACATCGCATTCCTGCTCCGCAAACCACAGCAGCGCCACCGCCGTGATGAGTTCAAACTGCGTGAGACGGTAGCCGCTTTTTTCCAGCATATCGCTCACCGGCACGATCTTGGTCATGATCTCCGCAAATTCCAGCTCCGAGATCATCATGCCGTCGATCATAAACCGCTCGCGGAAATCCAGAATATATGGCGACGTGAAAAGCCCCGTGCGATAGCCCTGATTGGTAAGAATCGAACCAATCAAGGTGCTGGTGGAACCTTTGCCGTTGGTGCCGGCGATATGGACAAATTTCAGCTTGTCCTGCGGATTGCCGAGATATGCCATCATTTTGTCAATGCGCTCCAGTCCCGGCTTGATGCCAAACCGCTCCGTGGCGGCTATGTATTCCCTTGCCTCTGTATAATTCACAAAAACACCTCGTCTTTGGAATGTTCCGGCGCCGCGTGTACCGCGTGACAGACACACGGCATCGGAATCATCCTGTTACGTCAGCAGATCATCTTATCTGAATTTTTCCATCGTTTCCAGAATAATCGCCTTGCGTTCCTCCGCTTTGGCGAGCTTGGTGCGCTCGGCCTCAATGATGTTGGCGGGCGCTTTGGAGACAAATTTCTCGTTGGCCAGCTTGCCCTGGAGCATGGCGATCTCCTTCTCCGCCTTGGTCAGTTCTTTTTCAAGGCGCGCGAGTTCTTTCTCCTTGTCAACCAGTTCGTCCAGCGGAATGAGAATCTTTGCGCCGTCAGAAATGATGGTGACGGCTCCCTCCACGGCAAAGCTTTCGCCCACTTCGACCTCCGCAGCGGAGGCAAGGCGGCTGAAGAACTTCGCGCCGTGGGTGAAAGTCTCGCCGTAAGCGGTTTCGATGTAGACGTGAGCCTTCTTGGAGGGCGGGACATTCATCTCGCTGCGGCGGGTTCTGATGGCCTTGATGGCGGACATGATGCGCTCCATCTTTCCGGCTTCCTCAGCAAAAACGAAGTCCGCCTTGTACTCCGGCCAGGAAGCCAGCATCAACGTGTCACCTTCGTGCGGGATAATGGTGAAGATTTCTTCTGTGACAAAGGGCATAAACGGATGCAGCAGCTTGACGATGTCGGTCAGGACATAGAGCAGCACCGCACGGACATCGGCAGCCGTCTTGCCGCCCGCGTTCAGACGGGTCTTGGCCAGCTCGATGTACCAGTCGCAGTAGCAGTCCCAGATGAAGTCATACAGCTTGGCAACCGCAACGCCGATGTCAAAATTCTCCATGTTGTCTGTCATTTCTTTGATGAGGGTATTGAGGCGGTCGAGAATCCACTTGTCCTCCAGTTCCAGCGTCTCGGGAATGGCGGGCATGTCGCCGTCCTCCACATTCATCATGACAAAGCGGGTGGCGTTCCACAGCTTGTTGGCAAAATTGCGGCAGGATTCCACCTTCTTTTCGCTGTAGCGCATATCGCTGCCTGGGCTGATGCCCGTGACGAGCGAGAAGCGCAGCGAATCCGCGCCATATTGGTTGATGACCTCGAGCGGGTCAACGCCGTTGCCCAGCGACTTGGACATCTTGCGTCCCTGCCCGTCGCGGACAATGCCGTGAATAAAGACATTCTTGAAGGGCGACGCGTTCATATCATGCACGCCCGAGAAAATCATGCGGGAAACCCAGAAAAAGATGATATCGTAGCCGGTGACAAGCGTGCTGGTGGGATAGAAGAAGTCGAGTTCCTCTGTCTTGTCCGGCCAGCCCAGCGTGGAGAAAGGCCACAGCGCGGAGGAGAACCAGGTATCGAGCGTGTCCTCGTCCTGACGGATGTTCCGGCTGCCGCACTTGCCGCACTGACAGGGCGTTTCGCGGGCAACGGTGATCTCGCCGCAGTCGTCGCAGTACCACGCGGGAATGCGGTGACCCCACCAGAGCTGACGGGAAATGCACCAGTCGCGGATGTTCTCCATCCAGTTGAAGTAAATCTTTTCAAACCGTTCGGGGACAAATTCCGTCTCGTCGCTGCGCACCGCTTCGATGGCAGGCTCGGCGAGAGGCTTCATTTTGACAAACCACTGCATGGAAACACGGGGTTCGACCACCGTCTTGCAGCGGTAGCAGGTGCCGACATTGTGCTTCATGGGTTCAATCTTGACCAGGAAGCCGCCTGCTTCGAGGTCGGCGACGATCGCCTTGCGGCATTCCTCGCGGGTCATGCCCTCGTATTTGCCGCCCTGTTCGTTGATGGTCGCGTCTTCGTTCATCACGTTGATGACCGGCAGATCGTGGCGCAGACCCACTTCAAAGTCGTTCGGGTCGTGCGCCGGCGTGATCTTGACAACGCCGGTTCCGAAGTCCATCTCAACGTATTCGTCCGCGACGACGGGAATTTCTCTGTTGTAAAGCGGCAACGTCACGGTCTTGCCGACCAGGTGCTTGTAGCGTTCGTCGTCGGGGTGAACCGCCACGGCGGTATCGCCGATGAGCGTTTCGGGACGGGTGGTGGCGAGTTCCAGATAGCCGCTGCCGTCGGTCAGCGGATAGCGCAGATGCCAGAAGAACGCGTCCTTTTCTTCAAATTCCACCTCAGCATCGGAAATGGATGTCTTGCAGTGGGGACACCAGTTAATGATTCTCTCGCCGCGGTAAATCAGACCTTCCTCATACATCTTGTTGAAAACTTCCGTAACCGCTTTGGAGCAGCCTTCGTCCATGGTGAAGCGTTCGCGCTGCCAGTCGCAGGAGGACCCCATCTTCTTGAGCTGGTTGACGATTCTGCCGCCGTATTCGCGCTTCCAGTCCCAGACTTCGTCGAGGAATTGGTCGCGTCCCAGTTCTTCCTTGGTCTTGCCCTCTTTGCGCAGCTTTTCCACCACCTTGGCCTCGGTCGCGATAGAGGCGTGGTCGGTACCCGGCAGCCAGAGAGTGCAGTAACCCTGCATTCTGCGCCAGCGGATAAGGATATCCTGGAGGGTATTGTCCAGCGCGTGTCCCATGTGGAGCTGTCCGGTGATGTTGGGAGGCGGCATCACAATCGTATAGGGCTTCTTGCTGCGGTCGATTTCCGTGTGGAAATAGCCCTTTTCCATCCAGTTGCGGTAAATTCTGTCTTCCGCTTCCTGCGGTTCATAAGTTTTCGGCATTTCTTTTGCCATAGAGGAATCAATCCTTTCCAAAAAATGGTCGTTTAACAGATAAAGGCCAAGCCGTTCAGAAAGCACCACCGACATAGTTTCCGACAAACAAAAAAGTCCGCCGCAAGCCGACGACTTTCATCGGCTCAGGGCGAACCTGCTCATTGGCATAAGTCCGTGATACCACCTGCATTCGCGTATCAACGCGCACTCTGTCGAATACAGGATTGCCTGACGGCCATCCGATATCCGCCTTCTGTGATAACGGTGAAGCTCCGTTGGAATCTACTGAGGTGCGCCTGACAATGCACCCGTTGGGTCCAAAGCTCCGGGGCTACTTCCATACCGTCTGCATCAAGACTTGCACCGACCGTCTTTTCTCTGCATACAGGATGAGGTATGTACTCCTCCCCATCAACGCCTTCATCTTATTAATGCTCGCATTATAGCACATGTTTATCGGTTTGTCAATGATTTCTGCAAAATCTTTCGCAGACACCCGTCCCCACCCGTTTCCACGCCAAAACGCCGGAAACATACAAAAAGCCCGGCAAGGAAAACGCTATCCGCTTCCTCACCGGACCTCTCATGATTGTTATCCGCCGTCAATGTCCTAAAAAAGATTAGTCATTAATAATTTTTTCGTCATTCTCTTTTGCATTTTCGTCCTCATCAGACTCTTCCTCATCGTCCTCAAAGTCATCTACGTCATCTTCTTCATCGTCGTAGATATCATCCTCGGCAATTCCGCTGTCAGGCAGATCAAAGCCGAGACGCGGATAATCGGTAATGCCGGCCTTGACAAACTGGTTGGCTCTGTAGAAGAAGAAATAAACCAAAGCCACGGCAATGGCAAGAACAACGCAAACCACGATCAGCACTACTTCCAGTACGCTCAGAGGGAACATGCCCTTTAACTTGATAGACTGGATCATCTGATTGATGACGACCTTGTCGGCGTCATTGGCATTGGCTGTCTGAATATAAATCACATATCTCTGGCCGCCCACAACAGTAGTAAACTGATACTGAACATAGTGACTGCCGGTAGAAGCGTCATTATCCGACATGGTAACTTGCAAGAAGGTCTGTCCGTTGATCGTAACAAATTCTGCAGCCGTATTGTCATCGGTACCTGCCGCTGCAATCAATTCCGCCTTTTTTTCCTGACCAAGTTTGGAATAATCGCCGTAATAGTTGTAAATGGAGTCCAGGTCGTTCACGAACACACTCACTGCACAGTAATTCTGATTGGGGGTAAAGGTGTAGAGAATGCACCCCTGCTCCATAAAGTAAGAGCGGGTATAGTCCGAATGACTAAAATCCGTCGCGTCACTTTCCAGCGAAATCACCGTACCCTGCGGCACCTGCATGGAAAAGCCATACTGCTTGACCTTTACTTCGGTGAGATTGTTCACACTGAGATCGCAACCGGACACCACCCCTGCGATAGTCGTAGTGACTGCCGCGTCGTCATCAGCCTCCGCAAATACCTTCATTCCGCCAATGCTTGCCAGAAGTGTCAGCGCGAACACGAGAAGGGTCGCCATCATTTTTTTGTTTTTCTTCATCTGAATGCCTTCCTTACTGAAATATAGTATTGATTATTCAAAGCTTATCCACAATTTCTTTGAGATAGGCTCTAAATCCTTCACTGACTTCCGGGTGCTGCAGCGCCACGTCAACGGTAGCCTGCAAAATGCCCAGCTTGTTCCCCATATCATAACGCTTGCCCTCAAAATCCACAGCCGTCAGCCCCTTTGTTTGAGCCAGCACGGCCAATGCGTCGGTAAGCTGAATTTCATTACCCACGCCCGGCTTGGTATTGTCAAGAATATCAAATATTTCCGGCGGACAAATGCATCTGCCAAGAATCGTGTAGTTGCTGAGAAGATCCTCTTTGCGGCTCACCTTTTCCACCAGCGCGGTGCATTTGTAAAGATTGCGTTCCCCTGTGATGGGTTCGAGCTTGAGGGAACTGCCCCGCATCACGGTTTCAGGAGGCATTTCCTTGGTGCCGACCACGCCCAATCCGTATTTTTCATAGGCCTCGCAAAGCTGCGCGGTCACAGGCTTTTCTCCCAGGATGACGTCATCGCCAAACAGAATCGCAAACGGCTCGTTTCCGACAAAAGAACGGGCACAGTTGACAGCATGTCCCAATCCCTTGGTTTCCTTCTGCCTCACAAAACAGATATTGGCCATTTTGGTCAGACCCACAATCTGATCGTAAGCCTCCTGTCGGCCGGCCTGCAAAAGACGTTCTTCCAATTCCGGTGTTCTGTCAAAGTGATTTTCAATGTCACTCTTGCCGCGGTTGGTGATAATAAGAATATCGGTAATGCCGCTTGCCACCGCTTCCTCCACAATATACTGAATGGCAGGCTTGTCCACAATCGGCAGCATTTCTTTGGGCATTGCCTTTGACGCAGGCAGCACTCTTGTCCCCAATCCTGCTGCTGGAATCACCGCTTTACGCACTTGGTTGCTCATTTTTTGATCAACATCCTTTAATCATTATTTGCTTCAGCATACAGAAAACCCCTGTTATTTAAGGATTATACCATATATTGTATATTTTTACAACACTTTTTTTATAAATTAAAACAAAAAACCCGTTTGAAAAAGATACAGCACCACAAAATAGCAGATTCCTACTGATAAAACAGGGACAACGGCAATGCCGCCTTCTTCTTCCACCGCTCTGTTGAACTGATCGGCATCGGCATGCGCAGCCGTAGCACGGGCATTGATTTTTTTGATTTTTCTGGTACAGTCATTCATGTAGAGCTTATTTCCAAACAATCCGCTGAGCAGCATAATAATGCCTTCCAACACGGAAAGCAGCATGTAGAGCAATGAACCCAATCCCAGACGGCTGCCGGTCAGACTGTCCATCACACTGGAAAAATACAACTGATAACCGGAAATGGCAGTATTCACCAGCATCAGCAGCACGCCGGGAACGTACATTTTGCGGGAAATAAACCAAAGTCCATTGGTGAGAAAGGCTGTGAAATTGAAACTGACGGAACTTTTATTTCTTGCCATTCTGATAAAACGGGGAATATAATAAATCCACATGCCTCCCACAAACCGCTTGATATCCCCTGCGGGAACGCCGTTGATCGGCTCAGCTTCTTCAAATTCAAACAACTGCTCTAAATCAGAGTATTCTCCTTCCCACGAAAAAGCGTCTTTTTGTTCCCTGCCGATATAATATCCGCAGCGTTCGCAGTAGCCTCTTTTTTTTGAGGTTTCCCTGCCACAGTTGGGACAAGTCACCGTCTGGGAACCGTCCGACTCTCTTTCGGACGGTTCTTCGGATTGGCGCTCCGATTCATCCGCTGAACCTCCGATGACAATGCGCTCCGGCTGCCACTCGTAACCCTCGCCATGGCGTTCTTCGCAAGCACAGTGACCCGCCGTTTTCCAGCATTCACGGTGATGGGGAGCACCGCATACAGGGCACACCACGATATCCGAATCCTCGTCAAATACCACGTCGCAGGCGGCACAGGACATATTTTTGTAATCTTTCATAATACTTGAGGCTGACGCCTTAAAAAGCACCTCCGCTTCTGTTGGTTGTAAGGATATGCCGGCAAGCCGCGCCGACATATCCTCTGTTCTATGCATTTCATTATACATGCTTTGCCGTCATTAATCAAGTGATAACTGCTTCGACGCGTGAATTATTTCCTTTATTCCCCGCTGACGGTCACTTTGCATTTCGCACTGCATCCGCTTCCGGTTTCCACGACAATATAGCAGGTTCCCTCCCCCACCGCCGTAATCAGTCCGTCATTGCGTACCGTAGCGACTTTTTCGTCTGTAGAATGCCAGTTCACATTATCGTTGCAGTCGGACGGAGACATGCTGTACATCAGGGAATCGGTTCCGCCGGGGGTGAGTGAAAGACTGCTTTTTCTCAGCTTGACAGATTTGGCCTTTTTTATCACCCTTATGTCAAATACCGCTGTCACCGCCTCACCCGTCACGTCGTTGACCGCCTTCGCGGTAATGACCGCGGTACCGGGCGACTTGCCTTTGACCGACCCGTTTTCTGTCACGTAAGCAATTTCTTCGTTGTCAGAATGCCATTCGATCCTGTCGGTGGTATTGTCCGGCGTGAGTCTGACATTCAGCACCGTCACCTCACCGATATAGATTTCGGATTTTCCGCCCGTGATCTCCACCGATTGGGCCGGCTGCCTGACGGACACCTGACACTTGGAAATCAGGTCGCCGCCCGTCTTGCAGTTAATGATGCAGCTTCCCACACCTACCGCCGTTACAATGCCGTTTTCATCCACTGAGGCTACCGCCTCATTGGTGGAGCTCCACAGGCATTTATCCGTTGTTGCGGGGGTATAGGACGGAAAGATAACCGCATTTAGTTTGTATGTGTCGCCCCGGTTGAGAAGCAGTTTTTTTACATCAATGCTCAGAAGCTCCGCCTTTGTCAGCACCGTCACCTGGCACTGGGCTGTCAGGCCGTTTGCCGTGAAAGCATACACCGTGGCGCTGCCAAAGGAAACGCCTTTCACTTTTCCCTTGGAATTCACCGAAACAACCGTGGGATCGGAAGAACGCCACATAACGGACTGACGTGACTGCGAAGGAGACACTTCGGCCTCCAGCGTGAATTCCTTTCCCTGATAGACTTCTCGCTTATCCTGACTGATCGACAGTTTTTCGGCCGGAAGCACACAACGAACGCTGACAGAGGATTGGAGACCGCTCGCCGATTCCGCCGTAATTTCACAGACTCCCTGCGAAACGCCAGTCATCCTTCCCTTCTCGTCCACCGAAATGATATTGGGATTTTCGCTTTTCCAAGTCACTTTGTCGCGTGACTTTTTGGGAAGCAGCCTGACTTCCGTAGCAAGACTTTGTCCTACCGCCAGTTCCTCTATAGGAACCGTCAGGGACAAAGCTGACGGTTTTTGGCAAACCGTCATATAAAAATGATTCTCACTGCCGTCGGGAAGACAGCAAATGATATTGGCGTTCCCGCTTCTGATAGCCGTCACTTGTCCGTCATTGCTCACTACCGCGACAGAAGGATCGGACGTGTACCAATATTTATCCGACGCAAGCAGCGGATCCAAAAACTGATTGACAATGGAATTGAGTTCTACGGTTTCTCCACAGTATATCTGACGTGTATCAGACGATGTTATTACATCCGAAGACGTCTCGTCCTTTGTGATCACTCGAACGCTGACCACCACGGGGTCAAAGCCCTCTGCCGATGCCGTGATTTCTGTCGTCCCCTCCGAAAGAGCGGTGACTGAGCCCTCGCTGACGGTTGCCACCGACGGCTCAGAGGATTCCCAGACAAGCGGCGCTTTTTTTCCTGCCACAAAGGACGGAATAAGCTCGAACCGCATTCCCTCGGCCAGCACGATACGCTCGCTGTTCAGCAAAAGTGTTCGCTGATAGGCGATAAACGGAATTTCATGCGTGGCACAGTACAGCTCAGCCGTATCTCCTGCCGTACCATATACGCGCAGATAGGGTTCTCCCTTCAACTCGTCTCCGGAAAAATAACATCCAAACGGCAGGCTGCCGAGTTTTTCCGTTTTAGCCGGCAAATAGAATTCAGTGATATCGGTGCAGTTCAGAAAAGCGGCCGTCCCGATTTTTTCCACACTGTCAGGAATGGAGACGCCGCTGAGTCCGGTGCATCCCTGAAACGCGAAATCTCTTATCCGTCGGGTTCCCTTTGCCATTTTGAATGTGCCGGAAGCACCCTGGGGACAAAACACCAATTCCTCCCCGTCCTTGCTGTAGAGGGCTCCCCCCTTGACGCAGAAGACGGCGTTGTCTTCTTCCACCGACAGCGAACCAAGCGCGGTACAGCCGTCGAAAGCGCAAAGGCCAAGGCTTTTCAGTTCTCCGCCGCATGTCACCTTGCGCAGCGAGACACACCCGCGAAATGCCAGTCCTCCGATAGAGGCAACATGGTTCATCTCCGCCTCGCTCAGTGACGAGCATCCTTCAAAAGCCGACGCACCCACAGACGTCACATTGGAAAAGGCGACGCTTTCCAATGCCTCACAACCGCGAAACGTATCGTTTGACAATTCTTTCAGGCCGCTTCCCATCGATACGGCGGTCAGCGCGGTACATCCCTGAAAGGCGCCTGCTCCCAGCGTTTGCAGGCTGTCGGGCAGCTCTACCGACGTCATGGCGGCACAGCCGCGGAATGCCGCGTTGCCTACCTGCTCCAGTTCTTCCCCGAAAGTCACATTTTCCAGCAGTGTACACTTGTCAAAGGCATTGTCCCCGATGCTGCGCAGTGATGAGGAAAGCCGCAGCTTCACAAGATGACGGCACCCGCTGAAAGCATAGCTCCCGATTCTGGTCACTCCATCGGACAGGTTCATCTCCGTCAAAGAGAAACAGCCGTAAAACGCCCCTTCTCCGATATTTCGCAACGTGGACGGCACAGTGGCGGTTTGCAGCCCGACACAACCCTGAAAGGCATATTTTCCGATATCGGTCACACCTTCGGGAACGGTCACAGCCGTGAGATACCGGCTGCCGCAAAACGCTTCCCGTCCGACAGACCGAACCGACAGCCCTCCCAGCTTTTCAGGAATTTCCAGCGTCAGGGCGTTGCCGTCATAGCCGGTAACGGACGCGTAAATCTGCCCGTCACTGTCGGCATAGGAGGAATAGACCCAGTTGCCCTCCTTCATATTGACAGCCGTAGCGATGGCCGTTGCGTGCGGTTCGGTCAGCGCGCCAGCGTGTACGACAGACGGTGCACCATCCATCCCGCTCCCCGTGTACATCACCATGGCAACTATCAGGAAAAGTCCCGCCAAAGCCGCCTTTTTTGCTTTATTATGCATTACAAAACCAATCAGCATCCATCATTCCCTCCGTCATTTGATTGGAAATCTTTCAAACAAACACAAAAATATCACATTTCACATACGCATTATCATCATTATATACCATATTTTTAAATTGTCAACGAACCACACACAAAACTTAAAATTCATGGGACAAAATTAAAACTAATTTAATAATTCTATATTATTGTAAACATATTATTTCGATACTCTGTTTATCCCGGTGATTTTTTTATGAAAATTCTGATTTTATCCTGCAACATGGGCGAAGGTCATAACACGGCCGGACGCGCCGTCTACGAAAAATTCTGTCAGATGGGCGTGGAATGTGATTTTGAGGACGCGCTCGCCATTGCGGGCATGAAAGTGTCCCGTGCCGTCAACAATACCTATGTCGGCATCACCACGTCGATTCCGGGGATGTTCGGCTGGATTTATTCAGTGGGTCGCGCGGTCAGCGATCTCAACACCAACACGCTGCACGTCAAATCCCCCGTGTACGCTGCGAATGCGCTGTATCGCAAAAAGCTGGCGGCTTTCATCCGGCAGGGCGGCTATGATGTGGCGGTATTTTCCCATCTCTTCCCCGCCGAATGCCTCACTTCGCTGCGCAAACACGGCATGATTGACATTCCCTTTGTCAACATCGCCACCGATTACACCTGCATTCCTTTCTGGGAGGAAACCAAGCCGGATTATTTCGTCATTCCCCACCCTGACTTAGCGGAAGATTTCTCCTCCAAAGGCATTCCCAGCGAAACGCTGCTGCCTTTCGGCATTCCCGTCAGCGACAAATTCAAACAAAAGACCGACCGCGCTACGGCGCGTCGGGAGCTGGGTCTGCCGCAGGACAAGCCTATTCTGCTGCTGATGTCGGGCAGTATGGGCTTCGGGCATCTTGAAGACCTGACGCGGTCGCTGCTGCGCCAATTCAGCAACAACGCGCAGATCATTCTCCTTTGCGGTCGCAACAAGGCCATGCGTTCCCATCTCGCCAAGGTGTTTGACGGACAGGACAATATTCTGCTTCAGCCTTTCACACAACAGGTGGCGCTTTTTATGGACGCGGCCGACATGGTATTCACCAAGCCGGGGGGACTGACCTCCACCGAAGCGGCCGTCAAAAACACGCTGCTGGTTCACACCGATCCGATTCCCGGCTGCGAAACCATCAACGTCGCTTTCTTCGGCAGGCTGGGACTTTCCGTAAGCAGCCCCGAACCGGGAAACTGCGATGTGCTGGCGCTGGTCGCTTATAACCTGTGGCTTGACAAAGATGCGCAGGAGGCGATGCTGGCGGCACAGCGAAAGCACATCAATCCCAACGCGGCGGAGGATATCTGCCGCTTTATACTCAATAATTTCTCAAATTAATCACATGAAACGGATGACAAATCCGCCGGAATATGGTATAATGTTCGACAGTCATCGGACGAGTCAAAGCGTTGACGGAGCCACCTGTCGGCGGATCAACGGCTTGACGGGCTTTCCCTGTTCCGGCTGACGGAGGCTTTTCTATGGCACATTACATATTATGGACTGCCGTGGGATTCTTCTCAGGGAGCGTAATGTACAGCTATCTGATTCCTAAATGGCTATACCAAAAGGATATTACCCAGATCAGCAAGGACGGCAACCCCGGCTGCGGCAATGTCTTTTCCTGCATCGGCATTCCCTGCGGCATATTCTGTCTGCTGCTTGAACTGTTAAAAGGCACGGTACCGATCTGGCTGGCTTCCCGCAGTCTCGCGGCTGACAATCTGCTGTTTGCGGCCGTCATGGCATCCCCTGTGCTGGGACACGCTTTCAGCCCTATGCTGCACCGTCGCGGCGGCAAGGCTATCGCCGTCACTTTCGGCGTATTTCTCGGACTTCTGCCCGAAATGCGGATAGCTTTCTGGCTGGCTCTGCCGCTGGTGCTGTTTTCGACAGTAATCCGCATCTGCCCCCACAGCCTGCGGGTTATGATAAGCTATGCTGTCATGCTGTTTCTCACCGTAGGACTCGAATCCAACCGCGTCGCGTGGTTGGGCGCTTTGCTTGTCACAGCGACAGTGATATACAAACATCTCGGTGACTATCTCGGCCGCGAACAGCGGCAATTTGACATTTTTCTGTTTTCACACCGTCTGTTCGGACGGGAAACGCCGCAAACCGATGTTTCTCATTCCGGATAGCGCGAAAGCACCATCGAAAGGATTGGAACCTGTTATGAAAAAATTAGGCTTTATCGGCGCGGGCAATATGGCGACCGCCATGATGAGCGGCGTGATTCGCAGCGGTATTTTCAGCGCGGACGAAATCATTATGTCTGACATCAGCGCGGCAAGACTTGACACACTGCGGGAGGAATACGGCGTATCCACCACCTCCGACAACACGGAAGTGGTCCAAAACGCGGAGGTCTTTCTGCTCGCGGTCAAGCCGCAGTATTACTCCGACGTGATCGCTGAAATTGCGCCCTATGTCACGGAGCAGCAGATCATCATCACCATTGCGCCCGGACAGACGCTTGCTTCCCTTGCAGAACGATTTGGCAGCGACAAGTGCAAAATCATCCGCACCATGCCCAACACCCCCGCTATGGTGGGCGCAGGCATGACCGCCGTTACCCCCAACGCCAATGTCACGGAAGAAGAACTGACCTACGCCTGCCACATTCTCGGCGGCTTCGGTCTGACCGAGGTAATAAACGAACATCTGATGGATGCGGCGGTTTCAGTCAGCGGCAGTTCGCCCGCCTATGTATTTCTCTTCATCGAAGCCATGGCGGACGCGGCGGTCGCGGACGGTATGCCCCGTGCGCAGGCTTATCAGTTCGCGGCGCAGGCGGTCATGGGCAGTGCCAAAATGGTGCTGGAAACAGGCAAACACCCCGGCGAACTGAAAGATATGGTATGCTCCCCCGCCGGCACCACTATCGAAGCGGTGCGCGTTTTGGAAGAAAAAGGGCTGCGCAGCGCCGTCATGGAGGCCATGAGAGCCTGCACCCGCAAAGCCAAAGGGATGTAACAATACAAAATCAATAACGAAATGAGGCGTTACCATGAGTACCCTAAATAATCCGGTTCTGAAAGCCATTGCCAATCGGCGCAGCACCCGCGGTTTTGCCGAAACGCCGCTCACACAGGAACAGCTTGACGCGCTGATGACAGCCGCCACCGCTTCCCCTTCCGCCATCAACCTGCAATCGTGGCATTTTACCTTCTGCTCTGACCAAGCCGCCATCATAGAATTGGAGCAGGAAGTGAACCGCCTCATCATGTCGGGCAGCGATGAAGGCGCCAAACAGCGCATGATGGCCCGCAACGGCAAAGCGTTTTACAACGCGCCCACCGTCATTTTTATTTCTTCCGACGCACAGAGCGTGTGGAGCGCCCTGGACGCGGGAATTGCCGCCGAAAATCTCGCGCTGGCGGCTTATTCGATGGGCCTTGGTTCGGTCATTATCGGCATGTGCAAGCGGGCCTTTGAAGGAGAAAACGGCGCGGTCTTTGCCGAAAAACTGCATTTCCCGGAGGGACACAAGTTTTCCCTTGCCGTGGCGGTCGGCGTTCCCACTGTCACCAAGGAAGCCCACCCGGTCGGAGACAACAAAATCACCGTCATGTAATGAATAATCTGCAAAACGCGCAGGCAGTCATCTGCTCCTTTACCGCCGAATCGGTGGAATACCGCTTTTATAGCAATCCAAATAATCAGGGAGACAAAAGGAGGCGATGATGGTGAGTGCAGGGCAAGGCGGAGGACGACGGTGGGCTGGCGCCCACCTAGACGCGCTGTTTCCGAATCTTTTCGGTCACAGCGCGTTTTTCATTTTTACGATATTTGTCACCACTCGGGAACGATAAAAAAATCAGTCCTCCGGCTCGAAGCCAACCTCATCTACAAAATCCTTGACCAGATGGCGATAGCGGTGATAAATTGCCTCGCCGACCTGAACGAGGTCTTCGTCATTCTCGTCGCCGCACAGCATGGCAAAGGCCTGCGCGACACGACGCTTAGGATCGCCGTCCCGACGGTAGGCAAGATAGTAAAAGGTAAAAGAACCTGTGGCGCTCATATCGTCATAGAGCTTGGGATCTTCTTTCTTGAGCGTGTCGTAAAACACATTCAGCGCCGTACCCACCAACGCCTTGCCGGGGATGTACTGCTCCAAACCGATAATCATAGAAAAAACCATCAGCATGCTTCTGTGGAGCAGCATGGAATCCTGATCGTCGGGCAGTGCAAATACACCCGAATTCAAATCCGGCATGCAGCGGTCAATCTCCATCACCAGCGACGCGCCCAGCCGCATCGCGCGACGGATATTGCGGCTGCCCTTCTTTTCGTTCAGCAGCCTGACATATTCGCTGTCCTCCGGCACACGGTTTTCGTTGCTGTCCCCGCTGAAAATTTTTACGTCTCTGTCATCAGTAAAATCATTTGTCATCGTTCCGACCTCCGATTGTTTTTTTCTTGCCGAGGGCACGCATGCGCCCTTCA
Organism: uncultured Ruminococcus sp.; assembly: GCA_902802795.1. Classification (GTDB taxonomy): domain Bacteria; phylum Bacillota; class Clostridia; order Oscillospirales; family Acutalibacteraceae; genus RUG762. Next base: position 114,303 of record CADCNI010000007.1, read on the forward strand.
TTTCAACCCAATTCATTTTAGAGCCTGTTTAGAATCTCTTCACGCACGGCTTGCTTGCATCTTTTGCGCCACATTTCGTGAATTTCACTTGCAATACGAAAGTATGGCGGCGTGAAATTCCCTTCATCTGGCGCAAAATCTGACGGCGCAATCCGCGCACGCCGAGATCCTAAACAGGCTCTTAGTTCCAAAGCTGTGCCGATTTTTCCAGCAGCGCCGCGAGCTGTTCCTCACTTGTCGTACAGCTTCCCAGTGGTTTCAGTCGTCTGGTTTCGGTAAAGAATCCGTGAAAATCCGTACCTCCCGTAAGCAGCAAATCATGCTGCTCCGCCGCTTGTTGAATGATATCCTTATGCGCAGACGTATTGTCCGGATGATGCAGCTCTATGCCGTGAATCCCTGCCCTGATCAGATCGTGCAATGAAGCGATACTGCCATACACAGACGGATGCGCCAGCACAATCACGCCACACGTCTCCCGCAAGACCTTCACCGCCTCCAGCGCGTCGTTATCCTCAAACGGAACAAAGCAGCTACCCGTCTTCGCGTGAAACAGCGACCGATACAGCTCCCCGTACATCTCGTTGACATAGCCCGCTTTCATCAGCGCCAGCATAATGTGTTGCTTGCCGACAAAACCGCTGCCGCTTACACCGTCCATCACTGCTTCCTCGGTGATGGGAAACTGATGTGCCACCAGTGCGGTCATCTTCATCACCGCCTCGGTGCGTGCTTTGGTTACCTTTGCGAGCAGTTCCGCCATTGCCTCGGGATATTTGCAGTTGTAGCAGAGCAGATGAACCTTGTTGCCTCGTTCGCGGTCACGGCAGGAGCATTCCACCCCTTCGATCACCCGAATGCCGACCCTCTCCCCTATCTCATGCGCACGGTAATCACCCGCGTAATAATCGTGGTCGGTCAAGGCAACAGCGGACAGGTGCAGCCTCTTTGCCAGCCCCACAACGAATTCGGGCGTATCCGAACCATCCGACATGGTGGTATGGCAATGCAGATCGGCAGACACATCATCACTTCCTGTTGATAAAAAAGTCAAGCGCCGCACCTAATACTAATCTTACGACAGACGCAGCGCTTATTATCATTATACACGATGAAGAAGCGGTTGACAAGAGAATTTTTATATTTTTTTTATAAAATTATATCAAAAAAATAAGCAAAAAATACCTCGCCTATGATTCGATTCACTCTTATACTTCCGGCGTATATTCTTTGGGCAGCGTGAAAAGAAAGGCAACGCCCTCGTCGGTGTTTTCCGCCCGATAGGAACCGGAATGCATATGCAGAATGGAGCTGACGATTTTCAACCCCAGTCCCGAGCCGCCGTATTTGCGGGTACGCGCCTTGTCCACCTTGTAAAAGCTCTCCCAGATGCGGTCAAGGCTTTCTTCGGGAATATGACTGCCCGAATTGAAAATCCTACAGGTAACCGCCGAGTCGTCGGAAGTCACTTCAATGGAAATTTTACCGCCGTCGGGCGTATGATGCTGGGCATTGGAAAGCAGGTTGTTGATCACTTCCTCGATACGCCCGTAATCGGCATGGATCACTGATTCGCCCTCGGCACGGAACGCGGTGGTAATGCCGTGTTCGGCAAAGATGTAGGACATGGTTTTCAACCGATCCTCCGCCAGTTCCGCCAGACTGAACTCCGTGATATCCAGATAAGTGCCCGATTCCAGCTCCGCGACATTGAGCAGCCGCGCCGCGAGATTATTCATCTTGACCGCCTCATCCGCGATGACACTGCAATAATAGTCTTTTTCCTCATTGTTGACATTGAGCTGCAATCCCTCGCAATAGCCCATAATGATGGCAAGCGGCGTTTTCAGCTCGTGCGAGACATTGGAAATCAGCTCCCGGCGCATGATGTCGATCTTTTCCTTTTCCTCGATATCCTTCTTCAACTGCTCGTTGGCTACTTTCAGCTCGCTGATCTTGGTTTCCAGCTCGGCGGAAAGATGGTTGATGCTCTCCGCGAGCTGTCCCAGCTCGTCCTTTGACTGAATATCCAGCTTGACAAATTCCATATTCGCCATGTGCTTGGTCGCGTCGTTGATTTTCAGAATCGGTTCGACAAAACGGGAACAGAGAAGCACCGACAGCAGACCGCTGGCGATCATGGCAACCACGCCGAGCATAAGCGCAAAGTCGTTGAACACCGAAACGGCGTCCTCAATCGCGGAAAGCGGGGTGTTCATCAGCACATAATAATAGGCTGTGTCCCCGTCGCTGCCCACTGTCATGGGTACAACGGCATACAGGCTGAGATAATCCACCTGTGTTTTGGCGTTGCGCCGCTGTCCGATGATGGGTGAGGACAGGGAACCGTCCCCTTTGTAATCCTCCCCGATCAGTTCAAAAACACTGTTGAACCACTGGCGCGCTCCTGTCAGCCGGTTAAACCGGTTGACCAGAGGAATGCCCTCGCTCTGGCAGTAAAACAAATCAAGATTATCGTCGAGTATAATCAATTGCAGATTTCCCGATTCCTCCATGGATTTGAGCTTCACGCTCAGCTCCTCCGAGGCATAGCCGTCCTCGTCGGTATCGAAAAAATCCATCGCCGCGATTTTCACCAGCGTGGCATTGAGCTTTTTCTCCTTCATGGAGCGGTAATACGGCTTGAGAAGGAGGGAATTGGTACAAAAAATGATAGCGAGAAACAGCAGAATCAGACCGAAGGTAATCAGAAACAGCCGCGTTCTGATCGGAAGATGATTCGCCAGCGCGGCTTTCTTCTTGAAAAAGGCGCGCAAATACGCAATTCCCGCGTTCAACTACCTCACCTCAAGTCTGTAGCCCACGCCGCGGACGGTGACAATCATATTGCCCGATTCGCCCAGTTTGGAACGAAGCTGCTTGACATGGGTATCCACCGTGCGCAGATCACCGAAGTAATCGTAATTCCACACACCGTTGAGAATCTTTTCGCGCGAGAGCGCCACACCGCGATTTTCAAGAAAATACAGCAGCAGATTGTATTCTTTGGGAGTCAGCTCAAGCGCCTGATCCTTGACATAGGCCACATGCGCCGCTTCGTCGATGCTGATATCGCCGCAGGTGCGCTTGGTATCGTTGACCTTGCCGCCGCGTTTGAGCAACGCCTCCACCCTCGCCACCAGCAGGCTGGGAGAAAAAGGCTTGGTAATGTAATCGTCCGCACCGAGACGGAAGCCGCCGAGCTGATCGTTCTCGGTACTTTTGGCGGTCAGCAGAATGACCGGCACGTTGTTCTGACGACGAATCTCGGAAAGCACCGACCATCCGTCAAGAACAGGCATCATGACGTCGAGTATCACCAAGTCAGGCAAAGGTTCGGTCGTGGCCAGACGCAGCGCTTCGCCGCCGTCGGCCGCCTCCAGAATGGAATACCCGCTGCGTGTGAGAAAATCACCCACCAGCTTTCTGATTCTGTCCTCATCGTCCGCCACCAAAATTCGCAAAGGATTGCTCATCATAAAACACCTCAAATATGAAAAAGTATACAACGCGTCCATCACACTACAGGAAAGCAATATCCCTCACAAGCAGGAATGAACCCAAGTTATCATTATATTCTCATTATATATTTATACAATGAAATGTATATCATAAATTCATGAATATTTTATAGTCTCTAAGTGATTATTTGGTGATATCGGGTTTTATTGACAACAAAAATTTTTCGACACAGTTCGACACGGCGAAAAGCGCCTCGGTTTCCTCCACCGTTTCATCGGTTCCCGCTATCATGGCGTGACAGACCAGCTCGCAATGGGTCACCGTAAAGATTCTGCGAAGCTGTTGTGCCGCCATTTCGCCGTCTTCCCGCGGGTTGCCTGCCGCCGTCAGAAACGCCACGGGGCGAAACTTTTCGATTGGCGGCTTTTTCCCCAGAAAAAAGCGCGCGTTATAGTACCGCTGCATACGGTCAACAATCACTTTGAGCGGAGCGGGAAAAGACAGATTGTAAATCGGCGAAGCGATCACAATGCCGTCCGCGTTTTCAAAATCGCGCCAGAAGTCCTCCATATCCCGATGGACGCAGCCCTCAAAGCGTCGGCAGGCGCGGCAGTCGGTGCAGGGAGCAAAGCCGCAGTCATAGGCGTCATAATGCCGGAATGCAAAAGAATGCTCCCCGGAAGAACGCAAGAGGGACTCCGTGAAGCATTGGAGCATCCGGGCGGAGGTTCCGTCTTTGCGGGGGCCTCCGCTGATTGTCATGATGATGGTTTCCGTTTTTTCCATGGCCTGTTCGGATTACTTGCTTTCCGCCGGCGCAAAATCGTCAGCGGCATGGTCGCAATAGGCGCACACTTTTCCTTTCGGCGTGTCGGTGGTGAGAGGCGGCAGATAGTGTTCCAGCCGTGTGATGCACTTGGGATTGCGGCAGACAAAGCCGGGCGTAGGCGCAGGCTTTTCGGGTGTCTGATGTCCGTGGTCGGAGGTCAGGCGGATAATGAGCGCCATTCTGCCGTACATGCCGTAAAGGGTCTGCTGAAAATAATGCGCCCTGGGGTCGTCGTCCACCTCATAGGAGATTTCGTCCACACGCGGCAGGGGATGCAGCACACAGAGATCCGGCTTGCCAAGCGCCATTTTCTTTCCGTCCAGCACATAAATGCCCTTTTCTTTCAGATATTCCTCATCCGAGGGGAACCGTTCGCGCTGAATGCGGGTCATATAGAGCACATCAAGATAGGGCATGGCTTCTTCGATGGTGCGCACCTCGGAATATTCGCAGCCGCAGGAAGTGACATATTCCTTGATGTAGTCCGGCATGGCCAGCTTTTCACTCGAAATAAAGACAAAGGAATTGCCGCCGTATCGGCTCATGCTCTTGCAGAGGGAGTGAACCGTCCGGCCGTTGGCAAGGTCGCCGCACATACCGATCACAAGGCGGTCGGTGCGTCCCACCACATTGCGCAGCGTCACGATGTCGGTGAGGGTCTGGGTCGGATGGAGATGCCCGCCGTCTCCCGCGTTGATGACCGGCACACTGGAATAGAGCGACGCGGCCATCGCCGCACCCTCCACGGGATGACGGATGGTGAGAATATCCGTGTAGCCGCTGAGCACCGTAGCGGTGTCTTTCAGGCTCTCCCCCTTGGCGACGGATGTGGCGTTGGGATTGTCAAAGCCGATGATCTTACCGCCAAGACGCAGCATGGCTGATTGAAAGGACATCTGGGTGCGGGTGGACGGCTCATAAAACAGTGTCGCCATCAGCTTGTCCCGGCAAGCGCTGCTGTAATGGGTGGGGTGACGGCTGATGCGGCACGCCATATCCACAATATCATCCAGTTCCTCAAGGGAAAGCTGGTTCAGGTCAATCAGATTTCTCACAGACATTGGCAAAAACCTCTCTCGCAAAAGCGGCGCGTGGAAAAGACGCGCGTTTTCTTTTCATTATAGCACCGACGGAGCGTTATCGCAACCATTTTTTTCTGCTTTCTTCTATTGTTTGAAATTCGGATGTTGCATTCAGTTGATTTTGTGATATAATAGATATGAAACCATTGAAATGATAAAGGAGTCTGTCATGAAGCACTATACATTATCGCAGAGCCGCTATATCCGCGATCTCAAATGCGAGGTAAAGCTTTACCTCCACGACAAAACGGGTGCGCACATCGTTGTCATGCCGACTGACGATACCAACCGCGCCATCAGCATCGCGTTTTCCACGCCTGCTGAGAACGACAAGGGCATTCCGCATATCATCGAGCACTCCGTCCTGTGCGGTTCCCAAAAATATCCCCTCAAAGATCCCTTTGTGCAGCTCATGAAAGGGTCAATGTATTCGTTCCTCAACGCCATGACCTACGCTGATTTCACGGTTTATCCGGTTTCCAGCACCAACGAGAAGGATTTCCGCAACCTGATGGACGTCTACCTCGACGCAGCATTCCATCCCCTCATGCCCGAAAAGAAAGAAGTCTTTTTGCAGGAGGGACGGCATTTTGAACTGGACGATGACGAAGCCTCGGTAGTGGGCTTCAACGGCGTGGTATTTAACGAAATGCGCGGCATGGAAGGCTCGGCGGATTTCCTCATGGAAGACGCGGTTTCCTCGGCGCTCTTCCCCGGTTCCCCCTATGCCTGTGAATCAGGCGGTTTGCCCCTCGCCATTGCCGATCTGAGTTATGAAGAACTGACCGACTTCTATCACAGGCATTACAACGCCTCCAACTGCTACATCTTCCTCTATGGCAAGATCGACGAGGAGGAAACGCTGGATTATATTTCCACCGAATATCTTGACAAATACGACCGAACGGAAGCTTATCATGTGGCTCCCATCACAACGGATTGCGTCCGGGAAGCTGCCGCCCCTTATCCGGCGGACGACGGCAAACTGGAAAACGGCTGGTATTTCTCATGGAATTTCGCGGTGCATATCGACCACACGCCGCTCAACTACCTGACGCTCCGCGTGCTCGACCGCGTGCTCTGTTCCTCGCAGGGCGCTTACCTGAAAAACGCCATTCAGAAAGCGGGCATCGGTGAGGATTTCTATTCCACTGTAGACGAGATCATCAAATGCCCCACCTTCGGTTTTGTCAGTGCGGGCTGCCGCGAGAGCGACAAGGAAGCCTTTACCCGTACCATCATAGACACACTGCGGGAAGTCGCGGAAAATGGCATCGACAAGGAACGCCTGCTGTCCGCCATCCGTATGCTGGAATTCAACGAAAAGGAGGACGCGGACACCTGGAAGACAAAGGGCATTTCCTTTGCCATCCAGATGCTGCCCAAGCTGCTTTACGGCGAGGACGACCCGCTGGAGCTGCTGGAATTTTTCGACGGCATCGACAAGCTCAAGGAACTCGCGCCTACCGATTATTTTGAAAATTTCATCAAGGAACATTTCCTCAATAACCCGCATCAAACGCTTGTCACGATGTATCCCGACACGGAATTCACCGTGCGGGAGGACAAATTGCTGAGCGAAAAATGCCGCGTCAACGCCGCTAAGGAAGACTTTGCTGATCTGGTGAGCGACTGGCGGCTGCTCAACGCCTATCGCGGCTCGGAGGACGACGCGGAAACCGCTGAGAAAATCCCGATTCTCACCCGTGAGGATCTCTCGCCCGAAACCGATGATCAGGACTCCGTGCATGTGCCGATCAGCGGCGGCGAGCTTCTTTGGCAGAACCGCCAGACCAATTCCATCGCTTACCTCGACTGGTACTTTGATCTGCGCACACTCGACAAAGCGCTGCTGCCCTATTACCGCATTTTCACCGAGCTTTTCGGCGCGATGGACACCAAATCCCACGGCTACGCGGAGTTTTCCGACATGATCGACAGCTACACCGGCGGCATCAGCCATTTGCTCAGCACCCCTAACGCTGAGCCGAGCGGTGGCGAGATGGTGCCTTATATGGACTGGCACTGCCGCTTCCTTTATGAGAACGCCGAAAAAGCCTTTGAGATTAATCGCGAAATGCTGCTGGAAACGGATTTTTCCGATACCAACCGCATGCGTGACATGCTGCTCCAGCTTCGTGTAGGTTATGAGCGCGATTTTCTGGATGCATCTCATATCGCCGCACGCGGCATCGGACTGAGCGCATGGATGTCAGAATATGCATGGGGTGATTATCTGCAAGGCTATTCTTTCTTTACCTTCCTGCGCGAACTGCTCGATCATTTTGAAGAACGCAAGCAAGAGCTTGTCGCCGCCATGGAAAGCCTCCGGGCCAGCCTCTTACGCCGCGCGAGCTGGAAATTCAGCTATGTGGGTGACGAAAGTTTTCTTGATAAAGCCAAAGAAATGACGGAGAATTTTGCTGCGCTGCTCGACAGAACCGACCTGCCCGCCGACAAAGCGGATGTACCGCTCAAGGCCAAAAGCCGCGCCGCCTATTGCTCTCCCTCACAGGTGCAGTATGCCGCTCTCTGCGGCATGATGCCGCGTGAAACCCGGAACATGCGTGGTACCTTTGCGGTACTGGAACATCTGCTCAACACCGACTATCTCTGGCAGAATGTGCGTGTGCTGGGCGGCGCCTACGGCGTAAGCGTTGCTTTCGGTCGCACCGGCTCGGCAGTCATGGTATCCTACCGCGACCCCAACCTCGACGAGACCTACAACGTCTACCGCCGCGTCATCGACTATATTCTGTCGCTTGATATGACCGAGAGAGATTTTCGTCAATATGTCATCGGCGCCCTCAACAAGCTCGACAGACCGCACCCCGCCTATGTCAAGGGATTGGGACAGATTCAGCGGGAACTGTGTGGCGTAACGAAAGCGGATTCCGCGCTGCTCAGACAGCAGATCATCAACGCCTCTTTAGACGACATCAAAGCACTGGTTCCTTATCTGGAAGCATGGCTGAACACCGCCGTAGAAACCGTCATCGGCAGCGAACAGAAAATCAAAGCGTCAGCGGTCGCTTTTGACAACGTCACTAATCTGCTGTAATGCTGTCATCTGTATTCATCAAAGAAGGAGCCTGATTGTATGGCAAAAATTCGTCTGAATGACAACAAAGATATTGTGGATTCCATCAAAAAGGGATTGCAGGCAAAAGGGGGCTATTGTCCTTGTCGGCTGGAAAAAACCGAGGACACCAAATGCATGTGCAAGGAATTCCGCGACCAGATCGCAGACCCTGACTTCGAGGGATATTGCCACTGCATGCTCTATTACAAGGAGAAGGACTGAACGCCTTTCTGCGTGATTTGTTATAATTCTCTTTGATAAACGACACCAAACAAAAACCTCCGGGAAGTATGACGCAAAGTCACCACTCCCCGGAGGTTTTTTGGTTGTGAAATGCCATTTTGATTCTATGCGCGCAATCCGGCCAGCGTCTCAAATTCGGAGACGGACACATTAGCTCTTTCGGCAGCCTGTGCTACAGTCAGAATTCCATCCCGTACCAGCCCGGCCAGAGTGCTAAGGAACTATGCAGAATTTAATCAGTCATTTTCTGCTTAAAAATACAGTATGCTTGCGTGTTTCAGAAAGTGAAATGTATCAATTATTTCTGCATATTGTACTGACTTCTCAGATATTCCTCATCAAATAATTCAGACATCATATCAACAGCCTCCTTTGAGTGATCTTTCAGATAAAATGTCAAATAACCTTTTTCTACGCAGATTCTGATCGTTTCCCTGACGCATTCGAGCTTGTTGTCATAGATCTTGCGCTGCTCGTCAAACACCCTGCAAAATCCGATATACTGCCCGCAGAGGGTTTCATCAATCCGATCCAGCACCTTTACCCTGACATCCACCGGCGAATGCCCGTCAAAAAAGATTTCGCTCAGCGATATCTCATCGGGAACCTTCTTATCACCGCTGTAAACCAGATATAAATCCGGCTTGGGCAGCGTCACTCTGGACGTGCTGTGTTCGCTTTGCTGGGAGTCAAAAAGATAACGGCGATATGTCTCGGCGAGATAGAACATCATGCGCAGCGGAATATTCGGATTCCAAAGGCTCTGCGCCTCCACCAGCACAATGAATTTGTCTTTCACAAAGAATCCCAGATCGTTGTACTGGGTATTGACCAATACCGACCGGATGGTTTTGACGTCAATATCCTCCACCGTTACATCCGTATCTTCCGGGTGCAATCCTTAGGGATACGCTGATTAAAGGCTCTGCCGTCAATTCCGCACCGCGAGGATGCGTCTTTGAGCGGTGCGAGAATTGACTTAATCAGCGTTTCCCGAGTAAAGCTGCAACACGTAATTTACATCGGTAAATAAGCTGACAAAAACGCTGTCTTTGGACTGCCGTTTCGCTGTCTCCTGTGCCATAGGAATCCTCTCCCTTCTTTATACGCCCCCATCGACGCTCTCCCCAATTGAATTATACCATATTTTTATGTCATTTGCAATATGCCGCAAAAAATCCCGTGTAAAAAATGCGCAAATGCCTCTCAGAAAAACATCCGTCAGGATCACTTCTTTTTGCCGAACAAACTGAATTTCTTCGGCTTTGACGCGCCGTCTGCCGCCGTTTTTTCAAACATCTCGGTGATCGCCTTGGCCAGCGCGCCGCTGTCGGTGGAGTCGGAGGTCTTGGCGGCGATTTCCTTAACGTTTTTCAGGAAGCTCGCGGCAAATTCCGACTTGATGACCTTTCTCACCCAATCCACGTCCGTGATGGATTTTTTACCGAGATAGACTTGCTCAAAGGCATAAAGCGTTCCCTCACCGATGGCGGAAACGAAGCTGCCCGCCACAATGGCGTTGATCACACTCGCGGCCAGATCAATGCCGGGAATCGCTTTCAACGCGCTGATAGCGGCTTTCGCCACCGTGCTGATGGCCCCTGCCTCGATGATAGAGTTGAAAAACTGCTTGGACTGCTCGTCCTTGTTAATCTCGTAAAGCTGCGCCAGCGCGTTGATCTCCGCAATTTCGATGGGGGACAGCACCAGCGAATCGGCCAGCGGTATCGGCACCGCTCCCACGACCACCGCCGAAGCGGTCGCCACGCCGATAATTCCCTGCGCGAGCGCCCGTTTCCGGTTCAGCCGGAACACGGCCACGTCGTGCTCGCCGGCTTTCACACCCTCAGGAAGCAGCTCGTTGGTCGCCTCAATCAGTTCGTCAATGCCGTCGGGCGGCGCATAGGCGCTTTCGTTGAGCGTATAGGTGGAGGCCACCACGGGAATGACCTTGCGCAGATTCTTGGTATAGCGTTTTTGCCGCGCAAAGGCATTGTGTACCATCTCGACGTTTTCGCTGCGTTCGGGGACGGAGTAGGATTTGGTAATCACCACGATCACCGGCACGCTCTCCCACATCGCGGTGGCGCGTGAAAGGCTGCGTATGGTTTCGGGAAACAGCTTGCGGGAAGTGCCGTCCACACAGAACCAGATCACGCTGATCTTTTTATCCCCGTCGGTTTCTTCCGCGCTCTCCTGCGACCATTTCTTCACCGCGTTGATGGCGCGCATTTCCTTGAAAACAGACGGCTCGAATCCCACCGTGTCGATAATCCGAAACGGTATCTTGTCGCTCTCGTAGATGGTCAGCCGATCGGTGGTTCCCGACGTTCCGTAGCCGGTTTCCGCCCGTTCCTCGCCCAGCACCGCGTTAATAAGCGTCGATTTACCTACGCCCGAATTGCCGATGACCAGCACATTACCTCTTTCCATCTGCCGCACTCCTTTCGGTTCTTTTGTCGGAACATTCCGGATACTTTTATTATACTATACCCTCATCCAAATAACAAGACCCGTTCATTAATTCGTAATGCGTAATTGATGAAGCATCCGACTCCGTTATTCTTTTTTCTCCCCTTCGAGCGTTTGCAGATATTTTCTCACAATGAGATTGATATACTGCGAGAAGGAGCGGTCATCTTCTTCCGCGAGTTTTTTGATTTTTTCAATGACATCATAATCCAATGTGATACTGACCTTTTGTTTCAATGGTTTCAATGAAATCACCCCAACAAAATGATATTACAAAAACAGATAAAATACTTAATTAGAGCTTAAAGTAGTATAAAACCGCCTTTACTCTTGACAAATCGGATTTTATCATGTATGGTATATTCACAAGGAGGTGAAAATATTGGGCAATGCATTGGAAGAAACGCTAATTATCGTTCCCCAGATCGCGTATAAGATCGGCAGATCGGCACGCATGATGATCAAACACAATCGCATGGAGGAACTTCCCCATCTGAATCGGTTCATCGGCTACTACATCATGGATGATATTCTGTCAATTCGCCCGCGCCTGCTCATGGCGCTGGAAAGGGAAGGCTATCACACTGAAAAACAAAAGTTGACGTTTATCTTGACACAGCTCTATGCATTCATTCAGGACGACGCGTTTGAATGGGACGACCCGGACGAGGACGACCCGCTCGAAAGCGCCCCGGAAGAAAACGAACAACCATAATACTAATTGTCAATCAAAAGTAGACATGATTTGCGGTCTATTTCGCGCCCTGCTTCGTCTTCCTCCTAGGCGGGCGCCAGCCCGCCGTCGTCGTCATCCTCGCATGACACGAAATATCCTCGCAAATCATTTGTCTACTTTCAATCGACAATTAGTATAAAAAACGCATACGGTAATTCTTTGCTCATGAATTCACCGTATGCGTTTTTATTGCTGCGAAGAATCCTCCGTATCGTTCTTCTGCAAATCAGAATCCGAAACGCGGTTGGTTTTGGCGCTGTCCTCCGCGCCCTGTTCCGCATCGTAAAAGGCATCGTCACATTCCGCGACCTGCGCCGTTTCTTCATAGGCCGCTTTGTCATTCATCGGCCCCGCCGAGCCGCAGCGCATGGAACCGGCCAACAGCACCATCACCAATCCGCTGCCCACAACGAACACCGCCACAGCCGCTGCCGCTATTCCCAGCGTTTTGTACCATGCCGGGCCGGATTTCTTCGGCACAGCCGCCGCGTCTGCCGTCAGAGGATATTCGTCCTCCCCGCCGAAAAACTGCTCATAGCTTTCGGTGGGTTCATTGGCGACAATCCTTGCGGCCAGCGCGTCAAAAGGCGGTATCGGCGTATCGGCCGCCGCATGAATGCTTTCGTACAGCTTTTTTTCAAACAGATCGCTGTTTTCTGTCAACATGCACCGCCTCCTTTCAGAAATTGCCGCCGAGCATGACTTTCAGCTTCTTGATGGCCTCCGCGTGCCGCCACTTGACGGTTCCCAGCGGAATACGCAGAAGTTCCGCGATTTCCCGCAGAGGCAGTCCCGACACGGCATGCAGCGACACCACCTGCCGTTCGTCCTCCGAGAGCCTCGCCATCGCCTGTGTGACAAGCTGCGCGTCCAGCACCCGGTCTTCCGCGCTGTGCGAATCGGCAAGCGTTTCGGGTAGTTCCTCCGTCGGCACGCTGTTCTTGGCGCGGTAGGTCAGCGCCAACCGTCCCGCGATTTTATAAACCCACGATTTACCGTATCCCGAAGGCACAAACTTCGGCGCGTATTTATACACCCGCAAAAAGGTATCCTGCGCCAGATCCTCCGCGGCGTGAGGGTCGCCCACCATCGACAGCAGATAGCCGTATATCTCGCGGTACATCCCGCTGTATAACGCTTCGAGGGCGTGCATATCCCCCGCCGCAACCGACAGTATCAGTTCATCGGCAGCCCGCTGCTCCATGGTAATCCCTCCTATATGATAAAACTTCGCAAACGCGGATTTGGTTGGAATGGGTTTTAATCTTTTTCGGGAAAAATATTTTTAATATTTTTCGAGAAAACTGTGTTCCACTCCGTCCGCCTTATACCCCGGCATAGTGTCAAGACAAACGGCGTGAATGCTGTTGAAAATACTCTTTTCAATCAGGGGATTGCTCTTTTTGAGCTGCATGAGAAGCTGCTTGACTTCCTGCCTCTTGGAACTGCCGTGGCCGTCCTCCGACGCGGCAATATTCTCGGTGAAGCGGCAGGCGCATTGAATGAAAGTCAGCCCGTTGTAGCGCCTCCACGCGATAATATCCTGCTCATGCACCATGTAAAGCGGTCGGATGAGGGTCATCCCCTCAAAATTGTCGCTGTGCAGCTTGGGCAGCATGGCTTGCAGCTGGGAACCGTAAAACATACCGATCAATGTGGTTTCAATCACATCGTTAAAATGATGTCCCAGCGCGATTTTATTGCACCCCAGCGCCTTGGCCTTACTGTAGAGATGCCCCCGCCGCATACGGGCGCAGAGGTAACAGGGATTTTTGACGGTCTTGTTCGCCACGCGGAAAATATCGGTTTCAAACACCGTAACAGGCAGGTGCAGCAGCGCGGCGTTGTCCTCGATCTGTCGGCGGTTGACGGCATTATACCCCGGGTCCATCACCAGATAGACCAGTTCAAACGGCACATTGCCGAAGCGCTGCAGCAGTTCCATCATCTTCGCCAGCAGCATGGAATCCTTGCCGCCCGAAATGCACACGGCGATTTTGTCGCCCTTTTCGATCAGCTGATAGCGGTTGATGGCGGTCAGAAAGGGCTGCCACAGCGTATGGCGGTATTTCTTGATGATGCTCCGCTCGATTCTGACGAGCGGTTCCAGTTCTTTCTCTGCCATTTCTGTCAATTATTGCTCGAGAGGCTCGTTCTTTTCGGGATTCTGTCCCGGCTTGCGCAAATAAGGCAGCACATCCTCGGTGTAGGCGCGCAGCAGTTCGCCCACGCTCCACGCCTGCGTGAAGCAGCCGCGCGAGGTGCAGGTAAAGTCGCCGTCAAAGATTTCCGCCACACCGTTGATGCAGCCGTCGCTCATGTGGTCGAGGTAGCGCGAGCAGATATCCTTCGCGCGCCGGATGGCATAGGGAGAATGGTCGTACACCTTGCAGAAAGCGGAAATGTAGCCGCCCATCAGGAAGCCCCAGCTCGTACCCATGTGATACGCGCCGTCGCGCTTGATGAGCTTGCCGATGTAGTGGGACCGGTATTCGGGGTCATACTGGGACAGCGAACGCAGACCGTAAGTGGTAAAGAGGTGCTTGCTGACCACATTCACAATCGAGCGCTCCTTGGCGCGGTCGAGCATGGTGTAAGGCAGCGACACCGCATAAATCTGGTTGGGACGGATTCTGTCCTCACAGGGGTCAGCCACGTCATAGAGATAGCCGCCGTCCGCGTTCCAGAATTTCTGCACAAAGGATTTCTTGACCTTCTCCGCGAGTTCCGTGTAATGCGAACCGTCCCTGTCGAATTTTTCACACAGCATTTCCATGACCTTCAGCGCGTTGTACCACAGGGCATTGATTTCGACGGGTTTGCCGTGACGGGGCGTGACCACCCAATCGCCCACACGCACATCCATCCATGTGATCTGATCCTTTTCGCTGCCGCCGCGCACCAGACCGTCCGCGTCCATGCCAATGGAGAAATCCGTGCCGTGTTCATAGGCATAAATGATATTTTTCAGCACAGGGAAGATTTCATTCTTAATAAACGCGTCGTTTTCCTCTTTGCCGGTGTAGTGCAGATAACGCTCCACGGCGTAGAAATACCAGAGGGACGCGTCCATCGTGTTGTACATCGGCTCGTCCTCCGCCGACGCGGGGAAGACATTGGGAATCAAGCCGTTCTTTTCGTACATCGCAAAGGATTTGAGAATCTTTTCGCAGTCGTCAAAACGGCGGGTACAGAGGGTCAGTCCGGTCATGGCGATCATGGTGTCACGGCCCCAGTCGGTGAACCACGGGAAGCCCGCGAGAATCGTTTTCAGCCCCGTGGATTTGCGGTCTACGATAAACGCGTCCGCCGCCCATGTGAGATGAGTGGAGAAAATATCGCGGTTGGGATTGCGTTTGATGATGTTGTACATACGCTCAGTGTAGCTTCTCACGAGTTCAAAGCCGTTCTTGGCGGTAATGTCCTCGTCCTCGGTGGAGCAGATGACATAGAATTTCTTAGTCTCGTTGGGATTAACCGTAATCACCGCGTCATAGGGCGTGTACTGCGTGTCGAGTCCGCCAAAGCCGTTGCGGGAATCAATGGCGAGAAGCTGATTTTCCTCCGCGATAAAGGTGGGATTGGCCATGCTGGTGGGAAGCAGCGAACGGTCGGAAAATTCGCCCTCGCTAATGTAGAATTTGACATTGAAACTGGCATCGTCCGTGCGGCTGACCAGCATGGTTCTGCCGTAAACCGACGAGCGGAACTTGCGGATGCTCTCCGGCGAATTGACGCGGTCGATGGGACGCATGGCAAAGAGCGGCGTAACGGTAATCGTGGTGGGTTCGGTCGCTCCGGTGACAGTGTAGCACACCGCGACGGTATTTTTGCCGTATTCCATGGCAATGGTCTTTTCAATGGAGATTTCGTCGGTCTGGTAGCAATAGGTCGGCACGATATCCACCTTGAACTGCTCCAGATAACGATAGCCCGCCTTTTCTTCGCCCACAAACTGCTGGCACGCCAGATCAAAGGTGCGGTCGCCGCAGGTAACAGTCTCCTGCACCTTGGAAAGGATATTCACGCGGTTCACGGGGGGATTGAGCGACGCCACCAGATAGCCCGTGTGAATGCGCGCGGTGTCTCCGATGACCGTGCCGCCCGAAAAGCTGCCGAGTCCGTTGGTAAGCAGCCATTCCCGCTCATAGCCCTGCTCAAGCGTGCGCCAGTTGCTTTTACCCAATGTATATTTTGTATGCATATTTGATAACCGTCCTTATGTTGAAAGATGAATTTTATTGATTATACCATAATCGGCGCGATATCTCAACCGAAAGACGGCATTTTTTTGTTTTGTTCTCTTATTTTTTACAATTTCATGTTTTTTCCGCCATACACTTGACTTTTCCGGGGAATATGATATAATTCATTCAGAAACAGTTTCATTGAGAAATATTTCAATCGAAACTATTCAAATCGGAAAGGAGGCACTTCCGCGTGAATTTTGACGCTACCCTGATTTACTGGCACCGGCTCAACAAGCTGTACGACCTGCTGCGGGAAGAATTGCTCAAACAATTCGGCATTACGCAGATCGAGAGCGAAATTCTGGTCTATCTCGCCTTTCATGAAGCATTCGGTGAAGCGGGGGGCGATACCGCCAGCGATATCGCGGAGAGCCGCATTTTATCCAAATCCAATGTCTCCAAAGGCGTGTATTCGCTCATGAAAAAAGGCTTTCTCGTGGGGGAACAGGACGAACGCGACCGCCGCGTGACGCATCTGAAGCTGACGGAGAACGCCAACCGCGACTTAGTGGTCAGCGAGGTCAACCAGATGAACGACCGGTTCAACCGCCTGATTTCCGAAGGCATTCCGCACGGAGAACTGCAACAGTTGGTGGAAACCGAGCGCAAGCTTTCGGAAAACGCCGCGCGGGCGATTTCACAAAAATTGTATCACAGCGACAATTAACACAACGACAAGGAGGAAAAATTGATGGGCAAACAGATGGAAGCCATTGAAAAAATTGAGGATTTCAATATGCAGGGGTTTTACGACGGCAAGGTGTTCAACTGCTACGAATTTTTCGGCGCACACCTGCTCGAGGACGGACGCTGCCTTTTCCGCACCTATGCGCCCAACGCCCGGCGCGTCACCCTGACGGGCGATTGCAACGGCTGGCAGGAAACCGACATGGTGCGGTATTACAACAGCGGCGTGTTCACCTATATCGCCGACAACGCGCAGGCGGGACAGAAATATGAATACGTCGTTTACGGTCAGAACGGCGCGGTGCATCACAGCGACCCCTACGGATTCAGCATGGAACTGCGCCCGCAGCACGCCTCCGTCATCGTGGATATGAACGAATACGAATTCCACGACGGCGAGTGGCTCGCCAGCCGCACCTTAAACTACGACAAGCCGCTCAATATCTACGAAATGCATCTCGGTTCGTGGCACACCAATCCCGACGATCCCAACGGCTGGTACACCTACAGCGAAATCGCCGACCGCCTGATTGCCTACGTCACGGAACACGGCTACACCCACATCGAATTCCTTCCGCTGGCGGAGCATCCCTTTGACGGATCATGGGGCTATCAGAACACCGGCTTTTTCAGCGCCACCTCCCGCTACGGCGCCCCGCGCGACCTCATGGAACTGGTGGACAAATGCCATCAAAACGGCGTGGGCGTGATTATGGATTTCGTTCCCGTCCACTTTGCGCTCGACGACTACGCCCTGCGGCAGTTCGACGGCACGGCGCTCTACGAATACCCCCATCACGACGTGGGCGAAAGCGAGTGGGGAAGCTGCAACTTCATGCATTCCCGCCGGGAAGTCGCCTGCTTCCTGCAATCGGCGGCGGAATTCTGGCTGAGGGTCTACCACTTCGACGGACTGCGCATGGACGCGATCAGCCGCGCCATCTATTGGCAGGGAGACCCCAGGCGCGGCGTAAACGGCTCCACCGTGGAATTCCTTAAAATCATGAACAAGGGACTGCGCGAGCATTTCCCGACCGCCATGCTCATCGCGGAAGACTCCACCTCTTTCCCCGACATCACCAAGCCGGTGGACAAGGGCGGTCTGGGCTTCGATTACAAATGGGATCTGGGCTGGATGAACGACACGCTCTCCTACTTCTCGCAGGCGCCCGAAAACCGCAGCGGTCTGTATCACAAGCTGACCTTTTCCATGATGTACTACTACAACGAACGCTATCTCCTGCCGCTGTCGCATGACGAGGTGGTACACGGCAAGGGAACAATCGTCAATAAAATGTACGGCGAATATGAAGAAAAATTCCGTCAGGCGCGCGCCTTTTACGCCTATATGTACCTGCACCCCGGCAAAAAGCTGAACTTCATGGGCAATGAACTGGGGCAGCTCCGCGAGTGGGACGAGAAACGCGAGCAGGATTGGAACCTGCTGGAATACCCCATGCACGACGGCTTCTGCCGTTACATCAGTGCGCTCAGCGACCTGTACCTGACCCATCCCGCGCTGTCGGCGCTCGAATGCGAAACCGCGGGCTTCGACTGGCTGGACTGCCGCAGCGAGGGGGAGTGCCTTTACGCCATGCTCCGCCGCTGGGACGAGGAAAAGCTCGTGGCGGTATTCAATTTTTCCGACTGCGACCGGGACGGCTATTCACTGACTGTCGAAGGAGCCGAAACCCTCACGCCCCTTCTGTGCAGCGAGTGGCAGCGCTTCGGCGGCAGCCTTCCCGAAGACGTCTCTCCCGTCACAGGCAGCAACAGTCAGTTTACCCTTTCTGTTCCCGCCCTCTCCGCCGTGGTCTTTCAGACAATGTGAAATGTGAAGTGGTTAGTGGTTAGTGGTTAGCCGTTAGCGGTTAGTATTCGATTCAAACAAAAAACTGCACAGTGCTTTTGGAATCATCTCTTGTTCCTCTGCACTGCGCAGTTTCTTTTTTATGATTTGCTATTCACTATCCACAACTTAGTGAAATGAACTCCCTCCGTCTCGCCTGCGGCGAGCCACCTCCCTCAGAGAGGGAGGCATTATCGGCTCCCTCTTTGAGGGAGCTGTCAGCGTTGTGGATAGTGATTTACTATTACTTAAGCCGTTATCGTGTGCACCAGGCCTGATTGATAAAAGCAGCGCCTCTTGCACTCCTTCAGTCACCCGTCAGCTCTGCTAACTGCTAACGGCTAACAGCTTCCCACTAACCACTAACCACTGACCACTAACCACTGACCACTAACCACTAAAAATCAGTTGTTCCAGTAATTGCGGTCGAGCGTGCGGAACTGGATGGCCTCGGAAATGTGTGCCGAGTCGATCACGTCGCTGCCGTCGAGATCGGCGACGGTACGCGCCACCTTCATAATGCGGTCATAGGCGCGTCCCGAAAGATGCAGGCGGTCAAACGCCATTTGCAGCAGCCGGGAAGCTTCGTCCGTGGTGGGGCAAACCTCATGGAGAAGCGCGGGCGTAATGCGGGCATTGCAGCGCACGCCTTTTCCCTCAAAGCGTTCCTGCTGGATTTTCCGCGCGGCGTTGACGCGCTTGCGGATCTCCGCCGAGCTTTCGGAGGGAGCCGAACGGGACAATTCCTCGTAATCCACCGGCGGCACCTCCGCGTGGATATCCATGCGGTCGAGCAGCGGCCCCGAAATCTTGCCCAGATATTTGGCGACTGCCCCCTTGGAACAGGTGCATTGTTTGGTGGGATGTCCGAAATAGCCGCAGCGGCAGGGATTCATCGCGGCGATCATCTGAAAATCGCAGGGATATGTCACGCGTCCCGTTGTGCGGGAAATCGTGATCTCATGGTCTTCGAGCGGCTGCCGCAGAATCTCCAGCGCCGAATTGTTGAATTCCGGCAGCTCGTCGAGAAACAGCACACCGTTGTGCGCGAGCGACACTTCGCCGGGGCCGGGAATATGTCCGCCGCCTGCCAGCGCGGCAGGTGAGGCATTGTGATGGGGCGCACGGAACGGACGGCGACGGATAAGCTGCACATTGGGCGGCAGAATGCCCGCGATGGAGTGGATTTTGGTAACCTGTATGGATTCCTCAAAGGTCATGTCGGGCAGAATTGAGGGCAGCCGCTTGGCAAGCATGGATTTGCCCGAACCGGGCGGCCCGATCAGCAGCACATTGTGACCGCCTGCCGCCGCCACCTCCAAAGCCCGCTTAGGCGCGACCTGTCCGCGCACGTCGGCAAAATCGGGACAGTGAACGCCCTGTTCCTCAGCGGGAAAATCCTCCGGGCGCACCGGCGTTAATGACGCTCTGCCCGTGATGTGCGCCACAATTTCCTCCACTTTTTCCACGGCGTAAATGTCCAACCCGTTCACCACCGACGCCTCCGCGGCATTGGCTTTGGGGATATACAGCGACGTGTAGCCGAGGTCCCGCGCCATGATCGCCATGGCCAGCACGCCGCGCACCGAACGAACCTCCCCCGTCAGCGACAGTTCCCCGATAAAGGCGCAGCCCTCCGGCACGCCCTCGATCTGACGGCTGGCGCACAGCAGCGCCATAAAGATGGGCAGGTCGTACATCGGCCCCTCCTTGCGGATATCGGCGGGAGCCAGATTCACGGTAACTTTGCCCAGCGGGAATTCATACCCGCAGTTATCCATCGCCGCTCTCACGCGGTCGCGCGACTCCTTGACCGACGTGTCAGGCAGCCCCACCACGTCAAATCCCGGCAAACTCTGGTTGATGTTCGCCTCCACCTGTATGGCGTAAGCGTCAATGCCAAAGGTTCCCAGACTGTTGATCGCAGCAAACATGATGTTTTATTTTCCCCCTCATTTTTCTATATCTATGTAAATCTCCTGCATTCTCTGCGCAAAAACATTGCGGCGCGGACGTATCGTCACGCGTTTTTTGCTGAGCAGAATCGTGCCGTACTGGTCGGCAAAATCAAAGGAAGGCAGGCGCGGCATTTTCTTGTCAAGCACTGCTTCACCTGCCTGATTCGTCACGCGCAGGCGAGGACATATTCGCAGATCGTCGGCAATGCCCACCCAAAGGCAAGCGCGCAGCGCGGCGGATTCTTTTGTTTTATACGGCACCTCAAAATCCTCGCCCTTTTGCAGAATCTCCTCCTGTAAACCGACAAGCGCCGCCTTGTCTGCTTCCTCGCGGCAAAAATGCGCTGTCAGCGCACCCACCGCCTGCCGCAGGTACCATTCGCCCGACTCCGCCCCGTATTGAAGCGCGCGATCCTCTTCCTCGCTCACGCCTATGTCTATATAGCGGTACCAATTGCTTTGTCCGCTGTATACCGGCAGTTCGGCAATCCATTGGGACTGCCCCTCTTGCAGTCGGGTGGTAAAATTCAAGTAGAGGTGATCGTACTTCCCGTCAGGGTCAAGCTGAAACGGTTTCTCCCGAAGCGCCCAAAGCAGCCGTTCTGTCGGCGCGAGGCTTCCCTTTGCGGTGCAGTGTTCGCAGTCCCGGCGGATGTCCAGATGATCCGCGCCTCTTTCTCTGAAAAAACGAATGTCCTTTAGATATGCCATCTCATTTTCTCCCTTTCAGTGACGATATTTAGCCGATTGCAAAAGCCGAATACGGCGTAAATACGGGTTCTGGTCAACGGGAAAGGGACGCTTTTTTCTCCGTTTGGAGCAAGGCAACTCGTGCTATGGGGCTGCTGCCGTATTCGCCCAACCCTGTTGCGTGTCCAGGCTCGTTCCGCTCGTTCGGCTACGCCTCACTCGTGGGGCTTTGCCCCACCCCCCACAAGGGCGCTGCCCTTGACCTGCCAGGAGGAACAAGTTCCCCCTGGACTCCCACGCTCGCATACGCTCGCTAATTGCGCTTCGCTTTTTCTTCTTTTTTCCTTTTTTACGACAGCCTGCCCTGCCCGATAAATTCGCGCAGCAGCGAATCGGCGGGAATCAGCCCTTCGTCTAAGTTTTCAAAAAGCGACAGCTTTTGAATATAATCCTGCGCCTCGGCATAATAGGGGCTATCCTCCCCCAGCGCGCGCAAAATCTCAATCGCCTTATCCGCAATGGCGTTGACCTCGTAGATATGGATAGAATTAATGGTCACGGTCGCGAGGCGCTTGTAATCGGAAATATACAGTTCCTCCCCGCGCATCACCGACGGCCACATGGCAAAAGTGCGTTCCGGCGGACTGCTGCGAAAGCGGTAGTCCCGCACCAGCCGGCGCAGAAACCGGATCTGATGCGCGTCGATCACCACATCGTCGCCCTCCTTGATGCCCTGCTTGACGCTGATGTAGATTTTGACCATCTTGTCCTCCGGCAGACAGTCCGTGATGATGGGATTGAGCGCATGAATGCCCTCAACAATCACCACGTCATTTTCCCCGATTTCAAGCGGATAACGCTCCGGCGCGGGGCTTTTGGCGGCAAAGTCAAAGCGCGGCATCATGCAGCGTCCCGTTTCGAGCAGCGACGCCATGCATTCCCGCATGAGCTTGATATCCAGCGCGTAGACCGATTCATAATCATAGCCGCCGTCGGGCAGGCGCGGCGCTTTTCCCTCGCCCTTGAAGAAATCGTCAAGCGACAGCCGCACGGCGTTCGCCCCCGAAGCCCGCACGCGACTCACCAGCATATTGGCGGTGGTGGTCTTGCCCGAACTTGACGGGCCGCACATCATGATGACCTTGCGACCGTCGCCCGTGGACATGACAAAATCCGCGATTTCATTGACGCGCTTGGCATACTGCTGCTCCATCTGGCGGATGAGTTCCTGCGGCGCGTTGCGAACGGCGTGATTGATATGCCGCAGCCGTTCGGTGTAGTGAATGTAGTAATCAACAAAATTGATCATAGAATTCCTGAATACCCTTCTTTCTTTCGATCATTTCATCAAAACGGGAGATGTACTCATAGGGATATTTAAAATTGAAAATGCGCTCGATGTTGTTGACATGCGGCTGCTTGAGCTTGGTCACTGCGCCGCCGCCTACCGCTAAAATGGTGTGGGTTTCATCCATGATAAAGACGTTGTACACGCCCTCAAATCCCGGCTTCGCCCAGCCGACATTTTCCAGATTGCCCACCATGCCCGACTGACGGTAGAGATAATAGGGGTCGTAGCCCATCTCTGTCAGACGCTTCTCGCCGTAATCGAGCATTTGCGACGCCAGCGCACCCTCGGCATTGTACTGCGCGATATGCTCCGTCACCAGTCCCGCCGCCCGCTTCATGGCGAGAGTATGGACAGTGATGGAGGCGGGATCCATGGCGATCACGCCGTCGATCGTGCGGCGGTAGGAATCGAAGGTGTCGCCCTGCAAGCCCGCTATCAGATCCATGTTGATATTGTCAAACCCCGCCGCCTTTGCCATATCCATGGCGGCATACACCTGCTCTACCGTGTGTCGTCTGCCGATGGAGCGCAGGATTTCGTCATTGAGCGTCTGGGGATTGATGCTGATTCTCCCCACGCCGCAGCGCTTAATTGCCGTGAGCTTTTCGGGCGTGATGGTGTCGGGTCGCCCCGCCTCCACGGTGAATTCATGCACATCCGAGAGATCAAAGCGGTCGGACACCGCCGTCAGCACGCGTTCCAATTGCTCTGCGGAAAGAGTGGTGGGCGTGCCGCCGCCCATATAGACCGATTCGAGATGCAGCCCCAGCGACTTCGCGATGTCGGCGGTCATTCCGATTTCCTTTACCAGCAGTTCGGTGTATTCCGGCATGAGCTTCGCCGCGTGTTCAATCGACTGCGAAACAAAGGAACAATAGCTGCACCGCGACGGACAAAACGGCACGGAAATATACAGGCTGAAGGAATTATCCCGCGAGAGCGAGAGGATTTTATCTTCCCCCAGCACGGTGCGGCGGCTGAGCGCCAGCTTCTTTTCGGAAACAAGATAATCCTCCCGAAAACGCCGCTCCGCTTCTTCCCTGCCATATTCGCGGGTCAGCATACGCAGCAGCTTCATGGGGCGGATGCCCGTGAGCAGTCCCCAAGGAGGATTAAAACCCGTGAGCGCCGTAAACTGTCGGCAAAGGAGCTGCGCGGCGGCAAGTTCGCAAAAGCCCTTGTCCTCCGCTTTTTCCTGCGGCACGAGCGTTTCGTCGCGGAATTCCTTCTCCCCCGCTTTCAGCCGGGAGGAAATATGCCGCCCGTTCCACCGCACCTCAATGCGCAGGGCATTCGGGTCGTCGGCTTCTTTGTCGCTGTGTTTCTGGTCGGGAAAGAATACCCGCGCCAGTTTTTCATATTCATAACGGGAAGCAATTCCCTCAGTCACAATATACATAGTAAAGTCAACCTTTGTGTTTGATAAAATAGGAGCGTCAGTGATTCTGTCCGAACCAGCGGACATACGGATTGCTGACCCGCTCACGGGAAAGCGTCGTCACGCCCTCATGTCCGGGATAAACGATATAATCCCCCTCGAGCGCCATCAGCCTTTGCAGCGAGCGGCTCATCTCGGAAGCGCTGCCGCCGGGGAAATCCGTGCGCCCCGCGGATTCGCGGAAGAGGGTGTCGCCCGAAAAAATCAGCCCCTCGGTGATGTAGCAGCAGCTTCCCACGGTATGTCCCGGCGTGTGCATGACGGTAAACTTCGTTTCCCCCACATAAAACGTCTCCCCGTCGTCAAAAGTGAGATCGGCAGGCGGATAAATCGTGCGCTGTCCGAAGAAATACCCCGAAAGATTGATCCCGGAATCCCGCAGTCCCGCCGCGTCATGTTTTTGAATCGCGACAGGCGCTCCGGTCAGTTCCCTGACTTCGCTCACACCGCCCACATGGTCAAAATGGCAGTGCGTCAGCAGGATATAATCAAACGACGCCCTCCCCGCCTCCTCGATGGCGGCACGCAAACGGTCATTCATCTCACCCGGGTCAATGATGGCGCACCGTCCGGTGCTTTCGTCCCGATAGATATAACAATTGGTTTCCAGTTCTCCGACCTGTATTCCGGTAACTTTCATTGGGTGTTTCTCTCCTTTGTGATTGTGTGTATTCTGTATCGTTTCTTGGATATCCGCATCAATCAGAATGCAACAAATTCAAATCCGACAAATCTTGCCGTGCATTTTCCCACGTTTTATCCCTGCCATATTCGGAAAAATTTTTATCATCATTTTGTGGAAAATAAATTTCATATCCTTTGCTGCAGGGATGAAACGGCGGAACAGGGATTTCCCTGTCAGATGAAAAATAAGTATAAGCAAATAAAAACGGTATCTTATCATGTACCAATTCACTTAACTGAATGGCGTGCGCTATCTTTTGTTCTGTTTCGTTTAATCTCGGATTACCTACCCCTTCTACAAAAAACTCAGGTTTTTTGCTGTTATCAAGCTGATCTAAACACATCCACTTAACATCAAAGGCAGAGCGCAGCAAATCCAATAATGAATGTCCCAATGTCAACCCATTATCCGTCCCTGCCGACAGGTCATTCACAGGAAAAACCAAAGTGATAAAAAAATAATCCTCGGAATGCTTATGGAACACCAATTCAAATTGAATATCTTCCGTCCATTTTCCTCCTCTGGGCAGATATAAATAACTGATAGATGTAATTTCATCTGTAAGATAAATGTCCGTTTCCTTATATTTTTTGACGGAGAAATTTTTAAATGTTTGACCTGAAAACAATGTAACCCGGGTGTATTTTTGACGCACGATAGAAGCAGCTTCCTTCGCGATCAAATCCACAGTTTCCCTTAACGAACAATGATGAAGCCATATGCATCGACTGATTAAGATCGCTTTTCGATTCATTTTTTAACTCCATCCTTCCCACTTTGTCAGCTCTTTCTTGCTCTCTTCAGCTCGTCGCTGTCAAGCAGTATCGTCACGGGGCCGTCGTTGAGCAGCTCCACCTTCATATCCGCGCCGAATTCTCCCGTCTGCACATCCGCAATGCCGTGTACCTCCCGCAGCAGGCGGACATAATATTCATACAGCTCACCCGCTTCGTCCGGCGGCGCGGCGTCGGTAAAGCTCGGACGGTTCCCTCTGCGGCAGTCCGCATAGAGCGTAAACTGCGAAATCACCAGCACCGCACCGCCGACGTCCGCCAGCGCCTTGTTCATCTTGTCATTTTCATCGCAGAATATCCGCATACCCGCCGTTTTTTTGGCAAGCAGTTCCGCGTCCTCGCGGGTGTCGCCTGTCCCCGCGCCGAACAGAATCAAAAAGCCCTGTCCGATCTTTCCTTTTGTCACGCCGTCAATCGTCACCGACGCGTATTGCACACGCTGAATCACTGCGCGCATATGTGTTCATCTCCACTCAAGATTTTTTATTCGTTTTCAACCCAATTCCTAAATACCGTCAGTATTTTCACCAGCTTATTCGGGTCGCCCGCCCCGTAAAAAATCATTCCCTGTGAAGGGTCATTTCTTACCTGACAAAATATCCAATCATCGTCGCCGTTGTCATCTCGGATTTCGGTAAACGGTTTATTCTCCATCCCGGTGTGCGTCAGGTCAATATGGATCACCCAGCCGGGATTATCGACATTGCGTATCTCCACACCGTAAAATTCTTCCCATTCACCGTCACAGTGATCGGCATACCAACGTTGCAGCCATGTCAATAAATCCATCAGAGATTCCTCCTATCTTCATAAAGCAAAAATCGGCAGCCCGCTTTTGTCACAGTCCGCCGATTTGGATTTATTGCTCGCCTTTCAGCTTTTCATACTGCCCCTTGATCGCCTGAAAACTGTCATTGCTGAGAATATGCTCGATTTTGCAGGCGTCCTGCGCCGCCGTTTCGGGGTCCACGCCCAGCAGAACGAAATATTCCGACACCACCTTATGGCGTTCATAAATCTTATCCGCCACGTCATACCCCATTTGGGTAAGCGTGATATGTCCGCTCTCGTCCACCTGAATATAACCGTTTTCGCGCAGATTTTTCATGGCAACGCTCACGCTCGGCTTGGAAAATCCCATCTCATTGGCGATGTCGATGGAACGCACCGAACCCTTCCGCTCGTGAAGAATCAGGATCGTTTCCAGATAATCTTCGGCGGACTGTCTGATATTCATCATACTGCCTACACACCTCCCGCACAACCAGCGATTCTCTTGCCGTTTTCCGCGTTGTGCCAGTCAATCTTCTCCTATTATACACTTTTTTGACGGCCATTACAACAATTAATTTCCCCGAAAAGCATATAATATGGTTAATTTTTCGTGAATATTTGTGCTTGTTTTATTTGAAATACATATACAGACGGCATTGCAGCATGCCGTTGTAGAGCTTGCGCTGCTTGTCGCACTTTCTGCCGAAGAACTGCTCGAACTGCTCGTCCGGCGTAATGACGGCATAGCTCCAGCCGCCCCGCCGCTCGAATTTCTCGCCCATCGCGGCATAAATTTTCCGGGCGCTCTCCACGTCGAGCAGCCTCTCGCCATAGGGCGGATTGCAGACCACCACGCCCTTTTCTCCGTCGGGCGCAAAATCCGCGATATCCCGCTGCGCAAAGGTAATGCGCTTGGACATACCCGCTTTATAGGCGTTTTCCCGCGCCAACTCGATGACGGAAGGGTCGATGTCATAGCCGCAGGCGGTAAACTCCGCGTCACGGTTGATCAGGTCTTTCGCGCGGGCGCGTTCCTCCTGCCACACGGCGGACGGGATGGTGCGCCAGCCCTCGGCGACAAAGGCACGCCGCAGTCCCGGCGCGACATTGAGCGCTTTCATCGCGGATTCAATGAGAATGGTACCCGAACCGCAGCAGGGGTCGATGACATGGGAATAGCTGCGCACAAAGGCAATATCCGCCATCGCCGCCGCCAGCGTCTCGCGGATGGGCGCGATCGCCCCGTTGCGGCGGTAGCCCCGCTTGTGCAGACTCGCGCCGGAGGTGTCGATCATCAGCAGCACGTTGTTTTTCATAATCAAAAACTGCACGCGATGCACCGCGCCGGTTTCCTCGAACCAGCTCAATCCGTATTTCTGTGACAGACGGTCAACGATGGCCTTTTTGATGATTTTCTGACAGTCGGGAACGGAATGCAGCTTCGAGCCGAGGGAGCTGCCTTTGATGGGGAACGCGTCGGACTTACCGATCCAGCGTTCCCACGGCATCGCCTTGGTGCCTTCAAACAGCTCGTCAAAGGTCATCGCGTCAAACCGCCCCATCACCACGCAGACGCGCTCGGAATAGCGGCAGTTGAGATTGGCGCGCACCAGCATCGCTTCGTCGCCCTCAAAGAGAACGCGCCCGTTTTCGGCGGCGACATTCTCCGCCTCCATGCGGCGCAGTTCCCCTGCCGCCAGTCCTTCCACGCCGAACTGACAGGGCGCCGCCATGATAATTCTATCGCTTATGGTAATCAAAACCTTTCTGTTAATGATTGTTTAATTGTACGGTTTGTCCGGGCAGATTTTATTCCAGCGGTATTTCACATCGTCGGTGGAGATAATCAACACACAATCGCGGCTGTAGGGCTTCTTTTTGCGCCAGAGAACACACTCGAAAATTACGGATTTATAGCCCGTGTAGGCGTAGAGAAATTCCAGTTCCTGTCCCTTCTGATTGATCTTGCGCTGGAGTTTTTCATAGTCAAAGGTCTTGCGGATGACCTTGCCGTGCTTTTTGACAAAGACATAACAGGTCAAATCGGCATTCACATCGCCGGAAAGCAGGTGAAAATCCACCTGCGACTGATCGGTGCAGAGCAGCTTCCTGTAAGGATTGCGGGGATTCTTCTCCGAAATCCAGAAGCCGTCCGCAAAATCAAAGGACAGCACGTCTTTATTAAGAAAAACATTGGTGGCGCGGCAGTCATGCAGACTGATGCTCTCGCTGTTTCTGTCGAAAAATTTATACATCTGTATTCCCTCTCACTTGATGGTTGATTCTTCTTTCATTCTCACAAAGGTTCCCTTGGCAATCGGCTGACCCGTATAGGGTATCCTGACCGTCATGGTCGCGTGGGGCGCCGCTTCAATGGCATGACCCTCGCCGTCGTACATTTCCGTCACCGGCAGCAGGAAGGGTCGCGCGTGCGGCGGCATCACGTCGAGGGTGTCCCCTACCCGGAATTTGTTGCGCTGGCTGAGCGTCAGAAAGCCGCCGCCGCAGTCCTCCACCATGCCCGCGACCTTGTATTCCCTCACATAGCCGCCGTTGTCAAGTACCTGCCCCGGCTCGCTGCCGAGGTAAAATCCGGCGGAATATTCGCGGTGGCTGACCTTGTGCAGTTCATCGAGAATCGCGTCATCCGGTCGATACTCCGGCGAGGGATGCTGATAATAGCCGTCAATCGCCTGACGGTAGGCATTGGTGACGGCCGCCGTGTAATAGGATGATTTGGCGCGTCCCTCTATCTTAAAGGAAGTAATGCCGCACTCGATCAGACGGGGGATATATTCGATCATGCACATATCGCGCGAATTGAGAATATGGGTTCCCTTGTCCTCAAAAATCTCGAATTTCTGCCCCTCGCGGTGTTCCTCGGTGAGGTAATACTTCCAGCGGCAGGGCTGGGCGCAGTCGCCGCGATTGGCGTCACGCCCGGTAAAATAGCTCGACAGCAGGCACCTGCCCGAAAAGGACACGCACATCGAACCGTGTACAAACGCTTCGATCTCCAGTTCCCGCGGCGTTTTCGCGCGAAGCGCCGCAATCTCGTCAAAGCACAGTTCCCGCGCCAGCACCACACGGGACGCGCCCATGTTGTAGAATTCGCCGGCGGTGGCGTAATTGGCAACACCCGCCTGCGTGGAGATATGCACAGCCACATGCGGGGCATACCGCTGCGCCATGCGCATGACCCCGATATCGGCGATAATCAGAGCGTCCACGCCCGCGTCCGCCGCCCGTTCGAGAAAGTCGGGCAGCAATGCCACTTCGTTGTTGCGCGGCACCGTGTTGCAGGTCATGTAAACCTTCACGCCGTTGTCGTGCGCGAATTTCACGCCCTCCACGAGCTGTTCCTGATTAAAATTATGCGCGCCCGCCCGCATACCGAAAAGGGTTCCGGCGAGATACACCGCGTCCGCGCCGTACATCACCGCGCATTGCAGGCGCTCGCTGTCCCCCGCCGGAGAGAGAAGCTCCACGCGATCGGGGAAGTGATTGTTATCGGACATTTTCTGTCGTTCCTTTATAAAGTAGTATAGTTGACGGCAGCGTATTCCCCATGGGTCAGCAGCGCGATACAGGGATATTTTTCCTCTCCGAAAATCCAGATTTCGTCCTGCTCCCGCGCTCCGGCGTGTTCCCGGACAAAAGCCGTCACTTCGTCCGGTTTGTCAAAGAAAAAATTGCCGTTGGCACAAACTGTCATTTCGTTCTTCTCCCCTCACAGCAAAAGCAGATCGTCCCATTCCACACAGGTCGGGCGGGACAGCGTTTCGCAGAATTCCTCCACGCATTGCAGCGCCGTATCAAAGGAAATCACCTCGCGTGCCGGAAAGGGTATGGTTTCATCCCCCGCAAAAAACAGGATTTCTTTTTCCGCTTCGCCATCCCCTCCACGGGAAGCATCCCCTGTCGCCTGATATGTTTCGCCGGGAAGCGCACCCAAGTATGACAAATGCACGCCGTTTTGGTTAATGAGCAGACAGAGACAGGGAAAGACTTCCTCGCCTTTCACGCCCAGTTCATCGGCAGGATGCGCCTTATGC
This sequence comes from uncultured Ruminococcus sp., assembly GCA_902802795.1. Classification (GTDB taxonomy): domain Bacteria; phylum Bacillota; class Clostridia; order Oscillospirales; family Acutalibacteraceae; genus RUG762. The sequence continues at coordinate 144,740 of CADCNI010000007.1, forward strand.
CGTTCCCGAAGAAAGCCGAGAATTTCCTGAGACGTAGAAAAGACATAGCTTTGCTCATTGGTTTCGATGACCATTGCAACGATCTCCTATGGTGTTCTTATTCTATTTAAGAATAACATTAATCGGAGAGGTTGTCAAGATTTTCCCTTTTTTCAAAACGGATTTGAAAACCGGAACCACCCAAACGGCAATAAAAAAATCAAAAAATCTCTTGCATTTCCCCATGGCCTGTGGTATAATATGGGTCACGGACGTGAAATTCCGCAATTCGCCGGTGTGGTGGAATTGGCAGACACACGGGACTTAAAATCCCGTGATGGAAACATCGTACCGGTTCAAGCCCGGTCACCGGCACCAACAGCACGCTTGGTTCGCTCTGCGAGCCAAGCAGCTAAGATAAGAAATAATAGAGAATCACTATCCACAACTTAGGGAAAATAACTCCCTCCGTCACGCCTGCGGCGTGCCACCTCCCTCAAAGAGGGAGGCGAATAATGGCTCCCTCTTTGAGTCGACACTGTTGTATTTATTATCTATTCTTTCTTCTTTATTATCGGGAAATTTAACGAAAGAAGAGGTGTCCGATGAAAAAACGCATCTTTCTGCTGCTCAAATACGGCATGAAGTTTCTGTACTTCTTCATGAAACTGCTCACACCCGTGCAAAATAAAGCGGTCTTTCTCAGCCGCCAGTCCGATCAGCCATCTGTCAATTTCCGCATGATCGAGCGGGAACTCCAACGCGTCGACCCGCAGATGCAATGCGAATTTTATTGCCGTCTGGGGCTGAAAAGCGAGATGGGGCTTTCCTACGCGCTGCTCATGCTGCGCCAGATGAAAGCGCTCGCCGGGGCAAAGGTCTGCTTTACCGAGAGCTATTGCATTCCCATCAGCATCTTAAAACACAAACCTCATCTCAAAATCATCCAGATCTGGCACTCAATGGTCGCTATCAAAAAATTCGGCTGGCAGACAGTGGACAAACCGGAGGGCAGCTCCTCCGACATCGCCGGAATCATGCAGATGCACGAGGGCTACGACGCCGTGACCGTCGGCAGCGAATATATGAGACCCTTCTTTGCCGAAGCCATGCGCACCCCCCTTGAAAAAATCCTGCCGCTGGGTATGCCCTCTGCCGACAGCATTCTGGCATTAGGCGCGCAGACAGATGACCTGCGAGAGCAGCTTTACGCCGCCTATCCGCAGACACGGGGTAAAAAAATCGTGGTCTATGTGCCCACCATGCGCCGCGATTACGCCATTGACTGCGCTGATCTGGTGGAGCACTTTGATTATGGACACAACGCGCTGATCGTCAAGCTTCATCCTCTCGACCGGCATACGGTCATCGACAATCCGGATGCCATTTCAGACACATCGTTTACCACCGAACAAGCCATTGCCGCGGCCGACGCAGTGATTTCCGATTACTCCGGTGCGGCGGCGGAAGCCGCCCTGCTGCAAAAGCCCGTCTATTTCTTCACGCCCGATGTGGCAGAGTACAGCGGCGCGTGCGGCATCAATATCAATCCCCTCGAGGTCTTCCCCCGCGTTTCCTTTGACAATGCCGACGAACTGCTGACCGCCATCGAGGAAAACCGCGCTTCGCAGGACGACATTGCCACCGTGCGCAAACTGCTGTGCGGCGGCTGCGACGGACACTCCGCCGCAAAAATCGCCGCCCTTGCTTTTGCGTAAAGCAATCATTATAGCAATCCAAATAATCAGGGAGACAAAAGGAGGCGATGATGGTGAGTGCAGGGCAAGGCGGAGGACGACGGTGGGCTGGCGCCCACCTAGGAAGCCGATTGCAGTTTTCCATCAGCCACTTGGCGACGCCGTCCTCGTCGTTGGACTCGATCACATCGTCCGCTACCCGTTTGAGCGCATCCACGGCGTTTTCCACGGCGTAGCATTCGTCCGCCACATCAAAAAGCGGCGCGTCGTTGATGGAGTCGCCAAACGCGATGATTTTCTCCATGCCTGTCAGCCGCATGAGATCGTCAATGGCGTGCGCCTTGCTCACGCGGTAATCCATGATCTCGAGCCAATATTCGGGGCGGTAGATTTCCCGCTGCAAAATGCAGTTGAGGGCGTCGCTGCCCATCAGCATATCCCGCACAGGAAGCAGCGTTTCCTGTTCATCCTCAATGCAGGTGACATAAAACACTTCGCCGCAAAACAGATCGTCAAAGCTGTCCACCGGCAGCATCCGTTCGTCGCCGTCGCGGGAATCGAGATAGTGCATCATGCCCTCGCTCTCTGCGCCTCTCACCCACAGCACCTTCTCCTCTCCGTCAAGGAAGGTGTACACCAGCGGATGAATGCCGCAGCCGTGCAGCGTTTGAGCGATCAGCGCCACCTGCGCTTCGTCAAGACTCTGTATCTCGATGATCTCCCCCGTAGAGGGATGTTTGATACATGCGCCGTTGTAGGTAATAACGGGAAGACGCAGCGCCAGCCGATGGGTCAGCGTCAGGGAGGAATTAAGAGAACGCGCGGTGGCGTAGGTAAAATTCACCCCGCGTGCAATGACGGAATTAATAGCCTGAACGGTAAAATCGGACAGACGGGCATCAGAATGCAACAGTGTGCCGTCCAGATCTGAAATAACCATTGTTTTCAAAAAATATCACTCCGTTTATATATATAAAATTCAACATAAGGAATCAAGTAACATGAAACTGGGAAACATTGAAATACAGGGCAAGGCGGTGCTGGCGCCTATGGCAGGCGTGACCGACCGCGCCTTCCGCGAACTCTGCATGGGCTTCGGCGCGGCTTACTGCACCAGCGAAATGGCGAGCGCCAAAGCGCTCACCATGAGCGACAAAAAAACCGCCGAGTTGCTCGCCATTTCCGAAGGCGAACGTCCCATGGCGCTCCAGCTCTTCGGCTACGAACCCGAAACCATCGCCGCCGCCGCGAAAATCGCGGCGCAATACCGTCCCGCCGCCATTGATATCAACATGGGCTGCCCCGCGCCCAAAATCGCCAACAATCACAGCGGCAGCGCCCTCATGAAAGACCCCGACCTCTGCGGGAGAATCGTGGAAGCCGCCGTCAAAGCCACCGACCTGCCCGTGACCGTGAAAATCCGCAAGGGCTGGGACGCTCATTCGGTCAACGCCGTGGAGGTGGCTAAAATCTGCGAGGCGGCAGGCGCAAGCATGATCGCCGTTCACGGCCGCACGCGGGAACAAATGTACGCGCCGCCCGCCGACTGGAACATCATCGCGCAGGTCAAACGCGCTGTCAGCATCCCCGTCATCGGCAACGGCGACATCTACTCTGCTCTGGACGCGATGAAGATGATGGAGCAGACCGGCTGCGACCTCGTTATGGTAGGACGCGGCGCACTGGGCAACCCGTGGATTTTCCGCGAGATCAATTCTCAATACGAGCGTTCCTGTCCCGTCTCACCGCCCGGCATTTTTGAGCGGATCACCGTCATGCACCGCCATATCCAAAAGTTATGTGAATACAAAGGCGAACGGGTCGGCATGCGGGAAGCACGCAAACACACAGCGTGGTATATGAAAGGACTGCGCGGCGCTGCCCGACTACGGGTTATGTGCGGCGAGCTGCGGGAGTTTGATGACATGAAAGCACTGACACAGGCTATTCTGGAAGAAAACAGTGAAGTGTGACGCAATCAAAAAAATAAAAATGAAAAAATCGCACTGCACGGATTTTATCAATCGGAAATCTGTACAGTGCGATTGCCTTATGCATTAATTTTCTTCTTTATGATCCTTGATCTTAACGAACAAATAAGCCCCCATGATCACAACCATAAAAACGCCTCCGCCGATAATGAAAGCCTGCGAATTTTCCAGCGGCTCCACCGTGATTTTGGAAGCGTCGTGTTCGAGCTTCTGCATGGAGCCTTCATTAACGTACCCCTCGTGTGCCTCTACGGCCATGCTTTGATCGTTGGCGTGAACCACTTCCGGATTGAACCGACGAGTATAGACAAATATCATAACAACGGCTGTCAGCATGACCACTAAAGAAACGCTGATCAATACGATAAAACTGATTTTGCCGCTTTTATTCGTACTTTTCTGTTTCATACTGTTCACCTCAATTTTTCCATATCTGCAAACATCTATTTATATTTATATCACATTTCACAAATGATTGCAAGCATTTTTCCTGTATATTTTCTATTTTTGTTGACAAAATTATAAATCATTTTTTGAAGGATTTGCCTTACCTCTCTGTTCTCTGATTTGCATATAGTTATCATAGTAGTCATTCAGATTCTTCTGCAAATCGGTATCGTTATGCTTAATACGCTCGCTCCTTTGCCGTCTGTAGTCAGTACGGCTGCGGCTGTCATTCCGTCCCTCACGGCGGGCACGCTCATAATTCGGATCACGTCTGCGCCGTTCCTCCATCAGGTATTTTTCCTCTTCTGTCAGTTCCTCATCCATACGGCGGCGCGGCCGGCGCGGGCGCTCTTCTTCATATTCCCCGTCCGGACGGCGGCGCGGCTGGCGCGGGCGCTCTTCTTCATATTCCCCGTCCGGACGGCGGCGCGGCTGACGCGGACGCTCTTCTTCGTAATCCTCCTCCGGACGGCGGCGCGGCTGACGCGGACGCTCTTCTTCGTAATCCTCCTCCGGACGGCGGCGCGGCTTTCCTTGGCCTTGGCTAATTGATTGAGAATACTCAAACGATTTCTCACGCTGCCGCTTTTCTTTCCTGTCGATACACTGCTTTCCTCTGACGTCCGGCTGAAAGAACGCACAATGCGTGCTTTAGGAATAGCAACATATTCACCTGCATGCTCGATCAGCCTATTAAACGCTTTCATCTCACTTTTATATTTCACGCAAAAAAGCGCCACAAAGGTGTAAAAAACACAGGAAGCGATTCTCTCCCAAAGTCTCAAATAAAACATCCGGCGAAGCGCTTTCGCATTGTTCATGGAAACGCTGCGAAAAATCCATTTAAAATGATATTGCATCTTGTCTGCCTTCACCTGCTCGGCCATTGTCGTCCAGTCATATCCCTCATTCCACACAAACTGCATGGCACTGAATGAATTGACAATCCGCATGGTCGTAACCGCCAATGCCAGCAAAGCCACTGCGGTTCCTACGACCCCCAATACAGGCTGAATTTTGAAGTCCATGCAGGACAAGACAAGATTGACGCATATGGCGGTCAACGCAGCAAAGGTCAGACATTCCAACAGGCTCCCCGCAATGCCTTGCAATCGTGTCTCACGCAGCAGCGAGGCAAAAGCGTTCAGAAACAGCATAACCGCACCTGCTGTTGCCACCAACAGACTAATCATGGCATACGCCAGCCCCATCTTTTTGATCCTTGCAAACACGGAAGCTGTCAGCAAACCGAGGGGCATCATGATATATGCTCCAAACAACATCGTACTTCTCAGCGAACCGCCTGCAAGAGTATGTTCAAATTGATTCATACGGAATGAAAAAACGCTGAAAAAAACCGTTGCCAAACCGACAAACAGAACAGAGGTCTTGCACAAAAAACGTCTTACACCATCCGACGGGGCTATAATGTTGCTGAAGTGATTGTTTTCCATCCTTTTTCCCTTCTTCCTTTATCCGTCTTCAAATACAAAAACAACGTCCAATTTTTTTCAACCGACGTTGTTTTTGTTATCCTGTTATGGCCTTGTTCCTTATTCTGCCTCACTGGCGGCGTCTCCGGCAGCGTCATCCAAAAGAAGAGCGTTTTCCAGTTCTTCGGCAGACTTTTCAGTCACCTTTACCTTTGCCACTTCCACCTCGGTAATACGATGCTTCTTTTGGGGTCTGACTTTTTTACCGCTGCTGTCCTCTTCATCGACATCTTCTTCCGGGAAGGGAACTACCGCTTGTGTGTCATCCTCTTCGGGCATCTCCGGCACGTCGAAGCTGTCAGCCTGTAAAGTATCGCCGCTCTCCTCCTCATTCTTTTCTTCTGAGGAAAGGACTTTGCTTTCGGCAGAGGTCACAGACGCCTCTTCGTTCTTCGGGGGATTGCTCCTTCTGGGCTTTGCTTTTTTCTTGCGTGACGACTTCTTTTCGCTGTCTTCCTCGTCAAATTCAATGCGGTAGCGCTTGTCTCTGATGGCGTTGTCCACTTCGCTGAACACTCGTTCCACCTGGTCAATGGCATTCATAAACAGGAACCACATGGCCACATAGAAAATCGGCGCCAATGCCAGACGAATGAAATCACAAAATCCGCCGCTGTAAAATCCGTCACCAAGACCCTTAACCCAGATACGGGTGATAAAGTAGGTCAGCGGCAGAAGAACATTCACGCTCAACCCGATCAGCGAAAGCCAGCGGAAGGAACGGGCGTAGCTTCTGCGGATGATATTCTGATGCAGCACTGTCAGAATAAACATGGCCGCAAACACACAGGTAGTAAGCCACACGACATAGACCACATAATAAATGGGAATGGCAAGGGGGAACGTCTCCCTGTGCTGAAGTTCATACGCAAAACGGTAAACAATTTCATAAATTAACAGACCGTAATAGGCAAGCCTTGCATATTCCAGATAAAGCAGCGGCTTGATACCGAGCTTGGGCATATTTTCGCCACAATGCATGAAGTACACATAATACGCAACGATGACCATGCTCAAAGAACATATCAGATCCAGCACAATCAGGCTGTTGGTCAGCGGATCGAGACTTGCGGCGCTCTCACCCAGCAGCTTCACAATATCTCCGACCGCGCCGATCAATCCACAGAAGATAATGCTGTACACAAAGAAGATACCGTCACTCAGGCAGTCCGATATAAACGTGCTGCCGTCAAGACCGATTTGTCTGTTGCTTTTCAATCTTAACCATCCTCAACAATTATTTTGCCAAACGGCGATTATTTCCTCCCATGCAAGATATCGCACAGTAGGTCAAGTAAATCATAACACAAATCACCCTGTCATGCAAGGCTATTTTGGAAATGTCGGATAAAAATTTACCAATCCGCCATATTTCTTCGTTTTCGCACCTTGGCTTTGCGTTTTTCCTTGCCGGCGTTCCCCTTGACGGAAGCAGAAGAACCTGGGGCAGGCGATGGATTGGATTCCGCGGTAAAAAGGTTCTGTTTTCCCTTCTGCCTCGGCGCAAACCGACCCGATCGTCCGTCCGACCCGGCGGGATTGTCCGGTGCGAAATTCTCCTGCGCCACTCGCTGCCTCGGCGCAAACCGACTCGTCCGTCCTTCCAACCCGGCGGGATTTTCCGGTGCGAAATTCTCCTGCACCACTCGTTGCCTCGGCGCAAACCGACTCGTCCGTCCTTCCGACCCGGCGGGATTGTCCGGTGCGAAATTCTCCTGCGCCACTTGCTGCCTCGGCGCAAACCGACTCGTCCGTCCTTCCGACCCGGCGGGATTGTCCGGTGCGAAATTCTCCTGCGCCACTCGTTGCCTCGGCGCAAACCGACCGTCCCACATAGCAGGCATTCCCACGTCAAAATCGCCCCGATTATCATAAGGCGAACGGAAAGCCGGTCTTTCATTCCACTGATGAGTCGGATCTATGCGCTGCTCGGATTCAAAGCTCAGACGCGGCCGCATATCAAATGATGCATCTTCAATATCGTCATAACTCTGTCGGTTGTCATTAATGCCCCTGTAATTATAGGGGTCTTCCTCGGGCGGCGCATCATATATGCCAATACGGCTGCGCTGCTGCTCATTCTGCACGTCAATCTGACGGATCATATCAAACAGTTCATTTTCTGCCTCGCGAACCTCATGTATGTTTTCCGGCGGAGGAATTTCCTCCCGTCTCGGCGCGGCGTTCACATCCACCGAACGGATATAACTGCGCATCTCTTCATATTCCCGCTCTACTTCCCCTAATTGGCTCTGTTTACGGATGATCTTTTCGATATCCGAAACCAGACTCGGCGCTTGTATGCCATCCTCTTCCGGCTGGTAATCCGGCACCGGAACGGTGTACACCTTCGGCTTGAAGCTGGGCAGCCGACGGCGGAATTTGCGCCATGAATGCCCCATCGCCGCCAGCAACTGACCAATCGGCGTCATTTTGGGAACGGATCGGTCCGTTTCCATCCGCGACGGATAGCTGTTTTTTTCCGGCGGCACCTCGGGAGCAACGATTTCTTCTGCCTCCTTCGGCGCTTCTGTATAAGGATACGGCGGCGTTCCGTTTCCGGCGGTTCCATATTCTTCCCCTAACGAAGGAGCGCCCTCTCTATTTCTATTGTCTGCAAATGGGAAGGGGGGATTGGAACTCTGTATCGCCTCACCGTCCTGCCGCCCTGTTTCCTGCCCCTGTTCTTCCCATTCGATAAAATCACTGAATTCGCCGTGATCATCAAAGGATAAGCCGTCATCGGGTACGGACTGCCTTTTAAATATGTGAGACAGTTTGTCCTTGGCTTTTACAAACAAAGTGGATAAATGTGCACCGACGGAAAGAGGTTTCGCATGTGAATCGTCTGACGGAAGCACCGGCTCGGTTGAAGAATCGTCAAAACTGTCTCCGAATGCAGGCATCTCCGATAAACTGTTGTCCCATGCGGCTGGCTGTTCAAAATCCGCCCCGTAGCCGTTTCCGTTGGGCGTATTGTCGGGATATCCCCCGTAGCTGTTTCTGTTGGGCGCATTGTCGGGATATTCCCCGTAGCCGTTTCCGTTGGGCGTATTGTCAGGATATCCCCCGTAGCCGTTTCCGTTGGGCGTATTGTCAGGATATCCCCCGTAGCTGTTTCCGTTGGGCGCATTGTCGGGATATCCCCCGTAGCCGTTTCCGTTGGGCGCATTGTCGGGATATCCCCCGTAGCCGTTTCCGTTGGGCGTATTGTCGGAAAAATCATCCGTCATAAAGTCGGTTAATCCGTCGTCAAAAACGTCCGTAGACATGGGAATTTCGGGAGACGGCTGTTTCTTTTTACCTTTGATTCGGTCGGAAATGGCTTTGAACAGCACGCCGAAACTCTTGCGTAAATCCACATCTTTCTCACGCGCTGCCGGGGAGGGCTGTTCAGAAGTCGGCAGGCTTTCATCGAATAGCGGCATATCTTTATCAAAGCCACTGCTGTTCCCAGACGGCAATCCGCCGCCGAGCAGCTCCCCCAGTTCCGCTTTGTCCCTGTCGCCCAAGTCATCTTCAAACGGCATGTTCTCAAAAGTGTCAAACGGTGCAGACCTATCGTCGCTCGTATTCGTTTTGTTGGAAGCTCTGTTAAAACGCGGCAAGCAAATCCTCCTTTCGTCATAGTCGATCGTCATATCTATCATAGCACTTTCATACATTTAAGTAAATCAAATTCCATGAATTTTTTTGATTTATTTTTCTTTTTTCAAGGGAGCGCTGCCATCATGATGAACTATGTATTTGCCGGGCTGATTTTGTTCGCGGCCGTGTGGGGCATCGCCACGGGACATTCCGACGCGCTGGCCTCCGCTATTCTCACAGGAGGCAGCAGTGCTGTGACGCTGATTCTTACAGTCGGCGGGGCAATGACGCTGTGGAGCGGCATCATGGCGATTGCGGAAAAATCCGGCCTGACAGAATATGCCGCCAAATTGCTGCGACCGCTGCTGGGTCTGCTTCTGCCGGGGATGAAAAAAGGGGGCGAAGCGGAAAAATATGTCTGCATGAACGTCGTTTCCAACCTGCTGGGGCTGGGCAACGCTGCCACCCCGCTGGGACTGAAGGCCATGCAAGCCATGCGGGACGAACACGGCATCCTGTCAGGACAGGCAAGCCCCGACATGATGACCTTTGTGGTGATAAACACCGCCTCTCTCCAGTTGCTTCCCACCACGCTGCTGACGCTGCGCGCCGAAGCGGGGGCAGCGGATCCCATGGACATCATGCCCTGCGTATGGCTGACCTCGGCGGCGGCGCTGACGGCCGGGCTGCTGCTGTGCGGGGCTTTACGGGGATTCAATGGCATCGGCAGGGCAAAGGAGGAGCATTGACATGGGAAACATCATTGTCATTCTCTCTGTGACGGGCATCGTACTCTTCGGACTGATCAAGGGCGTCAATGTGTTTGACACCTTTCTGGCGGGCGCACGGGAAGGGATGCACACCGCCGCTGCCATTTTGCCGGCACTGACGGCACTGACGCTGGCAGTTTCGATGATCAGGGCTTCCGGCTGTCTTGAAGCGGCCGGACAAACGCTGGCTCCCCTGATCGGCACAGTCAGCATTCCGCCTGAAACGGTGCCGCTCATGCTGATTCGTCCCGTTTCGGGCAGCGGTGCGCTGGCGGTCATCCGGGACATCTTTGAACAATCCGGCACCGACAGCTTCGCGGGAAGAGTCGCTTCGGTCATGATGGGTTCCACCGAAACCACCTTTTACACGGTGGCGGTGTATTTTGGCAGCGTGGGTGTCAAAAAGACGGGGTATAGCGTTCCCGCCGCACTCACCGCCGATCTGACCGGCATGATTTTTGCCGCTCTGACCGTCACGCTTTTGATGTATTAAAAATACCGACCATCATGGGGAGATCATCCTCATGGGGTCGGTATTTTTTATTGTTGCACGGAATTATCCCGCGTAATACAGTTCTTTAAAGGCCTCTTCTTCCGAAATCTGCCCGTTGACTGTGGCGGTATAATTGTCATCGCTCCGTGTAAGTTCCAATCGGGCAATCCTGCCGTCGGAGAGTTTGGCGTCAATCACCGTTTTTCCGTCGGTACGGAAGAGTTTGAAGGTTTCTCCAGCGGGAATTTCTCCCCCCTGCTCCACAACCTTGCCGCTTTCATCCACAATATCCGCTTTGAAGGGCTTGGCCGACTGCAAAGAGTGAATATAATCAGGAACGGAATAAATGCCGTCCTCCGGCAATATCGGTTTGCCGTCTGTACCGACAGACGTATTGAAACAGGCGTTGAAAGAGGCCAGCAGGTCGCACCGGAAAGATAATGAAAAATCATCACTCTCCGTAATCAGCTCATAACCGTATAAATCCTTTTCCTCCCAATCCGCATAAGACAAGCCATACTCTGTTTCCGCCGCCAGCGTGGGCTTTTCTCCGCTGAGATCATAGATATTCAAGCAGCTTGCGTCGTTGTCCATATGCGCAATGACATACAGATAATCCCGGTTATCCTCGGTATGCATCAGGAAAGTATCGGCGTTATAGCAATAGAGATCAGAAACCAGTTCCTGTCCGTTTTTCACCACATAAATTTTTTCATACGCTTGGTTGAATTCATCCTCTGAGAAATAGAAACGGATTTCGTCCTTTGTTCCGTCGCCGCCGATATCGTACTGCCCGGTTTCAATAATTCCGGACGCATACCCGCCGCCGACAACGTAATCTTCGACAAACAAATCCGGTGTATTGCGGTAAAGCAGCTTGACCGTCTGCACACCGTCCGCGTAGGTTCCCAGATCATAAAGACTGAAATAAAAACAGATGCCATCCGGGTCAAGCGTGAAGTTGTAAGCAAAATGACCCAGATCACTCGCGGTGACGTTCATATCATACTCTGCGAAGATGTTCTCATCATCGGCAAATGACGCATCGGAATAGTTCTCGCGCAGTTGGACGAGCAGCAGTTCATTGAGCTTCTTCTGATCCTTGACAACGTCCGCCAGCTTGATTTCTTTACCTGTGACGGGGTCGATATTCCGGGTGAAATAACCGATCATAGGATGCGCGCCGCCCGCATAAGTGTAGAACTGACTCTCTATGCTGACTACTTTTTCATCGGCTCTTTTTACAACGGAATAAGTCGTATCCTTAAACGTACCGTAGGGGCTGTCCTCGCCTGTTTTATTTACAGTTTCGTCCTCATCTGCGGCAAACTCCTTGGCTTTTTTTTCACTTGACGCCGCCTCTTTTTCCAGTTCCGCCGCCAGTTCGGGATAGGCCTCCGCCGTTTCCCTGGTGCAGTAAATCGCGTTGCCCCTACTTTCCAGATTCGTCTTTCCCGTTTCGGGATCATATTTCGAGTAATCAAAATAATTCACCATAAACCGCAGCGGCGCTACATCGGTGCCGTTCTTTCCTCCGGAGTTGCTGCAGGCGGTTCCCGATACGGCCAGTATGACAGCGCATATCGCTGCCAGGATTCTTCTTCTCATAACCAACATTCCTTTCCCCGGTTTTATTCAAAAACCTATCTCATTCAAAGTCCGGCTTCATCACGCTTTGGCGACGGATGCCCTTGAAGGAGCGCCAATCATCGTAGATTTCCTCGTAACGCTTGTAAGCGGCCGCCACCGCGTCATCCCAAGAGAGATAGACCTCCTGCGAGGCGAGAATGCCGGTCTGCGCCAGAGCGCTGCGGTCGCCTATCGCCGCGAGAATGGCCGCCGCGAACGCGTCGGCATTTTCGTCGGAAATGTAGCCGTTACGTCCGTCCTGCACGATCTCAGAGGCACAACTGTCTTTCACCAGCACACTCGGCGTGCGGCAGGCCGCCGCTTCCATCACCACCAGTCCCGCCGTGTCGTAGGTGGAGGGGAACAGAAACAGATCGGCGCGGGTAAAATATCCCTTGAGCAGCGCGCGGTCATGAATCGCACCCGTAAACAGCGTGGAGGTGGAAAGACCCACCTTGCGGGTGTAGTCGATCATCTCGTCGCGCTCGGGTCCGGATCCGACAAAGATCATCTTAAAGCGAATGCCCGCTTCTTTGACCTTTACCAACGCATCTATAATCAGCCTGACATTCTTATACCACTGCATTCTGCCGCAGTACATAAAGACCAGCTCCCCGGAATGGATGGCCGTCTCCGCCTGCACACGGCGCATGATCTCATCCGAAGCGGGGTCAAGGGTAATATCCGCGCCGTTGACCATCACGCGCGTCTCTCCCTGATACCCCAGCTCATGCAACGAATCCGCCGCCCCCTTGCTCACCGTCCACACCTCGTCGGCGTAGTTGAAATTATGCACGAGAAATTCCGCCGCTACCTTGCAGAGCGCCTTCTTTTTCAGCGTGAATTCAAACTCGTCGGCAAATTTGGTGTGATAGGTCATAATCACCGGCGCACGATGACCGATGTTGGCATTGCGCGCAATCAACGCCGCGGTGAAAGGACTGTGCACATGAATGATATCCAGCTTTTCCCTCTGAATCTGACGGATGGCATTGACCGAAAAAGGATTGCCCGCACGGTAGCGGATGCGCGTCTTTTCGGTGGGAAGCGAATGATAGCGGATGACCCTGAAAGGATAGTCGTCCACCACATTTTTATAACGCGGGGTCACCACCACACTGCGCCCGTATTTTTCCTGAATAATGCGGGCATAATTGACAACCGTATTGGAAACGCCGTCGATCGTCGGCGGGAAGGATTCGTTAAACAATCCCACTGTGAGATTTTTCATAATAAAACCAACGCACCTTTTTGTGAATTTGGAGATATTATATCATATAGCTGCAGAAAATGCAATGAAAACTATGTAAAATAATTGACAGAATCAACAATTTTTGTAAAATTGGGGCAGGTGCATGAAAAATCTGCAAAAATGGGTTGAATTTGCCGCAAAAGCGTATTAAAATGGTAGTAAAGGCGGTGAATGACATTCCATCATCCAACGCCGCCGCCGAATGCTTTGCAAAAGGCAAATCTGAAACACAGGAGATTTTTAACATGAAGGTTTTAGTTGAAACATCCGCACGCCACGTCCATGTTACGGACGCAGACCTCGCCGTTCTTTTCGGGGAAGGCTACCAGCTCACCAAGAAAAAGGATCTCTCTCAGCCCGGTCAGTACGCCAGCAACGAAAGAGTGGACGTCATTGGTCCCAAAGGCACCATGCCCAACGTCTCCATCCTCGGCCCCACCCGCAAGGAATCCCAGGTGGAGCTTTCGCTCACCGACGCGCGCAAGATCGGCATTGCCGCTCCCATCAGAGAATCCGGCGATCTGGCAGGCACCCCCGGCTGCGTGCTGAAAGGCCCCGCAGGTGAAGTCACGCTGGAATGCGGCGTCATTGCTGCCAAGAGACATATTCATTTCACTCCCGAAGACGCGGAGAAATTCGGCGTGACCGACAAGCAGATCGTTTCGGTCAGAATCGAAACCGCCGACAGAACCACCACGTTCGGTGACGTTGTCGTGCGTGTCAGCCCCTCCTATGCCGCCGCGATGCACATCGACACCGACGAGTCCAACGCCGCCGCATGTTCCGGTTACGTAGAGGGCGAAGTCATCGTTGACTGACATTTTCTTCTGCTAAATGAGAATTTAGCGCAGTAGGAATAACCAAAAAAGAAAAAGAAGAAAAAGCGAAGCGCAACTAGCGAGCGAATGCGAGCGTGGGGTCCTAGGGGGCAAGGCTCCCTAGCGGGTCAAGGGCAGCGCCCTTGCGGGGAGTGGGGCAGCACCCCACGAGTGAGGCGAAGCCGAACGAGCGGAACGCGCTTGGATTTGCGACGGGGATGGGCGAATACAGAGAGTTTACCCTATCCGTATTCGCCTGATTGCAAATTAAGTCAAGGCTGGTCTTGCCCGCTCAGCTGCGCTTCGCTTATGGGGCGCTGCCCCATTCCCCGCTGGTGGCGCTGCCCCCAGGCCCCTGCCAGGGAACCAGTCCCCTGCACCCCGCGCTCGCATACGCTCGCTAATTGCGCTTCGCTTTTCTTTTTCTTTGTTTCTTTGTTAAATTCTCATTTATTACGCTAACGCTATTCCATTATAAAAAGGTTCCCCGTCAATTCCCATTCTCACTGCGTTTCGGAATTGACGGGTTTTTTGCTGGCATATTCACTGCATAAATAATAAAAGGTCATGCACATACCGCTCCGAGGTGAGGACAACAGTATATGCATAACCAGTTCTGAAATTACCCCAAACGCCGGACTGACCGCATCCAGAGTAAGATCATACCAAGACACCCACTGCACAATACCCATCATTTTTATGCGTTTTGCAGGACATACGGTGATTTGCATTGTCAGCGTGTCTCTATTTTATCATTTTGTGAAAAAATTGTCAACACAATTTCTGTATGCAATGTTCACAAATTTCCGTTTGTATTTTTATTCAAAATCCTATTATCTTCCGCCCGACCGGCTTTCCTTGCCGCCGCCCGGCAGTTTTTCACGAACCATGTTGACCACACCAAAGAAATTGTCCAGCAGCGTAGTGATAAAGCCTTCGCCTGTCCGGCTGTTCTGGCTGCGGTAATAACGCGACACCGAGCCGAACGCACCGCTCCTTTGAGGCGAATTGGTGGTGACGATCCCCAGTACGTCGGTGTCGAGGGATTCAAATACGTCGATGGCATATTTGATCATGTCGGTGCGGGTATGTCCGTACTGCGCCACAATCAGGCAGCCATCCACCTTACCCGCCACCGCCGCCGCGTCGGGCAGCAGTTCGATGGAGGGCGTGTCGATGATGACGTAATCAAACTGGTTTTCCACCGCTTCGAGTAATTCGCTGAAAACGCCGCTGTCGAGCAGATCACACACGTCGATGCTGTTCATGTTGACGTTGTTGACCGCTGTGATGACATAAAGATTGCGATTGGAGGTCTTGTTGATGGTGGCGGCGAGGTTGGATTTGCCGAGCAGCAAGTCCCCCAGACCGAACACCGGATCAAACCGCAGCTCGCGGCTGATGTTGGGGCGGTGCATGTCCGCTTCAATGAGCAGCACCATGGCATTGGTGTCCGCGAGCGCCTGCGAAAGCCCGATGGCCACCGAGGTTCTGCCGTCACGCGGCGAGGGACTGCACACGGCGATGGAGCGCACGCCTTTTTTGGAATATTTAATCGCAGAACGCAGCACACGATAGGCGTTGCTGACCTGTCCCGCGCTGCGTTCCGAACCTATCAGACGCGAAACGGGCGGTATGGCGGCTATCACCGGCACGCGGGTAAGCGTTTCAAACTTGGCGCTGCTGCGCAGGGTTCGGTCGGCGGCTAAAGAAAAAATGTTGAACACAAAGAAGCACACCGCCGTGACCGCTATGCCTCGCAGTCCGGCTATCAGCGCCGTCAGCCAAGGACGGCTGATATCGGTGACACGCGCGGGTTCCTGCACTGCCGCCGAAAAAGAGGGGGTAGACTGTTCAAAGGTGCTTTGCACCACGAGATTGGCCTCTTTGAAAAGATTGGCGGTAAAAGTTTCGCCCAGCGTGCGGTCGGAGTCAAATTTCACCGTAACCTCCAGCACGTTGGAGTCGTTGATCTGCCTGACACTCACACGCTTTTGAAACTGTGCAGGATCGCTTTCCGGCATTTTGCTGTCCCGCATGGCAGCGCGAACCGTATCGCTGTTGTCCACCAGCGCGATGGAGGTCAGCGCCGCCGATTTGGAAAGCTCCGCTATGTTGTACTGATCGGAAATGCTTTCACCCATGACGTCGGACTGAATGCGCAGCTTTCCTTGCAGGGTGTACTGCACCGGCGTGACGATTCTCGTTGCAAAGAGCACTACGAGGAACACGACGACCGACAGCAGACCCAGATAAGTCATGCGCTTGGCACAGAGTTTAAGATATTCGCTGATCGCGGTATTGGAATTCATTTGATTTCACACTCTTTCATGGAATGTTGCAGGGTTTCTCTATTATTATAATGATTTTGGCGGCGTTCGTCAACCAAAATCCCTCACATCTTACGCCTTCTTTGATTGAGTTCACGTTTTTTTTACACACTTCCGCAACCCGGTCAAAAATATTCATATTATGTTTGCAATATTTCATAAAAAACCTTTTGAAAATCAGCATATAGTATGATACAATATATAGGATATTACATTCTGTCAAAAACATCATGATAGGATGTTACGAAAGGTAAAATCAATTGCTAAGGAGATTTGATCATTTATGGCAGTTATGAGACTTTTTGTGGAAAAAGCTCCCGGCTTTGACATCGAGGCCAAGGGCGTTCTCTCCGACCTCCGGGATAATCTCGGCATGACCGACATCGAGGGCTTGCGCATTCTCAACCGCTACGATGTGGACGGTCTGTCCCCCGCAGAATTCAGGCAGGCCAAGACCACCGTTTTCAGTGAGCCAAATGTCGATATCGTCTACGACGAAACATTCCCCATCGACCCCGACACCAGAATATTCGCCACCGAATATCTGCCGGGGCAGTATGACCAGCGCGCCGACTCCGCCGCCCAGTGTGCGCAGCTTCTCACTCAGGGCGAACGCCCCGAAGTGCTGACCGCGCGCATCTACATTCTCAGCGGTTCCATTACCGACGAGGAATTCGACCGCATCAAGAGCTACATCATCAACCCCGTGGAATCCCGCGAGGCGTCCCTCTACAAGCCGCGCACCCTGAAACAGAACTTTGACGTGCCGGCTGATGTCGCAGTTCTTGACGGCTTTATTGCGTGGGACGACCAGAAAATGGCCGAATACTACGCTTCTATGGGCTTTGCCATGACGCTCGACGATCTCAAATTCTGCCGTGACTACTTCCGCGACAACGAACAGCGCGACCCCACCGTGACCGAGCTGAAGGTCATCGACACCTATTGGAGCGACCACTGTCGCCACACCACCTTCCTCACCGAGTTGGATGACATCAAGGTAGAGGACGGCGGCTATGAAGCTGAGATCCGCAAGGGCATCCGCCGCTATCTCGCGGCGCGTGCCGAAGTGTACGGCGAGGACACCGCACGTCCCGTCACCCTCATGGATATGGGCACCATCGGCGCGAAAGTGCTCAAAAAGCGCGGCCTGATTCCCGACCTCGACGAAAGCGAGGAGATCAACGCCTGCTCCATCGAGGTTCCCGTGGAAATCGACGGCAGAACCGAGCAATGGCTGGTGCAGTTCAAGAACGAAACCCACAACCACCCCACAGAAATCGAACCCTTCGGCGGCGCGGCCACCTGTCTGGGCGGCGCGATCCGCGATCCGCTTTCGGGACGCGCCTATGTCTATCAGGCCATGCGCGTGACCGGCGCGGCGGACCCCAGAGTGCCGGTGTCCGAAACCATGGAAAACAAGCTGCCCCAGCGCAAGATCACCACAGGCGCGGCGGCGGGTTATTCCTCCTACGGCAACCAGATCGGTCTGGCCACGGGTCAGGTCAATGAAATCTACGATTACGGCTACACCGCCAAGCGTCTCGAAATCGGCGCGGTGGTGGGCGCTTCTCCCAAGAAGAACGTCGTGCGCGGCGTTCCCGAACCGGGTGACGTGGTTGTCCTCCTCGGCGGCAGAACCGGCCGCGACGGCTGCGGCGGCGCGACAGGTTCCTCCAAGGCGCACAACAGCGAATCCCTCGAATCCTGCGGCGCGGAAGTGCAAAAGGGCAATCCCCCGACCGAGCGCAAGATTCAGCGTTTGTTCCGCAACGGCAAGGTCGCTTCCATGATTAAGCGCTGCAACGACTTCGGCGCGGGCGGCGTATGCGTTGCCATCGGTGAACTGGCAGACGGTCTGGATATCCGTCTGGACGACGTGCGCAAGAAATACGAAGGTCTGGACGGCACCGAACTCGCCATCTCCGAATCACAGGAGAGAATGGCGGTCGTGCTCGATAAGCAGGATGTTTACAAGTTCATCGCGGAAGCGGAAAAGGAAAATCTCGAGGCCTATGAAGTCGCGACGGTTTCCGAAACACCCCGTCTGAATATGGTATGGCGCGGCAAAACCATTGTCAGCCTGTCCCGCGAATTCCTCAACACCAACGGTGTGCGCCAGCACGCCTCCGCCAAGATCAAGGCGGTCTATCCCTACAACGATTACCGTGTGTCGATTCCCTATGAGCTGCGCGGTCTGTCTATCGCGGACGCGCTGGTAAAGAACATGGGCAGACTCAATGTCTGCTGTCAGAAAGGTCTGTCAGAACGCTTTGACGCGTCCATCGGCGCGGCCACCGTGCTCATGCCCTTCGCCGGCAAGCACCAGCTCACACCCGAAGAGGCTATGGTCGCCAAACTTCCGGTGGACAAGGGCGACACCGACTGCGCCACCGCGATGGCTTACGGCTACATTCCCGGTCACACCGAGTGGAGCCCCTATCATGGCTCCGCCTATGCGGTTGTGGAATCGCTTTCCCGCCTGCTGGCGGTCGGCGCGAATCCCCTCAACGCCCGTCTGACCTTCCAGGAATATTTCGAGCGTCTGGGCGACAAGCCCTCCCGCTGGGGCAAACCCGCCGCCGCGCTTCTCGGCGCGCTGACGGCACAGCTCAAGATGGGCACGCCTTCCATCGGCGGCAAGGACTCCATGTCCGGCTCCTTCAACGACCTTGACGTGCCGCCCACACTGGTGAGCTTCGCCCTCGCGACCACCAGCGCCAAGAGAACCCTCTCGGCTGCCTTTACCAAGGCCAATTCCACCGTCATTCTCGTTCCCGTTCCTTATCACAAGAAAAAGTCCCACATGCCCAAGTGGAAGAAGCTGCGCACCATGTATGAGAATGTGTACCACATGATCTGCACGGGCGAGGTTCTCTCCGCAAGCGTGGTTCACGAAGGCGGCGCGTCCGCCTCAGTCATCAAGTCCTGTTTTGGCAACGGACTCGGTTTCTCTTTTGAGGAATCCCTCACCGACGCGGAACTTTTCGCTCCTCTCTCCGGTTCTCTGGTACTGGAACTGAAAGACGGCGTGCGCGTCCTCGACGGCTTCCGGTACACCGTCCTCGGCAAGACCACCAACAATCCGCTGGTCAAGATCGGCAGCGGCAAAGTGGCGCTCGCCAAGCTGCGCGAAACCTGGATGTCGCCCCTTGAGCCGATCTTCCCGGTATCGCCCAAGGAAAGACCCGTCGTCAAAAATGTTCCCATGAACACCGCGCGCGCCGCCTTCCCGAGCATCATGCCCGTCAAGGAAGCCAAGCCCCGCGTCTTTATCCCGGTCTTCCCCGGCACCAACTGTGAAATCGACACCGCGAAGGCCTTTGAGAATGCCGGCGCAAAGACGGATATCCTGGTTGTCAAAAACCTGACCCCCTCCGCGATTGAGGAAACCATCAAGGAAATGGCCAAGCGCATTGCCAAGTCCCAGATCGTCATGCTGCCCGGCGGCTTCTCCGGCGGCGACGAACCCGACGGCTCCGGCAAATTTATCGCCACCACTTTCCGCAATCCCGTCATTGCCGAGGAAATCACCCGCCTGCTCGAACAGCGCGACGGACTGATGCTGGGTATCTGCAACGGCTTCCAGGCGCTCATCAAGCTGGGTCTGGTGCCTTACGGCAGAATCACCGAAATCGGCAAGGACGACCCCACCCTGACCTTCAACACACTGGGCAGACACGTCTCCCGCATGGTTTACACCCGCGTCACCTCCGTCAAGTCCCCGTGGCTGCATGAGTGCGAAGTTGGGGAAATGCACACTGTCCCCGTCTCCCACGGCGAAGGCCGATTCGTCGCCAACGATGAGATGCTCGGCAAGCTGATTGCCAACGGTCAGGTCGCCACCCAGTACGTTGACCCCAACGGCAATCCCTCCTCCGACATCGAGTGGAACCCGAACGGCTCGGTCTGCGCCATCGAGGGCATTACCTCCCCCGACGGCAGAGTCTTCGGCAAGATGGGTCACTCCGAACGCATGGGCAAAGACCTTTACAAGAATGTTCCCGGCGTCAAGGATCAGAAAATCTTCCTCTCCGGCGTGAAATATTTTAAGTAAATGTGAAGTGTGAAATGTGAAGTGTGAAATGAGGCTGTGCCACATTCTCCGTTACATTTCATTTTACAGAGCGATCATTTACTGCGAAAGGAAAGTTTCTTATAGCAATCCAAACAAACAAAAAGACAAGTTCGGCGCGCTGGTGAGCACATGGCTGCGTTGTCGTCCTAGGTGGGCGCCAGCCCACCGTCGTCCTTTGGATTGCTATAATGAAAAGAATCAAGCAAATGCTGATGGGCATTGTGCTGCTTCTGGCAGGGCTGATGGTAGATCGCTATTTTCCGGCGGTGGGATTGATTCCCGCTGTGGTCGGGCTTGGTTTTGCCGTTGTCGGTTTCATGCCGGACTCTACAGTCGAAAAATAGCGGGAATACAGCAATCCTATTCCTTCGCCTTTTCAATGATCTGCCCGATTTTGCTCATCACATGTGCATAGCCCCCTTCTCCGTGCGGCAGCGTGCAGTGTTCGCAACTCTTGACGCCGCTTGGCAGATAGACGAAGTTTCCCCCGCACTGATCTCCCAGCGCGTACAAGGGGCAATAGCAGAAAAGGCAGTTAAATCTCTCCCCCACCCCCTCGTGACAGGGAAAGTATTGACATTGCCGATTGCAAAAAAATTGATAGCTGTTTTCCACAGCCTTTGCCTCCTTTTGAAAAAGCGCAGTCCGTCTACGCTGACAAACCTGTCAGCTATGACAAACTGCGCTTTTCTCTGTTTTTATTCCGCCTGTTACTTACCGTTTTTACCCAATCTGGGGATTTCGTCTTTGATCTTGGGAATTTCCTCTTTGATCTTGGGAATTTCCTCTTTGATCTTGGGAATTTCTTCCTTGATGCGCTTTTTGGTAGCCTTGACAAATCGGGCGGCGATTCGCTTGTAGGTGCTGTTCCACGCAACATTGACCTCCGCGCCAAACAACATGATATACATACAGAAATACAGCCACAGCATGAGCAGTACAACAGCGGTCAGGCTGCCGTACAGATTGGCGTAATTGCTGAAATTGTCGATATAGAACGAATAAAGATAGGAAAACCCCACCCAGCCTACCGCGCTCACCAACGCACCCGGCAATTCCTCAAACAAAGTGGATTTCCGGTCGGGCACCGCAATATACATCATCAGGAAGAGCAGCACCAGTACGCCGAAACCCAGCAACCACTTGATGCCCCTCGAGATAATCGTAACATGATCGGCCGCAATCGGCAAAAAACGGAACATGGCACGATAAATACTGTTGCCGAATACCAGGAAACCGAGCGCCGCAATCAGCATGACCAAAAATATAACGGTATAAAGAACCGAAAGCAGCCGCATGCGGACATAGCCGCGCGTTTCCTTGATGGAATAGGCGGAGGTCAGCCCCAGAATGATGGAATACACGCCCTTTGAAGCCGACCATAGCGCCGTCACCGCCGAAATTGACAGCACTGCGTTGGAAGATTTATTGACAATTTCCTCGATCACATTTGTCGCAAATACATTCAGGTCATGGGGAAACATATCAAACTGTATCATTGGCACACCCTCTTTAAAGTAGGGCAAGTATTTCACAAGGGTTAGCAGCAGCATGGCCAGAGGAAAGACAGAAATAATCACAAAAAATGCCGCCTGCGCCGAGTAAGCACTGATGGAATCCTCCTGAATCTCCACCAAAAAGCCGTTGACCACCTTAGAGGTTCTTTTCATCCATTTTTTGTTCATCGCGTCATCACGCACCATCCTGCAAAAGTTATGATCTGGATTCGCCAATATCAGGGGTCCAGACCTTATAGTTGCGCTTCGTGGTTTTCTTGACCACATAGAGCGCATCATCGGCCTGTTTCATCGCCTCGTCGATCTTCTCCTTGGAGAAGACGTTGGCAGTGGAAATACCGATCGAACAGGAAACGCGGTTTTGGGGATCAATCTTGAAGTCCTTTCCCATCTTTTGTTTGAGCTTTTCGGCAAATCCGTCCGTCTCGTCCAGTCTTTGGTAAATCGACTTGGCAATAGCGACGCCTTCTTCCTCGCTGGAATCGGGAATGACAATGACAAATTCGTCGCCGCCGTAGCGGATAGCATAACCGCGGTCTTTGGTAATCTCTTTGAAAATATCCGAGAAAGAAACCAGAATAACGTCACCGATAGCGTGTCCGAAGGTATCATTATAGAATTTGAAGTTATCAAGGTCAATATACAGCACCGTGGTAGTAATATTCGGCGCTGATTCATGTTTTTTCATTTCCTCTTGGAGCGTTTTGGCAAAGCCCTGTCTGTTGTAAAGACCGGTGAGCATATCGGTAACAGAACTCTGCTCGAGCTGGACATTCATTTCCCTGATGTGTTTTTGGGTAGCAATACGAGTGATAGCGTCCACCAACTGATGGAAGGCCACGCTGAAGATGGTCAGATCACCTTCGAGAAAGAGCGAGAAATTGTTGGTCATATTATCATGCATCTCAATCATGGCAAGCAGCACGCTTTGCAGCTTATTATCCGCCATGAGCGGAACACCGATCACCGAAACGATATTGTTGATACCAAACAAACCGATGAGTTCCTTATAATCATAGAAGGATTTTTCGAGACGTGTTGCCATAAACTCATTGGGGTTTCGCATGAAATAGGAAACCACACCGTGAAGCACTTCAGGACTGGGATTGAAATCCTTGTCGCAGTAAACCAGATTTGGGCTACCGTTACTTACTTCGAGATAGATGATTCTGTCAGCGTTGTAGTTGTTCTGCATGGTACTCATAGCGGTATTGATGAGCAACTGGGGATCAATATCGTCGCGGTTCATGAGTTCCTGCCAGTTGGTAAGGAAGCTGATGCTCTGATTTTTAAGCCGGAGCTGCAATTCCGCGCCGACCAGTCGGGAAAGTTCCACCGCCTGTTCGATCGTGATGTGCTTGAGGTCGAAATGATATTGGCTGTCGTCCATCGGTGTGCCGCGGAAAACAGAATTAATACGGTCTATTTTATTCTGATAACCGTTCGTGGTGCAGTATGCCAGACAATCTTGGAGCAGCTCGTTGGCTTCCACATGGCGGCCCTGTGCACGGTAAAGATCGGCCTGCTCTATGGCAAACATCTCATAGGCAAAGAACCAAAGCCCCTCGGTACGTTTAAGATGGAAATTGGCTCTGTCAAAGTTGTGCTGCGCTTCCGCCAGACTATCCTTGCGCATAATCATACCTTTATTGAAATAATAGAAGAACATATCGTCGTCCCACAGGAAATAGCTGGGCGCTCCTTCGGGGAAGATCAAATGATACAGCACAAGCTGCATCTTGTTCAGATAGAGCTGTGCGTTATATTCAACGCCGAGCTTGATATAACAGAACACGATCATGCCGTAGATCTTGGACATATTACAAAGTTCCAGCTTGTTCTGGTTGAGGTTTTTCATGATACGCACAGCCGTCACCAAAAAATCGCAGGCGCTCTGGAAATCGCGGGCGAGCATCGCGTTGACTGCCATATTGTAGAGCGTTTCACCCATATTTTCCGGTTTGCCGAGCTTGTACCAGATATCCATGGCGCTGTTAAAATAGGCGTCGGCAGCGTCAAACTGTTCACTGACGATACGGTTGTAGCCCAGACCGTTGTAAACATTGCCCATCTCCGCCAGATTATTCTGCACGTTGAGGATTTCGAGACTCTTTCTGTAGAAGTGATCGACAGCGGGATAATAGCCGAAAGCGGAGGAGAAAACGACATTTTTCTTGAAGACTCTCAGTTTGACCTGATCGTTCCCCAGCATATCGGCATAAAACATTCCTTTTTTGTAATGATCGTGTGATTCGCAAAACTCAGGGTCTGCATCGTAAAAGGTTCTGTCGTTACCGAAGCAGAAAAAATAGATATAGGCAAGGTGATTGAAATAACCGTATTTTTCCGCTGTTTCCAGAAAGTTGGGCGCGGGATTATACTCGACATTCCACAGATACACATTGCTCCAGCAGCGGAACTTGGCCATACACCGAAGCAGCTCCGCCCTGAAAATAACGTATTCGTTTTCACTCTTACAGGCGATTTCATAGCATTCCCGGGCGTATTTTTCCGCCAGCTTATCCTGACCTGCGCAGGAATGGCAAAGACCTGACAGATAAGCATACTGATATCCGTACTTGTCAAAACCGTCGGTCGGATTCTCCTCGATGCTGTCAATGGTCTGACGCTCATCACACAGCGACAGCGCCTTGGGATAATTCCCTGTGTACATACAGGCATCACAATAATAACGGTAAAACGTGTGAAGCAATTCCGAACTCACCGTCAGATTTCCACTGTCAATGTTTTCCTTGATGATATCACAGTAATACAATGCCTGCCGCATGGCGCTGGTTTGCAGCATATTGTTGATCAGAATCAGATATTTGTCAAACGACTCAGATACAGGAACAAACAGGTCGCTTTCCTCCGCTCCGTTCTCTTGGTCTTCCAGACCCCAGTCCTGAATCATGTCGTTGGACTCCAGCGCTACGATAACATCATTGCGGATTTCCTTGTTCTGATCAGAAACCGTATACACCTCGTTAAAGCCGCAAATCATGGCAATTTTGCTGTTGGCGTTTTCATTGATCATCTTGAGAAGAAATTCAAACGCGGAATAGGACGCCAGATGTACCTTGTTGAGCACAATCACCAAAGGAATCTTTTCGGAGATATAATTAAAAGTACCGATCAGTTCCTTGACAAAGCGCTCATGCTCATATTCCATTTCCACCGGAACAATCTCTTCGGTTCGTTCACACACACCGTTTTCCTTGTAGCTGGTATAAATACGTCTGTGCAGCGAGTAAACGCCCGCATCCTCTAAAAACTGATCAAAAGACACTTCTTTGGCATAATAACGGCCATACAGCGCAATGACCCAATCTATCATCGGATGATAGGCGCCCTTGATGGTACCAAGCTGGTATTCATGATAGAGAATCTGCGCCACATTGCCTGATTTTTTCATTGACTCATTGACAATTTTGAGTGGAATTAAAAAAGTATTGTAATGTTTGAAGAAGTTTACATTGTGATCGTCATAATACAGTTTTTGAAGAACCAAATCCACCAGATTGGCAACATACATTTCTGAATAGGAAGCCAAAAAAATCACCCCTTATCATTTGTTACATTATACCAAATTATTATCCAAATAGCAATAGATTTTAAAAAATAATTCACGTTCTGAAATTTCTATAAATAATACACAGACATCCACTGGGATTTTTGCACATAATTTCCTTTCAGTCGCGGTCCTTGTTCTCGCCCTTATCCGCTGACACGTCAAAAGCGGTCCACCGTTATACAACGATTGACCGCTTTCCTGCCGATCTTCAGCTAAAAACAGGTTCAATGATTTTTGATTTTACCCAGTGCCCCCTTTTCCAGCCGCGACACCTGCGCCTGTGAAATGCCCACCTCGCCTGCGACCTCCATCTGTGTTTTACCCTGCATAAAGCGCAGGGTAAGAATGCGCTTTTCCCGCGGAGACAGCTTTTGAATCTCTTCCCGCAGCAGAATTTCATCCAGCCAATTGCTGTCATCGTTGCCGTCGCCAATCTGGTCCATGACATAAATGGTGTCCCCTCCGTCGGAATAGACCGATTCATAGAGGGACACCGGCTCGGCGATGGCCTCTAGCGCCAGCACCACATCCTCCGTGCGCAGTTCCAGTTCTTTGGCAATTTCCTCCACACTAGGCTCTCTCCCCTGTTCGCTCATCACACGTTCCTTAACCTGCATCGCCTTGTATGCCGTATCCCGCATAGAGCGGCTGACGCGGACGCTGTTGTTGTCCCGCAGGTAACGCCGTATTTCTCCGATCACCATCGGCACCGCATAGGTGGAAAACCTCACGTCCAAAGATGTGTCAAAATTGTCAATCGCCTTAATTAACCCGATACATCCCACCTGAAACAAATCATCCATATTTTCGCCACGGTTAGAAAAACGCTGAATCACGCTCAGCACCAGCCGAAGGTTGCCTTTCACCAATTCATCCCGTGCCGCCCTGTCTCCCGCCCTCACCTTTTTGAGCAGTTCTGTTTTTTCACTTTCCGACAGCAGTTTTAATTCCGCCGTATTCACACCGCATATTTCCACTTTATTATACTGCAAAATGACGCCTCCTGTTTCACAGTTGTTTTCAATGGAAGTATTGGCAATTGCGACGGATTTCATTCAACTGTCAAAATCAGGAAAAATCAACCGTTCAGCAGATAAGTCGCACCGTTCAGGTAAGTGGCAAACAACAGCCACAGCACATAGGGAATTTGCAGCAACGCCGCAGGTTTGCTGATATACCAGAAATCCGCGATCATCTTAAACATCGCCATCAGCAGGACAATGATCCAGAGAAACGCCGCCAGACGCATTTCAAAATAGAAAAACAAAATCGGCCAGATCAGATTGATGCCAAGCTGCACCCAATATTGCCACAGCGCATCCTCCTTCACAGCCTTTGGCGCATCGGAAGTAGTCACCAGATAGGCGGAAACGCCCATGAGCGTGTAAAGAATCGTCCACGCAACCGGAAACAGCCATTGCGGCGGGCTGAAAGGCGGACGGAACAATTCTTCATAGGTGTTGAATTTCCCGCTCAGCGCCAGAAACAGACCTACCGCTCCGCCGGAGAGCAACGGCAGCAACAGAGAAAGCAGCAGCGGTTTAAGTTTGATGGTTTTGATAAATTTCATGTAAAAACCCCCATTCGTACTTCATACAACACCAGTATATGAAGTACGACGGAGGTTCATTCGGCAGGGACTTGCCATAACAGTCTTTTTTTCAAATATTTATGCTTCGGTTAACATGGCGTTTAATTCATCGAGCGTAATCACTTTTACGCCCAGTTCCTCCGCCTTGGTCAGCTTGCTGCCGGCATTTTCACCTGCCAGCAAAAAGGATGTTTTTTTGCTTACGGATCCCGAGGCTTTGCCGCCATGAGCGATAATAAGCGCCTTGGCCTCATCGCGGTTCATGCCTTCCAGCGTACCGGTGATCACAAACGTCAGTCCTTCCAGCGCGTTGGATGAGGCTGCCGCCCCTTCGTTCTCTGTGGATTGGAGATTCACGCCGTATTCGCCCAGCCGCGTCATCAGTTCTCTGGCGTGTTCGGTGGAAAAGTAATCCCGCACCGATTCCGCCATGACGTCCCCAAATCCCTCGATGGCGGCAAAATCCTCGGTGGACGCGTTCATGAGTGCCTGCATACTGCCGAATTGCGCTGCCAACTGTCGTGAAGCTGTTTCTCCGATGTGGCGGATACCGAGCGCAAAAATGAGTTTGTAAAGGGGATTACTTTTGGATTTCTTCACGGCATTGATCAGATTTTGCGCAGATTTTTTTCCCATACGCTCTAGTGAGGAAATATCTTCTTCGGTAAGCTGATAGATATCGGCCGACGATTGAATTTTTCCCTTCGCAATCAACTGCTCAATCACCGCCGGACCCATTCCCTCGATATCCATTGCATCGCGAGAGGCAAAATGGATAATATTGCGCATAAGCTGCGCAGGACAGGCAGGATTAACGCATCGCAGCGCCGCCTCATCCTCCAGACGAAACACCTTTTCGCCGCAGGAAGGACAGACCTCCGGCAAACGGTAGGACTCACCGCCGCCGTGCTTCACCACGAAAACCACTTCGGGAATAATTTCCCCTGCCTTGCGAAGCACCACGGTATCTCCAATGCGAATATCCTTTTGAGAGATATAGTCCTGATTATGCAGCGAAGCACGACTTACCGACGTACCCGCGAGAAGCACCGGATCAAATACGCCCGTAGGCGTCAGAACGCCCGTGCGTCCCACTGTTACCTCAATATCGCGAAGGACGGTTTCCTTTTGCTCCGGCGGATATTTAAACGCCACAGCCCATTTGGGAAATTTGGAAGTCACACCCGCCCTTTCACGGAGTGACAAGTTGTTAATTTTAACGACCGCGCCGTCAATATCATATTCCAGAGCCCCGCGCTGGCTGCCGATCCCTTCAATAGCTGCCGCGACCTCCTCGTAATGTTTGGCCACCGTATATTCCGGAGAAACATGAAAGCCGCAGTTTTGCAGAAATTCCAGGGATTGCGAATGGGTATCAAATTCTATTCCGCGTGCCTGCTGTACATTGAAAACAAAAATATCCAGTCCTCGTGCTGCCGTAATCGCCGCATCTTTCTGACGAAGCGAACCTGCCGCCGCGTTGCGGGGGTTTTTGAAGGTTTTCAGGCCGTTTTCCTCCTGCGCCTGATTGAGAGCGGCAAATGTGCGGCGCGGCATATATACCTCTCCGCGCACTTCCAGAAAAGCCGCCGTCGTGTCGATCTTGTGCGGAATGGAGGCTATTGTAAGCAGATTTTCGGTGATGTCTTCGCCGATGCGTCCGTCGCCTCGTGTTGACCCCCTGGTGAGCACTCCGTTTGTATATTCCAGCGATACCGACAGACCGTCGATCTTTTTTTCGACCACATACTCCACATCAGGATACTCCGCGAATTTCTCACAAAAATCTTTGACTTCCTCGAGGCTGAACACATCCTGCAAACTCTGCATCGGCACCTCATGCACTACTTCCGCAAATTTGGATGACGCGGCGCCTCCCACCTTGACTGTGGGAGAATTCTCATCCCTCAGTTCAGGATAATCATGTTCCAACTTCCGCAGTTCCCGCATTAACGCGTCGTATTCATCGTCCTCAATTTCGGGCGCGTCGGCGTTGTAATAGGCGTTGCTGTGATATTCGATCAATTCACGCAGTTCCTTGGCCCGCGCGACAATATTTGTCTTGTCATTCATGTTGCATTTGCTCCTTAATACATTAGAATCAAAAGTCTGATGCTTCCAGTTGATTCTATTATTTTACACTATCAGGAGTCAAAATTCAATCGGTAATGAAATTATTTATATCATCATAAAGATCATCTGTCGTGTCCACATTGGTAAAGGATTCCGGCACTTCACCCGCCAGCACTGTCTCGGACACCGTAAAACTGTTTTCCGCCTCCGTGTAGGAAGAACATCCCGGTATAATGGCGGAAACGCCCACCTTTACATCGCATATAATGCGATGACGTGTCTGGTTGATGCCGGCACTGTCGAAATCGCTTTTCAGGTTCGCCGTCACATTGCCATAGAGTTCTATGCGCATTCTGATGCGCGGACCTCTGCCCGAGAGCAGGTCGATTCCCGTCAGCGTTCCCAACGGAATGGAAACTTCCCGCTCCTTATATTCCAGAATTTTTTTTTGCACCTCATTGGAAAGCTCGGTTTTAAAGCGATTCATTTCCCGGATATTGGCCGTCATGGAACTGATGCTGCCATCTTCAAGCGTGTGGAGCGTAACAAAGGCTTCATAGTCGATATCTTCCCGCGACAGCACAGCTTCTGCCGCCTGATCAATTGCGTGATTGGATATGTACGCCGCCTGAATGGCAGTCATTTGTTTTAATCTGGGACGAACTGCAAGATTGACAGCCACGAACAGCACTCCCGCTGCCAAAAGAGCCAGCCTGACACGCCGACCCATGGCGCGCTTGTCGATTTTGTGTCTCTGATATCTCACCAAAATCACCTCTGCTGTTAGAATATGCACCCATAGACTGTATGTGACAAAAAAAGCTGCCTGCCCCGAAGGACAAACAGCTTTTTTGTTTGGCTGGTTTGCTATGCGACAGGCTGCACAGTGCTTCTTGGGAAAAACAAATTTAACCCTTGACAGCGCCGCCGGTAACGCCTTCGACATAGTATCTCTGCAAGCTCATAAAGAGAACCATGATCGGAACCGCAACAAGAACGGAACCTGCAGCGAACTGACGGAAGTACGTATAGATACGCTCTCTTTCAAGCATGGCGTACAAACCGACAGCCACCGTGTAGGTGTCATAGTTGGTACCCATGAGGAACTTAGCAAAGATGAAGTCCATCCAGGGACCCATGAAAGCATTCAACGCCTGATAGACGATAATGGGCTTGGACATGGGAAGAATAATCTGGAAGAAGACCTGTGCCTTATTCGCACCGTCAATCATAGCAGCTTCATCCAGCGCCTTGGGCACTGTATCAAAGAAGCCTTTGCAGACGTAGAATCCCAGACCGGCACTACCGGAATAAACCAGCACCAGAGCCAGCAGTGTCTGATGAATGCCAATCGACTTCAGAATGAAGTAAATAGCGATCATGGACATGAAGCCGGGGAACATGCCCATAACCAGAGCAATGTTCATAAAGGTCTTACGGAGCTTGAAGCGAAGTCTCGACATAACATAAGAAGTCGCTACAGCAAAGAAGGTGGAGATAATACAGGAAATGGTCGCAACAATAAAGGTATTGAGCCACATTTTGGCAAAGTCAAAACCTTCTCTGGGCGTAAAAAGCTCCTTGAAGTTGTCAAGCGTATAGGTAGCGGTGTACTGAATATCGCCTTCGACCCATGTGTAGGGATGCGGGAAAAAGGTGGACGAGAACTGACCGGGCTCTGCACGGAATGCAGTAAGCACAACCCAAATAATCGGGATAACCCAAATGATTGACAAAACAGTCAAAAAGACATAACTGGCAATAAGAGCGGTTCTCTTTTGCGCGGCATAGCTCTTTGTCTTTTTGCCCGTAACAGCCGTAAGATTGTTTGCACTCATTGGAAAGCGTCCTCCTCTTTATAAGATTTGGTATTTGTGTACGTAAGCAGCGAGAACGTAGCAGAAATAATGAAGATCAAAATACCGATGGTCGAAGCCAAGCTGTAGTCACGGTTATCCGAAGTCAGCTTGAAGAGCCATGTTACCAGCAAATCCGTATCGCCGGCCGAATAGTAATTCGCGTTGACAGGGCCGCCGCCTGTCAGCAGGTAAATCAGGTTGAAGTTATTGATGTTACCAATGAAAGTCTGAATCAGGTAAGGCGTAGTGGTGAAGATGATCTGGGGAAGCGTGATCTTAAAGAACATCTGTACCTTGTTCGCGCCGTCCACTGTAGCCGCCTCATAGAGATCCTGCGGGATATTCATCAAAATACCGCTTGACATCAGCATGGTGTGCGGAATACCGATCCACATGTTGACAAAGATAACCGTAATCTTCGCCAGCGTCGGATCCTCAAAGAAAGGAATCGCACCGTCAATATTCTTTATAATGCCCATATTGATGAGGGTTCTGTTGACAACGCCGTAGTTAGAGAAGAAACATCTCATAACGAGCAGGGAAATGAACTGCGGCATCGCGATGGTGAGAACAAGAACCGCTCTCCAGAGCTTCTTGAACTTGACGTCTTTCTGGTTGATGATCAGCGCAACGATAATACCCGCAAAATAGTTGGTAAAGGTCGCAAAGAACGCCCAGATAATTGTCCAAACCAAAGTGCCGAAGAAGGTACGGGACATTCTTTCGTCACCAATCAGGATGTTGCCGAAATTGCCAAGACCAATCCAGTGGAACAGGTTACCGGGAACCTGATGTTCTCTGTCGTAGTTGGTAAACGCGATGCAGATCATGTAGAGCAGCGGCAACACCGTGAAGGCAAGAATGCCGGTGATCGGAAGGAAGAGCATGGTGATATGGAACTTCTCATCCAGATACAGCTTTGCGTCATCCAGAAAGCTGGGAATCGGCTTGCCCTGCATTTCAAGCTTCTGCACCTGTCTGGCGCTCTTGACGTTGGCGCGCCAGACCATAACGAACGCGGCAATCACCATACAGGTCAAAACACCGTACAGAAGGAAGAGCATCGAGTTGTCGCCGAACACGCGAACCGGCAGGATTTTGCCGGGAATCACTTCATCGTGGGTTTCCACCGTGCCCAGCGTTATCAGATTGACCAGATTCGTCGCGCCACCCATTATCATAAAGACAATGAAACCGATTTCAATTGCAAGGAACCCGATACCCTTTGCAAACTGCTTATGAGCCAAATTGGCGAAGCCCATAATCACAAAGGACAATTTTGTGGCAAATGAATCTTCAATCTTGATCTCGGATTCATCCTTTTTTTGAAACATACGTCTATTCCTCTCTTTCTACAAGATTTTTTAGCCCTATGTTAATTATAGCCTGAACACACATAACGATTATACGTCCAAGGCATTCAGGCTATAATATAACTTTACTATCTCTTAGAACTTAATTTGAAAAATCATGCAAATGAAGCCAACCGGACTTACATCGTCTTCCAAGACTCGATGTGCTTGGTGATTTCAGCCTTGATGTTGTCAGCACTGATCTTGCCGTCAAAGATGTCGGAATAGAGAGCGCCAAAGTCACCCCACCAATCCTGAGGAATAACAGGCTCCTGAACAACGATCATTTCGCCCTGCTTCATGTAAGCAGCGATAGCGGGATTGCTCTTGATGGTGTCGTTCTCGATCAGCGAAAGAGCGGTCGGAATGGCAAGCTGCGGAGGATTCATGGCCTGCTTTGCTTCATACTTCTTGAGCTGAACATCAGCGCTGGAGAGGTACTGTGCCAGAGCGATAGCAACTTCAGGCTCCTTGGAAGCAGCGTTGACAGCATAATACTTAACGCCACCGAAGCAAGTCATCTGATACTCTTTGTCGTTCACCTTAACCTTAGGCAAAACGGTAACAGCAACATTATCGCCGAGAGCGCCAACAACCTTGCTGGCGTTCCAAGAACCGTCGAACCAAGCCGCAAGTTTGCCGTCCTTCAGCAGGCCGACAGCGTCTTCAGTGCTGCCCTTGTACATCTTGCCGGCGTTCTTCTGAACAAACTTCATCATCTCTACGCACTCATCGCTGTCGAAGGTGCAGTAGTCTCTGTTGGAGTTGGTATAGAGCTCGCCGCCGGCAGTAAGGATCCAGCAGGAAGAAAGGAACGCATTGGAGTCAACACCGATAGCCTTCGTGTCGCCGAGATCCTTCTCGAGCATGACGTTCAGGTCTTTTACTTCGTCCTCAGTAAAGAGGGTCTTGTTGTAATAAAGTGCGCAAGCGGTGTTAGGAGAATAGGGGAAACCATAGTAGTTGCCGTTGTAGAAGGCCTTAGCAGCGGTGCTATCGCCAACCAGATCCTTGATCTCCTTAACAACATCTTCAGGCATAGCATAGATAGCCTTTGCGTCAGCAAGCTGAGCAGTCTGGTCGCCAGGTACGCCGAACACGTCAGCAGCAGCATTGATATCCTTCAGAGCTTCTTTGGAAGAGTCGTTTTCGCCAACGATCTTAACGTCGACGGTGACAGACTTGACATCGTCATGCTCATCAGCATAGGTCTTAGCGAAGTCAGAGGACACTTCCTTCAAGAAGTCCAGATCAGCTTCAGCACCCCAAAGAGTAAGGGAAACATCTCTAGCTTCAACAGCAGAAGAAACAACGGTTTCCTGCTTGGTGCAGCTTGCGAGTGCGCCGATTACCATAGCGGCCGCCAGTGAAAGTGCGAGAATTCTTTTTTTCATTGGATAAACCCTCCAGTAAAAATTTTGTTAAACGTCAAAATGACGTTTTTCACAATTTTTTTAGGTTTTACGGACTTTTTTTATTCTCGTCCGAACCTGTGAATATGATACCTCAAATTGTACGATTTGTCAATAGTTTTTTCAAAAATTTTTTAGTATTTTTTAGTTTTTTTTCATAGTTCATCTGTATTTTCTTCATAAAACCGCGAAAAACAGACGATTTTACCAAAAAACAAGAGCCGCCATTCACAAGATTTTTTCCAGTAAATCGCGGCTCGTTGTTAATTTTAGCTATAAGGTTGGTTTGTCATTTTCAACAAAGTTGAAAGGGGTCACCAAAGATGAATGACACGACATACCGTCTCTACACATTGCGAATTAAACTTACACGCCCCAGATTTCAGCAGCATATTCCTCGATGGTTCTGTCGCTGGAGAACTTGCCGGAATTGGCCATGTTCATGAAGCACTTCTTGGTGAACGCCTTTTTGTCGGAATAATCAGCGTTGCACTTGAGCTTTGCATCACAATAGGGAATGAGATCGAGAAGGATATAATAATGGTCAGGCTGATGCCAGTGAGCACCATTAATGAGAGACTCGTAGAGATCACGGAACATACCTGTACCGCCATCGTCAAACGTACCGTCCACCAGGGTATCGAGTACCTCCTTGATGCGGGGATTGCTGTTATAGATGTCCTTGGACTTGTAGGTCTGGCTGATCTTTTCGATATCCTCCACTCTCGCGCCGAAGATATAGTTGTTCTCTTCGCCTGCCTGCTCGACGATTTCGACATTGGCGCCGTCAAATGTCCCCAGCGTCACCGCACCGTTGAGCATAAACTTCATATTTCCCGTACCGGAAGCCTCGGTGCCAGCGGTGGAAATCTGCTCGGAAACGTCGGCAGCGGGAGTGAGTTTTTCAGCATAAGAAACATTATAATTGGAAACAAAGGAGACGGAGAGATACTGACTGACCTCAGGGTCGGCAGCGATCATTTTGCCGATCTCGTTAATGAACTTGATGATACCCTTGGCTCTGTAATAACCGGGAGCAGCCTTTGCGCCGAAGATAAAGGCAGTCGGGTTGAAATTCTTGATGCGGCCTTCCTTAATGCCAAAGTAGATGTCCAAGATGGAGAAAGCATTGAGAAGCTGACGCTTGTACTCATGCAGTCTCTTGACCTGAATATCGAAAATGAAGTCGGGGTTCACCTCAAAGCCGTCCATCTTCTTCATATACTCCGCCAGTTCGACCTTCTTCTGGTGCTTGATGTCGGCAAATCTTCTCAAAGTCTCGTCGTCATCGGCAAACTGCTCCATCTTCTTGAGTTCAAAGAGGTCAGTGATCCAGCCGCTGCCGATTTTTTCGGTGATAAAGTCCGCCAGTTCCCGGTTGGCGAGCGCCAGCCAGCGGCGCTGGGTGATGCCGTTGGTCTTGTTGTTGAAACGCTCGGGATAGAGCTTATACCACTCGTTGAGCGCGGTATTCTTGAGAATATCCGTGTGAATCTGCGCCACACCGTTGATGGAATGGGTGGCGTAAATGGCAATGCGCGCCATATGAACCTGATCGTTGTCGATGATGCGGTAGATCTTGGCGGCGTCGCCGATAATGCCCTTCGATTCGAGATCTTCCTGGAGAATCTTGTCAAGGATAATGACATAATTGTAGACTTCCGGAATCACGTCGATAAAGAGGTTGGTGTTCCACTTTTCAAGCGCTTCAGGCATGATGGTGTGGTTGGTATAGGCAAAGGTCTCCTTTGCGTAAGCCACAGCATCCTTGACGTCAATCTTCTCTTCTTCCACGAGAATTCTCATGAATTCAGGGATGGAAACAACCGGATGGGTGTCGTTGAGCTGAATGGCGTATTCCTTGGAAAACTGCGAAAAATCAGAGCCGTGCTTTGCCTTGTACTTGCGGATCATATCCTGCAAAGAAGCGCTGGAGAAGAAATACTGCTGCTTAAGACGGAGCATTTTGCCTTCGTAGGTTTCATCGTTGGGATAGAGGACGGAGGAAATGACTTCTGCGTCGTTCTTTTCCGCAATGGAAGCGGCTCTGTTGTTGCGGTTAAACTGGTCGAAATCGAACTCATTGACCGCCTCCGCCTGCCACAGACGGAGGTTGTTGACGGTCTTGCCGCCAAAACCGATCACCGGCATGTCATAGGGAACTGCCTTCACAGTCTGACCGGA
Organism: uncultured Ruminococcus sp.; assembly: GCA_902802795.1. Classification (GTDB taxonomy): domain Bacteria; phylum Bacillota; class Clostridia; order Oscillospirales; family Acutalibacteraceae; genus RUG762. The sequence goes on from CADCNI010000007.1 coordinate 180,867, forward strand.
GAACTTGATAAGAACGGTTTCGTCATCGCGGCGAATGGACCACGGATCGCCGTAGCTCTGCCAGTCGTCCGCCTTTTCTTTCTGGAAGCCGTTTTCAAAATACTGCTTGAAAAGACCGTATTTGTAACGGATGCCATAGCCGTCCAGCGGAATATTCTGGGTGGCGGCGGAGTCGATGAAACAGGCAGCGAGACGGCCAAGACCGCCGTTGCCGAGAGCGTCGTCTTCAATATCTTCAAATACGTTGATGTCAATGCCCTCTTCCGCAAGAATCTCCTTGGTATCCTCGAGGAGACCGAGATTGAGAAGATTGCTGTAGATCATGCGGCCGATGAGGAATTCAGCGGACAGATACGCAGCTCTCTTGGCGCCGGTGAATTTGTCCGCGCCGCGGTAAGCCTGGGCAACAGCCGCCTTGGAAACGGCGTTGTACAGTTCCTTGGTTGTAGCGGTAGCAAGGGTCTTACCCGCGTCAAGCTCCAGGCATTTGATAACATCATTCTTAAAAGTGGTATTCAAGTTTTTTTACCTCCCGTAAATTTCGACAAGCTTTGCAATTCTTGCGGCGAGCTTGTCAGACATCTGCGACTTAACAGCTCTCCATTCCCAGTTACCGCCGAGTTTAGACGGAAAATTCATTCTGGCGGAATTGTCAAGACCGAGATAATCCTGCAACTGATAGATGACCGTGTGCGCGCAGGACATAAAGCCGACACGGATAATGGCGTCAGGGATATCTCCTATTGTCTCGCAGCCAAGATATTCCACAGCGTATCTCAGTTCTTCAATATCCTTATTGTCATCGCAGAAATAGCCCACCAGCGTTTCGTTGTCGTGGGTACCGCCATATACAACATAATTCGGGGTAATGTTATGAGGCAGGAAAACATTGTCGTTGCCGCCGTCAAAGCCGAACTGGAGCACCTTCATGCCCGGATAACCCACCTTTTTGAGCAGAGCCTCCACTCTCTCGTCGGATACGCCAAGATCTTCGGCAATCACGAGAGAATCGCCCAGCACCGTGTTGATCGCGTTGATCAGTTTGATACCCGGACCCGGCATCCACTTGCCCTCAATGGCGGTGGTGGCTCCGGCGGGAATCGAATAATACTTCACCACACCGATAAAATGGTCGATGCGGATAACGTCGTAGATCTTAGCGGATGCGCCCATGCGCTGCTTCCACCAGGAGAAACGATCCTTCTCCATCGCTTCCCAGTTATAGAGAGGATTGCCCCAGAGCTGACCCTCCGCAGAGAAATTATCCGGCGGCACACCCGCCACCTTAATGGGCTTCATCTGGTCGTCGAGCTGGAACATATCGCCGTGTACCCATGTATCGGCGCTGTCCATCGAGACATAGATGGGAATATCGCCGATAATCTTGATACCATTGGCGTTGGCGTACTCTTTGAGCCGATTCCACTGCTCAAAAAACTTATACTGCACAAACTTCCAGAAATCAATATCATCCGCAAGCTTTTCAGTGTACGCCTTGACCGCCTGGGGCTTTCTCAGACGGATGTCATCGTCCCACAGCGACCACTCACGGTTGTCAAAATAAAATTCGAGCGCCATGTAAAGACTGTAATCGTCCAGCCAGAATACATTCTCCTCGCAAAACGCCGCGTATTCGGGCGTACTCTTGTGAGCACTGCGTTCGTAGGCCTTGCGAAGCACCGTAAATCTTGATTCAAAAATCTTGGCGTAATCCACCTTTGCGGCGTCCCAGCCCCAATCGTGGCAATTGATCTCGTCATACTGGAGAAGACCTTCCTCCGCCAGTGTGTCCAGATCAATAAAATAGGGGTTGCCCGCAAACGCGGAAAACGACTGATAAGGCGAATCACCGAAACTGGTCGGTCCGATAGGCAGAACCTGCCAGTAACGCTGCTGCGCCTTCTTGAGAAAATCGACAAATTCATAGGCCGCTTTGCCAAGTGTACCTATACCGTAAGGCGACGGCAGACTGGTAATGGGCAGCAATATACCCGATGCACGCGGAAATGAACATGCTTCCTTCTGAACCAACAAAATCACAACCTTCCCGGAAAGTTAAAAATTGCCATATGCATATTACCATAAATCTGTCCGACTGTCAATAGATTATCGGGCGATTCGTTTAAATTTTTTTGTCTTTCCTCACCCAAAAGCCACAAAAGAGCCCATGCGATTTGTCTCCTTTAACGCTCTTGTGCGCAGAAGTCAACAGCATTTTTCTTTATCTGACGGATGACCGCCTCTTAGTCTTGACAGTTCTTGACAGTTTTTTCAATAAAAAAACAAAATTTAATTGACAATGCCTCCCGAATCTTTTATAATAGAATCAAATCCAACAAATAACAGCTTGTTTGTTGATTAATTTACGAACAACTTCCCAAGCGCGTTATCGGCAAACAAGGAAAGGATGAATGGTTTTGAAATTTACCAAAAGACTGCGCTCTGCTCTGCTGATTGCACTGGCCGCGCTCACCGTACTCGGTTCCTGCGGCACCAAAGAGGCGATCGAACCGGAAAAAAAGCCCTGTGTCCCCGACGAGACGATTGTGGAATACGACGACAAGTATAAAAATTTCTATGAAATCTTTGTCCGGTCGTTCTACGACTCCGACGGCGACGGCTTCGGCGACTTCAACGGCATTGCCAAAAAGCTCGACTACCTCAAATCCTCTACCGGGGCATATTCCTCCAATTCTCTCGGCGTCAACGGCATCTGGCTCATGCCGATCTGTCCTTCTCCTTCTTATCATAAGTATGATGTCAGCGATTACTGTGCCGTCGATCCCATGTACGGCACCATGGAGGATTTTGAAAACCTCGTTCAGAAGTGCCACGAGCGCAATATCACCTTCATTATTGACATGGTGCTCAATCACACCTCGACGCAACATGAATGGTTCAAAGCCTTCTGCGACGTGATTCGCTGCAAAGAAACCGGATCTGAAAGCGAATACGACGAGAAATATGCCGAATATTACTCCTACATTACCGAGGAACAGGCAAACGAAGGTGCCCGCACCCAAGAGAACGGCAGCTACTACGCGATCACTTACAACGGCGCGCGCTACCGCCCCATTCCCGGCTCAAGTTGCTACTATGAATGCAACTTCAGCGACGATATGCCGGAGCTGAACTACGACAGCGAATATGTCTGGGAGGAAATCGAGAAGATCTGCGACTTCTGGATTGGCAAGGGTGTGGACGGCTTCCGCTTTGACGCGGTGCTCTACTTCTATTTCAACGACCATGCGAAAAACGCGCAGGTGCTCCGTCGTATCACAGACTACTGTAAGTCCAAAAACCCGAATTTCTACACTGTGGGCGAAGCCTGGGTCAGTTCCGTCAGCATCAGAGAGTATTACAAAGGCGGTCTCGACAGCCTCTTTAACTTCCCCTATGCCAACAGCACCGGCTATATCGCCAAGACCGTGATGGCCACCCAGGGCGCCACCTTCGCCAAGCGTGTCCAGAACTGGAACAATTCTCTCAAACAGGTTTCCGCCTCTGACGCGATCGACGCGCCCTTTGTCTCCAATCACGACATGAGCCGCAGCTCCTCCTACTTCCGCACGCTCAGTCAGCGCAAAATGGCAGCCAGCCTGTATCTGCTCATGCCCGGCAATCCCTACATCTACTACGGCGAAGAGATCGGTCTGAAGGGCAGCACCTCCGACAGTTCCAAGAAAGATCCCACCGCCCGTATGGCAATCAAGTGGTCCGCCACAGAGGACGGATCCAAAATGACAGCGCCGCCTGATGTGGACCTCTCGGTCAACCAGGATGACATCGACGGCGTTTATGACCAGCTCAAGGATGAAAATTCGCTTCTCAATCATTACCGCCTGCTTCTCAAACTGAAAAATCAGAATCCCCAGATTGCACGCGGCACCGTTACCGCCTGCGATTTCGGACAGGAATCTGTCTGCGCCTACACCTGCATCTACGACGGTACGGCCGTCATGATCATTCACAATCTCAGTCTGGATGAAAACGCATTTGATCTGAAATCTCTCGGTTATGAGGATTTCACCGAGCTGCGCGGCTATGTTGTAGCCAAAGCCGCAGAAGGTGAAACTGAAACGGATTCTGCGCCTGTCTTCGGCGCGTCCTCGGAGGAGGAAACCGAAGAGGAAGAAAAAGACGCTGTTGCCACCCTCGAAAACGGCAAGCTGCTTATCCCCGGCAGAACAACGGTTGTCCTTCGCTCTGCCAAGCACTACGACGACGTAGTTATTGATCCGAACTCTATCACCGTCTCCCCTGAAGACGAACAGGTACAGGCTATGGGTGAACAGTGAATAAAGGTCAGTCCATTATTATGAAAAAGAACCGCACAGTGCATTTGGAACTTCCTGTTCCGCTGCACTGTGCAGTTCTTTTTTAACTAATCACTGACCATCTTATTTTACCACTTGGTTCATCAGATCTTCCCACTTCTGAGAAAGGAATGTATTGGTTTCATTGGAAAGCTGATAGAATACTTCGCACTCTGCGAGCTTTTCCTCACTGGGATAGTAGAATTCGCCGGTGAGTTCCTCGTCAAGCTCTTCCACCACGCAGGACATGGGGGACGCATAGCCGATATATTCGATATTAGCTAACGCGATATCCTGCCGACACATGAAGTCGATGTACTTCTCGGCGGCCGACTTGTTCTGGCAGCAGGTGGGAATACAGAGCGCATCCACAAATTTGTTGGCGCGCTTGGGGATATAGCCCTTGACATATTCGTTGCCTTCGAGCATCATGGGAAGGTCGCCGTTGAAGTAGGGAGCGATGATCGCTTCGCCGCTCTCCATCTTGTCAAAAATCTGGTCGCCGTAATAGCCCTGCACCAGCGGACTCTGCTTGACAAGCTCCTGATAGGCGGCTTCCAGTTCGTCGGGATCCTCGGTGTTGAGCGAATAACCCAGCTTGGCCTCCGCCACGGCAAAAGCGTCGCGCTGGTTGTTGAACATCAGAATCTTACCCGCGTACTTTTCGTTCCAGAGCAGATCCCACGAGTTTTCGTCAACATCTTCCGGATCCACATAGCGGGAATCATAGAAAATCGCGGTGCAGCCCCATGTATAGGGCACCGAATATTCGCCGGTCGGGTCATACATCGGCTTGCCGAAGGAAGCGTCGATATTTTCCGCGTTGGGAATGTTGTCAAAATCCAGCTTTTCGAGCATACCCTCGGAAATCATCTGGGAGATCATGTAGTCGGAGGGAATGATGACGTCCACCGTCATGCTGCCGCTCTTGATCTTGGTGTACATTTCCTCATTGCTCGAAAAGGTGAGGTACTTGACCTCGATGCCGGTCTCCTTTTCAAATTGGGCGTTGGTATCGAATGTGCCGTCATCACCGTTGGAGATGTATTCACCCCAGTTGTAGACATACAGCACTTCGCCGGTCTTTTCCACGCCGCCGTCGTCTTTGGAGCAGCCTGCCAGCGCGGACAGCGAGGCAATCAGCAGCGCCGCCGAGAGTACGAGAGAAATAATTTTTTTCATTTTCTTCATTTCCTTTCTACAATATCTGAATGAGCAAGATGGTACAGATTATTTGTCTTTCCCACTTCCCACTTCCCACTTTCTGATCACTGACCACTATCCACTGATCACTAATTTCACACTTCGTGCTTCACATTCTTTCTCGCCGCCTCCCGCAGCTGACGGAAATTGATGATAAGGAGCATCACCATGACGATGACAAACATAATCGCGGAAAGTGCGTTGACCTTCGGGCTGAGACGGCGCTTGGTCATGGAATAAATGACCATAGGCAGGGTTTGCGCCGTGGAGCCGCTGGTGAAGTAGCTGATGACAAAATCATCGAGCGACAGCGTAAACGCCATCATCATACCCGTGATAATACCCGGCATGATCTCCGGCATCACGACTTTCATGAAAGCCTTCATCGGCGGGCATCCTAAATCCTGCGCCGCTTCATAGATGCTTGGATTCATCTGGTTGAGCTTGGGCAGTACCGACAGTATCACATAGGGAATGCAGAATGTCACATGCGCGATGACCAGCGTGACAAATCCGGGACGCAGCAGTCCGGTCGCCGTGAAGATGGCGACAAACAGCAGCATCATGGATATGCCCGTCACGATGTCGGGGTTGACCATCGGGATATTGTTGAGCGTGAGCATGACAGAGCGCAGCCCCTTGTTCATGCGTTTGAGTCCCACCGCTGCGGCGGTGCCGATAATCGTCGAGATAATCGCGGCAAGCACCGCCACCTCAATGGACGTCCAGAGCGCTTCCAATATAATGTGGTCGTTAAAGAGGTTTTCATACCACCGCAGCGAGAAGCCTTTCCAGACCGAACGGCTCTTGCTCTGGTTGAAGGAAAACACGATCAGCACCACGATGGGCGCATAGAGGAATAAAAATACCAGTGTGGTATAAATTTTCGACAGAATCTTCATCACATCATCAAACCTCCCGTCTCTTCGCCGTCGTCAAATTTCTTCATAATGGCCATGCTGATTAAAATCAGCACCATCAGCACCAGCGAAAGGGCAGCGCCCACATTGTAATTGGGAGCCGCGCCGACAAAGAGGCGTTCGATGACGTCGCCGATCAGCATATTGCGTCCGCCGCCCAGCATCTGGGAAATGACGAACGTGCTGACCGAGGGGACAAACACCATGGTAATGCCTGTAATCACGCCCGGCAGGCTCAGGGGCATGACGACACGCAACAGGGTATTGAAGCGGTTCGCGCCGAGATCGCGTGCCGCTTCAAACAGGCTTTCGTGAATCTTTTCCATCACGGAATAAATCGGCAGTATCATATAAGGCAGGAAATTATAGACCATACCTAATATAATCGCACCCTTGGTGTTGATCATATGGAACGGTCCGAGTCCGATTTTTCCGAGAAGCGTGTTGATGAGTCCGTTGTTTTCGAGGATCGTCATCCACGAATAGGTTCGCAGCAGGAAATTCATCCACTGGGGCAGCATGAGCAGCATCATCATGGTCTGCTGCGCGCCCCAGCTCGCGCGGGACATGATGTAGGCGACGGGATATCCCAGCACCAGACACAGCAGCGTTGCCACCGCGCCCATCACCAGCGAATCTTTGAGGTAAACCCAGTAGGTGCCGATTGTCTCGATATTGGCGAGTGTGAAGGCGCCCGACGCGTCGGTGAAGGCATACCAGCACACCATTCCCAGCGGAATGATGGTAAAGATCAGCACCCACAGCATAAAGGGCGAAGCAATCAATGAATCTTTCTTCATGTGCAGCCCTCCGTTATGCAAACTCGATGTCGCTTGCGTAGTCGCCGGTGTACTTCTTCATGATGTGGATATTTTCGGGATCGACCGTCATGCCGATTTCCTTGCCTTCCTCCTGCGCGACGGTGGACTGGATGATCCATTCCTCCTCCTCGCCGGGAACGTCCACATACATCTCGTAATGCACGCCTTTGAAGGTCACGGACGTGACCGTGCCGCGCAGACCGCTTTCTTCCTTCGGCACCACCACGATATCCTCCGGACGGATGACCACGTCCACTTCCTCATCCTTTGCAAAGCCGGTGTCCACGCATTCAAACCTCGTATTACAAAATTCAACATCGCAGTCGGCATGCATAATGCCGTCTACGATGTTGCTTTCTCCTATGAAGTCAGCAACAAAACCGTTCTCCGGCTCATTGTAAATGTCGATGGGCGAACCGATCTGCTGAATCACGCCGTGGTTCATGACCACGATGGTGTCAGACATCGACAGCGCTTCCTCCTGGTCGTGGGTCACGTAGACAAACGTGATACCCAGACGGCTCTGGATTCGCTTCAGCTCCACCTGCATCTCCTGGCGCAGCTTTAAGTCCAGCGCGCCGAGAGGCTCGTCCAGCAGCAGCACCCTCGGATCGTTGGCAAGCGCGCGCGCAATCGCCACACGCTGCTGCTGACCGCCCGAAAGTGTGGAGGTACGCCTTTTTTCAAAGCCCTCCAGCGATACCAGTTTGAGCATTTCATCGACCTTAGCCCTGATCTCCGACTCGCTCTTTTTCTGAATCCTCATGCCGAACGCGATATTTTCATACACATTCAGATGAGGAAACAGCGCGTATCGCTGAAACACGGTGTTCAGCTTGCGCTTGTGAGCCGGCAGATCGTTGATCCGCTCCGAACCAAAAAAAACATCTCCGCTGTCCGGCTCCTGAAACCCGCCGATGATGCGCAGAGTCGTTGTTTTGCCGCAGCCCGAAGGACCGAGCAGGGTCACAAACGCCCCGTCCTTGATATCGAGATTCAGCTTGTCCAGTATGACCTCTCCATCAAACGACACAGAAATGTTTTTCAGACTAATGATGTTTTCAGACATTAGCACACATCCCCCCAACAGCGCCGCCGAAGCGGCTGAAATAAATTAGATGAGTGACTTGCGTCACCCAGCAGTCAGAATGTAGACTGTGTTATCTGCCCTTTTTGTTGCTGTATTAGTTTTTTTCTCTGTTTTTTTTCTTACCGACGCACCGTTATTTTTTTCAAAAATCATTTGATACCTGCCTTTTTTGGGCGCGGCGGCGAATAGAACTTCAAAATTGCTATCATGCAAAATCAAGACCATTAGCACATATCTTATCAGATACCATTCAAAAAGTCAATATCAAGATTTTCATAATTTGACAAAGTTTTCACCGAATTTTTGTACGCTTTAAAGCAATGCAGTGCGAAAGAAACGCTTTGCCCCGTCACGGCACAGGAATACACCGTCCGGGCAGGGAAGGAAAACCATTTTTGAAATAATCCATGTGTATGGATGGTCAAACAGAAAAAAAACAAAATCCCGGAACTTCCGCGCCGTGTGTCACGGGAAAGTTCCGGGGGGATTTGAGGGATAAACAATGTCGCATTCGCGTTTGCTGTGACATTTTTTAACACCAAAAAATTCAAAAATTTTCCCGCCGCTTTGCGGCGGGAAGGATGATTGATGCGCCTGCGGCGCATGAAGATGTGAGGATTGGTAGATTTGAAGATTTTTTATTATAGATTCAGCCAGAAAGCGGGACGAACAGCGACATTATTGAGATTGACGTAGCTGCCGTTCTGATCGACGTTGCCACTGCCGAACACGACCGCGGCGTAATTACTACTGCGGCCGGGAGAACGGAGCCACCACCATTCGGAACGATCATCGTGATCGTATTCTTTTTTGTGGGTGTAGTCTGTCGTATATGCTTTTCTGTCGGAATCTGATGAAAAATATTTTTTCGCCTCGTCTATGCTGAGTGCAAAGATTCTGTCCTGCGTGGCGTTGCCGCCCTCTGTTCCGTATGTTGGATTATTCGGATTCTGATTGGTGATGGTGACTAGTTTTGCCTGCTCATCTGAGTTGAATGCGTTGTTCAGAAAGCCGTTGTTCATCCATGTTCTTAATGTGCAGGTTTCCCAAGTAACATCAGTGTATTCTCTATTGTATGGAACATAATCCAGCAGCTTTTCCGAAATCACAAGCGCCTTCCCGCTCTCCACCGCCAGCACACGCCATTCGATCGGCTGTTCTTCACCGTCTTCCCCCTGCGGGTAGTTTCCGAAAGTGAAATGATCTCCCACTGATACACTTCCAAGTTCCGACAACGACTTTACACTTTCTGTGGAATCGTCATTTGAATGGCTGATCGCCCATATGCCGCTTACCATCGCTATCACAAGCACCACCGCGACTGTCACAATCAGCGGCGTAGATTGTACCGATTTTCGGGCAGCGGGCTGTGAAACGGGCTGTGAGATATTTTGAATCGGTCGGGTGGAATAACTCACAGGAGACGGATAGGACACCGGCTGCGGAGCGGGTTGGGGGGCGGGCTTGGCGGTTGTGTCCTGCGTGGGTTGGGGATGGGATGGAACATCCTGTATGCCGAGATTCTCCATGATGAAGTGTACGAGAAGTTCCTTCTGATTGGATAAAAACGACTGGTAGTGCCGCAGCGCCAGGGGGAGATGCGTCTGAGGCATTCCCTCCAGATAGGTATATATCTGACCGTTGGGTTTGATACCATTCAGCATATCCTCATGAAACGCACGCCACTCATACTTTACATTTTCCGATTCCAGATGCGCACGGCTTGTCCCGACCACAACCAATATCCGGGCTTCTTCCAATGCGGTGTCTATTTCATCCCGGAATTTCGACGTTGACAAATCCTTTTCGCTGAAAAAGGTTTCAATGCCTCTGGCTTTCAGGGTTTTGTGCAGATCGGCGGCTAATTCATAGTCTCTTGTCTTGCCGCTGCCGTCCAATGCGTTGCGCTTGAATGAAATGAATACCTGATATGCCATTCCTTCTATCATCTCCTGCCATGCCTTTTTCTTACAGTTTATCACAGGAAGCCGGATATTGCAAGAAGCAAATTGATTTGAAAAATGAAAATTGATTTCCCTGCTCACCGCAACTGTCCGATTGACAAAGCCCCCCTGCAATGCTATAATGGGAATCAAATGAAAAAACAACACATTTCACCAAAGGAGCCGCCGACAGATTATGAAAAATATCATTTCATTCATCGAAAACAAAAACGTCGTCATCTGGGGCATGGGGCGCGAAGGTATCTCCACCTTCCGCTATATCCGCGCCGTTTATCCCGAACTGCACCTGACGCTTGCCGACAGCAAGCCGATCGACATAAGCGCCTATCCGGACTGCGATTTCTGGGACACCGAGACAAAGGGCATCGACTTTGAGGGCTTCGACTGGATTTTCAAAAGCCCCGGCATTCCCGTCTTTCATCCCGAACCCATTCTTGACCGTCTGACTTCGCAGACCGAAGTCTTTCTGACCGCCTTTGGCAAGAATACCTTCGGCATCACCGGCACCAAGGGCAAAAGCACCACCTCTTCCCTGCTCTATCATTTGCTCAAAAACCACGATGACAACACCGTCTTTGTGGGCAACATCGGCATCCCCTGCTTCGATTACATCGACCGCATCGACGACAACACCTCGGTGGTGTTTGAAATGTCCTGCCACCAGCTCGAATTTGTCCGTCACTCGCCCCATGTCGGCGTGATTCTCAACCTGTATGAGGAACACCTCGACCACTATGTCACGATGGAGAATTACATCACCGCGAAGGCGCATATTTTCACCTATCAGGATGAAAACGACATCGTGATTCTCAACTGCTCTGACCTCGAAACGCTGCGCCGCTATCCGCGCAAGGGGAAGCTTGTCACCGCCTGCGACGGACTGGGAAAAACCGTTCCCGCCGACATCTCGGTCAGCGGCACGACCCTGACGGTTCCCCACGGTTCCATCCATATCCGACCGAGCGAAGGGGACGCGGAGGGCGACACCTGCCTGGTCGGCAAGCACAACCTCTACAACATCGCCATCGACTACTACCTCTGCAAAGAGGGCTTCGGCATGGACGACGCGGAGTTCAAGGCTTCACTCGCCACCTTCCGTCCGCTGGCGCACCGTCTGGAGAAGGTCGGCACCTTCGGCGGCGTGACCTATTACGACGACTCCATTTCCACCATCTGCCGCTCCGCCATCAACGCGGTCAGGTCGCTCGGCAACGTCGGCACCCTGATTCTCGGCGGCATGGATCGCGGCATTGATTACACCGACCTCGCGCAGTTCCTCACCACCGCCGAAATCGACAACATCGTCCTTGTGGGGCAGACCACACAGCGTATGCGGGAATTGCTGGAAGCATACGGCATTGACAAGCGCATCGCCGTCTACCCCTGCTATGACTTCGATCAGGGCGTCGCCAAGGCAAAGGAAGTCACCGCCCCCGGCAAAATCTGCCTGCTCTCCCCCGCCGCCTCCAGCTATGATATGTTCAAGAATTTTGAAGTGCGCGGCGACGCATTTCAGCGCCTTGTCCGGGAAAACTAAATTCAGCGTGAAATGTGAAATGTAATATTGCGGGTGAAAACAGGAGGATGAGGGAACATGAGGGCGCGCTTTTTTGATCTGGACAGACCTGTCACTCCCTTTTCGCCGGAACATCTGGCGTTTCTGGCGGTGGCGGCGTTGTTCAGCGCAGTGGTCATCGGATGGGGCGGTCGGCTCGGTCAGAAAGGAAAGCAAAGGCTTTTGGTGGCGCTCTGGGCGGTGTTTACCGTCATCGAACTGACCAAATATGTGCGGTTTGTGTTTTGCCCGGAAGAATTCGACATCCGCACAGGGCTGCCCTTTCACCTCTGCTCCATCTCGCTCTTTACCTATCCGCTCGCGGTGTTCACCCGCAGCGAAACCTTCCGCAACTTTGTCTACGCGGTCAATATGCCGGGGGCCTTCTTCGCGCTTGTCACGCCGGATATCGGCAATTCCACCGCGCTGAGCTTCTACTTTGTGCATCTGATGGTCGCGCACACCTTTATCGCGCTCATTCCGCTGTATATGGTCGTGTGCGGCGTGTTCCGCCCGAATCCCTGGGCATTGCCGAAGGTTGCCGGTATGTTCGCGGTAACAATGATTCCCGCGCTACTGCTCAACCGCATATTCGGCAGCAATTATTATTTTATTAACGGTCCCGTTCGCGGCACACTCACGCAACAATTCGCGGATTGGTGCGGGGAGAGTGCCTATCTGCTGCCCATGCTCGCGCTCGTAGCGGTTATCTGGGCGCTGCTTTACGCGCCGTTTTTTTCCCGTCGTCAACCGTCTGCCGATGAAAAAACATAAAAAAGGAATGACAAAAAATATTGAAACGTGAAATCGGCATGGAATCCGCCGAGCTGCTGTATGAAAACTGGCCCGGACAGTTTGATTCCTTTTCCCATATGGAATTTGCCTGCGCCATACCGCAGGTGCTTTTTCTGATCTCCACCCGCAAGGAAAACGGTCAGCCGAACCTCTGCTTTCATTCATGGAGCAGCTTTGGCGGCGACGCGGGGGGCTATTTTGCCGTCATGCAGAATGTGGCTCATCTCTCCCACACCTACCAGAACATCGTGCGGGAGGGGGAATTCTGCATCAACTTTGTCAGCGCGGATTATTATCCCAACTGCATTGCCACCATTACGGGAAATTCCAACGAGAGCAACGAATTTGAGGAGGGTCACTTCACCGTGGAACCCGCCCGCACCGTCAAAGCGCCGCGCGTCAAAGAAAGCTTCATGACGCTGGAATGCCAGCTCGCCTGCAATGTCGATCTCTCGCGCAAGGGCATCAATTCCATGATCATCGGACGCGTTCTTCACGCCGCCATCGAACAGAAATACATAGAGGGCGTGGACAAACGCTACGGCAAGCAGGGATTTATGTTCAACATCCATGAACCTGCCGATTACGCCACAGGACAGCTCGACGACACCCATCTCGCTTCTCTCGAAGTGCTGGGCAGCTATGTGGAATATAAAAACAAGCCCTTTGCGGAATAAACTTTTATTATGAAAAAAATCATCCTCCTGCCGTCGGAAAGGACAACAGAGGGATGATTTTTCTTATTCAGTTGTTTCCTCCATTTGCGCTGCGGCACGAATAGCGGCGCGGTGGTCGCGGCAGGCGGGTTCATCATAGGATTTTCTGCGGCAGATCGGGCAGGAACAATGGATTTTTCCTTTTGCCAGCCGTCCCGGTTCGCCGTGTTCCCAAGCCTGCACATAATCCTCACCGCCCAGACGGCGAAGAATACCTTCTTTCCGACGAATGGCGCGGTTGCGCTGGTAACGTAAATAAGCGCGGTCTTTTTTCAATTTGATCGACTCCTCGACAGTTCGGGCCGCCTGCGAGAATCGTCAAGGAAAAACGGAAAAACGGCACTCTCACAGGCAACCTATCATCAGTCGAGGATTTTTTTGCGCATGATGTTTTGGATTCATCAAAAAATCACCCTCATAAAGTTTTTCATATAATAAAAAACGCACTTAAAGTGCGTTTTGAAGTGGAGCGGAATACGAGGCTCGAACTCGCTACCTCCACCTTGGCAAGGTGGCGCTCTACCAGATGAGCTAATTCCGCATATTGCGCGGACACACGACAGTGAACCAATGACACGGGGATTTTCAGTCCCCTGCTCTACCGACTGAGCTACAGAGGCAAATGTGGCGACCCGGAACGGGCTCGAACCGTCGACCTCTAGCGTGACAGGCTAGCGTTCTAACCAGCTGAACTACCGGGCCACAAATCCCTTGCAACAGGGAATATAAAAGCTGTCAGTAAAAGCTGACAGCTTTTTGGAGGCACCACCCAGAATCGAACTGGGGATAACGATTTTGCAGACCGTTGCCTTACCTCTTGGCGATGGTGCCGTAAATGGAGCGGAATACGAGGCTCGAACTCGCTACCTCCACCTTGGCAAGGTGGCGCTCTACCAGATGAGCTAATTCCGCATATTGCGCGGACACACGACAGTTCGAACCAATGACACGGGGATTTTCAGTCCCCTGCTCTACCGACTGAGCTACAGAGGCAAATTGTGGCGACCCGGAACGGGCTCGAACCGTCGACCTCTAGCGTGACAGGCTAGCGTTCTAACCAGCTGAACTACCGGGCCACAACTGGTGGGAACAACAGGGCTCGAACCTGTGACCCTCTGCTTGTAAGGCAGATGCTCTCCCAGCTGAGCTATGCTCCCATATAGCCGCACTTTCAAGTAATATTACAACCTGTAATAACCAACATATTTAAGTCGTTTGGTTGTCGCTTGCTCTCAGTGACGTGTAATATATTACACCATGGGAGAGAAAATGTCAAGTGTTTTTTTCATTTTTTTGAAAAATAATTTCGGCGTTGTGCTATCATTAAAAATATACGCTATCTTCGATAAAAACAAGATGGGAAAAAGAATCCGTAGTAAATCTATAGAGGGCCAACGCAAAAGAAAGGAGGCAACGCCTATGGAAGACCATCAAATCATTTCACTTTTCCTGTCCCGATCAGACGACGCCATCGTCGAGCTGAAAGGGAAATACGGCGGGCTGTGCCGCAGCGTGATCCGGAATATCCTGCACGAGCCGTCAGAAGCGGAGGAATGTCTCAACGATACGCTGCTCGGCGTATGGAATGCCATTCCACCCGCACAACCGCAAACGCTGTCCGCTTTTGTCTGCCGCATTGCACGAAATCTGGCGCTCAAGCGGGTGGAATATCATTTCGGAGACAAGACAATCGGATTTGCCATGAAAGACGGCGTACAAAACACGGTACGACTCTATGAAGGCGGCTACGCGGATTATCTCGGCTGCATCGTAAAACTGAACCGTTCCGGCGCTTTCTCTACATTATATGCCATGCTTTGATATTGGTTCTGCTTTATTCCGCATTGGCTTCCATCTTTCCGACAATGACGGTAATATCGTCGTCCTCCCCTGCCGGACGACGCTGTGCCGCCTGCTGCATCAGAAACGCGGCGAATTCCTCCGGCTCCTGCCCGTCGTATCGCTCCAGCAGCGACTCAAACCACAGGCTTTGATCTGTCGGTACGCCGTCCGACAGCATGACGAACAAATCTCCCTCTTCGGCGGTCAGCGCATACCGCGAGAGGTCGGTTTCCCGCAGAATGCCCAGCGGCAGCGATTCGAGGTCAACGCGGTTGACGACTCCCTCACGTACATGGTAGGACTGCGCCGCGCCTGCTTTACAGAACATGGTGCGGCCGTTGTAAAGATTGACCCTCAGGCAGTCCAGCGTGGAAAGCGATTCGTCCGCGGATTTGATCAGCAGGGCGGAATTGACGATCTTGACGGCGCTGTCACATCCGAAGCCCCCTCTGAGCAGCCGCGAAAACAAGCCGCACGCCATGGCTCCCTCCACCGCCGCGCGGCCGCCGCTGCCCATGCCGTCGCTGATAACGACGCAGGCGTTCCCCTCTTCGTCTTCAAACGCTTCATAGGCGTCCCCGCAAAGCCGCTCCCCGCTGTGGCAATGCTGCGCTCCGGCCACCGTAAAACGGTAGTTTTTCCTCTGCACCAAGGTGATACGCCATTCACGGTTGTCGAAAGTTTCCCTCTGTACTTCGTCAAACGCGCCGCCCAGACATTCCCCTATATAGTCCGCGATCTCGTCCCTCTCCAGCGTCACGCGTCCGGCCTCCCGCAATGTCAGATTGACGGATTTCCTGCCGCTGCGAGCCACCGTGCATGTCACGCCCAAGACCGCATAGCCGCAGCTTTTGAGTGAAGAAGCCAGCAGGGAGGCGGAATATTCGTCCTCATAATCCGGTGCGCCGATTTCCTCGCTCAGTTCGGTCAGCATCACGCCCACGCTCCCCAACTGCTGACTGACCACCGACCGTACCTCGGCGATCCGGCTCTGTGCGTTGCGGGTGGCGAGGAAATAGCCGTATTGGCGGCTCAGTTCCCCCGCCAGTTCTTCTTCATGCAGGCATTTGCGCCCCACAGTCTCCGCAATTTCCAGCCCGCTTACCGAACCGTTCTGATGCAGCCCTGTTGCCAGTGCGGTGATTTCCTCCTGTGTCGCGCCGGAGCAATTTCCCCGGCACTGCTCTTTCATAGGGCAGTCGGCGCAAACCTTGCTAAAGGAGCGGTGATAGATTTCCTCCGACGGAAGATGATGGAGCTTGTCCAGCCCGATGGAAACGCGTTCCACCACGGTTGACACACCTGTCAGCGCGGCGGCTGCCGCTTTAAGCCGTCCGATCACCGCGCTGTTGTCCGCCGCCGCGTAAACGCTTCGTTCCCTTTCGTCAAGCCCTAACGCGGACAGCAGCCGCTCGCCATGTTCCGACGGCAGCAGACAGGCCGCCACACCGCCGACAGCCGCCTCGGTCAGAAATCCGTAGTCCACGCGTCCGGAAGTCAGCGTACCCGCCAGACAGGCCGCCAGATACACCGACACGGCAAAGATGCGCCCGTACACGGCGGCATATCCCGCCAGCAGAGCAGCAATCGGAATGACCGCCCCCTGCAGCAGGCTGAAATTTGCCAGCGCATTGACAGCGCCTGCCGCAATCCCCGCGACAGCGCCGCCCACTTCGCGCCGTGAAAAGAGTACCGTCAGCACCGCCGCATGCATCAAGGCTGCACCGGGTGCAAAATTCATCACACTGAACCGGCACAGCGGTATGGCGGCGGCGCAGAGCATGACCGTCAGCGCGGCGACATTCTGACGGCTGCGCTGCACGCCCTTTTGCCTGTCGCCTATCACGTCAAACGCGCCCGAAAACAGCATGGCGGCAAGTCCCGCTATTACGCCTTCGATCAGGAAGAAAAGGGTACTGTAGGAGACAAGGGAACCGGCCGTTCCGTTGATAACGATGTTGGTCAGCAGAATCCCCGCCAGCGCGGTAAAGAACGGATAGAACCGCGCCGTATTGACAAATCGCAGCTCTCCCAGCGCCCATCGGATGCCGCCTACCGCCAGCACGGCGGTCATATGCCGCAGCCCTTCCATAGACAGCAGGAAGCCCCCATCCATCAGACAGCCTATCACGCCGCCCACCGCTGTGGCCGCCGCGTAGGATTGCGGCACGGCCGCCATCAGCGCTGCTCCGAACGGAAAGTATCCGCCCGGCAGCAGTGCGCGGTTCATCAGCCCGCCCAGCAACGCAGCGCCAAGCTTCGGCGCGATATGTCTGAAAAACGCTGCGTAGTCATAATGATCCTGTTTTTCCCGCAGGTGAAACCCTGCGGCTGTCTCCTGTACATTCATCCACAAGTCCTCCTTAGTTGACAGATTTTTAGCTGCTAAATGAGAATTTAGCGGGGAACGAAAAAGAAAAAAGCATAGCGCAGCGCATAACTAGCGAGCGAATGCGAGCGTGGGGTCCTAGGGGGCAAGGCTCCCTAGCGGGTCAAGGGCAGCGCCCTTGCGGGGGGTGGGGCAAAGCCCCATAAGCACTAACTTAAAATTCATATAGCCAAAGCAAAACCAATATGCTACAATAAAACAGGGTGGTAAAAATGAACTTTGCAAAAGACGTATTGC
>CADCNI010000008.1 GCA_902802795.1 uncultured Ruminococcus sp.
GATGAGGTTTTGCTTGACATACATAATCAAGTTTCTGCCTGACTTTTTATCCTCTTTTTTTGCCTGTTTTTAACGGGCTTTTTCGGCATGTCTTTGCTTTATTCTTACTCGTCTTGTTTTTCACGTTAAAATACTTCTGATGATTTATCATATGATGGTCGAATAACGCGGTAGAGATTGAAAATGCAATGTAAAAAACGACTATTGTTCACTGCGTTTTTGTACGATAGTCGCTTTTTATTACTTTCATTGGGTTATCTTAAACGATAACGGTTTCCGCTGCTGTCCGTGAAGCTGTCACCCGTGCCGTTGACAGCCACACTCACACCGTCACGCTCTATATAAGCGACACCGCTGCGGATATCGCTCACGCGATACACATCGTTTGTGTAGCAGTCTACAAGTTCAGATCCTCTGGTGACGCTGGTATCCAGGCCCGTTGTCACGACGGTATTGTCTAAAAATCCGCCAGATATCGGAAGGAACGCAAACACAGTCCTCGTGGAGGATCCAAAAGCTGCCAATATCATATTCTTGAGAAGATCTTTGCGAAGTTTTTTGGGACACTTTGCCTTTGCGTTTCGATAAATACAAACCGAAATCACCAATCCCACAATGCCTGTTGCAAAAATAAGCAGAAGCTGACCAATGCTGGCTAACCCGCTCTCAACTTCTCCCATGATAAGGGCAAGCAGTGTGCCAGCCGTACAAAAAACAAACAGGAAAAAGAATGTTACGCAAAAACGAGCGCCCCATTTACCGAAAACATTTCGATATCTTTGGTATATCTGTTTTTCTTTGGAAAGTCCTTTGAAGCCTAAAACCAATACAGCTATCATCAAAGGAATAATAAGCAATAATAAGAGTTCCATTTTAATTTACCCCCGAATAATCTACGTTTTTATACCAATAATTCAGTGCAAATACGGCGTTTTCATCTCCCGACCGTGCCATTTGTATTAGTCGATTAAGAAGCGCATTTGCGGCTGACGATTTTTCATCATATGACCAAAGACAATTGAGAGTAAACGTATAAGGAAAATCCTCGCCTTTACATAACAATTTCAACATTTGAGAAACAAGTGCCATACTATAGCAATCCAAACAAACAAAAAGACAAGTTCGGCGCGCTGGTGAGCACATGGCTGCGTTGTCGTCCTAGGTGGGCGCCAGCCCACCGTCGTCCTCATAGCATAATATATAAGTAAACTTATACCTAATTCTCCGAAATCGCTTAAATTAGGACCAAACAACTCTTTCAACTTAGATTCCATTGCCATAAACATGGCAATATTTTCACCTAAATCTATTTTTACTTCTTCTTTTGGTTTATAATTTTCTTTACACCCTTGCCATGTTCATCTAAAAAGTCCAGAAATCCCATAAAATAACCTCCATTTATCATGAATTGTAATATGTGTTGAATAAATAGTTCATTTCGGAGTAAAATTCCGCACTCTTTGCCGCCGCTAACGCCTGGTCTGCGGTGTTCTGCATTTCCTGCAATTGTTCCCGCTGCATTTGTGCCTGTTCCATCAGCATACTTTCCTGACGGTAGTAAGCTGCCTGTGCCTGACGGGACTGTTCTTTGGCAATATCCTCCATTTTCTTCCAATGAAGTTCCTGATGATAAAGATTGATGGCGTCGATTTGTTTTCTATATCCTTCCAGCCGGGACATTGTCTCATGAAATTCTTTTGAGATTCGGACAACATTTGCCAAATATTGCATAACTTCCACTTTGTTCATGGTATCGCCGTTGTAAACAATTGACAATGTATTTAACCCTGTTTCCATGCGCAATCTTCTCCTATAATATATTTGCGGAATAGTATGTTTTACCTCAAAAACATTTCTTCCCAATGTTGTATTAGCTTTTCACATTCCTATTATATATCCATTTGGATATATTGTCAAGCGGTTTTTGTTTTTCGTGATAGCATTTTTACATATCCGGAAATACGACGTTTTTCGACATTTTTTTGAAAGAAGGAGTTTTCATTTTGCTTTATTTACAGCGACTACGGGATTTGCGGGAAGATCACGATTTGCAGCAGGCGGATATCGCCAAGCTGCTTTATACGACACAGGCGCAGTATTCCCGTTATGAGCGGGGCGAGAGAGAACTGCCTATCCGCCATCTTATGACATTAGCTGATTTTTATGGCGTATCCGCCGATTATATTCTCGGACGAACAAACAAGCTGCATCCCGAATGTCCGAAATGCGGCGCGGTGATGATGTTCTCTGATCATACCAAAAAACAAACCGACCGTCAGGCTTGATTTTTTTCAGAAATCATGAAAGTCTGGCAGTCGGTTTGTTTTTGATTATCTATCACTCATTCAGACCGGTTCCCACGATGACCCCGCAGGCGATTTTGGCGCCGGCATTGCCGGAGGGCTGCGTCTGAAAATCGTCGTAGGAAGCGTGGAGGATGACGGTCTTGCCGATGACGTCGTCTATGTTGAAGCGGTCGAGCAGCACGGCGTTCCATGCGCTGCCCCCATTGGCAAAGACAGGCGGAAGATCGCCCGCGTGCTGGGGATGGGGACAATCGTTGGGATTATAATGGTTCCCCGCGTCGGCAAAGGGATCCTCCTCATTGCCGCTGCATGAACCTCCCTCATGAATGTGCATGGCGTGTATCGTCCCGCCGCAAACGTCCTCCGGCACGGGAAGCCCGGACAGGGCGGTAAGTACCAGAACGCCCTCGTTTTCGGGATAAAATACCACCGTTCCCTCGATGTCGGGATAGGCGGACGAACCGAGTATCTGCGCGATCGCGCCGGGCGGACGGCTGATGATCAGTTCCGCGATACCCCCGATAATGCTGTCTGAACCTGTATTCAAAGCAATCACCCTTTCTCATGGATTACTACATCATATGCGACAAAAGCAAAACAGTCACACGGAAATTTTCGTTCCGCATGACTGTTTTGCTTCTATCAGGATAAATTCCCGAAAATAACGAAAAACTTAGAAAGAATTCAAAAGGTTTTCCAGTGCGCTGCTCATCGAGTCCGTCGCGTGAAGCAGACGGCGTCGCACTTTGCGCTTGCTCGGCATACCGCAAACGCCGCAGTATCCGGCCGCGCCTGCCGCAGCGCCCAGCAGCAGCCCTAAGCCGAGGCCCTGCATGGTCTTTTTCATCTTGCCGTTCATGTGACTCATCTCCCTTAAATGATACCGTTTCTCAAAAGGAATGAACCATGTGTCAGCGGACAGAAATAGGTTCTGTAAAAATTGCGCAAAAAAACTTTTGAGAAATTTGCGTCCCGTCCGCATTTTTATTATTGACATCGGGACGATTTTAATACATTATATAAGTATGGATTCCTTACAATGGTTTTCCAATATTCATTGCATACATTCTTTCATCGAATTATTTATGCGATGGGATGATACCTTTTACCTGAAGGATGGATTTTTTGATCATGGCAAAACTCAATATTGTACTCGTCGAACCCGAAATTCCCCAGAATACCGGCAACATTGCCCGCACCTGCGCGGCTACCGGCGCGCGTCTTCATCTGGTGGAGCCGATGGGATTCAAGGTGGACGATAAAAAGCTCAAACGGGCGGGACTGGATTATTGGTACCTGCTGGATATCACCTATTACGCCTCCCTGGACGATTTTTTCGCTAGAAACGCGAACGGACAGTTTTATTTTTTTACCACCAAGGCGCAGCATACGCATTCCGATATTGCCTATCCCGACAATGCCTATCTTGTTTTCGGCAAAGAGACAGCGGGACTGCCTGAAAAGCTGCTGTTTGACAATCCCGAACGCTGCGTGCGGTTGCCGATGATCGGGGAGGCGCGCAGCCTGAATCTGTCCAACGCCGTAGCGGTGGGAGCTTATGAAGTGCTGCGGCAGTGGGGGTATCCCGAACTGGAAAACCGCGGGCATCTGCGTGATTACAATTGGGATGACGCGCAGCCTCAAAATTGATGAGAAAGGGTGAAACAGACCTTGAAAAAAATATCGAGAATTGCCATTATTCTGCTGCTGATGGCGGGGACGCTGACCACTTTTGTTTTTATGGGGCTGGACAGCCAAAAAGCGCCGGAGGACCGGATGGGCGCACGGAAGAACAAAACGGCTTCTGTCGCGGATGGCAACGGGAAGGAAACGTCGGAAGACCGTTCGCTGGTGATGTCGGAGGAACATTTTTCCCTCGGCACAGGCGAATCCTGTCAATGCAGCGCACTTTATGATGACGGCAATTTCCCGGAGGGGCTGTCGTGGAGCAGTTCGGATACAGATGTGAGCGAGGTGAACGCCACCGGTCAGGTGACCGCCGTTGCGCCGGGAATCGCCGAAATCACTGCTTCTCTTGCCAATGGGCTGCGTGCTTCGGTCAAAGTAACGGTTTACAGCGATCCGAAGGCTTCTGCCTCTGACGCGGTGGATGCTCTTGCCAAAAACGGAAGTGACGACGCGATGAAAAACGTCCGAACGCTGGCGGATACATGGGGCATGGCCAAGAATGCTTCTGTAAAAAAATACGCTACACTGATGAATGCGCTGGTCAGTTTTTATACGCACGGAAAAAAGGGGAGCGGCAGTGCTCCCGATTTGTGGAAAGAACTGAGAGCGGCCAATCTTGCGGTTGAACCGTCAGTCAGTGACGGCGTTTTGCGGCGTGCGGCGTTGTCGGCGTATTGTCAGGGGGAAAAAGACGCGGCCGACGTCACGGTTTCCTTTACAGGGGATTGTACCCTTGGCTATTTCAACGAAACCGATACCGATAATATGTTTCCCTCCGTCTACCGCAATTCCGGCAGTGTGACCTATCCTTTTGACCTGACGAAAGGTGTGTTTGGGGCGGACGATATTACCATGATTAATTTTGAAGGCACCCTCACCCAATCGACCCAGCATAAAGACAAGACGTTCTATTTCAGGGGAGAGCCGTCCTATGTGGATATTCTCACCCAATCCTCGGTGGAAGCGGTCACGCTGGAAAACAATCATTCTTATGATTATTTTGAAAAAGGTTATACAGATACCTTTAACTATTTAAAAGACGCAGGTGTCCGATGCGCGCTTTACCGTTCGCCCGATCCGATTGCGGTGGGGGATTACCGTGTGGCGATGATCGCGGTGTCTATGGTGGGAACCGGCTATACCGAAGAAATCCGCGGCACGGTGGAGCAGTACATCAACCAATACCGCGACAGCAGGACGGTGATTGTCCTGAATCTTCATTGGGGCGTGGAAAGCTCTGATACCCCGGAAGCATGGCAGATCGAAGCCGCTCACAGTATGATCGACGCGGGCGCTGATCTGATCATTGGGCATCATCCGCATGTCATGCAGGGGATCGAGGTCTACAAAGGGCATTATATCGCTTATAGTTTAGGCAATTTCAGCTTTGGCGGCAATTCCGCCGCCATCAATCCGGAAAGTATGATCTTCCGCGCGTCTTTCTCCAAAAACGCCAACGGCAATCTGGCACTCAGCCGCGTCTCCGTGGTACCCTGCTACACGACTTCCTCCGGCAGCACTTCCAACAATTTTAAGCCCACGCCGCTTTACGGCAGTACAGGCAAGGCGGTCATCGACAAGATTGTTTCTCTCAGTACAAAACTGGAAGGCGGCGTAACCTCCCTGACATGGAGTCGCATCCCGTAAAGAAAAAGTTTGACAACTATGGCAATGCAAAAAATAAGCCGTTCCCAACCATCGAAAGACTGGCCAGAACGGCTTATTTTCTGTTTTTCAGAAACTAATCAGAAAGAAATAATAGATAATTCCTTGGAATTACACGAGAAGCAATAATTACTCAGCGGGGGTCTCAGCGGGAGCTTCCTCAGCGGGAGTTTCCTCAGCGGGAGTTTCCTCAGCGGGAGCTTCCTCAGCAGGAGCTTCCTCAGCGGGAACTTCCTCAGCGGGAGTTTCCTCAGCGGGAGCTTCCTCAGCGGGAGCTTCCTCAGCAGGAGCTTCCTCAACGGGAGCTTCCTCAGCAGGAGCTTCCTCAACGGGAACTTCCTCAGCAGGAGCTTCCTCAGCGGGAACTTCTTCAGCGGGAACTTCCTCAGCGGGAACCTCAGCAGGAGCTTCCTCAGCGGGAGTTTCTTCAACAGGAGCAGCGGTTTCAGTGGAAGCGGCGTTCTGTGCAACGGCTGTGGCAACAGCGGCAGCCGCGGCGGCGGTAGCTACATCAGAGGTGTTTGCTGCGTTTTCAGTTGTAGCCGGGGTTGCTGTCGCAGCGGAATCAAAAGGGACGGCAGGCTGAACAGCGGGCAGACAGATGTCAGGGAGTTCCTGAAGGGTAACGCTGCCGTTGGCGACTGCTTCGGCCTTGAGCTTGTAATAAGCCTCGGTCATGGTTGCCTGCATATAGGGTGAGAGGTAGATACCGAGCAGACCGCAGGTGCAGACGGTGCCGATGATCCAGAGAATGAAGGAAAGCTCAAGAACAAAGAGATCCCATTTGTGACCCTTGGTCATAGCCTTGGAAATCTGGAAAGCACGCTTGCCGGAAATGGAGGGATTCTCCGCGAGAATGTAAGGAACCATGCTGTACTCATAGGACTTGATGATACCGGGAACGATAAGGAGCAGGCTCCACAGGAACACCTTAATGCCCATCCAGAGCATGGTGAAACCGACGTTCACACAGTTCTTGAGAGGAACAAAGAGTTCACCGAAACCGGTCTTGACGCCGCGGCTCTTTTCAAAGAAGCGGTTGAGACCAACGATGATCGGGAATACCAGGAAGATGTTGGCAACCAGTTGCAGAATGCCCAGGATGCTCTGGGCAGCGGAGGCGCCTTCGGACTGCTGGGCAGCCAGCACTTCGGTAGCGTCTGCACCGTCCTGAATCGCCTGGAGAGCTTCGGGGTTAAGTGTGCTGCCAAGCTGTTCGCCGGTGACCGCGCCGACAATCCCTTGCAGGATGGAGGATACCAGTCCGGAGATAGCGGAGACAATGATGATGGCTAACAAGCCCTTCCAGAAGAAGTTCTTGAGAGCGGTTTTGGCGTTTGTTTTAAGTTCGGATCTTGACCACATAAAAAAACAACTCCTTAAATTTAGATTTCTGATTTAGCTCTGAACATAAAACGGTTTTCACCATCTTTATATTAACAAATTCCTCTTATTTTTGCAATACTTTTTTTATTATTTGTCATTGTTTTGTATAGTTTTGATAGAATAGAATGGTATATTTTGACGAATCAATGAAAGGACCCCTTTGTGTATTTCGCATAAAAATACACAAAGGGGCGTTACATTCAATCTTATTGCGCGGCGTCGTTCGGTTGATGAGAGACAGCGGCGTGTTTTACGCCGAAATACACCGCATGGGGCAGCAGCACGATGGTGAATCCGATCAGCATGCCGCAGAGATACGCCTGGTCTTCAAAGGCGGCGAGTCTGCCAAGGAACAGGGAGAGCCCCAGACTGACGAAACCGAGGCAGAAATAAACGAGCGCTTTCGGGTCAATGATTGTTTTCATGATGTCATTTCCTTTCAGTAAAACGTGTTATTTTTTATTGTTTTTCTTTAATTTTGCAAAGACGGCTGCTGCCGCCACAATGATGGCGCCCGTCAGGATTCCCACCATCAGTCCGAGCGCAGCATACGAGCCTTCCTGTATCAGAACGATTGTCGCAGAAACGAAAAGAAACACAAGCAGCAGGAAGAGCATGAAAAGAAACAGCCTGATCGGGTAGGGGCGTGTGTTTTTCTGTCCTCTGAGCTGGCGATTGATATTGAGGAGACCCGCAATGAGCATGCCGAACATCATTCCGGTGGCGAGGAGAAGTCCCACGCCGATAAAACCCGCGTCGCTCGTGTCCAGAATCCGCAGGGAATTTCCGACATTCAGCAGCAGAAAGCCAAAGCCGCCGAAGCAGAAATTCCGCCAGCGCTTGAGCATTTCCCCGCGGGACTGCTCGTCGGTGTAGATTTCGTATTCCTCCTCTGGCTTCTGCGGATCATACGCCTTGCGGAAGACGTGCCAGCCGTTGAAGGTGGAATTGACCCTCTCCCAGCCCGCGTCGCGGAAGGTTTCGTCATAACGCTCCATGTCTTTGATGTCGTTGTTGTAATCGAGCTGATAGCGGTAGATCACGCTGTCGTCAAATTCGTATTTCTGGGTAAAGCTGCTGCCGCTGACAAGCTGCCAGCCCCGCTGCGACATACGGTCGTACTCCTTTTCCTCGAATTCATAATCCCACGCGGCGTATGTTTTAAAAGTTCTTTTGGTTTTTCTTGTGTTTTTCATCATTCATAAACTCCCTTTATATCAAGCCGAAGATATTTAGCAGTATACTTATTACAGAAGCAAGGATAACGGCAACGGACACGGCCGCAAAAGCATAATAATGAAACCTGCGTGCCTTTTTCCCTTTTTCCATGCGGCGAACCGAGACATACCACCGCACAAACATATAGGCGGTAACGGACAGCAAAACCGGCGTCCATATTTCAATCACTTCGATGTCTGATATATGCATGAATAACCAGTCCCGGACAAGCGAAAAAATCATATACGGAATGATAACGGCATACATGAGCAGTACCGCGCCCACAAATCGCCGGGAACGCCGGAGCATTTCCTTTTTTGACTTTTCGTCGGTGTAAATCAGATAGGCGTCCTCAGGCTGTCCCGAAACATACGGTTTTGCAAAGATGTTCCATTCCCCTGCGGCGCATCTGACGGTCAGCCAGCCCGCATCCCTGAATGTTTCATAATAACGGGTCGGATCGGCGATGGTTTCGGTATAGTCAATCTGATACCGGTATGTCACGTTAGGGTCGTACACATAGGACTGACTAAACCGACTGAAATAGGCGATATGCCAGCCCTGCGCCGACATGGTATTGAAATCCTCGACCGCCGCCTCAAATTCCCAACTCATGTAAACGCAATGACGCTTTTTGACCTTTTGGATTGATTCATTCTTTTTCATACCCTTTTTGCTCCTTGAATTGTTTTACCTCTTGCTCACCACAGGCTTGCCGTCCGCGTCAACCATCACGGTCAATCCGCCGGAATAGCCGTCTTTGCGATAAATGTAATGCACGCCGGTCTCCTTGTCAACCCAGATTTCCAGACAAGAGCCAATGGCTTCCTTTTGCACGCTGACGAGTTCAAATCTGTTTTCCTGTTTTGCCATTTTCAAAATCTCCTTTCAGTTTTTACGTGGTTTCTTCGATTACGGTTTTCGCACTTGCGGTCAGTTCCGAAATGCGTTGGTATTCTTCCAGACACACCCGCCGTCCCTCGTCGGTCAGCCGGTACATGCGCCGCCGTTCGCCGCCAAGTTCGGGACACTCGATAATCCAGCCCTTTTTGAGCATGTTGCTGGTCGCGCCGTACATCGTTCCTGAACCGATCTTCACTCTGCCGCCCGACAGGCTTTCGGTCATCTGCATGATGCCGTAGCCGTGGTTGTCGCCGCCGTAGAGGCAGAGCAGAATGTAGAAATAACTCTCCGTCAGCGGTTCAGACTGCTTTCCCATGTCAGCCTCTCCTTTCTTTTATGTCGCTCGGCAATATATCGCCGCTCAATGTGTTGTCTGACGATGTATCGCCTTACGACATAAATATACCACCAACTATGTCGCCTGTCAACATAGTTGGCGGTATATTTACATAAAGTTCATAATCTTATTTGCAATAAAAAAATCCTCCTGCCATTGGCATATGCCAACAGCGGGAGGATTTATCATGCTGATTGATAGAATGAAAAACCTCGAAGCTTGACTACTTAATCATGCTGGCTACTTCGTCTGCGAAGTTGTCTTCTCTCTTCTCAAGCCCTTCGCCCTTTTCAAAGCGAACGAACGCGGCTACCTTGATGTCGCCGCCGAGTGCCTTGGCGGTGTTCTCGACATACTTGCCGACGGTGATGTCGCCGTCCTTGACATAAGCCTGGTTGAGGAGGCAGACTTCCTCGTAGTACTTGTTGATACGACCGGAAACGATCTTTTCCAGAATGTTCGCGGGCTTCTTGGCGTTCTTGGGATCGTTGCGGAGCTGCTCGGTGAGAATCGCTTTCTCCTTGTCAACGACCTCAGCCGGTACGTTCTCGGGCGCGATGTACTTGGGGTTGACCGCGGCGATCTGCATGGCAATGTCCTTGCCGAACTCAGCGAACTCCGCCTTGGCAGCCACCTCGTCGGTGGTGTCAAATCTGACCATAACGCCGATTCTGCCGCCGCCGTGTACATAGGTGACAACAGCGCCTTCGTACTTCTCAAAGCGGCGAATCTTGATGTTTTCGCCGATGACCAGAATCTTCTCCTTCAGGAGCGCGTCAACGGTCATCTCGGTGCCGGCAGCCGTCTCCGCCAGAAGGGCCTCCACGTCGGCGGGGTTCTTTTCGATCACAGTCTTGGCGCAGGTGTCAACGAATGCCATGAATTCGGCGTTCTTTGCCACGAAGTCGGTCTCGGCGTTGACTTCGATCACAACGCCCGTGTTGCCCTCGACCAGCGCGTAAACGGTACCCTCGGCAGCGATTCTGCCCGCTTTCTTCTGGGAAGCAGCGAGGCCCTTTTCGCGCAGAATGTCAACAGCCTTATCCATATCGCCGTCGGCTTCGGTGAGTGCCTTTTTGCAGTCCATCATGCCGCAGCCGGTCATTTCTCTCAGATTTTTAACATCAGCAGCTGTAAATGCCATGTGATATTCCTCCTACACAATTTATTAATTAATATGATAATCAACGCATCGGGAACCATCGCATTGTGACGCATCCCGATGCACCGGAATCAGCCGGATTATTCAGCGGCTTCCTCTGCCTGGGCAGCCTCCGCCTCGGCTTCGGCCTGCTCGCCCTGTCTGCCCTCGATGACAGCGTTGGCAATCACAGAGGAGATGAGCTTGACAGCGCGGATGGCGTCGTCGTTGCCGGGTATGACATAGTCGATGTCGTCGGGGTCGCAGTTGGTGTCAACGATGGCAACCACCGGAATGCCGAGCTTCTTGGCTTCGGAAACAGCGATCTTCTCTTTTCTGGGGTCGACGATGAAGAGCGCGCCGGGGAGCTTGGTCATGTTCTTGATGCCGCCGAGGAATTTTTCGAGCTTCTCGATTTCGAGGTTGAACTTGATAACTTCCTTCTTGGGAAGTCTCTCGAAAGTGCCGTCGGTCGCCATGGTGTTGAGCTGGTTGAGACGGGCAATTCTGCGGCGGATGGTGGTGAAGTTGGTGAGCATGCCGCCCAGCCATCTCTCATTGACAAAGTAAGAATCGCAGCGAAGCGCTTCTTCCTTGATGGATTCCTGCGCCTGCTTCTTGGTGCCGACGAAGAGAACCGAATCGCCGTTCTCGGCTACGCTTCTGACGAACATGTAGGCTTCATCGAGCTTCTTGACGGTCTTCTGCAGGTCGATGATGTAGATACCGTTGCGCTCGGTGAAGATGTACTCCGCCATTTTAGGGTTCCAGCGTCTGGTCTGATGTCCGAAATGGACGCCTGCTTCGAGCAACTGCTTCATAGATGCTACTGCCATAGTGAAAATTCCTCCCGGTTAATACCTCCGCCGGTGCTTTAAGTCCAGTGGAACGGCGCCTGATGCCATGCGGCGATCGCTTTGATAAAATTTAGACAAATGGAAAAATGACGAACCTAAAAAGTCCGCACCGATTTTTCCACAGCACGGCGTGCGAATTTCTAAAAAATTATAGCATATCCTCTTTTGATTTGCAAGACTTTTTCCAAATGTTTTTTCCATTTTTTTCGTTTTTTTCCGTCAGCCTTTTTCAAATTCGATAAATATTAGAAGTTAGTTTACACATTCGTAATAAAGCTACCTTAAATCTGTGCGATAATAAACCATATGAAAAAATAAGGAGCAATACCGTGTTTGGTTATATCCGTATTTGTAAACCGCAAATGAAAATATGCGAATATGAGGTCTACCAGTCGGTTTACTGCACCCTTTGCCGTCATCTGGGTAAGCAATTGGGGCTGCCCGCGCGGCTGCTGCTCAATTATGACTATACCTTTATGACGATGCTCATGATGGCGCTCAGCGGGGAGCGGGCTCAATTTGTGCCGGGGCGGTGCGTATTTAATCCCGCCAAGAAATGCGGCAGGTGCGCGACCCATGACGAAGCCTTTGCCTACACCTCGGCGCTGACGGCGATCATGTTTTATCACAAGCTGCGGGATAATCTGAATGATTCCTCCGGACTCAAAAAAATGGCGTGGCGGGCGCTCATGCCCTACGCGTCCCATGTGCGGAGGAAAGCGATGAAACACTATCCCGAAGAAGACATGCTGGTGGATGACTACATACGGCGGCAGTTTGACGCGGAGCGGCAGGCGGCCGAGAGCGGGGAAGTGCTGATCGACGCGCTTTGCGAGCCGACCGCCGACGTGATCGCGGCGTTTGCGCAGCGGCTTTCTCCGGTGGAGAGCGACCAAAAGATTCTTCGCCACTTTGGTTATTTTCTCGGGCGCTGGATCTATCTGATCGACGCGCTTGACGATCTGGACGACGATTTGGAGGACGGGTCTTTCAATCCCTTAGCGCTGCGCTTCGGGCTGGTTCCTGAGGACGCGCTGGCCAAATCAGACAACTATGAAAACGCGAGGTGCTTCGGCAATGACAGCCTGAATTTGTCGATTGCGGAGGCGATCAAATATTACGAGCTGCTGGATCTCGGAGAATACAAGCCTATTCTGGACAATATTATGTATCTCGGCGTGTCCGAGGCACAGAGATCGGCCTTGTTTCCGCCCCAAAAAAGGAAGCGGAAACGCATTTCAGAAACGCAGGAGTTGAAAAAAGATGAATGATCCTTATGTGGTGCTGGGAGTTTCTCAGAATGCCTCCGATGAAGAGGTAAAAACGGCTTACCGCAATCTTGCCAAGAAATATCACCCCGATAATTATGCCAATGCTCCCGATGTGGCGGAGTTGGCCGCCGAAAAAATGGCGGAGGTCAACGAGGCATATGACGCGATTATGAACGCCCGCAAAAACGGTACCTCTGCGAGAGGTACGTCGTCATCTTCACAGGGAAACTACGGCAATACCTACGGTACCTATTCCGGCACGCAGCACACGGATTTTGCCGATGTGCGCAACCTCATCAGCGCCGGACGCGTTACCGACGCGGAAATGGTGCTTGACGGCGTGCCCGTTGCCCGCAGAAATGCCGAATGGTACTTCCTCAAAGGTACGGTGCTTTATCGCCGCGGCTGGATCGATCAGGCGTATGCCTATTTTGAAACGGCCGTCAACAACGCGCCCAACAACACCGAGTACCGCGCTGCCTACACGCAGGTATCGCAGCAGCGCAGCGGCAAGACGAGCGGTTACAGCTACCAGCCCCGCCAGAGCGGTTCTTCCTGCAGCAGCGGCTGCGGTCCCTGCTCCACCTGCGTGGGTCTGCTCTGTGCTGATTCCTGCTGCGAGTGTTTTGGCGGCGACCTGATTACCTGCTGCTGATAGCTGCCGCGTGGAACGTCCGAAAATGACAGGGAGAAGGCGCTAAAATGAAAGACGGGAAGATTTCTTTCAAGATCGCTCTTTGCGGCATACTGACGGCGCTGAGCGTTGTCTGGATGCTGCTGGCGGGATTTTTCGGCGTGCTGACTTATGCCGCGCCTATGATCGCGGGCGGCTTGTTAATTGTTCCGGTAAAAGAGTACGGCAGTAAAACGGCGCTGACGATGTTCGCCGCCGTGTCGCTGCTGGGGATGATACTCATTCCCGACAAGGAACTGGCGCTGTTTTACCTGTTGCTGTTCGGACATTATCCGATGTTGCAGCCGTTTGTCAACCGCATCGACATTAAACCGCTGCGCGTGGCGGTAAAAGCTGTGATTTTCAACGGTTGTTCGGTGCTGGCGGTGTGGCTGGCGCAGGTGATTTTCAGCATCCCGATGTTTGACGGCGACAAGCTGTCATGGTTCATCCTTGTGGGCTTTTTCGCGGTGGCCAATGTCTGCTTTGCTTTGTATGACAGGGCTTTGCTGCAATTTTATACGGTTTATGATGTGAAGCTGCGCGTGTTGCTGCACAAGCTGTTTCATTTCTGATTTCAAAAGGAAACACGGGACATTGGCTTTTGTTGAGAAGCCTTTGCCCCGTGTTTTTTTATGATGATTCATATTTTTTTATCACATTGTGGTATCCCAGCAGTTTTTGAAAGCTGCTGATATCCGGCGATCCGCTGACACGTTGACGGGGCAGCTCGTAAAGATCATTGCCGCGTCTGACCATACCGCTTCGTGTGGTAAAGGCCATGCGGAAGCCGGCCTGTGCGAGAATTTCTTTGGAGTTGCCGCCGAAATTGCCGAAAGGATAGGCGAAATATTGCGAACCGCCGAGAATATCTTTGCTGGTATTGAGGTCAGCCACGCCTTCTTCAACGGAAACCGCCTGCATCATGCCCCATTTGCCGGGAAATGCGACCTCCGGCGGTGCACTGCCGCGATGCATGTTGTGGGTGTGGGAGTGCAGTTCAATATTGGGCAGGGTCAGTTTGTAGGGGATATTTTCTCGGTAGCTGGTGATGACAAAGGACGTGGCGACAAAGCCGTATTTGTGGAGCAGGGGTTGGAGCAGATCAAAAAAGTTGTCCTGTCCGTCATCCGACGTGAGCACCACACATTTGGCAGGAACCTCTATGCCGTTGTTCATCCATTCGTACAGCTCGTCCATTGTCAAGGTGACATAGCCGTTTTCCCACAGCCATTGCAACTGTTCCTCTACCGACTGAATGGAATGGCTGTTTGTGCCCTTGGTTGGCACGTCAACATTCGCGTCGTAAAAATAATGGTACATAAGTACGGGAACAAAATCTGCCGTGACGCCCTCGTAATAGCGAAAGCGTTCGACATATTCGGGTTCCTGCGGCACAAAATCCATGTGAAAGGCCGATTGGTCAAAGGAGATTTCGGAGCCGGAACCCGTGCCGCAGCAAAGTGCAGCCATACGCTCCGCCGCGTCGGATGCATAAGTCGTTCGGGCCGCCAATCCCGCCATGCCTTGTGTTTGTTTTCCTGTGCCGTTGACCCCTACATAGACCGCGAAACAGGCCAGCGCCACAGCCAGACCGGCCATAATGACCGGAAGTTTTTTATTCAAAGTTATCACGTCCTATTCGTTATACTAATTGTCTACTTTCAATCGACAATTAGTATTATACCACATAGCCGCCATTGGGAGACAGAACCTGACCCGTGATAAACGAGGCATTGTCCGACGTCAGAAAGTAAATCGCGTTGGCGACGTCTTCGGGCGTTCCTAACCGCATAAGCGGCGTATCGTTTTTTAAGGTGTCCATATCCTCGGCGCTCAGATGGGCGTTCATCTCGGTGTCGATCACGCCGGGCGCGACACAGTTGACCCGCACGCCGCCGAGGCCTGCCTCCTGCGCGAGCGCTTTGGTCAGACCGATGACCGCCGCTTTAGTGGCGGAATACAGTACCTCGCAGGACGCGCCGACCTGTCCCCACATAGAG
The DNA here is from genome assembly GCA_902802795.1 of uncultured Ruminococcus sp. GTDB lineage: Bacteria > Bacillota > Clostridia > Oscillospirales > Acutalibacteraceae > RUG762. Next base: position 15,450 of record CADCNI010000008.1, read on the forward strand.
GAGAGATTGACAATGCAGCCTTTATGCTGACGGAGCATATGCGGCAGCGCGAGTTGAGAGCAGTGGAACATGCCGTCCACGTTGACCGCGAAGGTGTTGCGCCATTCTTCGGGGGAGATGTCGGTGAAGAGACATTGCCGCGCGACAGCCGCGTTGTTGATCAGAATGTCCACACCGCCGAGCTGGCTTTCGATTTCCGCGAACATGGCTTCCACTTGCGCGCGGTCGGAGACGTCCGCCTGTATTGCCATGGCTATGCCGCTCGCCGCGTTGATGGCGCGAGCCGCCGCAAAGGCGCTTTCACGGCTTTTGTTGTAATTGAGCACGACAGGGTGTCCCTTAGCCGCGAACAACCGCGCGGTTGCCAGCCCGATGCCTCGCGACGCGCCTGTGATTAAAACCGTATCTTTCATCTACCGCACTCCTGTCAGGATGAGGGAGTAAATTTGTATTGGATGGCCGGAAACCTGCCAAAAAACGCGCCCTGTTCAAAAAAGTCGTGACGCAGTTCCCGCGAACCAAAGCGCATCGTCCATACATCCTCGGATACGCCGTCGGTTGTTACACCGTTTTTGGCGTAAGCGATCTTGACGAAGCCGAGGCGGCGATAGGTGCGGATGGCGTTGTAGTTAGAAGCGCGCACTTCCAGCCGGATCTCCCGAAAGCCGCGTTTTTGCGCGTGGGCGATGGTCGCCGCCATAAGCTTGCTGCCCCAGCCTTGACCGCGATATTCCTTGAGAATGCCGACGCCAAGGAATCCCACGTCGTCGGGGCAGTTGGTTCGTCGCACGATGTCGCACCAGCCAACCGCCCTGCCTTGGCGGTCGATCAGAAAGAATTGGGGAAAGCCGCAGTCGCGGCAGCCCTTGATAAACTGCCGCATATCGGCCAGAGGATAGCCGCTCGAAATGGAGAGAAACTTGCCCTCCCGCGCGACCGCGTCAAAGGTTTCGGTGTAGGAAGGCGCGTAAGAGAGAGAGGCTTCCGTAATTTTCAGTTCATCCATTGCTTTCAATCGTTCGGTTGGCATCCAGTCAGTCGGCCAGTGCCGCCTGCATCATGATGGCGCATTCGAGGCGCTTTTTTTCCATCTCGCAATAGAGGGGATAGGGTTTGAGAATATCGCCGTTTTTCTCAAAATTGGCTGCGTTGCAGCCGCCGCTGCAATAGAATCTTGCCCAGCAGTCGCGGCATTTTTCCTTGTTGTAGATGGTGGTTTTGGCAAACTGCTTTTTGATGTCCACATTGAAAGTGCCGTCGAGCACGTTGCCCATTTTCCAGTCGTCATTGCCGACGAACTGGTGACAGGGGAAGATATCCCCGTGCGGGGTGACGGCGACGTATTCGTTGCCGCAACTGCACCCTCTCAGGCGGCGGATGGCGCAGGGGCCTTGGTTGAGGTCGATCATGAAGTGGAAGAAGTTGATTTTTTCGCCGGCCTTTTTCATTTCGATCAGCTTTTTGGCGAGTGCCTCATATTCCTCAAAAATGCGGGGCAGATCTTCCTCCTGAATGGAGAAGTCCAGCTTCGGGTCGGAAACGACGGGTTCCTCCGAAAGCTGGTCAAATCCCTGCTCGTAAAGATAGAGGATGTCCTGCATGAAGTCGAGGTTGTAGCGGGTGTAGGTGGCGCGGGCGTAGTAATCCTTGTCGCCGCGCTGCGCGACCAGCTTTTTGAATTTAGGGAGAATGAGATCGTGACAGCCTTTGCCGCCCCAGTTGGGACGCATACGGTCGTTGACCTCCTTGCGTCCGTCGATGGAGAGCACGCAGTTGTGCATTTCTTTGTTGATGAAGTCGATCTTGTCATCGTCAAGCAGCAGGCCGTTGGTAGTGATGGTGAAGCGGAAATTCTTGCCGTACTCCTGTTCTTTGGCGCGGGCGTATTCCACCGTTTTTTTGACCACGTCAAAATTCATCAGCGGTTCGCCGCCGAAGAAGTCAACTTCCAGATTGCGTCTGCCGACGGATTTTTCGATGAGGAAGTCGATGGCCTTTTTGGCGACTTCTTCGCTCATCAGGCAGCGCTCGCCGCCGAAGCCGCCTTTGCTGGCGAAGCAGTATTCACAGGCGAGGTTGCAGTCGTGGCTGATGTTGAGGCACATGGATTTGACAGAGGCATTTATCATCATATTGGCAAACTGCTCGTAATCGTCGGGCGCGTGAAGCTGTCCTCTTTCAAAGGCCTCATAAAGCTCGGTATAGGCTTCGTCGATTTCTTCCTCTCCGTAATCACTCAGCGCTTCATATGCCGCTGCGGGTGTTTCTTTCGTCATATCCTCGGAGGTGAAGTCCACCAGACGGTAGGTGAGGTCATCCACCACATGCACCGCGCCGCTGTAAACGTCCAATAGAATGTTGTAGCCGTTGAGAATGTATTTATGTATCATACTTTATAAATCCTTTCATCGGGCAAAAATAATGGACTGCAATGAGAAGGCTTCCGTCCGGAAGCTCTCTCACCATTACAGTCCTTATTTTTTCGGGCAGGAAGTCAGCTTATGAAGCCGATTCCCAAAGATAAAATCATTTGCCCGTAGATTACTTCTCGCACTTCTGATTGGCAACGGTGCAGGAAGTCTTGCAGGCGGACTGGCAGGAGGCCTGGCATTCGCCGCAGCCGCCCTTGACAGCGGTTTCCTTCAGATTCGCCTTGTTGAGGGTCTTGATGTGCTTTTCCATGAGTTTACCTCCCATCGGTTGATAATACATCTATTATAGCAAATCTTTTTTTATATTTCAACCTATAAATTCATAAATTTACACATTTGCAAGGATTCGTCATCATAAGGCGTTATCTTCTGCGCGTATGCGTGCGGTTGGAACCGATCCAGCCGCCGCAGCCTCCCGCCAGCAGCAGCAGTACCAGTTTGACCGCCGTGAGCAGTCCGAAGGTTTCGCCGCCCATGGCAATGCCGATAATCCACGCGCCAAGAAAGACAATCGCGCCGATGGCCAGTCCGTAGAGCAGACCCCGTTCCCGTGAGATCGAGGCGCTGAGAAATCCTCCCACAAAGCAGCCGATCATCAGCGCCAGCAGCGAAAGCGGTATGACGGCGGACGCTACAATCGACTTCATAATGACAAACACCAGCGCGAAAACCATGACGAACGCCATTGCCACCAGCAATGCGACCGCCAGTCCGATGGCGGTGGGTTTGACGATGCTGACAGCGCCGCCGGAGCAGCTTCCGACCGAAGGTCTTTTTCTCATGCTGCCCATGTGTCTTCTGTTTTTTCCGTTTCTTCCATATGCCATAAAAAATCCTCCCGGTCTTTTTTGGTAAATGCATACGCAAAAGACCGGGAGAATATGCCCGCCGAAACGGGTAAATTTTTGGTTTTGTTTTTACTTTTTGAGGAAGCTGAAGAAGCCTTTCTTTTCACCGTCTTCTTTCTTTTCCTCCGTCTTGGAAACGGTTTTGCGGGTTTCATTGCTGCCGATGGCCCATTTCTTGATTTTCATCTTGTTGCGATCCGCGCCGGTTTCGATCACGATATCCTCGTCCTTGATGCTGACCACTCTGCCGATGATGCCGCCGATGGTGACGATGGTATCACCGACATCCAGGTTGTTTCTCATTTCCTCTTCCTTTTTCTTTTGCTTGGACTGGGGACGGATGAGAATGAAATAGAAAACAGCGATGATCAGACCATAGAGAAGAATCATGGTCCACATGCTGCCGGTGCTGCCGCCCTGCGTCGCAAAACCTGTCAGATTCATGTTGCAATTCCTCCAAAATAAAATTTTCTTTCATTATAGCAAGATTTCCACGAAAGTGCAAGAAAAAAATTTCGTGAATGCGGGTTGAAATATGAATATTCGGTAAATTATATGCGCTGTCCCAATATTTCGCGCTGCTCGCGGTAGAATTCCTTATACCGACCATCGGCCAGCGCCGCGCGGATTTTCTCCATGAGCGTGTTGTAAAAATACAGATTGTGCATGACCGTCAGCCGCATGGCGAGCATTTCCCCGCTTTTGATGAGGTGGTGGATGTAGGCGCGGGAGAAGCGGCGGCAGGTGGGGCAGTCGCAGTGCTCGTCGAGCGGACGCTCGTCGAGTTTATACTTGGCGTTGTTCATGTTGATCACGCCCTGCGACGTGAAGATGTGTCCGTGACGGGCGTTGCGGCTGGGCATGACGCAGTCGAAGAGATCAACCCCGCGGTAAACGGCTTCGAGGATATTGACCGGCGTGCCGACGCCCATCAGATAACGTGGCTTGTCCTTGGGCATGAATTCTTCCACCGTTTCGATGATGTCATACATGACCTCGGCTGGTTCGCCCACCGCCAAACCGCCGATGGCGTAGCCGCTGAGGTCAAGCTGCGCGATTTCCTGCATATTCTCCATGCGGATATCCTTGTAGGTGCCGCCCTGGTTGATGCCAAAGAGCATTTGCTGTCGGTTGATGGTGCCGTCCAGCGTGTTGAGCCTGTCCATTTCCGTCTTGCAGCGTTTGAGCCAGCGAATGGTGCGGTCAGAGCTTTTTTTGACATAGTCGTAGGGAGAGGGATTTTCCACGCATTCATCAAAGGCCATCGCGATGGTGGAGGCAAGGTGCGACTGGATGCGCATGCTTTCCTCAGGCCCCATGAAGATTCTATGCCCGTCGATGTGTGAGCGGAAATGCACGCCCTCCTCGGTGATCCTGCGAAGCTGGGAGAGGGAAAACACCTGAAATCCGCCGCTGTCGGTGAGAATGGGGCCGTCCCAGCAGGTGAATTTGTGCAGTCCGCCGAGCGTGTGGACATTTTCGTCGCCGGGGCGCAGGTGGAGATGGTAGGTATTGCAGAGCTGCACCTGACAGTGCAGGTCTTTGAGGTCATAGGCCGAGACCGCGCCGCGGATGGCGCCGGTCGTGGCGACATTCATAAAAGCGGGCATGTGCACCGTGCCGTGGACGGTGTGAAAATCGCCCAGACGCGCGCGTCCCTCTTGTTTGATAAGCTGGTACAAATTCGTTCCTCCTTGCAGTGACAAAGAACAGCGCAAGACGATTGACTTGCGCTGTCGTTTCATTATAACACAGAATGGGGCGGTTGTCAAATCAATTCTCCGGCGGGGATTGATAATATGTTCCCTCCGACCCCCACAGAAGATGGCCCCACAGATGGCTGTCGATGGTTTTCCGGCGGGTATTGCCCACGCGTTTGTAAATGGGCTTGCCCCTGATGCAGCCGCCGAAGAAATACACTTCCCCGCAGGCGGGACACTCCAGATAAAAGCACACCGTGTAATGTTTTTCCTCACGCAGCACATCGGGCATATCCTCCAGCGGACAGTCCCCGGCCAATAGCTGGAGCTGTTCGTTTTTCACCATGGTGTTCAGCATGGCGTGCAGCGCCGCGAAATGCTCCGCCTGCGCTGCTTGGAAGGCACTGCTGACAATACCGCAGTTTTTGCACATAATCGCTTGCCTCTTGTGATTTTATTTATTTTTCATGCAGCAGGTTCTTTGCTTCTTCGTCTGATAAATCGGATAGGTTTCGGAAAGATCCTATTGACCGATCAAAATAATGATACAGATGCATCGCGTGTCCTTTCTGCGCCGACGCCTTGAAATACAGGGGGTTAAAACAAATCGCTGTGGGTGCCGGTTCTGATTAATTCAAGTACCAGTTTGTCCGAATAAACCTTATAAATCAACAACCAGTCGGGTCTGATGTGACATTCCCGCATATTTTTATACTTGCGCGAATTTTCGAGCGCATGATCTCTGTATTTTTCAGGAAGCGTTTTTTCGTTCATCAGTAAAGAGATCACTTCCGAAAGGGCATCAGGGTTGCAGCCGCGTTTCAGCGCCAGCTTGTAGTCCTTCTTGAACTGCCCGGTGAATTCAACTTTAAGCATTGAGCGCCTCCATCAATTCCTTCACACTGTCAAATGGACCGTAGATATCCTCGTCCTTTTCGGCAGCGTCCATTGCCGCCAGTGTCACTGCGTTGGGAATTTCCGTCGTCAATTCAAAGGGAATTCTTTGTTCCCTGACCACTGTTTTGGCAAAAATATTGAACGCGGCGCTCATAGAGAGTCCGATTTCATTGCAAAAACGGTCAAATGCCACCTTGGTTGCCTCGTCCATTCTGATGTTTACACTGGTTTGTGCCATACATCATACCACCTTTTTTATGATTTTATATTTTTATATCAATATTATACGCAAATTCATATCATTTGTCAATCATATCGCCGTAAAAAGCTATCAAAATTATATACTAATCACACAATCATACAGGCGTCGCCAAAGGAGAAAAACCGATATTTCTCCTCCACCGCGATTTTGTAGGCGTTCATCACATGATCGTAGCCCGCAAAGGCGGACACAAGCATGATGAGCGTGCTTTCGGGCAGGTGGAAATTGGTAATCAGCCCGTCGATCACCTTGAACGAATACCCCGGATAAATAAAAATCTGCGTCCAGCCGTCGTCGGGCTGAATCTGGCCGTCCACGACAGGGCAGGATTCCAGCGTGCGGCAGCTCGTGGTGCCGACGGAGATGACACGGCCCCCCCGCGCGTGGGTTTCGTTGATGAGGTCGGCGGTTTCTTGGGGCAGGCAGTAATGCTCGGAATGCATGACGTGGTTGTTCACGTCGTCCACCTTCACGGGGCGGAAGGTGCCGAGTCCCACATGCAGGGTGACGTACCCGATTTTCACGCCTTTGGCACGGATTTTTTGGAGCAGTTCGTTGGTAAAGTGCAGTCCCGCCGTGGGCGCGGCCGCCGAACCCAGTTCCCGCGCATACACCGTCTGATAGCGTTCCTTGTCCTCCAGCTTTTCGGTGATGTAGGGGGGGAGGGGCATTTGTCCGATGCGGTCGAGTACGGAGAAAAATTCGTCCTCGCAGTCAAAGCGGACAATGCGGTTGCCGTCGTCCAGCACTTCGATGACTTCGCCCGTCATCAGCCCCTCGCCAAAAACAAAGCGCGTGCCGACCTTGGCACGTTTGCCCGGTTTGGTGAGGCATTCCCACACCTTCTGTTCCTTTTGCGTGAGCAGCAGAAATTCGTTGACCGACTCGCCGCCTTCTTTCACGCCGAAGATCCGGGCGGGCAGCACGCGGGAATCGTTGAGGATCAGGCAGTCGTCCGGTGTGAGATAATCTATCACATCCCGGAAATGCCTGTGCTGTATTTCTCCGCTGACTCTGTCCATCACCAGCAGGCGGGAAGCGTCACGCGGCTCGATGGGATGCTGGGCGATCAGCTCCTGCGGCAGGTCATAGTAAAAATCCGATGTTTTCATATCGTTCTCCGTCCTTTTCAAAAATATGAGAAAAATGTGCAAATCACTAAAAATCATCCCGCATCCCCCGTCATCTCCTGCATATTATGTAAAATAACGCGATTTGCGGCAAAACCCTTGACATTTGGCGAATTCGCGTTATAATAAAAAACAAGAAAACAGAATATCGATAGAGGCGCGGCATTCAAAACAGTACCGCCGACCGAGGCAGCCATTGCCGACAGCAGGTCGATGAGAAAGGTTGTGCCGCCGAAGGGTCTGTCCGTGAATGGCGCGGCGGGCGCCTGGGGGTGCGGTCAACAGCCGTACCACTGTCATCATTATTTGATGGAGTGCTATCTTTGTGAAGCTGTGATGGTTTTCATACGGTTGTATGCGTTGGCAGACAGCCAGTGAATACTATTATAGCGCATGGATAGCCGGTATTCAACCGGTTTTTTTATTAATTTTATTTTTCCGGAGGTTTTACGGTATGAAAGAGTCCTATCAGGTAGGTATCATCGGAGCAACAGGTATGGTCGGTCAGAGATTTGCGACACTGCTCTCCGGTCATCCGTGGTTCAAGGTCGTCGTTTTAGCGGCCAGCGCGCGTTCCGCAGGCAAAACATACAAAGAGGCAGTCGGCTCCCGCTGGAAACTCGCCACCCCCATGCCCGCCGAGATGGAAGATATGGTGATTCTCGACGCGGACGCGGATATCGAAAAGATCACCTCTATGGTGGATTTCGTTTTCTGCGCGGTGGATATGAAGAAAGACGAGATCAAGGCACTGGAGGAAAAATACGCCAAGCATGAATGCCCCGTTATGTCCAACAACAGCGCCAACCGCTTTACCGAGGACGTTCCCATGATCATCCCCGAGATCAACGCCGATCATTCCCGGATCATCGAGGCACAGCGCAAGCGTCTCGGCACCAAGCGCGGCTTTATTTCCGTGAAATCCAACTGCTCCATTCAGAGCTATGTTCCCGCCCTCACTCCCTTGCTTGAGTACGGCGTGGAGGATGTGCTCGCCTGCACCTATCAGGCGATCTCCGGCGCGGGCAAGAATTTTGAGACATGGCCCGAAATGGTTGACAACCTCATCCCCTTCATCGGCGGCGAGGAAGAAAAATCCGAGAAAGAACCCCTCAAAGTCTGGGGTAAATATGAGGACGGCAAGATCACCCTCCGCGACGATATCCGCATCACCACCCAATGCCTGCGCGTTCCCGTTTCCGACGGTCACACGGCGGCGGTCTTTGTGAGATTCAAAAACAAGCCCTCCATCGAGGAAATCAAAGAGAAATGGGCGAATTTTGCGGGCGAACCCCAGAAACTCGGTCTTCCCAGCGCGCCCAAGCAGTTCATCCACTATTTTGAAGAAGACAACAGACCGCAGGCCAAGCTCGACAGAAATCTCGAGGGCGGCATGGCTGTGAGCTGCGGCCGTCTGCGCGAAGACACCCAGTATGACTACAAATTTGTCTGTCTCTCCCACAACACCCTCCGCGGCGCGGCAGGCGGCGCTGTCCTTATGGCGGAACTCCTCTGCGCACAGGGCTGGATGGACTGAGGCGCTTCGCTAAGAGAATAGAGAATAAATAATAGATAATAGATAATAGAAAATGAAGCCCTGCGGGCTTGAAATAGAGTGTGCGTCGGTCACTTTATTGTGGTCGATGCATACTATAATAAAAATAAAATATTCATTTTGACATAGAAAGAAGGACTTGTCGCATGAAGAATACCATTTTTACGGGTGCGGGCGTTGCCATTGTCACCCCTATGAACGAGGACGGCTCTGTCAATTACGATGCGTATGCCGATCTCATTGATTTTCAGATTGAAAACAAGGTAGACGCCATCATTACCTGCGGCACAACGGGTGAATCCTCCACTTTGGGCGAGGAAGAGCATTGCAGCGTCATCAAGTTCGCCATCGACCATACGGCGGGCAGAGTGCCGGTCATTGCAGGCACGGGCAGCAACGACACCAAATTCGCCATCGAGCTTTCGAGAGAAGCGGCAGCTATGGGTGCGGACGGTCTGCTGCTGGTCACGCCTTACTACAACAAGACTTCGCAGCGCGGTCTGGTGGCGCATTTCGGCACCATCGCCAGCAATGTGGACGCGCCCATCATCCTCTACAGCGTGCAGAGCAGAACCGGCGTGAATATCGCTCCCGAAACGGCGTATGAGCTTTCCAAGTACCGGAACATCGTCGCCATCAAGGAAGCCAGCGGCAACATTTCGCAGGTGGCCAAGATTCGCGCGCTGTGCGGTGATGAGCTGGACATTTATTCCGGCAACGACGACCAGATTGTCCCGCTGCTGTCGCTCGGCGGCAAGGGCGTCATTTCCGTGCTTGCCAATGTCGCGCCCGAAGTGACCCACAACATCTGCCAGCTTTACTTTGACGGCAAGGTCAAGGAAAGCGCGGCGCTCCAGCTCGAATACCTTGATCTCTGCAACGATCTCTTCATCGACGTAAACCCGATTCCGGTCAAGGAAGCCCTCAACATGATGGGCATGAAGGCGGGTCCCTGCCGTATGCCGCTCTTTGAGATGACCGAGGCTGCCAAGGATAAGCTTGCCGCCACTATGGCAAAGCACGGACTGATCTGAGCGCTCGCATTCGCTCGCTTAAAGAATAGTGAATAAAGAATAACGAATAGTTGAGGAAGCCCTGCGGGCTTGAAAATAATTCACATGCTTTCGGTTGTGATTCCGACCGGAAGCATGTGTTGTAATGACGGGAGGGTCAGGGATGCTTTCATGGATGGCGGAAAAGTACGACGGGCACATAGAAACCTTTGCGCCCGCCGCTCAGACGGACGACTTTTTCGCCCTGCCCGATGCGCTGCGGCGCATCCTCAGCCAAAGCGACGGTGTGATGGAAACCATGCGCCACCCCGTCACGGGCGAAACGGAACGCGTCGGCTGGATTGTCTATCCCTTGTCCGAGATGGTCAGATGAACAGGCTTTTACCGTGAGGAATACGGTATAGACGGCGTTGTCTTTTCCGATGATGGCGCGGGCAATCCCTACTATCTCAAGCCGGACGGCAAGATCTATTTGTGGGACAGCGGCGAGGAAACCGCTGCGGCGGATTCCATACGGGAATTTTTTGAATAAAGCAGAAGAGAGATTTCATAAAGGGAAAGGAGTGACAGGACGATGCAATGTCCGTATTGTCACGCAGAAATGCAGAAAGGCAGCATACAGGGCGCCGGAAGCAGGCCCGTGATCTGGACGCCTGACAGACCGTCCGACGTATGGGAGAAAATGGACAGGCTCATCGGCGGCAAGGGACAGTTGGAAGCCTCGCAATATAATCCCCTTGGATGTTTTCGTATGGAGGCGCATTACTGCGAGCATTGCCAAAAGATGATCTTCGATACGAAAATTACACAATAAAAGACACAACACGATTTTTTGCGGGAAGAAGTGAGAGGCTTGCCCGCTTATTATTCCGTCCGGTTTGAATATGACCGCGCCGCGATCACCCATGACACCGTCAGGCGGCTGTATGCCGCCTTTGCGGAGGGCGGAGCGGACTTTGCGGGCGGTTATCGGGAGGACACAGAACTGTCGCTTGACGAAATAGCCGCCGTCAATCAAAGCAAACTGGAAAATAACTTTATGCTGGGATTTGACGAGCATTTTTCCCACGACTATCGGCAGATTGTATGGAATTACGGCGGATTTACCGAAGTACGGGGCTTCTTCCTCAACAACGAACCACGCGAGGGACGGTATGTGTTTGAACTGATTGTTCCGGAACGCGAGATGTTTCACCGGGGCGGACACGGCGGCTGGACATACAAATGCACGGCCGTCGAGGCACTGGCGCGCCTTGCGGCGGGCGTGATGAGAAACACGGGCGCGGCGATGGTGCAGACGGGTTTGGAACTGGATGACGATTATACCGCCGCCGCAGAATTCGCCGCAAACGGACAATGCAATGCCTGCCCGTTTGCGCTGATCAGGAAGCCGTTAGCTGTATACGCCGACATGACACGATTTGAATGCTATGAAACGGGCGATATTGTTCGGCTTGAGGACAGAAAAGCCGTTTTGATGTAACACAAAACCTGAAAGGAAGTATAAAAACATGACAAAAATCATTCTTTGCGGCTGCAACGGCAAAATGGGTGCCGCCATTACCGACATTGTCCGCGAGCGGGACGACTGCGAGATCGTCGCGGGTGTGGATGTGAACACCGCCGCGACACAGAGCTATCAGGTGTACGCCAATATCGCGGATGTGACCGAAAACGCCGACGTCATCATCGACTTTTCCCACCCCAGCACGCTCGATTCCATTCTGACTGCGGCCGTGGAAAAACAGATGCCCGCCGTCCTCTGCACCACCGGCTATTCCGACGGACAGATGGCGCAGATAAAGGAAGCCGCCAAAAAGGTGGCGCTGTTCCATTCCGGCAATATGTCCCTTGGCATTAATCTTTTGATTGCGCTCTCCCGAAAAGCGGCGCAGGTATTGGGCGACAGCTTTGATGTGGAAATCGTGGAGCAGCACCATCACCGCAAGCTCGACGCCCCCAGCGGTACGGCGCTGATGATCGCCAACGCGATCAGCGAGGAAGTCCCCTATGACGCGCGTTATGAGTATGACCGTCACAGCGTGCGCAGAAAACGTGAAAGAAACGAAATCGGTATTCATTCCGTGCGCGGCGGCACCATTGTCGGCGTGCATGAGGTTATTTTTGCCGGACATGACGAAGTGGTGTCCATCAAGCATACCGCGCAGTCCCGCGGCGTTTTTGCGTCGGGAGCGGTCAATGCCGCCGTTTATATGAGCGGCAGAGAGCCGGGACTGTACAATATGGGCGATGTGATCGCCGCGTCATAATCGGCATAACCTTTATCATAGGCAACCTGCGCCGTCCGGAAGAATGTATATCGTTGCTTCGATGATACATGCTTCCGGGCGGCTTTTTTACATAGGCAATTGTAAAAATAAAAGAAAAAGAAGAAAAAGCGAAGCGTAATTAGCGAGCGAATGCGAGCGCGGGAGTCCAGGGGGAACTTGTTCCTCCTGGCAGGTCAAGGGCAGCGCCCTTGTGGGGGGTGGGGCAAAGCCCCACGAGTGAGGCGAAGCCGAACGAGCCATACGCGCTCAGATTTGCAACGGGGATGGGCGAATACCAAAACAGCCCCATAGCAAGACTTGCCTTGTTACAAACGGAGAAAAAAGCCCCCCTTTTCCATTGACCGTACCCCGTAACTGAGTTTTTTCTCAACATTTACAATCGGCTTTTTTGCAAGAAAGGAGATATAGAATTGTGTTATTAACCATCACCTATGAAGGCGAACATACGCAGGATTTGGGATTTCTGCTGCACAAGAACCCCGACAGGGCGCAGCAGTTTGCACTCAGCTACGGCAAAGCGTATGTCTTTTACCCCGAGGTCAGCGACGAACGCACCACGGCGGCGCTGCTGCTCGATATCGATCCCATTGATCTGGCGCGCGGCAAGCTGGGCGGCAGCGAGGGCGGCTTGTTCGATTACGTCAACGACCGCCCCTACGCCTCCACGTCGTTCATGAGCAACGCCATTTCCCGCGTGTTCGGCACCGCCATGAAAGGGCGCTGCGACAAAAAGCAGCAGCTCGCCGACACGCCGCTCCCCCTCACCGCCACGCTCACGTCCCTCCGGACAGGGGACGACAAGGAATTGGCGGCGCAGCTTTTTGAACCGCTCGGCTACACTGTCAAAACGGAAACGACGCTTCTCGACAGCCGCTTTCCCGAATGGGGCGAGTCGCCCTACATTGATCTGACGATCAGCGGCACCGTAAAACTGTCGGAACTGCTCAATCACCTGTATGTCCTGATTCCGGTCTTCGATATGCAGAAGCATTACTACATCGCGCCCGACGAAATTCAGAAGCTGCTCGACCACGGCGGCTATATGGCGGATGCGGGTGAAGATGAAGGTTCCACGCAGTCCAAAGGCTGGCTGGCGTCTCATCCGTATAAGGAAAAAATCGCCCGCCGTTATTTCAAAAACAAGCAGTCCTATGCCCGCAAGGCGATAGACATTTTGATGTCCGAACTGCCGGAGGCGCAAAGTGAGGAGGATGCGGGCGCGGCGGCAGAAGAAGCGGAAGCGCAGGAAAAGCGCGTGCCGCTGAATACTCAGCGTATGGAGGCGGTCAGAAACGCGGTGCTGGCGAGCGGCGCATCCTCTGTGATCGACCTCGGCTGCGGGGAATGCCGTTTGACGTCCCTGCTGCTGAGCGAACCGCAGATTCAGCGCATCACCGCCTGCGATGTTTCCGTGAGCGTGCTGGAAAAGGCGGCGAAGCGGCTGCGGCTGGATGACATGAATCCTTTCAAGCGCCGCAAGCTGACCCTGATGCAGGCGTCGCTCACCTACCGTGACAAGCGCTTTGAAGGCTTCGACTGCGCCTGCGTCATCGAAGTCATCGAGCATATCGAACCGACCCGCCTGCCCGCCTTTGAGCGGATATTGTTTGCCTTTGCCGCGCCGAAAACCGTGATTCTCACCACGCCCAACCGCGAATATAACGAAAATTACACGAATATGAAGCGCAACGGTCTGCGCCACGACGACCACCGATTTGAGTGGACGCGGGAGGAATTCCGGACATGGGCGGCGCATATCTGCGAGCAATTCGGCTATACCTGCGTGTGCAGCGGCATTGGAGAAAACGATCCGGCGTTCGGTACGCCGACACAGATGGGGGTGTTTACAAGAAATGGATAATGCGAAGTCTTCCACTTTTACCATAGAGGTTCCCGAACTCTGCGTAGTGGCGCTCATCGGCGGCACTTCGTCAGGCAAATCCAGCTTTGCCGCCAGGCACTTCCTGCCCACAGAGGTGCTGTCGTCCGACTTTTTCCGGGGCATGATTACCGACGACGAGAACGACCAGAGCATTTCCGCCGACGCGTTTGATCTGCTGTATTGCGCGGCTAACAAGCGGCTGAACCACAAAAAGCTTACCGTCATCGACGCGACCAATTTGCAGCAGAGCGCCCGTCAGCAGGTGGTGGAACTCGCCAAAAATCAGAATGTCCACGCCGTCGCCATCGTGCTCAATCCTCCCGAAGAGGTCATGCTGGCGCGCAACAAGGCGCGTGCCGACCGGAACCTGCCGGAGCGGGTAATTCATCAGCACCGCAACGCGCTTCGCAAAAGCATTCGCGGACTCAAGAGGGAGGGCTTTCGGTTTGTGTATGTGCTGCACTCTGTGGAGCAGATCGAGAATGCCGAAATTGTGCGCACCAAGCTGTGGAACGACAAACGGGAGCTGCACGGTCCCTTCGATATCATCGGCGATATTCACGGCTGCTGTGACGAATTGGAAATGCTGCTCGACCAACTCGGCTATATCCGCACCGACGGCGTTTATCGCCATCCGGGCGGCAGACAGGCGGCGTTTTTGGGCGACTTCTGCGACAGAGGCAACCGCAACGCCGATGTGCTGCGGCTGGTCATGGATATGGTGAAAGACGGTTCCGCCATCGCGGTTCCCGGTAATCACGATGTGAAGCTGCTGAAATATCTGCGGGGCAAAAATATTGCTATGACTCATGGCATTGACAAGACCATCGCCGAAATCGAGGCGCAGGGGGAGGATTTCAAGCAGGAGGTCGCTTCCTTTATCGACGGGCTGATCAGCCATTATGTGCTGGATGACGGCAGACTGGTCATTGCCCACGCGGGACTGAAAGAGGAATACATCGGTCGGGCGTCCGGCAAAGTGCGGGAATTCTGCCTCTATGGGGAAGTCACGGGTGAAACGGATGAATTCGGTCTGCCGGTGCGGCATAACTGGGCGGCGGATTACCGGGGACGCGCCACCGTGGTGTACGGACACATTGCGGGGGAGGAAGTCAGCTCGCTCAACCGCACGGTCTGCATTGACACGGGCTGCGTCTTCGGCGGCAAGCTGACAGCTTACCGCTACCCGGAAGGCGAAACCGTGAGCGTGGATGCAAAGGAAACCTATTACCAGCCCATCCGACCGCTGGAGAGGCAGGGCGCCGCTATTGACCGCGATATGGGGGACATCCTGACCGTCGGGGATTTCGGAAAGAAGCTGCACATCGAGACGCAGCTCATGCCGTCGGTGGATATCCACGAAAATAACGCGGCGGCGGCGCTGGAAATCATGTCGCGCTTTGCCGCCGACCCGCACTGGCTGATTTATTTGCCGCCCACCATGTCGCCTTGTGAGACAAGCGATTTGGACGGTTATCTCGAGCATCCCCTGCAGGCGTTCGCCTATTACGCCGACAGGGGCGTGCGGCATGTGGTCTGCGAGAAGAAGCACATGGGTTCCCGCTGCGTGATGGTCGCCTGCAAGGATGCGCAGACCGCGCGGGAACGCTTCGGCGTGACCGACGGCAGCACAGGCATGATTTACACCCGCACAGGGCGGCGCTTCTTTGACGATGCCGCCACGGAAAACGCCATTCTTGACCGACTCCGGAAGGTGCTGACCGACACGCATTTCTGGCAGGACTTCGGCACCGACTGGGTCTGCCTCGATACCGAACTCATGCCGTGGAGCGAGAAGGCGCAGGCGCTGCTTCGCACCCAGTACGCGCCCACAGGTCGGGCGGGCGTTGGCAGTCTGTCCGCCGCGGTGCAGGCGCTGGAGTGTGCCTGCCGCCGGAATCATATGGCGTATGAGGTGGACGCTGGCGCGTCGGGGCAGAATGTGGATATCAGCGACCTGCTGACGCGCTACACCGTAAAGCTCCGTGACATGGAAAAATATACGGTCGCCTATGGAGAATACTGCTGGCGGGTGGATTCGGCGGACGATCTGCGCATTGCCCCCTTCCACCTTCTCGCCTGCGAGGGAAAAGTGTTCAGCGATCAGCAACACGTCTGGCACATGGAAACCATCCGGCAATACCTCACGGGTAGCGACCCGCTTTTTATGGCGACGCCCTATCTCTGTGTCGATACCGCCGACGAGCAAAGCGTGCGGGAAGGGGTGGACTGGTGGCTGGCGCTGACCGGCAGCGGCGGCGAAGGTATGGTGGTCAAGCCGGATACCTTCATCGCCAAAGAAAACGGCAAACTGCTCCAGCCCGCCGTCAAGTGCCGCGGCAGCGAGTACCTGCGCATCATCTACGGCGCGGAGTACCTCGAACCGGAGCATTTGCAGCGTCTCAAAAAGCGTTCCCTCAAGCGCAAGCGCACCCTGGCGCTCAAGGAATTCTCCCTCGGCATGGAATCGCTTTCCCGTTTTGTTGACCGTGAACCGCTATACCGCGTCCACGAATGCGCCTTTGCCGTGCTCGCGCTGGAAAGCGAACCCGTAGACCCGAGACTGTAGCGCTCACCTTGGAAAAAAACGCTCGCTAAGATAATAGAGAATAAAGAATATTTATTCAGTCTTCTGAAATATAAGGTTGACAGTCACCGCATTTCTCTAAAAAAGAACAGTGAAAGGAGGCGGAACTGCCGCAAAATCCTTTCACTGTTTTTTGATGGGAATGATTTTAATGCAACGCTGTGATTTGTGCAAATGCTTCACATTCCACATTTCACATTTCACTTTCCGTTGTTTAAATGGCTTCAAAGAGTCGGTCGGCGGATTCCTTGGTGGCGTATTCGCTGACCTCCAGCACGCGGATTTTGAGCGTGCGCGCGCCGAGAGTCACTTCGATGATGTCGCCCACCTTTACGTCATACGACGCGCGGGCGGGTTTGCCGTTGACAATCACTCTGCCCGCGTCGCAGGCTTCGTTGGCGACGGTGCGGCGCTTGATGATGCGCGATACTTTTAAATATTTATCCAGTCTCATAAATACGTTCCTTTCGTGAGGGTTATTTGCCGACAAATATGTACCCGAAGGCATTCGGACCCCAATGGCAGGCGATGGCGGGGTCGAGATTGTCCGCCGATTCGATCATGGCGGGGACGTATTTTTTGTCGGTCATCTTGATGAGATCGACCAGATTTTTGTGCGAATAGGTATAGGACGGAACAATGCTGTAATTTGTGTCGCACTGAAACTCATTCATCGTGTTGACGAGCATCTGCATGGCGCGTTTGAGTCCGATCGCTTTGGAAAGCACCTTGACGTGTCCTTCGAGGTCAAAGGTGATGAGCGGTTTGACTTGCGCCAGACTGCCCGCGACGTAGGCGGTTTTGCTGAGTCGGCCGCCTCGGTGCAGATATTCCAGCGTTTCGGGAATGGCGACAACCTTGATTTTAGGAATCAGCTTGAGAAGCTTTTTTTCGATGGTATCGAGGTCTTTGTCGCGGTATTTGTTGACCTCCTCCACGAGTATGCGGATACCGCCCACAGCGGTCTTTGTGTCAATCACGCGCACCTTGGGCTGGTCTTCAAAGAGCATGCGCAGGGTGTTGTAGGTGCCGGAGATGCCCGAAGAAATAGGCAGAAAGATCACATCGTCGCCCTGCCGGACATATTCCATGACACGTTTCTCGGTTTCCTCCAAAGAGGGGAGAGAGGTCTTGGGAAAGAGCTTTTCATCAATCAGCTTGGAATAAAAATAGTCCATGCTTAAATCAATGCCGTCGCTGTATTCCTTGTCCCCCAGCAATATTTTCAGCGGAATAATTTCCACGTCGTATTTTTTCTTTTCGTCCTGCTTGATGCTGCTGCCGGAATCAACAAATAATCTGATCATAATAATTGTTTCCTCATTTCCGAAAGATAACAGGTCATCGACCGATTTCTCATCTATTGTATCATATACCAACCCGATTTTCCACTATAAATTTTTTCATTTGGCTATTTTTTTAACTTTTTGCTGTTTTATTGTGATTTGTCTTTTCATCAGGGACTTGCGCAGTTGATTTTATACAAAAAAGGTGCTATAATAACCACAAGAGTGATTTTTTACATCGTTTTTGCTATTTTTGATGCTATGAGATGATCGGAAGGAAAAGAAACAAGCTGCTGGCTGCTGTGATGGCGTCTATAGCCTTGACAGGCGGTTCAGAGGATGGCGATGATGATATTTGAAAAAACCGACCTTTTCCATCAAAGGAAAGGGTCGGTACGTTTATTTCGTAACGATCTGGTGATCACTCGGCAATGTAATAACTATTCTTTTTTGTCCTTTTTTTGGAACGTAAAACCGCCTTGTTATTTTTGCATTTGTTTGTGATGCGTCAGGGTTATTTTTTGTCTTCCTTCTGTTCGGCTTTCTCGTCTTTGTCATCGTCCTTATCTTTAAAAGCGCCAACCGCAATGCTTACGCCCACGGCGATAATGGCGACGGGAGCAATCCAGGTCCAGATGTTCAGATGAATGAACTGACTGAGCAGCAATGCCGCGCCTACCGCTATCAAAACCACGGCGAAGACTTTGTTGGAATCCTTTTCAAAGAGCATGAGCACGCCTGGAATAATAATAAATACTGTCCACCATCCGTCAAAAAAGAGGGAAGAAAGGTCGAACTCGTAACCCATTGTTTTGGCAGCGTAGCCAATTCCCACGAGAATGATACTCAAACCTACCATAAGGGCACCGATTTTCTTACGCATTGTTTTCATAAATTACCGTCCTTTAAAAAATGGGAATATTTTGTGGAGATTTTCATCTCCGCTTTACGATTGAATAATACCACATCGGAAGGAGGGCATCCGGTGAGCTACAAAAAACGGCGGTTGAAATACGTTTGGATTGCTATAGCATTACTCATTCTTCCATTTTTTCACACTTTCTCCAATTGTCAGCTTTACGAGAATACAGACTGTATTTTAGTTCGTGCTGTCCTCTCTCCTTTTATCCACAGGTTAATCGCGCAACGTATTACAAAAAGGATAGCTGGTCTTTGCGATATTTACTAACATTATGGAGCTATAGCAATCCAAATAATCAGAGAGACAAAAGGAGGCGATGATGGTGAGTTCAGGGCAAGGCGGAGGACGACGGTGGGCTGGCGCCCACCTAGGACGACAACGCAGCCATGTGCTCACCAGCGCGCCGAACTTGTCTTTTTGTTTGTTTGTGGATTGCTATAACTGCCTATGCCGATATAGCGTGTCGTTTATGGTTGATAGAGAACCGTTTAATTTTGCTTGACTTTTTTTTATACGACTATTATAATGAACTAAGTATCATAGAGGGTTATTTTCCAGATTGAACAAGAGGTAGTACCGTGAAAAAAATAAAATTTGTGATTGTTTCTTCAAGGCAATTCAGTGGAGGCGCTATTGTGTTACATGCATTATGCAAATACTTGGCGGAGGATGGATACGATGCTAAGATCATGCATTCTGATGTATTTATTTATAGACGTTTCCATAAAATCCAATTCTGGATTGAATGGATCGCTTATTCTTTAAAAGATATTTTTAAGGAAATCGCTGTGAAACTGCTTGGAGAGAAGGGCAGAAAGTACGGTGAATTCTTTAAAGGATATTATGATGAGAGTGTGAAAGGCTATAAAAAAACAAGATGGCCCTTTGTAGATAAAAACACAGTCGCGGTATATCCCGACATTGTTTTTGGAAATCCTTTGCGCTCGAAAAACGTAGTTCGTTGGCTGTTGTATTATAATCGGTTCACGAAATATGAGAGAGCATATGGAAAAAACGATATGTTTTTCGCTTATCGAAGTATTTTTAATGACGAGAAACGCAATCCGGAAAAACGATTGTTATGTTTGTCTTATTTTGATTTGGATTTATATAAAAGAACCAATTTCGGGGAAAGAAGCGGAACATGCTACATTATCAGAAAGGGAAAGCAGCGATCGGATTTGCCTGTGTCATTTGATGGTGTCATTATTGATGATTTGCCGGAAGAGGAAAAAGTAAAAGTTTTTAACCAATCAAAATACTGTGTTTCCTACGATCCGCAGACTGCCTATTCGGATCTGGCCGCGCTGTGTGGCTGTATCTCGGTTATCGTTCCGGAACCGGGGAAAACGCGTGAGGATTACCGTAAGCAAGAGGATAAAAGCTATGGCGTGGCGTTTGGCTTTGCGCCTGATGAGATAGAATACGCGGAAAAGACCGCAGCGTATCTTCCGGCGTATTTTACATCAATCAATGAAAACGGAAAAAAAGCAGCACGCGGGTTCGCGGAAGAATGCGAAACGTATTTTGGGATTTAGTTTTGGAAAGATAGGGTGTGATCGCCGGATGGACAAGGCGCAAAATCAATCGCTGAAAAAAAAGGTTTTTTCCGGATTATTCTGGACATTTGGAGAGCGAATCATTGCACAGCTTATCAGCTTGATTGTTTCCTTAGTTCTGGCAAGATTGCTTTTGCCCAGTGACTATGGCGTGGTTTCACTTGTTTTAGTTTTTATTTCATTTGCGGATGTTTTTGTATCAAGCGGATTTGGCAATGCTTTGGTTCAAAAAAAAGACGCGGATAATCTGGACTTTTCTTCCGTCTTTTTTATTAATGTTGGTTTTTCCATTGTATTATACATTGTGATTTTCTTGTTTGCTCCGTTGATAGCTGATTTTTATCAGATGCCCCTGATAAAACCGGTAATTCGGGTGTTTGCACTAAGAATTATTGTTGCTGCGGTCAATACGATTCAACGCGCTTATGTTTCAAGGCATATGTTATTTAAGCGTTTTTTTTGGGCTACGCTGTTTGGCACGATAATATCAGGAATTGTGGGAATTATGATGGCACGCAATGGATATGGAGTATGGGCTCTTGTGGCGCAATATCTCACGAATTCCTGCATTGATACCGTTGTGCTTTGGTTCACTGTAAAATGGCGTCCGGAACTTCGTTTCTCATGGAAAAGAGCGAGAGTCCTTTTATCGTTTGGCTGGAAGCTATTGGTATCTGCTTTGATTGATACCGGATACAACGAGCTTCGCAGTTTAATCATTGGTAAATTGTACACGGCCGAAGATCTTGCCTTTTATGATCGGGGGGATAAGTTTCCAAAGCTGGTGGTTGTCAATGTTAATTCTTCCATCAGCGGAGTGCTTCTTCCGGCGATGTCCAAATCACAGGATAACAGGGAAAATGTGAAAAAAATGACAAGAAGAGCTATACAGGTTTCTTCTTATGTGATATGGCCTCTTCTGATTGGATTAGCTGCGATTGCAACTCCTCTTACCAGATTACTTTTGACAGAAAAATGGCTTCCGTGTGTCCCTTATTTGAGAATTTTTTGTTTAACGTATGGCTTTTGGCCTATTCATACTTCCAATCTCCAGGCCATCAATGCCATGGGACGAAGCGATCTGTTTCTAAAGCTGGAAATCATTAAAAAAACAGCGGGCATAGTGGCTTTGCTCAGTACCTTGTGGATCGGACCTTTGGCTATGGCGGAAAGTCTGTTTGTATTGGGCATATTGAGTACAATTATTAATGCTTTTCCCAACAGAAAACTTTTGAATTATTCGTATCTGGAGCAGATAAAAGATATTTTGCCATCCTTATTAACGTCGTTATTGATGGCAGTATGTATTTATCCGATACAGTGGTTTTCATTCAGCGACCTGATAACAGTTGTTTTACAGATTACAGTCGGTTTTGCCGTGTATATGCTGTTGTCAATCATTACAAAGAATTCGTCTTTGCAGTATCTGTTAAAACTCTTACCAAAGGCTGGAAAAAGTCAAAAGGAGTAAAGTGAATCATGAAAAAATTAATGATTTTGGGTGGCTCAAGATATGTTATTCCAGTGATTGAGAAGGCACATGAATTGGGACTCTATGTTATTACCTGTGATTATCTTCCGGACAACATAGCACATAAATATTCCGATCAGTTTTGCAATATCTCAATTATTGAAAGGGAAAAAGTATTAAAAGCCGCGCAGGAGCTTGCTATCGACGGAATCATATCGTTTGCGTGTGATCCAGGTGTTGTTACTGCGGCTTATGTGGCGGAACAAATGGGATTACCGTTTCAAGGCTCTTATGAGTCTGTGTCTATTTTGCAGGATAAGGGGCTTTTTCGTAAATTTCTGGCGGATAACGGATTCAATGTTCCACATGCCAAAAGATATACAGATAAAAAAGAACCTTTCAATGACATTGGGTTCTTTACATGGCCGGTGATCGTTAAGCCGACAGATTCCGCAGGAAGCAAGGGCGTGACAAAAGTTGACAGTCCCGATGAACTGGCCAATGCCATTGACATCGCAATGGCAGGTGCACATAATAATGCCTTTATCATTGAGGATTTTCTGACATTCAAAGGTTATCACTCAAGCGCTGACCCATTTACAGTCGATGGTGAACTTCAATTTGTCACGTATTCCGATCAGCTCTTTGATAAGGAAGCGGAAAACGCATACACACCGGCACTGATTATCTGGCCGAGCACCATGGAGCGGAAAGACCAGGATTATCTGACTTCTGAAACACAGAGACTGATGCATTTATTAAAAATGAAGACGGGCATTTATAATATTGAGTCCTGCGTTGGCAGTGACGGCAAACCGTATCTGATGGAGGTGTCTCCCCGTGGAGGCGGATGCAAGATCGCTGAAATCCAGCAATTGGCTATGGGGGCAAGATTAATTGAGAATGAGATCAGAAGCGCGGTGGGATTGCCGCTGATTGATTTGAATTGGCATGAGAGCGACGGTTATTGGTGCGAGATGATTGTGCATGCAAGGCCGGGGCAGTCGGGCATCCTGAAAGAAATCATCATTGATGATGAGATCAGGGAAAAATACTTAAAGGTGGCAGATATCTCAGCGAAACCAGGGGATACCATTCTGCCGTTTACAGGGGCCAATATGTCATTAGGCGATATCTTTTTGCGGTTTGACAACAGAGAAGAACTGGATCGTGTCGTGGGGGCTTCAAAGGAATGGCTTCACATCGTGCTGGAAGACGGAGAATCAAACAGAGAATCAAACAGATAGCGATGCAGGAGGCTTTTCAGAGGTATCCTGCGTGTCGATCAGCGTATAGCCGTGCTGTTGTTTTCGGTTCTTTTGGTTTGGCTGTTTGCTTGGATTGCTATCAATACAAAGATGGGTGGGATGCGTTATGAAAGAAATTGGCGGATATATCGAGTACGAGTATCATCACGGACCAATGCTGCATGAAAAGGCGATTAAGCTGAATTGTGGCAGACGGGCCTTTTCCTATCTGATCAGAAGCAGGGGTATCAGGAAAATCTGGATTCCCGCATTTACATGCGGATCGGTTATTGAACCCTGTCAAAAAGCGCACACAGCGTATGAACTGTACAATATCAACCTAGATTTTCTTCCGGATGATGCACGTATTTCTCCGGACGATTGGGTGTATGTCATCAATTATTACGGTCAGGTTACAAATGATAAAATCGAAGAGCTCCGACAGCGTTTTCCCCATTTGATAGTTGACAACACGCAGGCCTATTACCAGATGCCGGTGAAGGGTGTTGACACATTCTATACCTGTCGTAAGTTTTTTGGCGTTACTGACGGAGCGATTTTATATACGGATGACAAGCTGGATGATGATTTTGAGACGGATGAATCCTATCAGAGAATGACATACATTCTTGGACGGTTTGAGAGAACCGCCTCGGAATTTTATGCGCTTTATGACAGAAATAATTCTGTTTTTAATGAGGAACCGATCAAAATAATGTCAAAATTAACAGAGAACATTCTCAGAGGAATTGATTATGACTTTGTTGAGAATACTCGGACCGCTAATTTTGTGTACCTGCATGAAAGATTGGGAAAACACAACAGATTAAATCTTGCCATACCCGAAGGAGCCTTTATGTATCCGTTGTACGTGCCCAACGGCGAGATGATTCGGAAACATCTGATAGCCAACAAGATTTATATTCCTACACTTTGGCCGGATGTATTTGATTATTGTTCCCCTGACAGGCTTGAATATGACATGGCGAAACATATTTTGCCATTGCCGGTTGATCAAAGATATGGAAAAGAAGAAATGGATACGATTGTCAGGGAGATAATCCAATATTTGAATTGACAAAACAGGACGTAGTGCGGTGTGAGCGTCAATAAACGGAAGTCTATTTTTACTCAAAAGGAGAAAGAGCGTGTATGAAGTCAAATGTATTAGTTTTCCCCGCAGGAGAAATCAACTCCGTCGAGCTGCATGACGCGTTGTCGAATAATGTGAATATCGAGGTTTTTGGCGCTTCATCCAAAGAAAGGCATGGCTCTTATGTTTTTAAAAACTACCGTGGAGGACTGCCTTTGATAACGGACGATAGCTTTATTGCGGCATTGAATCAATTGATAAAAGAATGGCATATTGATTTTATTTTT
This sequence comes from uncultured Ruminococcus sp., assembly GCA_902802795.1. Lineage (GTDB taxonomy): Bacteria > Bacillota > Clostridia > Oscillospirales > Acutalibacteraceae > RUG762. Next base: position 39,912 of record CADCNI010000008.1, read on the forward strand.
CCCACACATGATACGGTTTCCCTGTTTCTTGCAAAGAAGCAGAGTGAGATTCATGCAAAGGTGATAGTCGCTGATATTTACACGGCTGAGGTTTGCAGAAGCAAAAAAAAGACGTATCAATTATTTAAAGAATACGGCTTCTGCCCGGAACAATATGAAAATTTCAATCATCTGCCTTGTTTCATTAAGCCAGATGACGGGCAGGGTGCGGTTGGCGCAAAGATCATTCACTCGGCGCACGATATTCCTGAGAACTTTGATTTTGAGGAATATGTTATTATGGAATTACTTCCAGGTGACGAAATGACCGTTGACTGCCTTACTGATTATCATGGAAATTTGTGTGCGGTTCTCCCTCGTAAAAGACTGCGATTATTCAGTGGAGTAAGTGTGGCGGGTGTAAACGTCAAGTGTGATGAAGAAGTGAAAGGCATTGCTGAGAGTATCAATTCCAGATTGAAGTTTTTTGGTCTGTGGTATTTTCAGATTAAAAGGGATTATAACGGGAAGTATAAACTGCTTGAAATATCTACACGATGTGCAGGAACAATGTGCCTCTCAAGGGCACGGGGAATCAATCTGCCTTTGTTGAGTGTATATACAGCGCAGGGGAAGGATATTTCAGTGTTTGAAAATCCCTATACGGTTGTGATGGACAGAACCCTTATCTCCCGGTATAAGATGGATTATGACTATTCTACTGTTTACATTGATTATGATGATACCGTTGTAAGTGGTGAATATACTATTCCGTCTGTCATCCGATATTTGTATCAATGTAAGAATCAACATAAGAAGATCATACTGATTACTCGCCATAACGAAGATCATGAAGATGAGTTATATCAGAGTTTATATCAGCATTGTATTTTTCCGGCCTTGTTTGATCAGATTATTTCTTTATCATTTAAACAAGAAAAGGTCGATTTTATTGACCCTTTAGGCGCAATATTTATTGATAATTCATTTGCCGAGAGAAAAAAAGTGTTTGATAAATATGCAATCCCGGTATTTGATGTCGAAGGGATTGAGGTATTATTGGACTGGAGAGAATAGGGAGGATTCATAATGAATCAGATTCTTGTGACAAAATCATCTATGCCGGACCTGAACGAGTATATGGAAGAAATCAGCTCAATGTGGGATACCCATTGGCTTACCAACATGGGGCCGAAGCATAAGAAATTTCAGGAAGAATTATGCTCCTATATGGGGGTTGAAAATATTGATCTGCTGACGAATGGTCACATGGCACTTGAATTGACTCTTCAGGCGCTTGATCTGCATGGGGAAGTGATTACGACGCCTTTTACTTTTGCGTCTACCACGCATGCGATCGTCAGAAATGGGTTGGAACCCGTCTTTTGCGATATTGATCCCTTTAATTATACTATGGATACGAAAAAACTTGAAACCCTTATTACGGACCGGACGTGTGCCATTATGCCGGTTCATGTTTACGGGAATATTTGCCATGTAGAGGAAATTGAACGTATCGCCCGTAAATATGAATTGAAGGTTATTTATGATGCGGCCCATACCTTTGGAGAAACATATAAAGGAAAGGGAATTGGCACTTTTGGCGATGCGTCCTGTTTTAGTTTTCATGCTACAAAAGTATTTAATACCATTGAAGGCGGCGCCGTATGCTTTAAAGATAAAAAGCTGGGGGAAGCACTGTATGAATTAAAGAATTTTGGCATTCATGGTCCGGAGGAAGTTAGTGCCGTTGGCGCTAATGCGAAAATGAACGAATTCTGTGCGGCAATGGGAATCTGCAATTTAAGACATCTGGATGAGGAAATTGAAAAGAGAAAGAAAGTGGTAGAAAGATATCGCGCACATCTTGAAGGGATTGAGGGATTGCGGCTGAATTCTATTGATCCGGATGTAAAATATAATTATGCCTATTTTCCGGTGGTATTTGAAGAGAGGATTTTTGGATCCACCCGCTCAGAAGTATTTGATGCTTTGGCGGAACAGGGAATAGGCGCCAGAAAATATTTTTATCCGTTGACCAATACTTTTTCTGCTTTCCACGGCAAATATGATGTAATGAAGACGCCTGTGGCTCTATCTGTTTCAAAGCGTGTACTGACTCTTCCGTTATATGCCGATCTAGCATTTGAAGATGTTGACAGGATATGTGAGATTATTTTGAGTTGTAAGAAGTAATGCGGCGTTGTAATTTGGGAGAGATATTAGTAGCGAAAAGGATTGGATGTCCAATTATTTAGCCGGCCATACAACATTCCGTTTTAATTTGTTGTTTGTGTCTAAGGAACCGATTGCAGATATGCCGATTATAAGGATAGAAACGGTAGATTATTTAAATCGTAATATTTCCAATGACAAGTTATCAAAATGAAGCATTGGATCAAATCACTTCACAAGAACTGCCGATTTTGGTCAAGAAAAATATCTGTACGTATAAAAAGTTTAAAAAATCATTTCAAATAAGAGGAAAATATGTTCAATTTAGCTTGACTTTTTTTAATACTACTATTATAATATACTAAGTATTTTGGCGTGTACTTGAATAATACGATGGTTATAAGAAGTATAGCCTCTTTTTTAACAAACGAATATAGAATGTACTTGTTTTTCATATATAAACTGATCATTCGCAAATTTGAGTTGATACGTACAATATTCATCAGATTATTTCAATTCCAATTTCACTGGAATTATGATGATGGAAAAATGGATGGGGATAATAACAAAGTGCTGGATGATTTTTTTTATTTTCTGTTTGCAGGAAATAGAAAAAAAGAGCATTACTCGATATAGATTTAATATGCCTCACGCTTTTTTGTGTGTTTGGACTACACTTAGCTGCTTTATTTTTTGGTTAAGATTTTTTGTTTTTTGCTTTTCCATCCACTATCCACAACTTAAGCACTCCCCCAGTCAGCTACGCTGACAGCCCCCTCAAAGAGGGAGCCATTTTTCGCCTCCCTCTCTGAGGGAGGTGGCAATTCTTGGTGCTGGTGAAAGCCAGAACGGAGTGGAAGAGATTGAAATATTTTAAGAAAGAAGAACGGAAATGTCGAAAGCAAGAGTAGAACTTGATAATAAAACAATATTGGTAACCGGCAGCCCCGGGTTTATTGGAGCAAATCTGGTAATAAGATTGCTCACTGAGATGAAAAGTGGCACTGTAATATCTTTCGACTCGATGAATCATTATTACGATCCCGCGCTTAAGGAATACAGGCTTAAATTAATTGAGAACGCAGCCAAGGATTCTCAGGTTACACATATGTTTATCCGTGGTAACCTTGCTGATAAGGAACTAGTTGATGAAGTTTTTGAAAAGTATAGACCATCCATTGTGGTTAACCTGGCGGCTCAAGCGGGCGTCAGATATTCAATTGATCATCCACAGGAATATATTAATTCGAACATTATAGGTTTTTTCAATATTTTGGAGGCGTGCAGGTGGAATCCGGTGAAGCATCTTGTTTATGCATCTAGCAGTTCTGTCTACGGTGGAAATGAGAAAGTGCCGTTTAGCACCGATGATAAGGTGGACAATCCCGTGTCACTTTATGCGGCTACAAAGAAGAGCAATGAGCTTCTTGCTTATAGTTATAGTAAACTTTATAATATTCCGTCTACAGGACTACGCTTCTTTACGGTGTATGGTCCTGCCGGCAGACCGGACATGTTCTACTTCTCGGCTACAAAGAAATTGAGTGAAGGCGATAAGATAAAGATTTTCAACTATGGAAATTGCAAGAGAGATTTTACCTACATTGATGACATAGTTGAAGGAATAGTGAGAGTAATGAGTGGTGCTCCGGAAAAGAAGAACGGTGAAGATGGACTTCCCGTGCCCCCTTATTCTATCTACAACATCGGTGGAGGTCAGCCAGTGAATTTGCTGGAGTACGTATCGGTTTTACAAGAAGAATTGGTTAGGGCAAAAGTTCTTTCCACTGACTACAATTTTGAAGCCCACAGGGAATTGGTTGGCATGCAACCAGGTGACGTTCCCGTTACCTATGCGGACACCATTGCCCTGGAACGAGATTTTGGCTTTACGCCAACAACAGATATACGACATGGTCTCAGGGCCTTTGCCGATTGGTACAAGAAATATTATGGAGTGGAAAATCAATAATAAGATAAGCCCTTTCTAGGATATAGATAAAGGCATCTTTCTCCGGATTCTTTGAAAGAGCCTGAAGGCTTAAAGGAACAACTTATATCCTTCTTGTGTTATTGTTGGCAGTGGTGAGAAAAGCAGTAGAACTATAAAATTGTTAGCAAGATTGTTACAACAAGGTGCAAAAAGGAAAGTATTGATTTTATTTTTCAACATAGCTAATGGATATGTGTGTTGTGCGAAGGTCTATATGAGAGATAGTGTATGTAGAAAGTATCGAAAAGTCGTTTTATTTGACAGTTAAATTATGTTGAATTTGGCTTGACTTTTATTTATAGTAATATTATAATGTACTAAGTATTTTTGTATGTGGTGTTTTCAGTATTGCTATAAAATATCACACAGTGAAGAATATTCAACTGAATGATACCATGTTTTTACTGTGAAATAGTTGTTTTGTATAGATAAATGATAATAAAAATAGATTTTTAACGAGCGTTAACCCTTATCATTGATTTAATGGTTATAAGCGAATAATTTGGAGGGGTTTATTGTGGCTGAGAAAAAATTGAATATTGCCATGCTCGGCCATAAGCATATGTTATCACGTGAAGGTGGCATTGAAATTGTAGTTTGTGAATTGGCTACGAGAATGGCTGCAAAAGGCCATCATGTGATTTGCTACGACAGAAGTTCCTCTCATGTGAGCGGTGAGACATTGGATGATAGAAGAGAGTACAAAGGAGTCAAAATTGTGCCAGTATGGACGTTGGAACGAAGGGGATTTGCCGCCTTTTCGAGCAGTATTTCCGCCGCATGGGAAGCCGCATTCAGCAAGGCTGATGTTGTCCATTTTCATGCAGAGGGTCCTGCCGCTATGTGCTGGTTGCCTAAATTGAAGGGGAAAAAAGTAATTGTAACAATACATGGATTGGATTGGCAAAGGGAAAAATGGCATGGGTTGGCATCTAAATACATTAAATTTGGCGAAAGGCAAGCCGTAAAACGAGCCGATGAAATTATTGTATTGTCGCATGGCGTACAGGAATATTTTCAGAAGGAATACAATCGTAAGACGGTTTACATTCCCAATGGTGTGAATACTCCTGAGAGACGAAAGGCTGTGGAGATAAAGGAAAAATGGGGCTTGACGAAGGATTCCTATGTTCTCTTTTTAGGTCGTATTGTTCCGGAGAAGGGGCTCAGGTATCTTATCGAATCGTGGAAAGGAATCAAGACTGATAAGAAGCTTGTGATTGCCGGTGGTTCATCTGATACACAAGTCTTTATGAATGAATTAAAGGCTATGGTTGGAAATACTGTTGATGATAATGTTTTATTTACAGGTTTTCAGCAGGGGAGGATTCTTGAAGAATTATATAGTAACGCATATGTTTATACGCTCCCATCTGATCTTGAGGGTATGCCGCTGAGTCTGCTTGAGGCCATGAGTTATGGTAATTGCTGTGTTGTGAGTGATATTCCGGAATGCGCTGATGTCGTTGAAGATAAGGCGGTTGTGTTTCCGAAAGGAAATGTAGATGAGCTGAGAAGTGTCATACAAACATTACTTGATGACCCGCAAAAGGTTCAGGAGTATAAAGATAGTGCAGCAGACTACATAACTCACAAGTACAACTGGGATGCTGTGGTTGAAGAGACGTTAATGCTTTATCGGAGATGTAATAGATGAAACTATTGATGGTTAATAAGTTTTTGTTTCCAAACGGGGGATCCGAGACTTATATATTCAAATTAGGCGATTATCTTAAAAGGCAGGGACATGAGGTTCAGTATTTTGGTATGGAGCATGAGGGACGCATTGTAGGAAATCGTCTGGATGCTTATACAAGTAATATGGATTTTCACGGTGGATCGAAGTTTTCAAAGATTACGTATCCGATAAAAACAATATACAACATTGAAGCGAGGAAAAAAATCAGATTAGTTTTGGATGATTTCCAGCCCGATGTGGTACATCTCAACAACTTTACTTATCAAATTACGCCGTCTGTGATTCTGGAGATTGTGAAGTGGAGAAAACAGACAGGGAGGGTGTGTCGTATTGTCTTTACGGCTCATGATTATAATCTTATCTGTCCTAATCACATGCTAAATAATCCTAATAACCATAGCAATTGTGAAAAATGCCTTGGAGGACATTTCGAGAATTGCGCAAAAGGCAAATGTATTCATGGTTCTACGGTTAAGAGCCTGATCGGAACAGCAGAAGGTTTCTTCTGGAATTGGAAAGGCACATACAAATATATTGACACAGTGATTTGCTGTTCGCATTTTATGAAAACCAAGATGGACACTAGTCCCTTTTTTAAAGGAAAAACTGTTGTGCTTCATAATTTCATTGATAAGGTCGAATGGCAGAACATTGAAAAAAAAGACTATGTTCTTTATTTTGGGCGTTTTTCTGAGGAAAAAGGCATCGGTACGCTAATCGATGTTTGCAGGCAGCTTCCGTATATTAACTTTATCTTTGCCGGTACTGGTCCCCTGGAGAAAAAAATTAATGGGGTATCCAATATTAAGAATGTTGGTTTTAAAACTGGATTTGAACTGGAACAGTTAATTAGGGAAGCACGTTTTTCTATCTATCCGTCTGAATGGTATGAAAATTGTCCGTTTTCAGTTATGGAAAGTCAGATGTTTGGGACGCCGGTTCTGGGAGCTGATATTGGTGGTATTCCTGAACTGATTCAAGTTGATAAGACGGGAGAATTGTTTAAAGCTGGAGATAAAACTGATCTGAAAATAAAAATAGAAAATATGTGGAACAATGAAGAAAAAACAGAGAAATATTGTCAAAATTGTAAAACAATTCGTTTTGACAATATTTCTCAATACTACGACAAAATTGTGAAGCAATATGAAGGGAAGAACTGAAATGGCATCTAATGAGAAGAAATTAAACGGTACTGTGATTGTAACATATCGCTGTAACGCTCGATGCTCCATGTGCAATCGATACAAAGCCCCTTCAAAGCCGGAAGAGGAAATCAGCATTGAAACGATAAAAAAGCTGCCAAAAATGTATTTTACCAATATTACTGGTGGTGAGCCTTTCATAAGGACAGACCTCCCTGATATAGTGCGTGAGTTGTATAAACTATCCGACCGCATCGTTATTTCGACAAATGGTTTTTTTACAGATCGTATTGTCGCGCTTGCCAAGGAATTCCCTCGGATTGGGATAAGAATCAGTATTGAGGGGCTTGAACAGACTAATAATGAGATTAGAGGCTTGGAGAATGGTTATCAGCGTGGATATCAGACATTAAAAACCCTTCGGGAAATGGGAATGAAAGATGTTGGCTTTGGTATGACAGTTCAGGATAGGAATGCGCCTGACCTTGTACCTCTTTATGATATTTCTGATGAGATGGGAATGGAGTTTGCCACTGCTTCTCTTCACAACAGCTTCTATTTTGTAGAGGCCAAGAATATCATTCACGATCGTCCCATGGTTGCAGAGAACTTTGAGCAGCTTATTAACAAGCTGCTCCAGTCCAAGTCTCCGAAGAAGTGGTTCCGCGCTTATTTTAACCATGGGCTTATCAATTATATTTACGGTCAGCCGCGTCTTCTTCCGTGCGATATGTCTTTTGATACGTTTTTTATCGACCCGTATGGTGATGTGATGCCCTGTAATGGTACAAAGGATAAAGAAGTGATGGGCAACTTAAATAGCCAGACGTGGGATGAACTATGGAATAGTCCGGAAGCTGAAAAGGTTCGGACGAAGGTCAGGCACTGTGACAGACAGTGCTGGATGATTGGCAGCGTAAGTCCCGCTATGCACAAATACATCTGGAAACCAGGCTGGTGGGTTGTAAAACATAAGGTGAAGGGACTGTTTACCGGTCATCCTTACTCGATGTATGAAAATAAGATTTGCTGCGATTATCGAGACGGAAAGGTGACAAAGGAATATTTGGATACATGTTCAACATGTGATTTGAAGGCAGTTGTTAATAACGGTCTTTCTGAGGCCAGCAAAGCACAACTCATCGGTAAAACTGGAGAAGAAATTGTCGATAATGATATTAAAGAACAGATGCAAACCACAGATAAGTGATAGGGGATAGAAGGGAAAGTATGAACAAATTATGACGAATGTATTATGTGTTTTCATTATTATTTCAGCTTTTTTTCTGTCACTAAAAAAGAATACGATTGGGGTCTGCTTTTTTTTTGCAGTCAGAATCCTTGTTCCGGAGAATGTAAGGGTATCAGAAAGAATGAGCTTAAATACAGCTGTTATTTTGGTGGTGGCGATTGTTGTTTTTGTTAAACATTTTATTCAATTGCCTAAACTTGCTAATGACAAGTATTTACATGTGTTGCTTTTGTTTGTACTGTTTTCGGCGTTTCTTTTGCCTTTCTCTGGATACGGTGATTTGCAGTATCAATATCATCAATTGTTCCAATTTATGATTACTGATGTTTTTCCACCAATACTTCTTATCTTTACCATAGATAATGACGAAGATATTATTGTTTTGGAGAAGTCTTTTGTAATTGTATGTATCATTACGTGCTCATATGGAGTATTAGCTTTTCTCTTAAACAATAATCCTTATCTCAATCTGCTGAATCCAGAAATATTATATTATTCAAATTGGAAGGGGCGCAGTACAAGCGCTACTTTTGTTCATAATACAGGGTTTGGCTACTATTTAACCATGATGCTTCCATATTTGTTTTATTTAAAAAGCAAATATACAAAAGATAGCTATATAAATATGGCGGTTATCCTTGTCTTAATTGATGTTATTCTGTGTAAAAAAAGGACGGCATTTGTGGCTTGTGCGGCTTTTTTGATTGCTTGTTTTATTTATAAGCAAAATAAAAAAATGTTAAAGCTGTTAATGATTTTTAGTTTGTTTATAGCAGGAATTGTTATCTGGACTGTGCCAAAATTTGATACTCTAAAAAATTATACTATTTCGTCGATGTTTTTTTGGAACGATAAAGCGGTAAGTGGATTAAGTACCGGAGATTTAGGTTCCAGTTGGGCATTGAGAACTCGTCAGATTTGGTATCCGTTTGTTGAAGTAAGTGAATATATTTTATTTGGCAACGGATTTGGATGGACTACTTGGTATAAAAGCACCTATGGAATACATTGGTTAATGTTTGGATTTGAAACCGTGTTATCGGTTGCTGTTTGTGAGTACGGTTTGTTGGGATATTTTATCTATGGTACGCTTTTTTATCAATCATATAAGTATTCCAAAGCCAACCACCATAACAGAAAGGTTATGAGTTATCAGTTTTTATTTATTTTTGTGATTATTATTATGGCAATTGGTTCGGGCCTAAACTATCACTATTTGTTTTTTGGATTGATCGTTCTTATGAGAAGGCATGAATCAATTTTTGGAAATTATAGAAGATCATTTTTACTTGGAAGAAAAGGAATGAAAAAAAATGCCGCCTGCCATTTCCGTTATAGTTCCGGTTTATAATACAGGTGATGTTCTTGAAGCTACTATTAAAAGTGTCATTTGCCAGACGTTTAATGATTTTGAATTAATTTTGGTAGACGATGGCTCTACAGATGGTAGCGGAAGAATTTGTGATGAATTTGCTGAAAAAGACCCAAGAATTAAAGTAGTACACAAGTCAAACGGTGGAATTTGTCAAGCCCGAAATGTTGGAATCGAATTGTCAAAATCAAAATACATTACATTTTGCGATCATGATGATTTTTATTCCCCCTTTATCTTAGAAAAAGAATATGATACAATCACCAGAGAAAATGTCGATATCGTGGTAGCTGGAAAAACCGTTATTCAAGGAAATAAAAAAACAACGTATGGATTATCTGGTTTATATACTAAAAAAGATATACAAGGTAATTTGCTTCTGTTGCTGGAAAGCAATGTGATAAATAATGTTTGGAATATTCTGTATAGAAGAGATATCGTAGGCAACATTCGCTTTGATGAAAGCTTGAAATTCGGTCAGGAAGATTATAAATTTAATTATTGTCTTTTGAGGAGCGTTAATTCAATCTTTTTTATCAAGGATCCTCTTTATACGCATGTGGTCAGAAAAGGTCTAAGCACTTCCTCAAAAACGTATAAAGAACTAATACCAGCTTTGATTGATACCAATAATGATTTGTATTCCTTGATTGAGGAAATGACAGAGGATAATCAAATATCATATGGTCAATATGTGAATGTTCAGGGAGCTTGTATACATACCTGTTTGATTTATACCGTTAAAACAGGTGTAAATTTTAAGGAATTTAAATCTGTTGCCGAAATGCTTAGATGCAAGGGGAAGTTTAAAAACCATGGGAATGATAAGTCAAAGCTAAAATATTATGTTGCATATGTGTTGTTTTACAAAAAGCACTATAGATTATTATTTCTTCTTTATAAAGTTTTTGCATGTAAGAGGTAGTTTGATGGAAGAACTAGTTTCAATTATTGTTCCTTGCTATAATCACGAAAAATATGTTAAGAGTTGTATTCAGAGCATTATCAATCAGACATACGGAAATATAGAATTGATAATATGTGATGATTGTTCTACAGATAACAGTTACCATATTATTAAAGAGTACGAAACGGCTCTTCAGCAAAAGTTCAAAACATATATTTACAGACATTCTGAAAATAAAGGTGTATGCACTACATTAAATGAAATGATACGTATGTCTTCAGGGAAATTTATTAAGAGTATTGCATCAGATGATATGCTTTCAGATCAGGCTATAGAGTGGATGGTTCAATATGCGCAAGACCATCCATTTGATATTTTATTTACAAATGCTTATAAAATTGGAACAGATGATTTGTTGCCATTTGAAAATTATACGTTTCCGCTTCTTTATAAGAATCCGCCTGTGTATGGTTTGAACATCACCGGTCAATTATGCTCGGGAAACTACATCTTAGGAGCTTCCATGTATTTTAAAAGGGAAACATTTGAAAAATATGGATTGTTTGATGAGACATTGTCATATGAGGACTGGGAGTATTGTTTGAGAGTCTCAAGAAGCGGTTTGATTGAGTATTGCCATTTGCCAACTGTTTTTTATCGTGTCAGTTTGGGTTCTTTGTCTCATCCCTCGGAAGATGCTGATGGAATCAGAAAAAACAGATGTTTTTATCTGGATAAGAAAAGAATCTTCAATAAGTATAAATCGTTGTGTTCTCAGTCAGACAAATCAGCATTTTACAGTCAAAACTTAAGAGTGGCAATTATTCTAAATGATATACAGCTTGCTCACCAAATTGTGAAGGAAGCCGATGTTGACGGCACATTTATCGAAAAGAGCGCAAATCTTAGATATGTTCTTTTAAAGTTAGGTATATATAATTTTACAAGAAAAATTAAAAAAAAATTGAAAGGGAAGCCTAATAAATGCAAGTGATTAAATATGTGTTCCAGCCTCACGGAGATGATAGAGGACAATTGGTTGCTCTTGAAGAATTTAAGGACATTCCGTTTAGAATAAAGCGCGTATATTATATGTATGACACCGGTGAGGATGTAACTAGAGGTTATCATGCACATAAAAGCTTACAGCAAATTTTGATCTGCATTCATGGCAGTTGTAAGATACGTCTTGATAATGGCAAGGAAAAGAAGGTTGTGCCGCTGGAAAAACCTTATGAGGGTTTGTATGTATCTAATAATATGTGGCGAGAAATGTTTGATTTTTCTTCGGATGCTGTGTTGCTTGTTTTGGCTTCTGAATTGTATGATGAATCCGATTACATAAGAAGCTATGATGATTTTTTAGACTATGTGAAAAAAATATCATTGACAACTACAGAAGAGGTGTAATATGAAAATCCCATTCGTTAGTTTTGTGCCTATTGAGAAAGAACTAAATATAGATTTAACAGAAGCGTTTAATCGTGTATTGACTCGTTCCTGGTATATTCAAGGTCTGGAAAATGAGGCTTTTGAAAGGGTATTTGCTGAATATATTGGAGCAAAGTATTGCATTGGCGTGGGAAATGGTCTTGATGCCTTGATGCTGGCCCTTAAGGCTCTTGGAATCGGTAATGGTGATGAAGTAATTGTTCCTTCCAATACGTATATAGCAACGGCTTTGGCCGTGACATATACTGGCGCAAAACCTGTGTTTGTAGAACCGTTTATCTCAACATTCAATCTGAATCCTGCTCGGATTGAAGAAAAAATTACAGAAAAGACCAAGGCAATTATGCCAGTTCACCTTTACGGACAAGCTTGCGAAATGGATTCGGTTATGGAAATTGCGAGAAAGTACGGATTAAAAGTGATTGAAGATTGTGCTCAAGCGCATGGAGCGACCTATAAAGGAAAAAAAATAGGCACGTTTGGTGATGCAGCTGGCTTTAGTTTTTATCCCGGGAAGAATTTAGGAGCATTAGGTGATGCAGGTGCTGTTGTAGTAAATAATAAAGAATTAGCGGATAAAATCAGGGCATTAGGAAATTATGGTTCAGATTATAAATATCATCATGTTTACAAAGGAAATAATAGTAGACTTGATGAGCTTCAAGCTGCATTTTTAGCGGCTAAGCTCCCATATTTGGATAAAATGAACAATGAAAGAAGGAGGATTGCTAACAGATATTTAAATGAAATAAAGAATCCAAAAGTGGTACTTCCGACTGTAGCAGAAAATATGGTTCCTGTTTGGCACATCTTTGGAATACGATGTAAGGAGAGGGATGCGCTTGAAGTATATCTGAATAAAAGAGGAATCAGCACAAACAAACATTATCCGATTCCTATTCATTTGCAGGAGTGTTATAGAGATTTGGGATATAAAAAAGGAGATTTTCCTATAGCAGAAGAAATTAGCCAAACCGAACTCAGTCTTCCTATGTATTATGGAATGACCGATGATGAAATTGATTATGTAATAGAATCTATAAACGATATGTAATATAGTTCTAAAAGAGGCGGAATCTTGATGGAAAAGAAAGAGCGGTTGTCTAATTTTGAAATACTCAGAATATTAGCAATTATGGGGGTTATCGTCCTTCATTACAACAATAGAATATATGGAAATGCTTTCGGATTGACAGAGCATAATCCTGTTAATCACTGTATGCTTATGATTTTGGAATCTTTATGTGTATGCTCTGTGGACCTTTTCGTCATAATCTCCGGTTTTTTTCTGTCTTCAAGACAAAAGAGAAATGGATTTCGGATTATTGAATTAATGGTACAGGTTATGTTTTTTTCAGAGCTGAAATATCTGGTAACTAACAGAAAATACCTGACACTTGGTTCCTTGCTTGGCGCATTATTACCGAATAACTATTTTGTAACATTGTATGCTGTTCTTTTTTTCATCTCTCCACTGATAAATGTGATGCTGGATGAGGCGTCCAGACAAAATGCCTTGAAAAGAATACTGATTACTTTGTTTTGTGTTTTTTCTATTATTCCTTTTTGCATCGATATTCTTAGCGTTATACTAAGAACTAATTTAAACGGAATGTGCACAATTGGCGCAAACGGGGATCAATATGGATACACTATTGTCAACTTCTTTCTTCTTTATGTTATTGGCGCTTACTTAAGAAACATTCAAAAAAAAGTAACAAATTTGAAGTTACTGGCAGCAATAGTAGTTCTGATAATGGTGATTACATGCATATCATACTGGAACGAAAATGTGGCGTGGGAATATTGCAGTCCTTTCGTAATATTGTTAGCTGTGTGCTTGTTTTTGTTGTTTTCAAATTTTAACATTGGAAGCATCAAATTAATCAATGAATTATCCGGAAGTGTATTTACCTGTTTTTTAGTTCATGGAATGTTTATCAGTCATATTCATATTGATCAATTTGCCAATATGAATCCAATCTTATTATTTCTTCACGTTCTCATATCAACTCTTGGCATTTATCTTGTTTCGTGGTTTGTTTGGAAGTGTTGGAATTTGATTTTTAAAAGTGTTACAAAAAAAATTGATGAAAAGAAATTTATTATCGATTTTTTTCATTATAGTAATCCTATTTAATTACGTAATAAAAGGAGGCAACAGAGGTTGATGCAAATAAAGGACAACAAAGTCATGTTCCAACCTTTGTGCCGAACTTGTCTTGGTATTTGTTGGGATTGCTATAAAATGAAAACAGCAAAAGATAGCGAGGAACAGTAAAAATATGCATAAAAAGAAAGTTGTTAGCAATAGCGTTATTGGTTTCTCTTTCAAGATATTGATGTTGGTCATTGGATTTGTATCCAGAAAGATTTTTATTGTATTTTTGGGTGAAGAAGTCCTTGGGCTTAACTCTCTGTATTCTAACTTGCTTGATTTGCTTAATCTTGCGGATCTTGGAATTGGGGTTGCTGTTCAATATCAGTTATATGAACCATTGGTAAATAAAGACTATGAAAAACAATCAAAAATACTATCAGCCGCAAGGAAACTGTATAATCGAATAGGCCTTTGTGTATTTACCGCTGGAATAGTATTATCTTTTTTTATACAGTGGTTGATAAAAGAATCTACTTATCCGATTAGTTTTATTAGACTTTCATTTATGATAAGTGTATCAGGCGTTTCAATAGGCTATTTTTTTGTACATAAACGACTTTTCCTGCAATCAGATGAGGAATTGGGATTAGTTAATATTATTGACTTGCTGGCAAAAATTGGAACGACTATTGTTTCATTAGTTTTGACAGTTATTTTTCATAACTATTTTCTATATTTAATAATTAACGCATTATATGGCTTGATTGGGAATCTGATTATTCATGTAGTATTTAAGAAAAAATATCCCAATATTACCTCAAAGGATAAATCCAATCAGTTGGAGAGTCGTTATTTAACAGCGAATCTGAAAAATGTCGTTCCAATGAAATTGTCTAACTATGTCTATAATTCAACAGACAATGTTATTATTTCTAAGATTCTGGGTTTGGTTACAGTAGCACGATATTCTAATTATATGACTATTATCAACGGGATAATGGGAATAGAGTATATTTTGGGCAATGTTGTGACATCCTCTATTGGAAAAATAATGAAAGAAAAAAATAACATAAAGGAAGTATTTGATTATTATCTTTTGTTTCAATATGTCCACTTTATCTTTACAAATTTTTGTACAGTTTCAATAACAATCCTTATTACTCCTTTTATTCAGATTTGGCTTGGTGAAAGTTTTTTGTTAGATGTATACATTCTGGTGCTTTTGATTATTGATTTCTTTATTCATTCAATGTACCAACCAGCTTATGTGTTATTTGGAGCGGCAGGGAAATTTAAAGACGATAAATTTATTACGATGATTAGTGCTGTATTAAATATCATTTTTTCATTAGTTGCTGTATATTTCATAGGATTGTCTGGTGTAATTCTGGGAACAATCGTATCTGATATTTATATTTGGATTGTAAGATCTTATCAGATGGTGGGCCGTTTTTTCAAACAATCCTTGCATCAATACTTTTTGCTTATGTTGAAGTATACTTGTTTGACAATAGGAAGTGTGGCGATTTCTATTGCTTTAATCAAACTTTTTGTCACAGAAAACATTTATTTGGAGTTCATTTTTCGTGCTATTATTTCTGTTATTATTCCCAATATTATTTCATTCTTTTTTACATTTAAGGCAAAAGAATTTCTTACTTTAAAAAAGATGGTGCAGCAAAAATTAAATACTATAGGAGACAAACGATGAACGAGCTATCAATAATTATCGTTTCTTATAATGAAAAGGAGTATATTAAAGATGCGATCGAATCTTGTCTTTTTCAAAAAAAAGCAGATAACTTTGAACTGATTATTGGCGATGACGGATCGTCTGACGGGAGCATTTTGCTAATTGAAGAATATTTTAGACGTTTTCCCGGAACAATCAAATATTTTGTTATGGATAGAGATGATACCAATGAAATCATTCCATCAATACGAGTGTCAAATATCATAAAAAAGGCCTTTGATTACGCACAAGGTCAGTATTTCATGCTTATGTCGGCAGATGATTTGGTGTTGAGAAAAGATCGTCTTTATAAGCAAGTTGACTTTTTGAAACAGCATCCATCAGTTTCTTCCTGTTATACAGATTATAAAAAATTTTGGTCGGATGGAAAAGAAGAAGAGATACTGTCAGAAGTTTCGTTAACTAAAGGTGTCTTTTGGGGCATTCATTACGTACATATTTCATGTTTTGTTTTTAAAAAGGAGGCGGCTGAAAATTTCCTACCGTCATTCTGCGATGATACGGGAGCATTATTCAGCATAATAAAGACAGGAAAAAGCAAACATTTAAATATGATGGGGTTTGCATATAGGCAACGTGATAAGAGTATTATGCATGTTGCTGACGTGATGGAATTGAGCATATTGGAACTGTTACTCTATCAGGATATTCTCAATTCAAAAGGATTATATTTTAGTTCACTCTCCAGATTTTCAAAGCCGTTGAAGTATGTTTATAGAAACAGGACGCTGCTCGCTAACGATAAGTATGAAAAGTATAGAAAATTATCAGCATCGAAAGAACATGATATTCTAAGTGATATCAGAAGTGCTGACAAAAAGGTTTCCAAAAGATTATACTATGAAATTAAAATTTTGATATCAATTATTTTAAGAACTTATTTCAAACTATGTAGAAAAATTGAAAAAAGTTTCGTTATCAAAAAAATACTTAGATAAATATTTTTAGACACCGTTAATGGTTTTGTTGTATTATTAGATTTTTTGTTGAAAGGCGGATTGTAAAATTGTCAAAGGAAATAAGAAAAGGAATGCATTGTATTATTGGGAATAATGTGAGTTTCGGGGATAATGTTACACTTGGACATAATTGCATTATTGAAGATAATGTTGTGATTGGTGACAACACATATATTGACAGCAACTCAATTATCAGAAATAACACTCATATAGGAGGAGGCTCGTTCATTGGTTCCAACTGCATTCTTGGTGAATATGGAATGGATTTTTGCGTTGCCCGTGAATGTAACAAACATACACTGATGATTGGTGATCATGCTCTTATCCGAAGCGGATCAATCATTTATACAGGTTCGGACATTGGGAATGGTTTTCAAACGGGTCATCAGGTGACAATTCGGGAAAAAACACAGATTGGCAGTCATGTAAGTGTTGGCACGTTGTCAGATATTCAAGGTAATTGCAAAATCGGAAATTATGTTAGACTTCACAGCAACAGTCATATTGGTCAATTATCTGTTATAGATGATTTTGTCTGGATTTTCCCTTATGTTGTGCTTACAAATGATCCTACTCCTCCATCGGATCATTTTGTTGGAGTTCATATTCATTCTTTTGCCATCGTTGCAACAGGAGCTATTATTATGCCGGGAATTGATATTGCCCAGGATAGTTTAATAGGTGCTGGGGCAATTGTTACCAAATCAGTTGAACCTTATTCTGTGGTGGTTGGAAATCCTGCAAAATCTATTGCGGATGTTAGAAAAATCAAAAGTAAAATAACCGGTGAATTGGTATATCCGTGGCGTAAACATTTTAACAAATATATGCCGTGGGAAGATGTTGGTTTTGATGTATGGTACCAAAGTTTAAATTTGGAAGAAAAAAAGCAATATTCCATTTCAGAAATAGTTGAATAAGAAATGTAACCAGGAAGAATAGTAAAACAGTTACAGGCATCGGAGCAGTCGGTACAATGGGCGCAAATGTTAGGGGTGTCTTTGCTTTTTTGGAAAATGAAAAGGTGTTTTGTATTGTACGAGAAATTGAGAAGGTAAAAATATTTTGTAGAAAAGCAAAATCTGTTAAAGCAGAAGCCATTTCTAAGAATTTTGTTCCAGCAGACGATTCGACTTTAGAAAACCGTGTATCAAAGAGCGATTTGTTTTTTTAGGAACTGTCATAAAATAACATTTAGTTTTTAAAGCCTCTAATGATGTAATTCCAGCCTTTGTTAGGGGTAAGAAAATCTATGTCAATTTTGTCTAAATCCTTATCGTCAACTTTCAAACCGATTTGATATGTATTGTTGTCAACTGAATATTTCGCGGTCTGGAACGCACCAATTCGCAACAAGGAAAACGGCAATTCGAAACAAGGAACGTACCAATTCGAAACGAAGAACGCACCGATCCGCGCAAGGAACGCACTTGCCACGATGTGACAAGCTGTTCTTAGATTCGGAACCGGAGGCAAAAGGTAGCCACCGACTTTAGGAGGCTTGCCCTTGACGGGTTCTGAAAGAAATGCTACAATAGCCGGCCGACGGTGAATCAACTTAGCTGTTCTTGAGTTCGTCACCGTCGGCGCAGACCACTCAGCATTTCTTTCAGGTTCTGTCAAGGGTGGCGGTCGTCTTGCAGGAAACCCCGATGTTCCTTTTCAGCCTTGCAGCGATTCCACATAGAAGGGTGTAATACTCACATTTCAGGATAATCGATATTGTTTTCTTTGAGGATGGATTTGAGTTTTTCAATGTACTCATACAGCTTCTGAATCTCAATCCAGTTGCCGTGGCACAGGACATCAGCCTCTTCCAATTCATGACGAGTAAGCTCGTAATCATCCCATTTCAGGCATTTGTGACCCTTGCTGAAGGCACAGTAATCTTCCATCATGACTCTGCCTCCTTCGCTTGCAATTCCCGCATATTGATGTCACCGGAGTACACCCAAGCAGCGGTATGTACAATTCTGTCCATGATCGCGTCAGCATGGATACCGCCGCCAAGACGGCTGTGCCAATCCTCGCGCTTGTACTGTGTACAGAAAATTGTGGAAGTGCAGTCATAACGGCGCTCAATCAGTTCAAAGATGAAGTGCTGTTCGATCTCCGTCATGTCATTCAGCAGCCATTCGTCAAGAATCAGCAATCGGTATCCGCTGAACTTTTTCAGGATTTTGGTTCTGCCGTGTATATCCAGCGATGCCTCGCCAA
>CADCNI010000009.1 GCA_902802795.1 uncultured Ruminococcus sp.
CGGAGGACGACGGTGGGCTAGCGCCCACCTAGGACGACAACGCAGCCATGTGCTCACCAGCGCGCCGAACTTGTCTTTTTGTTTGTTTGGATTGCTATAGAAGTAAATCGTTTGCAGACTGCTGCATCCGTACAGAAGACCGTTGTTGATGACGGTGACAGCGGAGGGAATGTTGACGGATTTCAGGGAAGTGCATCTGTTAAAGGCGAATCTGCCGATGTAGGAAACCGAATCCGGCAGTTTGAGACTTTGCAGGGAGGTGCAATTCTGAAAGGCCATGGGACCGATTTCTCTCAGCCCGCTTGTGGGCAGTGTCACGGTTTTCAGCGCGGCGCACCCGGAAAAAGCCTCTGTCGGAATAGATTCCACTCCGCTTGGCAGGGTAATGTTCTGTATGGCGGTTTTTTCAAACGTGCCGTATCCGATAAAATTGACGGACGACGGCAGATTGACGGTATTGAGTTTGTTGCAGTCCGAAAACGCGTGATTGCCTACCCTTTGCATACCGGCGGGAAGAACGACGGTGGTAAGGTTCGTGTTGCCGGCGAAGGCGTAGTCGGCGATGGTTGTGGAGCCGCTGCGGACCGTGACGGCGGAAGCGCTCGGTACCGCCACCACGGTGCTTGATTTATACAGCACGCCGTTTTTATAGTTGAAAAAGGCGTTGTGATTGGTGTCTATATCCGTGAGCTTGGGACAATACGAAAAAACACCGTTTCCCATGGTAAGCAGCGCTGTGGGAATATTGATGCTTTTCAGGGAAGAACATCCGTGAAACGCGTTGTATTTGATTTCAGTGACGGTATTAGGAAGTTTGACGCTGGTGATTTTGGTGTTGTCGGCAAAGACCCCCGCGTTGATGACCTTGACGGTGGAGGGAAGGACGATGTTCCCTTCGCAGCCGCTCACGGAAGTCAGTACGCCGTCGCTGTTGACGTTATACGTCGGGGCCGCGCTGACCGTCCGGAAGGTCACGCCCGCCATCGGCGCGGCGATCAGCAGCAGCGCCGCCACAGCGACCAGCGCCACCATTTTTTTCGGATACCTGTACACATAAGGATACCTCACTTTCAAAGATTTATCTTATTTGGAAAAAGATGCTTCCATCGACATTATAGCAATTCGCCGCCCTGTTGTCAATGGATTCTGCTTGTCAATAAAATAACAAAGCAGGCGTACACGGCCCCTTTTTCGGAGGGAACCGCGTGCGCCTGTCGGGTTGCTATGGGAATGTTATTTTATGGGAAAATCAGCCGTTGACCGTCACATAAAATCCGGTGGATTTGCCGCCGTAGGTGACGACCACCTTCTGGCTGCCGGGTTTGTCCATGCGCAGCGGGGAATAGGTGAACCCCCGCGTGATTTCCGCGTAGGACGCGTCGGTAAAGGTTACTTTCAGCCGCATGCCCGCCGAGGCGAAGCTGTCGCCCACGGTGTAGGTGCGCTTGGCGGGCAGATTTTTGAGAACGACCGAGGACGTGACCAGGTCGTTGGGAGAGGATGCTTTATATTGAAAATACAGGTTGGGGTCGGAAGTGAAGAGCGATTGGCCGCTCACCTTTTCATTCCAGAGCGACTGCGTGCCGACATAGTAAACGTCGCGCAGGGCGCCGGCATTCTGGAAAACATTCTTGCCGAAAGAGACCGACTGACGGTTGAAAAATACGGCGGTCAGCGCGGTGCATCCGGCAAAGGCCTTTTCTTCAAAGCCCTCGGCGCTTGCGGGGAACGTGATCGTTTTGATGCCTTTGCAGTTTTCAAAGGAAGACTTTCCTACCCCGTACAAATTGCCGATATTCAGCCAATTGGTGAGCGAGGTGCAGCCGTAAAAGGCATAATCCCCCACGTCGGTCGTGGTGTTGCCGAAGTTGACCGTTTTCAGCGAGGTGCAGCCGTAGCACATGCCTTTCGGCACGACGGGGCAGGAGAACGGAATCGTCAGAGAGGTAATGGAAGTATCCATGCGGAACGCGTACTGGCCGATGGACGTGATATAGGACGGCAGCGACATGGAACGAATCGCGCCGCATTCGGCAAAGGCATATTCTCCGACAGTTTTGAGGGTATTGGGCAGCCGCACCGTGACCAGCTTGGTACAGCCCCGCAGCGCTTCATTGCCGATGGAGGAAAGCTGCGTGGAGGACGCGTTGAAGGAGGTAAGCGCCGCGCAGTTTCTGAATGCGTCCTTGCCCACGGAAGTAAGCTTGGAGGGAAGATAGATATAGGTCATGGCGCTGCATCCGTAAAAGGCATAGTCGCCGATCGAAGTGACGCTTGACGGGAGCGAAAGACCTTTGAGTGAAGTGCAGCAGTAGAACGCATACGTTCCCACGGAGGTGGGCGAGCCGGAAACCGTCGCGGACGACAGCGCGCGGCAGTTGTAAAACGCGTGATTGCCAATGGACGATATCTTCGGCAGGGAGATGCTTTCCAGCGACGTGCAGTTGCGGAACATGCCGACCGGCACGGACGTCAGCGCGCTGCATGTTCCCACCGTTTTGAGATTCTGGCAGTTGTAAAACGTGTAGGGCTGGATTACTTCGATGTAAGAGGGCAGCGTCATGTTGGATGCGAGCTTGGAACAGCCGTAAAACGCCGATTTGCCGATGCGCCGCATATTGGTGGTCATATTGAGGAAGGTCAGCGC
The DNA here is from genome assembly GCA_902802795.1 of uncultured Ruminococcus sp. Classification (GTDB taxonomy): domain Bacteria; phylum Bacillota; class Clostridia; order Oscillospirales; family Acutalibacteraceae; genus RUG762. Next base: position 2,648 of record CADCNI010000009.1, read on the forward strand.
GGAGCAGTCCTTGAAAGCCGCCTCGCCTATCTCGTAGGCATTGGATTTCAGCCTGACGGTCTCCAGAGCGGTGCAGCCAGAGAATGTTTCTTTGTGAACGATAACGCAGCCGCTGTTGCTGAGATCTATCGAAAGGAGCGACGCGCAGTTTTTAAACGCCCTATCCCCCAGGCTGTTTACCTGGGAGGCGGGAGAAAAGCTGCTCAATTTGACGCAGTCCTCAAACGCGCCCTCCCATACGCTCACCTTATTGCCCGATGACGGGAGTTTCACGGTGGTCAGCGCCGTGAAGCCCTTGAATCCGTCCTTATAAATGGCGGTGATGGAAGTTTTGCTCAGATCAGCCCCTTACAGCGACGTGCAGCCGTCAAAAGTGTAATAACCCAGCATTCTGACGGAAGAAGGGAAATTGATCGACCGGAGGGAAGTACACCGCTGAAACGCGCCGCTGCCGATGGACGTGCAACTGTCGGGAACCGTGATGCTCTCGATGGCAGGGCAGTCCACAAACATATAATCTCCGATTTCTTTGAGGTTAGCGGACAGCTTGACCGTTTTGAGACGGGTGCATTTTTCAAACACATGCTCGCCGATATCGGTGACGGAGTCTGCCATGGTCACATTGGTGAGCGCCGTGCAGTCCGAAAACGCGTAGTTGTCGATCTTGGTGACGTGTCCGGGAATGACAAGCTGCTTGAGGGAGGTGCAGTCTTCAAACGCGCCAACGGGAATGGCGGTAAATGTTCCCGCCAGCAGTACGCCCGTGACATTGGTTTGGGCAAAGCATCTGTCTCCCAGCGTTTTGACGGACGAAGGCAGCGTCAGGGAGGTCAGACCGCTTCTGTAAAAGGCTTCTCTGCCGATGGTTTTGAGAGAGGTGGATAATTTGACATAGGTGAGCGCCTCGCATCCGCGGAAGGCTTCATTGCCGATCGAGGTCACCCCGTTGGCCATCGTCAGCGTGCTCAGCTTTTCGCAGCGCGCAAACGCGCCGGCGCCGATGGTTTTGACGGAGGCTGTCATGTAGGCGCTTTGCAGCGACGTGCAGCCGTAAAACGCGCTCACGCCGACCGCCGTCACCGAACCCGGTATATCGACCGAGACGAGATGGGTGTTCTCATAAAACGCGCTCGTGCCGATGGTCTTCACCGTGGAGGGAATTTTGACGCTGGCGGCGATGCCGTTGTACTTGGTCAGCGTGCCGTTTGCGTCGATTTCAAAGTCACTCGCGGCGTTGACCTGTTGAAACGGTGCGCCGACCAGCGGCGCCGCCAGCAGCGCCAGCGCCAGCAGCACGACCAGCGCCGACAGTTTCTTGCCGATAGGGGAACTCATAAAAACAACCTCGCTTTCTTGATATCAGGAACGGTAAAAGAGGCTTTCATCCCTATTATAGCAATTCACTGTCCGGTTGTCAACGAAGGACGCTTTTGAAAAAATTCATCTTCCTGATTTCCTTGGGAATCAAGTTGACAGTACCGATGGGTGTGTGATATACTATATTTAGTGAAGAAAGGCAGGGGACAGGCCTTGGGATATATCGGAGAATTTTTGTCATATATACTCATTGCGGTGTTCGGGCAGAATATCGTGATGGGCAAGGCGGTCGGCGTGGGCGAAATTGTCACTGCGTCGCGGGAGAAATCCTTTTTGTGGCGGCTGGCAGCGGTGACGGGCGTGTTTTCGTCGATAGGCGTGATGGCGATGTGGCTGTTGTCGCGGTTTGTGGGCAATTTCAAAACCTATCTGATTTTTGCGCTTCTGCATACGCTGCTCTGCGCGGTGCTGTATTTCTGGAGCGACAGGATTTTGCTGAAGCTCAGCCCCGAAGCGCATGACGTGTGGAGCGGCATTCTGCCGCACGCCATGATCAACAGCATTGTGATCGGCGCACCGATTTCGGCGCTGTCCTCCACCATTCCCCATTGGTACGCGGCGCTGGGCTACGGATTGGGCGTGGGGCCGGGACTTATGCTGGCGGTGCTGCTGTTGCGCAACGGCATGGATCTGCTCGACAATCCTGCCGTGCCGCAGGCCTTCCGGGGTATGCCGATATTGCTGATTTACATCGGCATCCTCTCGCTGGGATTTTGTGCATTTTTGTAATATCTTTTATATATTATACAAATCGGAATTTCAACTATAGCAATCCAAATAATCAGGGAGACAAAAGGAGGCGATGATGGTGAGTGCAGGGCAAGGCGGAGGACGACGGTGGGCTGGCGCCCACCTAGGACAAATCAATCCAATATTTTTATGATGTAAGGACGGTAATGACACATGCAGTGGATAGAAACCCATATTTACACCACCACCGAGGGCATCGAGCCGCTTTGCGGCCGCCTCTATGCGGTGGGTCTGAACGGTGTGCAGATCCAGGATGCAGCGGATTTTAACGATTTTATTGAAAATGAAACACAATATTGGGATTATATTGACGAATCGCTCGAAGCGCTCAAGACCTGTGAAACCTGCGTGACGGTGTATCTGACTGACGACGCGGACGGGCGGGAACTGCTTTCTCACATTCGCGGCACCGTGGCGGAACTCAAGGCGCTCGACAGCGAGGGAGCATTCGGTCGGCTGGAAATCGAACTCAGCGGCATCAACGAGGAAGATTGGGCGAACAACTGGAAGAAATATTACAAACCGTTTACTTTAGGAGAGAAATTACTCATTAAGCCGGAATGGGAAGAACTCAGACCGGAGGACTGCGAGGGACGCGTCGTGCTGAGCATGAATCCGGGGCATCTGTTTGGCACGGGAACGCATCATTCGACGCAGCTCTGCATGGTGGAGCTGGAAAAATATGTCAAGCCGGGGGATAAAGTGCTGGATCTCGGCTGCGGCAGCGGTATTTTGTCCATCCTCTCGCTGCTGCTCGGCGCGGAGAATGCGACGGCGGTGGATATCGACCCGGCGGCTCCCGCGACGGCGATGGAAAATCTCAGCATGAACGCGCTTTCTCCCGACCGTTACCGCGTGCTGGTGGGCAATGTCATTGACGATGAAGCGCTGCGGCAGGAAATCGGCGGTGGGTATGACGTGGTGGTGGCGAATATCGTGGCGGACGTGATTATCGCCATGAGCAGGGCGGCATACGGACAGGCCAGAGATGGCGGGATTTTCATCACATCCGGCATTATCGGACCGAGGGGAGAGGAAGTCAAAGCGGCCATTGAGGCGGCAGGCTTCCACATTCTTGCCGTACATGAGCAGAGCGACTGGCTGTGTATCACGGCGCGAAAATGAGAAGTTAGAGGAGTGTGAAATGTGAAGTTATGTACTAAATGAGCATGACTGTTAAAATGCATTATTCAAATTGGCAACTATGAACATTATAGTCTTAAAATGTGCAGCTCGTTCTAATGAAATTTCACATTTCACATTTCACACTTCACATTAAAATAAATTCTCAATTTTATAAAATATTAAACCAAACAGTTGTTCGATTGACATTTGGTGAATGTCATAAATTTCCCGATACCCGTTATAATGATAATAGGAATAATGCGTTAAGGGGGGTTTATATGTTCAACAACAGGTCCTCGGACGGACGAAACAACGTGTGCGGCAAAAATATTGCCGCGCTGCGCAAGCAGTAGGGAATTTCCCAGCGGGAATTGGCCGGGCGGCTGCAACTGATGGGTTACGACATGGACAAAAATGCCGTTCAGCGGATTGAGTCGGGACAGCGATTTGTTACCGATATTGAGGTGGAAGCATTTGCGAAGGTGTTCGGCGTCAGTCTGCCCATGTTGTTCCGGGAGGATATTTCCCCGGAAAATCTTTTCGGAGAAAATGATACCGAGTAATGACCCGATGTTGCTTTTGTCTTTTCATGCTGTTATTGTCATTTTGAAAATGATTCTTTAAAAAACTGAACAAAAGAAAAGCCGCACTGCCTGCAAAAATTGGTTGACAGTGCGGCTTTGCGCATATATAATTGAATTACGCTGTTTTTTATTCAAATAACCGATGGATGATCTGACGAAAAAATTGTCAGAACAAATGATCGGTGATCTTCTGTTTTAAAACAGATGCTCGGTGATCCAGGATTTGGCCTGTGAGAGAACCTTTTTATCGTTGTTGAAGCGGAAGGTTTTTACGGCGAGACTGTAATCCGCCCAGATGAACCGTTCGATTTCAGATGGCTGAATGACCACATCTTCTTCGGGCATTTCCGCTAAAAAGAAGATGACTTGTTTGGTGATCTTACCCTTAGGGTGATATTCGCTGATAGTGCGGAACCCGTCTTTGAGATGGACGCTGAGTCCGGTTTCCTCTTTGACCTCGCGCACGGCGGTCTGGCGTTCGTTCTCGTGGACCTCCATATGCCCCTTGGGAAAGCCCCAGTTGTTGCCCTTGCGGTTTTTGATCAGCAGATACTCGACATTGCCGCTGTGACGGCGAAAGATGACCGCGCCGCAGGACTTTTCATACAGGCAGGTGATGCGCGCCGAGGAAAGATCGAGCGAGCCGCCCAGCACTTCACGAATGACAGGAGCATAAAGAATGGCAGCTTCACCGCAGCATATGTAGTAAATCTTACCGTGCAGTTCGGTGACAGCCATCACCTTGACGCGGACGACGGGATGCGTGAGGGGAGCGTCGGGACTGAAAACCAGAATGTTGCGCAGGGTGTGTGCGTCGCAAGTTCTGTCGTCGTCGGTAGCAATGCCGGTATGAACGACGTAATGTCTGCCGTCATAGCAGCCGTGATATGACTTGTCAAAATTAATTTTCACATTGATAATATTGCCAAGCAAAACATGACCTCCGTTCTATGTATTCGTTATATTCGCAATAATTCTATTTTACTACATTTAACGGAAATTACAATATGGCTTTTGTATATTTTTTAATTATTTCTCAATTTGTTTTTTATTTTTCCGTTTTTCGGGAAATATAATAGATTTATCAGGAGGAATTTTCACTATGTTACAGGTTTCTTGGAGTGCGCTTATGGCATTGCTGCTGCTGCTCGTCATATGTTTTGTGCTGCCGCTGGGATTGTTCGGCGCGTTGTTCAAACTGGCGGACGGCAGATGGAAGACATGCGGCATCGGAGCGGGTGCGTATTTTGTAGGCGGTTTTGTGGCGGATGTGCTGTTGCTGACCGGCATTCGGGCTGTAACCGACATGAATCAGAATATGCCGGTCTATATGCTCTATTCGCTGCTGCTTTCCCCTGCCATTTTCATGGCGGTCAATTATTTTGCCATGAAGAAGCTGGGCAAGGATGAACTGAACAACACGGGAGATGCGCTGATGTATTCCGTGGGATATGCGGGGCTGCAAAATATGGTCACGACGGGATTTGTCGCGGCGATGTATTTTGTAACGCTCTGGAGCATCAAGTCGAACGGCGGCAGTTATGTGGTGGTGAGCGAATCGGATTATGTCAGCTACAGTAATCTGGTGAGCGCGTCCAATCTGATTACCGACAGCATTTACGCACAGATGCAGGAGCTTTGTTCCCGTCCCGCGACTTATTTCCTGTCGCTTTGCATGGACAGGCTGTGGGTGATTGTGGTATATGCCGCGCTGCTGCTGGTGGTATGGCTGGCGGTCAAAAAGACCAACAAACTGCCGCTGCTGGGCATTGCCTTTGTCATGCGCCTGTTGATCGGACTGCCGACTATTTTCAGTGATTTCCATGTGTTTTCCAGTTCATGGATGGCTACGGCAATGGTTGTGGTAATCTCGGTTGTCGTGTGGGTGGCGGCGGTTTTCTGCTGGAAGCTCTTTATTGATGAAGATTAATTTAATGCATAATGCGTAATGCGTAATGCGTAATGCATACGGTAGGAAAAACTGCTTCGGGAAAGCCGAGGAGGGATAAGACATGAAAATCCACCGTTATTTTTCCGACAGGCTGGATGAAATGCTGCGAAACGGCAGAGCGCTTGTGGGCAGAACGGCGTCACCGCAGGGAGGCGAGCAGACCCTTTATGATACGCTGAACAACGGATGGGTGTTCTGTGTGTTCGCGGAAGAGTCCGACGCCGCCAAGTGCCGCGCCGCCCGATATCTGGCGGAAGTGCTGCGTGACGCGGATTTCGACAAGGTCTGCCGACTGGATCGGGAAATGCGCGACCGCACCTCCATCGAGTGGTCTTTCAACTGGAAAGAATGGCCCATCGACAGCTTTTTCACTCCGGATATGACCGAGGAAGAAAAGAGCGCCGTGTTGATTTTCGCGAGCTTCCACCCGAACGGCTATCTTCGTGAGCGGGCGGTCAAACGCTTTGCTTCCCGGCAAGGCACGCTGCCCTATATCGCGCTGCGTCTGGGCGATTGGGCGGAACCTGTGCGCCGCGCGGCACAGGAGGCCTTTGGCCAAAGGCTGCCCGCGTGCGACGACAGGGAACTGCTGGCGGCCTACCCCTTTCTGACAAAACTGCGGCGGAGCGAGCGGGGCTGCTATCAGGAAGTGGAGCCGCTTCTCATGGAAAACCTCCGCACGGTGTACGGCAGAGGGTCCCTGCTCCGGGGCTTCACGGAGGGAACGCTGCCGGCGCGGAAACAGTGTCTTACCATGATGATGCAAATGCGGCCGACGGACATGGGACTGCTGCTGTGCTACTATGACAATGAAAAAGACCCCTTTTTGCGCCGCGAGATCGTGGACTATCTCTTTGGCAGCGCCCAGCCGGCGCAGGTTTGGGAGATGGCCAACCGATTTTTGAATGACCCGTTTCCCAAAAACCGGGCGCACGCGCTGCGGAGTTATTATGAGAGGGACAGGCTGCGCGCCGCAGATTACGCGCGGGACAGGCTTTTGGATAAAAATTCCCTCGTTCGCACGACGGCGCAGGACATCCTGCGGGAAGTCAGGCCCGATTTTGATCTGCGCGGCATGTATATAAACGCCCTGCAAGAAAACCCCCGCGTCGCCATCGCGGGCATAGGGGAGACAGGCAGCGCGGCGGACTGCTTCCTGATCGGGCCGTATCTGCAAAGCGGCGTTTCGGGAGAGGTGAGGGCGGCAGCGGCGGCGCTCATGCGGCTGCAACCTCAACTTTACGGCGGAGCGGTGACAGAACTGCTGCTGTCGGAGGATGCCGCTGTTGTCAAGGCAGTTGTCAGAGTGCTCACGCGGTACGACGGACTTGACTTTGACCGTGTGTGTGAAATCGCCTGCGCCGTGTCCGATGAAAAGGCGCAGTACCGCATCACGCGGCTGCTTTGCGGCGCGATGAAATGGCCGCGTGTTATCTGGCTGCTGCGTGTCCGGCTGCACACGCACAACGAGAAAGTGCTGGCGCTGACCGAAAGAGAAATTTTTTCCGTTCTATCCGGCTATAACCGTTTCTTTTATGTTCGCCCGATGGCAAGCCAGATCGCGCAGATGCAGGAGCTGTGTGAGGTTTTGTCGGAACAGGACGACGGCAGCGGGCAGAATCAGCGAATCGCGGCATGGGTGGCGCATTTGGCAAAATAAAACAAATAAAAACAGCCAAAAAGCGGGGAGGTTCTGACTTGAGAACCTCCCCGCTCCATCAAAAGGAGAAATAAAAAAGCCAACCGCTCTATTGAGCAAGGCTGGCTTGCGATGTCAGCATCTACCTATTTTCCCGGATCGTCACCAATCAAGTATCGTCGGCACGAGTGAGCTTAACTTCCGTGTTCGGAATGGGAACGGGTGGACCCTCACCGTCATCAACACTGACTATTCTGTTTTGTCGCTTTCGGTGTTTCCCTTGGCGACTTCAATATGATATCACAGGCAATCCGATTTGTCAAGTGTTTTTTTCATTTTTTTTTCAGAAATTTTTTTATTCGTTGTTATTGCGGGTTTTTTACAAAGTCCGACGAATTTCCGGCGGGGGATTTATGAGCGGAAATACGCGCATAGAGGTTGACGGAGGACTTTTTTGGATATATAATGAAAAAGTGAAAGTCAATTTATATAGGAATGAGAGGGAAAAACAACATGAAAAAAATGACGGCGAATTATATTGTCATCCTGTTTTCGGCACTGATGATGATGACTCTTCTGGTGCAGCACGTCATCCGCCAGCATCAAGCGGCGTCTGTGGTTTCGGATCATGCGTTCACGCAGGAAGACGAAGCGGAACCGGTGTCCCCTGATCAGATAACTGACAAAGACCTGATGCGGCAAATCACATCCCGTGAGGGAGAAACCGAGGACGGCAGCGGCAATGGTGATGTGTCCGGCACCGTGGGAAATATGACGACTGCGACCACCACCGTGACCAAGAAGAGCGTGACCAAGACAACTACCGCTGTTGCAGGCGATGCGGATGAAAACGGTTCGTACATTATCCGTCAGGATTACAAATCACCCTATTATATTGTGGTTTACACCGGGAGCCAGTCGGTTGCCGTTTACGGCAAGGATTCCTCCGGCGAATATACCCGTCTGGTAAAGGCTTTCATCTGCTCCACCGGCCGCAAGGATTCCAGTCCGACGCGGAAGGGTATGTACAAAATCCGCGCCAAATACAGATGGCGGCTGCTTGTGGGGCATGTCTACGGTCAGTATAACAGCAGTATCAGTTCCAGTTATCTGTTCCATTCGATTCCCTATTATGGTCAGAACGCTTCCACGCTGGAAAACGAGGAGTACGACAAGCTCGGTTCTCCCGCCTCCAAGGGCTGCATCCGCATGTGCGTGCGGGACTGCAAGTGGATTTACGACAACTGCCCCATTGGTACGCAGGTGCATGTGGTCTGGGCGTCGGGTCCTCGGGGCGACAGTGTGCCGCAGCGCAATCGGGATGTCAGATACAGCGGTTGGGATCCTTCCGACAGATGGTCCAAGGACAATCCGTATTTTGCCGAAGGAGCGGCCGACACGTCTTCCGCAGTGACTTCTGCCACTACTGTGACGGAGACTTCTGCTACCACCACGACGGTAACGACCACTGCTGCCACCGAGACGCCTACAGAAACCACCGCGCCTCCTGAAACGGATACTTCCGAAACAGGAAACGCGGCATAAGGGCGGACAGTTATACGCAATAACGACTTAGCGTGCCGCCTCGGACTTCACAAAAACCATATATGAAAATTTTTGCTCGTCCTCGGCTGGCAGCTAATACCGTTATTGAGTATAAGAAAAAAATGGAAAAAATGTCAAAAATGTCTTGATTTTTACAAAAAAATTCATAGATTTGCTCTTTACAATTTTGAAAGCAAAGCATATAATAATATATGCTGAAATGGAGTAGTAGCCAGTAGACCCTCTGTTGGAATGTTCCGCAGGCGGATAGGCCGGCTACGGTGTGCCTTGGCGATTGTGATGATAATGTGACATCGAGATAAGAAGGGAGGGACTGCGTTGGACAAATCTGTTGCTCAGAAATTCATGATTGTCATGTCTATGTTTTTGGCGGTGTTTGCCACTGTATTTGTCTGCGGAAATATTGTCAACGGCAGCGTTTCGTCCGACAGCTATCGGCAGCCCATTCCCAAAACACATTATGAGATTTCTTACAGCGACACTTCTATCAGTGAAGGTTATGACGAGGTGGCCGTCAGCGTTTCGGATTACCGTCAGGCGTCTGAGTCTGCCACTCATTTTGAAGGCAACGTCACGGTGGTGGAGTTTCTTGACGACGATGAGGACGAAGCCACTTCCGAAACCGTTGACGTGATAGAGGAAGATGTGGATGAAATGTTCCTCTATATGACCACCGTTACCACGACAGGATTGGTCACGGAGCAGTACACCACTACCACCACGGCCCTGCGAACCACCCAGAAGAAGACCGCCGGAACGAACAGGACCACAAGAACGACGACAAAACGTGCCGCTCATACCGCGGCAACCACGGCTGCCAGAACCGTCAAAAAGACAACCACGGCAGCCAAAACCGTCAGAACGACGGCAAAGACCACTTCAAAAGCCACTTCAAAAGCCACGACGACAAAGGTGACTTCGGTTAAGCCCACGTCAGCAGTGACCACTCCGTCTATGACAAAGGCGTCGGTTGCGAGTACATCTCCGACCAGACCGTCTACGTCAAAAGCGGTGATCTCGACAAGCAAGCCGTCATCACAGGCAACCGTACAAACCACAACGCGCACATCCACGTCGGTGACGTCCAAGCCCACCGAAGTGCCGTCTCATTCCACGACGACGCAGGCGCCCGCTCCGACCACGACCAAAGCTACCACTGCGGCGCCGGTACATACCACTGCCAAACCCACTACGGTGCAGACCCATGCGCCCGCCACCACGATGGTTCCGCCTCCTGTGCAGACGGCGGAAGCCGTTTCATCGGTCAGAACGGCTGGTGAAACGTCGGGGACGAACGAGTAATCGGCAGATAACGGGTAATCGGCAGATACAAAATAGGTTTATTAAGAAAAACGGCTGTTTTCCTTATGGAAAGCAGCCGTTTTTTGCAAGTGATGAAGAGATAAATGAAAATTTAGTGGGGAGTGGGGAGTGGAAAGTGGGAAGTGGGGAGAAAAAGAAAAAAAGAAGAAAAGCGAAGCGTAACTAGCGAGCGTATGCGAGCGTGGGAGTCCAGGGGGGTAGGCCCTCCTGGCGGGTCAAGGGCAGAGCCCTTGCGGGAGAGTGAGGGCAGGGCCCTCACAAGCGCCGCAAACGGCGCGAGCAAGACGCGCTTGGATTTGCAGCGGGGTTGGGCGAATACAAGGAGTTTACCTATCCGTATTCGCCCAACTGCCTTCTTGATCGCGGCTCGTTCCGCTCGGTCGGCTAAAGCCTCCCTTGTGTGGCGCTGCCCCACTCCCCGCAATTTTTTCTTTTTCTCTCCCCACTCCCCACTTCCCACTCCCCGCTAAATTCTCATTTACCGTTTAAATTTCAGAAGATGGCGCCTGCATGGAGGCTCCCAGTGATCCCCCGGGCGCGTATTGACGGCAGAGCGCCTCAATTTTGCCGCTCTGCGAGAGCTTCACATATTTCTCCGCAATCAGCGCGCAAAGATCCGCGTCCTCGGCGCGTGTCGCAATGACAAGCGAGTGTTCCGCGAGAGGCGTGTCAATCCATTGGAACGCGCCGTCATTCTGCGCGGCGGCGTACAACGCCTGCGGTTCGTCCACAACCGCACAGTGAACCTCCCCCGAAGTGAGCGCGTCAGTCAACTGCGTCATTGTATCGTAGATTTTGATTTCTTTGAGACTGCCTTCCATCACAGAAGCGTTGTGAAGCTCGGCCTGCGCATCCGAACCGCTGACCACCGCCATAGTTTTGCCCCGCACGTCAGCGAGCCGCGTGATGTCGCTTTCCGCAGGGGTCATGACGACCTGCCGGTAATAAATGCCGGTTTCAACCGTCCGCACGGAGGATACGTTTTCCTTGGCGGGAGAAGGCACATTCCAGAGGCAGTCCACGCTGCCGTTCAGCAGCGACGTGTAGGCTTCCTCCGAGGACAGCCGCACGAAAGAAATGTCGGTATCTATCCACTGCGCGATTTCGGCCGCAGATTCAACGGTAATGCCGCTGCTGCCGCTGTCGCCGGCTATCACAAAGGGCGCGTCCTCGGACGGAGCACAGGAGCTATAGCCGACCTTTAGTCCGCCGTTCTGCCGGATGCGGCGAATGACAGGATCGGTGCCGCAGGAGGTGCAGGTTATCATCAGGACGGCCGCCAGCAGCAGCGTCCAAATCTGACGGCTTCGGGAAATGGAGGCGCATACGGTTGTGGTTTTCATGGTCATATCACTCCTTGTCCGTGTGGCTTTGCGAAAAATCAAATAATATAATCGTTGGAATAACTCTCACGCTGTCGGTCAAGGATATCCTGGAGCGTGATGCTGTCGAGATATTCCGAGATGACCTTATTCAGACCTTCCCACACAAAAAGCGTGGCACATTGGTCGGCACGTTCGCAGGTATTGGGGGACTGCGCAAGGCAGGTCACGGGGGTCAGGCTGCCCTCAGTGAGACGGAGAATCATGCCGACGGTGTAAAAATCGGGGGACTGGGTGAGCCGATAGCCGCCCTGAAATCCCCGGTTGGTCTGGAGAATTTCGGGGGTGTTGAGCATGGGGATGATCTGTTCGAGGTATTTTTTGGAGATGTTTTGCCGTTCGGCTACGTCCTTCAGGGCAATGAATCCGTTGCCGCGATGTTCCGCCAAGTCAAGCATCAGTCGGAGGGCATATCGCCCTTTGGTGGATATTTTCATGTAGTATCTCTCCTTTTGTGATGGATTGTTTTCTTATCTACTATCATACCACATTTCCTCGATGCTTTCAAGGAGAAAAAGAGAAGTTCGGATTGATTATTGCGGGAAGATGTGCTATAATTACGTAGTAAAGGTGGATTCGATAGTTACAGTTTTGTAATTTTATTGAAAAACAGCAAAATATTATTGACAAGCACTGATAAAAGGTGTATGCTGAAATTAAACGGAGGTTCAGTAAGAGATTATGAGCAATTATTTTGAAGCGGTGACAGGAAAGTTTATGGAAAATCTCAGCGCGTTCCGGGTGGTATCGACCGACAGCGAAGGCGGGCATGAAAGCGTGGTGCTGACCGACGGTTCCGTCAATGCCAAGATCGTCTATTCGCCCGACGTCAAGCGGTTTTTCCTTTTCAAAGGTGTTGCGGACTGTGCCGACGACGGTTTTGAACAGATGCAGAGCTTCTTTTTTGAGCCGTCGGGCGACGAGGGCGCCGATTTGCGTGACGCCGCGTCGGTAGCCAATGAATTTTCTGAGACTTTCGCGGGTGTGGATGCAATGGCGCCCAATATCCCGGCGGCTTCCCGCAAGCTGAGCAAGAAGGAACGGGAGAGCGACGAGAATTCCGCCGTCTACTTTGCCAACCGCATTCCCGCCGTGCTGCCCGAATGCCGTGAACCGCTGCTCCAGCACAAGGCGCATTATGGCATGTTGCTGCCCAACAAGTTCTGCGATGAAGTTGTCAACGCGGCAGTGGTAAAAATGCTTGACGACAAAACCCGCAAAAAGAACGCGGAAGAATTCTTCGCGCTTCTTGATAAAATGTATGCGACAGGCGATATGGACGTCAAGAGCATCATCACCATGACCATTCTCAACCGCATCACGGGAGAGGAACGTATCGAATATGTGGAAGGTCTTCTTTCGGACGGTACCAGAAAGGCGTGGAAATCGGCGCGTCGCTTTATCGGCAAAAAGGTCAAGCCCGAAAAGGAGAGCAAATATCAGCAGTTTTCTCAGAAATACCGTTCCCAGCTTATGGACAACGTCGATCAATAATTCTTCACATAAAGAGGCGCGATTGTTCATAGGGCTTAATACGGTAAAACAGCCTTTCACCTGAACTTCACAGAAGGGAGCTATTGCCATGAACAACAATGTCAACGGTTATCCAACCAACGGGGGGAATGATCCCCGGATTCCTTCCTACCCGAATCAGCCCAACGCACAGGGCGCGCAGCCGCCGGTTTATACGCAGCAGCAGCCTGTTTACCAGCAGCCGCCCGTCTATCAGCCGCCCAACTATTACGCGCAGTATGCCCCGGTTGTGCAGCAGGGCGTTTCCGGCGGCGGTTATGTCATGCAAAAGCCGGATTACGCGGTGGCGGCGGAAAATACGCTTGGGTCGATGAATATCGGACTTCTGACCGTGTTCTCCATCCTTTTCGGGTGGTTCTGCGCACGTTCGGTGTGGATCGGGCAGACAGGCATCGGCATGACAGTGATGGGGGCGGCGTTTTATCTGATTTACCTGCCTTTCATTATGTTCAGACAAAAGAAGAAGGTGTCGCTTGGGGCGGCGCTGCTCTTCCTGCCGCAGATTGTGCTTCTGGGGTCGTTTGCGGTGTGGTCGAATCCTTTGCCGAAAGCCATCGGCCTGCTGCTTTCGCTCGCCATTGCCATGGTGCAGACCACTTTGATCGCGGGCTGCACGGCGGGCAAGCCTTTCTCCTATGAACTGCTGGCCGACGCCTGTTCCACCTTTATCGCCTATCCGTTTATGAATCTGGTGACCACTTTCAAAACGGTGCTGGGGCTGAATAAGGACAAATCCGCCAAAAAAGGCGGCACGGGTTCCAAAATCGGTCTGGGTCTGGTGCTGCTGCTTCTGATTATTCTGTTTGCCCACGCGGACAGTATGTTTGCCATGTGGATTGACAGGATTGTCAAGGTGCTCAATATTAACCTGTGGCGCGTTCTTCTCGACGTGATTCTCATCATGATTACCATGCTGTATGTCATGCCGCTGGTGGTTACGCTGCGCAGCGGCTATCATAAGGAATATGAGCATAAAGATTACAACCGCCCGATTGACGCGATTATCATCACTACGGTGCTGTTTGCCGCGAGTGTGGTGTATCTGGTCTTTGTCGCGGTGCAGTTCCGCTATCTTTTCATCGGCGTGCCGAAGGAACTGACCTACGCGGAATACTGCCGCAGAGGATTCGGTGAACTGGTGTTTGTCATCGTGCTGACAACCGCTGTGATCATTACCGTGTGTCTGCTCACCAAGCAGAACGAAAGCGGGCGCCTGCCGGCTTACACCAAAGCCGCGCTGCTGCTCATTTCCGCCTGCGACTGCGTGATGATCGTTTCGGCCGCCCGCCGTGTGGTGATTTACGTGGACGGCTACGGCATGACCGTGGCGCGTTTCAATGCCGCAGTGCTGATTCTCCTGATGGCGGCCTGTGTGGTGATTACCGCGCTCAAGATTCTCTTTGAAAAGCTGAAAGTCTCCGCGATGGCGGGAGCGGTTCTGGTTGTAGTGCTGACCGGCTATGCCTGCTTCAATATGGACGGTTTTATCGCGCAGTACAACGTCAACCGTTATCTCAATCACCCCACAGAGAAGAAAATCGACATGAATTATCTCACTTATGACCTGTCAACGGGCGCCATTCCCGCACTTGAACAGCTTATGGAGGAAGCCCCCGACAGCAAAGTGAGACTACACGCCAAATATGCCATTGCGATGATTGCGGATAACAATGACCTTTTCGTAGGCGATGAATATCACATCGGCCGCTGGTCATGGGACCGTCAGCGTGCGGTAGATATTCTCGAAGCGCACAACATCACCGAAAAGACGGTGGACGAATACTATCGGTCGGATAGATATTACTACGACTATGACGATGAAGATGATTACGAGGAAGAAGATACCGTATCGCAGCTGTAATATTAGCCGTTAGCCAAATAAAAATATCCAAACGCCCGAATGTCTCCGAAATCGGCAGACGTTCGGGCGTTTTTTGAGCTTTGTGACTGATATTACAATTAGTAATATATTAAAATAAATTTAATCATTGGAATTTTTTTACTGTTCTCAATTCAATTGCAGCCAAAGCCGCAGCATATGAAAAAACTTATGCCGGCAGTACAAAGGTATAGCCCTGCGACTGGGCGCTGTCGATAAAGTCGCCCAGAATGGCGGCGTTGGTGGAGGAAACGGCGTGCAGCAGGTAGATCGCGCCGGGATGCAGACGGTCATTGAGCTTTTGGAGCGAAGCGGTCTTGTCGCCCTGTGAATTGGGATCCCAGTCTTTGTAGGCGAAGCTCCAGAGATAGGTCTGGTAGCCCATTTCGGAGGCGAGCGCAAGGGTCTGCTCAGAAAATTCTCCCTTCGGCGGGCGCATGACGTGCATTTCATATTGGAAATGTTCCTTGACATAATCGTGCAGCTCCTGCAATTCCCCGCGGCTGACGTCGAGCGTCTTTTCCGGCATGGAATAGTGCTTCCATGTGTGGTTGCCGACGGTGTGACCCTCGTCGATCATGCGCTGCACCAGATCGCCTTCCCGCTGGGCATAGTCGCCTGT
The DNA here is from genome assembly GCA_902802795.1 of uncultured Ruminococcus sp. Classification (GTDB taxonomy): domain Bacteria; phylum Bacillota; class Clostridia; order Oscillospirales; family Acutalibacteraceae; genus RUG762. The sequence continues at coordinate 18,379 of CADCNI010000009.1, forward strand.
GATAAAGAACACGGCTTTGACGTTTTTCTCTTTGAGCGTGTCGAGAATTGCGGCGGAATAGCCGTTTTCGTAGCCCTCGTCGAAGGTCAGGCAAAGCGTTTTCCGGTCGTCATCGTTTATCAGAAAGCGCCCGCCCAGCGCGCCGTATTGCTTTTGGGCTTCCACCGCGTCATGGGGACGGTTGAGGTCATCATAATTGGTGCCCTGACCCCAGCAAACCTTTTTCCCGCTGAGCGAGGCGATGTCGGGAAGCGCCGCGCGTGTGGACTGTGTGGCGCGGGTGGTCTGTGAAGCGGCCGAAGAGGTTGAGGAAACCGAGGAAGTCGTTTTTCCGGTCTGTGTGTCGGTCTTTTTCTTTGTTCGCGCGGCGGCGGAGGCGTAGAAGATCGAGCTGACCGCAAAGACGGCCGACAGCGCCACCACGCAGACCGCCGACAGCATGACTGTCTTTTTTTGGGGCATTTTAAATCATCCTTTCTATTCTTTTTTGGCCGATTGTGAAATTTGAAAATGGCGTAAATAGGGGGTAAGCCTGTTTTGTAAGAAAAAAGCATAGCATAGCGCAGCGCTGTGCTTTTTTCTTTTTTGCTTTACAATCGCCTGATTTTATTTTTTCGGCTGTGCTGTTGATACAAAAACGACAGCCGTTATTATGTTTCCCCGACGAGCCGCTGCCACACAAAAAAACGCCTGCCTTATTTTGATGAAAAGAATAAGACAGGCGTTTTGATTGCAAAATATTCGAATAAAAAATTCCAAAATGTAATAATCTTATAAAAAATTACTAATCTATCATAGCAGCGTATCGCTTGATTTTTTCGGCGGTCACGGTGTCAATGAGGCAGTCTATGACAAGACCCTGATCGGTGTATTCCTCCGAAAAAACGGTGCCGTTTTCGCGGATGAGGGTGGACTGTCCGATTTCCCTGAAGCCAAAGAGCAGTTTTGCGCGGATTTTTTTGACGGGGAGCGCCTCTTCGATCGCGGCGAGAAGCGCCGGAAAGCCCTCTCCGTTTCTGGCGCTGATTTTCACGCCGTCCACGCCGAGAATGCTGTCGGGGTCGGCTGCGTCGATTTTATTGAGCACGGTGAGGATCGGCTTGTCGGTTGCGCCGAGCTGATGCAGCAGGTCAGTGGTAATGCGCAGATGGTCGCGGAATACGGGGGAGGAGCAGTCGCACACATTGAGAATCACATCCGCCTGCACCGCTTCTTCCAGCGTGGATTTGAAAGCTTCGATCAGATGATGGGGCAGACGACGGATGAAGCCGACCGTATCCACCAGCATGACGCTGCTGCCCGACGGCAGTTCGAGCGCGCGGGCGGTGGGGTCGAGCGTGGCAAAGAGCATATCCTCCGACAGCACGCCCGCGTCGGTGAGCGCGTTGAGCAGGGTGGATTTGCCGGCGTTGGTGTAGCCGACGATAGCGACCGTCACCACGCCGTCGCGCTTGCGGCGTTCGCGGTGTCTTCCGCGCTGTCTGGCCACCTCGTCCAGCTTTTCTTTGAGCGAATCAATGCGTCTGTGAATATGGCGGCGGTCGGTTTCCAGCTTGGTTTCGCCGGGGCCGCGTGTGCCGATGCCGCCGCCGAGACGGCTCATGGCGACGCCCTTGCCGGTGAGGCGGGGGAGCATATAGCGCAACTGCGCCAGTTCCACCTGCAATTTGCCCTCATTGGAACGGGCGCGTCCGGCAAAAATGTCGAGAATCAGCATCGTACGGTCGATGGTGCGCACATCGGTGGCGTCCTCGATGTTGCGAAGCTGGATGGGGGAGAGTTCGCGGTCAAAGATAATGAGGGTCACATCGTTGTTCTCACAGAATTCCTTCATCTCCTGCAAGAAGCCGGAACCCACGCAGGTGGCAGGGTCGGGGGAGGGGCGCTTCTGGCAGATAACGCCCGCGACCTGAGCGCCGGCGGTGCGGGCCAGTTCCCGAAGCTCCGCGAGGGATTCCCCGGTGTCGCTCTCGCCCAGATCCACACCCGCGAGCAGGGCGACGGTCTGCTCTTGTTTTGTTTCGTGCATAAATCAAACTCCTCGTATATAAAGAGGCGATTGTAAAGGCAAATGAAAATTTAGTGGAGAGTGGGAAGTGGGGAGTGGAGAGAAAAAAGAAGAAAAAGCGAAGCGTAACTAGCGAGCGTATGCGAGCGCGGGAGTCCAGGGGGACTGGTCCTCCTCGCGGGTGCAGGGCAGCGCCCTGCTGGGGAGTGGGGCAAAGCCCCACGAGTGAGGCGAAGCCGAACGAGCAGAACGAGCCTCGATCAAGAAGGCAGTTGGGCGAATACGGATAGGCAAACTCCCTGTATTCGCCCAGCCCCGTCTTAGGTCTTGGCGCGTGTTGCTCGCGCCGTTTGCGGCGCTTGTGGGGCTTTGCCCCACTCCCTGTTAGCTTCGCTGACGTGCGCTGTCCTTGACCCGCTAGGGAGCCTTGCCCGAGATGACGCTTGTCGTCATCGGCTGGACTCCCACGCTCGCATACGCTCGCTAGTTGCGCTTCGCTTTTTCTTCTTTTTTTCTTTTTCTCCCCACTAAATTCTCATTTAAACTAATCGCGGCAATAGTCGTCCATCTTGTTAATCATAAAGAACGCGCCGAAGATGGAGCCGAGAATCGAAAAGACGCTGTTGATCAGGAAGAAAGTGAGCTGTTCGCTGAATACATAGCTAAGCGCCTGTCCAAAAGTCCGTGTATCGTTGACATAGGAAAATACCATAGCAATGAACATAGTGACAAAGGAAACGACAATGCTCACGCCGATGGAGATACCCATGCCCATTCCCTTTGATCTGCGTCCGTGCAGGAAGGTGTAAAAGATCACCGCCAGCATGCCCGCCGGGAAGCAGAGCGCCGCCATATGGAAATCAGCAATCAGCGCAATGAGGATATAGGGAATGACGCCTATGCATGCGCCAAGAAGCGCTCCCAGAAAGCCCATGCCGACGCTGCCGCCGATCTGGGTGGCGGAAGAATCCTGATCGTCGTCGTTTTCCATGATATCGCGGTAATCGTCTCCGCTGTCGTCAAAAGAGATCGGCGCGTTGTCCGCGTTGTCATAGCCTTGGTCATTGTAGGTGCCGCCGTAGGGATCGGAAAAAGAATTGTTATTGCCGTAATGAGGCTGCATACCGGCATATTCGTCATAGGACTCGTCATATTTGCTGCTGTCGGGAACGAGAGGCGCATACTGTTTGGCGTAGGGATCATCCTGTGAAACCATCGGCTGGGGAGCAGTGGCAAAGGGCGCAACCGGCGACACAGGAGCGGACGCGTGACGCGTCTGCTTGTTTTGCGCGCTGCAATCCGCACAGAGGGGCTGTACCATATTGTTGAGGAACGAACGCTTGGTAGCCCTGGCTCCGCATTTCACACAGATATTGGGCACACGGAAGCCGCAGTTGCGCGCCTGTGCAGCGGTGAATGCCAGCACCTGATCCAATGTGGCATTGGCAATATTACCGTTGCTTTCGTCAAAGAACACGGCAAGGTAGTTTTCCACATCGCCCACCTGTCCCTCGGCAAGCTGTCCGCCCGCGGAAGCCAGCGCGTTTTCAAAATCGTCAAATGCCGCGTTGTCGGAGGCCGACAGCATGAAGATAAAGAGCTTGCCTCCGTCCTCCTCACTGACCGCGAAGCCGCAGCCCTGAAAAACGCCATATACCACATCGCCTTCCGTGCGATAATTGTTGGCGGTCTGCCATGAAGAAAGCTGATGACTCATCATATTGATAATCCACGTCCTTTACGGTAAGAGAAATCATAGTGCAAAGAATATTTTACTACATTTTTTTGCAATCGTCAACACCCAATTGACCGATTGGAGCGGCCGGAAAAAGAATTAATAGTTTGTTTTATTTTTGACGGCAGCGGGCGGATGGAATGTGGCATAAAATTCTGTTCAAAAATCGTCGAATTTGACATAAAAAAATTATTGAAATAAGATAAGAAATGTGTTATATTAATATGAGAAAAGTTTTACAATTCCTAACTTTTGGAGGGGTTTATTGTTATGCAAAGTATCTTGCTTTATCTCGCGGATCAGATTTCATCGTTTGATCACAGCGTTCTGGTTGCCATCAACCACAGTATGCGCACTCCCCTGATGGACAGCATTATGCCGTGGATTACCAAACTGGGCGACGGCGGCGTGTTCTGGATTGCGCTCGCGCTGGTATTGCTGATTCCCAAAAAGACCCGCCGGACAGGCGCCGCCATGGCGGTGGCCATGCTGCTGGGTCTGATCATCGGCAACGGTCTGATTAAAAATCTTGTGATGCGTACCCGTCCCTTTGACCTTGAGCATCCCATTGTTACCAGAGCCAATTTGCTGATTTCCCCTCCCAGTGACTATTCATTCCCCTCGGGACATACGCTGGCGAGCTTTGAAGCGGCAACCGCGCTGTTTAAGGATCATACGGTCTACGGCTTTTTAGCCTTTGTGCTGGCGATTCTGATCGCGTTTTCGCGGCTGTATTTGCAGGTACACTATCCCAGCGATGTGCTTGGCGGAGCGATTCTCGGATTTTTACTGGGTCTGCTGGGCAGCAGCATTGTCAAAAGCGTAGCGGACAGAATGGAAGCCAGAAAGGAAAAAAAGCAGTCGCTGGCCGCCAACGTGACCCCGAAAAAGTCCTGACGCACAGGGCAGGATCAGCCAGGGGCCGGCTTTGTGACCCTTTTATCGTTTGATCGCGCAGTGCATTCGGAAAGTGTCAGAGATATCAGTGATATCGGTGATATCGGGATATCGAGATATCGGGATATCGGGATATCGGGATATCGGTGATAGGAGATCAACAGCAAAGAAAGGTGAATGAGAAATGGCTAAAATCAGATTTGGCGTGGAGGAGGATGTGCAGTTGTCTGCACGTTCCAGCAGAGTAAAAAGGCAGCTTCACAATATAGGTCTTGGCATCAGCATCGTCATGGTGATTACTACGCTGGTGCTGCTGGGCAATGCCGCTTACAAGGCTTTTCTTGCCAACGGCGATTTTGTCAGTGGCACCGTCGATTACAAGACGATGAGCAACATCAACCAGATTATCGCTTCTGTACTTCTTATGCTGGTCACATCTATGTCGGCGCTTGTTTTTTACCGTCTTTACAAGGCAAAGTCTCCGTTTTCGCGCGGCAATATTGTGATCCTCCGCGTGGTGGCGCTCATTTTGATGCTGCTTTCCATTTTGCCCATTGCTGTGCAGTTGCTGGTGGCGAGTTTTTATAATCTCAATATCGGCATTTCCATCAACTTCATTTACATTTTTATCGGCGTCATCTTTTATTGCATTTCTTACATGTTCGAGCAGGGCAATATCATCCAGAGCACCAACACGGAATCCGTGTCGCTTCGCGAAGATCTGCTCCTCAGCTATGCCGAAATGGCCGAAGCCAAGTCGGGACAGACAGGACAGCATGTCAAGCGCATTTCGGAATACACCCGCATTCTCGCCAAGAATTACGGCATGTCCGATGAGGAAGTGGAACGGCTCCGTCTGGCGGCCATGTTCCATAATATCGGAAAGGTCATGATTCCGATTGAAATTCTCGACAAGGAAAGCACGCTTTCCAACGAGGATTTCGCCATCATGAAAACCCATGTCGTTGCCGGTGAACAGCTTCTGCACAACGCTACGGATCCTATCTTGCAGGAAGCGCGCAAAATGGCGATGGATCATCACGAAAACTGGAACGGTCACGGCTACCTCGGCAAGCAGGGAGAGGAAATCAGCCTTCCCGCACGTATTGTGGCGGTGGCGGATATGTTTGACGCGCTCATCAGTTCCCGCAGCTATAAGACGGGCTGGGAACCCAACAAGGTTTATTCCACCATCATCGACGAAAGCGGTAAGAAACTGGATCCCAATGTTGTCAAAGTGTTTATCACCAGCTACAGAGAGATGCTGAAGATTTACAACACCTACAACAAGACCGGTTCCAGAGAGCACGAACTTGCCAAGGAAACAGAGGAAGGCTATGACAAGATTCTCGGCGAATTCAGGAAAAAGCCTGACGAAGCCGAGGTGGAAAAGATCGAAAAGAATTATCAGGATGTCGAGCTTGACCTGCGCAGACTCATTTAAACGTGAAATGTGAAGTGTGAAATGTGAAGTGTGAAATGTGAAATGTGAAGCGTGGTACCGCACTTTGCATATGCATGATAAAAAACAATAAATAAAAATCAAACAGCCGAAAGATTTTTGAACACTGGTTCTCATCTTTCGGCTGTTTGATTTATCGTTTTATTTTCCAAGTGCGAAGCGCTTCTTTCACTTCACACTTCACACTGTTAAAAATAATTCATCGGGTTGTTGGCGACGTTGTTTTTGCGTATCTCAAAGTGAAGATGGGGTCCGGTGGAATGACCGGAGTTGCCGACCTTGCCAATCGCCTGCCCCTTGGCGACCACCTGACCGCTCTTGACGCTGACCGCGCTGAGATGGGCGTAGCAGGTGGAATAGCTGTTGCCGTGGGTGATAATGATGTGCAGGCCGTATCCGCCGGCGGAGTTTTTGACGGTGACGGTGCCGGAATCGGCCGCTACGACCGTACGACCGTAGATGCCGGAGGTAGAGATGTCAATGCCGCGGTGCAGACGGCCCCAGCGATAGCCATAGGGTGAGGAAATGGAGCGCACGCCGGGAACCGGCCATGTAAAGGAACCGGTGCCGACCTTGCTGCCTTTTTTGGTGCCGACGACATATACCGCGTCCACAGGCGCCTTGACAACGGTGGAGGAAAGTACCTCGCACGATACCTGCACGCCGTTGACTTCCGTGATTTGCTGCATCACCTCGCGCACACCGTTTTGCCCCTTGGTGACGCATTTGGAATAAGAAGTGTACTGTTTATTGTCCTTGACGGTTTTTTTGGAGAAGGGAATGGATTCCTGCACCGTGACGGTACGCACATTCTGCACCGACAGCACAGGCAGTTCCTTTTCCAGCAGCACCGAGGTGCCGGCTTCGGGCGTGTCGGTGAGAGACTTGTTCAGTTCCATCAGGCGATCGTAGGACATATTGGCGACGTTGGCAATGGACTGCGCCGTATCGCCGTCGTTCACGGTGTAAAACTGGGTTTCGGTGCGTTTGGTAGAGATAGTTTTGGCAAAATCCTGCGAAGAAACGATCTTATCCGACGCAAAAAGCCCGCTGATAATCTCCGTCTGACCGGTAAAGGAAACCGATTCCCCCGGCGTACCGGTTTTGTACTGGTCAAGGAAGGTCTGCATGATAAACTGGATGTCTCCGTAGCTTTTGGCGGCGGCGCAAAGCTCACCGTCTATGTAAAGGCCGTAGGCATTGTCCACGTTCTGACTGTCCGCCAGAATAGCTTCGCAAAGCGTCTCCGCACTCATATTCATGCTCTTGCTGACGGTGGCCACCGTGTAGCTGGGCGTGAAGGTGGAGCGATAATCTTCGCTGCTGCTGAGCATGCGCTGCCGCAGCAGGAAAAGCGCGTCGTTATAGACGCTTTCATCCTCGATGTAGCCGAGCACCTTGCCGTTGCAGGTGACTTCCAGCGAATGGGTAGAAGTGGCAATGGAAAGGGTCACGCCCGCCAGCAGACCAACGCACAGGATAGGCAGCAGAATATTGAATACGCCTGCGACAAATCCCTTGTGCAGCGCAAAGATCTGCCGGACGGAACGGGATTCCGTGCGGTCGGCCGCTTTGGAACCGGAGAAAACGTCCCGCAATTCGGAACAAATAACGCCGAATTCACGGGCAGCGCCGACAACGGGCTGCGCCATGCTTCTTTTGACAAAAGAGATCACGGCGCTTCCTGCGGGGCGGAAAAACTTTCTCACCCTGCGGTGGAAATTGTAGGTCTTAAACTGCACCTTCAGACCGATGTAGCAGAGGATTCTGTAAATCCGCTGGAAGAAATTGTATTTTTTGTGATTCTGTTTTATATTTTCTGCGGCCGCTTCTTTTTTGGCGGCTTTTGTATTTTTTGTTTGCGTCTGCCGGACATTCTGCCCCTTTTCCTTATCCTTCATAGCAGGCATGGCCTTTTGGGTATGTTTTGTTTTTTGAATGGCAGTCGCCTTGGCCGCAACGGTCTTTCTTTGTTTTTTTCCTTTTGCCTTTTTGCGATGATGGCTCATACGGTATCACGCTCCTTTTACGGTGTGATGAAGAATGACGTTCGGAAATAGTTACAATACCGTTATATTATACTACAATTTTGTCATAATTCAACCCCGAACCGCCATTTTCTGCGTTCTCCGCATAAATCATGGAGGTTCGGGGCCACAATAAAGTCAATATGCACAAAAAGCGGTTAGCAATTAGCCGTTAGCGGTTTCACACTTCGCATTTCACATTTCATACGTTTGCCGCTGAAATTGAGGCCGCGGGTAAAGAGGGCAAAATTGGCGCTGCCCTTGTGGGCGACTTCGTCGGCAAAGAGGGAGATGAGTTCGAGCGATTCTGTCTCGGCCAGATCGGTCAGCTCGTAAAAATCCATGTTGGAGCGTTCGGAACGGTCGTCGGGATGGAACCACACACTGCCCAGCATATTGCCATAATCAAAGCTCATATCCGCCGTGCGGGGATGGAATTTGCCCGTGAGAGTGCCGCGGCGGACCCGATGGAGAGCAGGCGGGAGAAGCGCTTGGACGGCTTCGGCGGTTTCGGCGGCGGAGCGTTTGAGGGCGTGCGGGTCATCCAGCAGGGAGGTGTGGAACCGGAAATCGGAGGCAATGGTCATAGCCGTTTTGTGTGGTGTATGTACGCCGCAAACGTCACAGAGCAGCAGAGAATAAAACACGGCCAGGCTGCTGTCGATCCCCTCGCAGGAAGGCAAACAGTCGGTCAGGCGCATTTCGGGCAGAAGCCGGCCGGTATCGTGACGGAGCAGCATGATATCCAGGCTGTTTTCGATATCGGCGTGGTAGTTGTAATCGCAGCCTCGTTCGTCGGTTTTTTCAAGCAGCATGCAGTTGTAGTAGACCAGCGGATGCACGCGTCTGTCAAAGCAATAATGGCAGCAGAACCCGAGCGCATAGGCATAGATGACGTCAAAATCCGCTCGTGTACGGACATAGCGGCAGATTTTGGCAAGTGACAGCAGCAGAGCGGTGGGATCTCCGTTATGAAGAATGCCGCCGTATTTTCGCAGGCTGCCCGTCTGCCATGGCATAACGCGATGCAAAAACAACGCGTCGGGTCCCTGACAGCCCCAAAGAAACGCATCCCGGTTGAGATCGGGAAACCGCTGCAAAAAATCTTCGTTGTTTAAAATCCGCTGCCCCAGCAGCCAATGACTTACAATACCCGGCAAGAGAAAACCCCCTTCAAAAGATCAAGGTGAAAAAACTTAAGGAAAAAGGCACAAGGCGGACGACAATGAAGCCGCCCGCCTTGTGTCAGAAAAGAGTATCAAAAAAGGGATAGGAGTAGGTGTAGTCACACTCAAATCATAACGGACCAATCAAAACCGACTAACAAGAACCACATATTGGGTTCGTCCGACCTCCGTTACTGATATCTAGTATATATGGACTTTATGAACACACGATTAACATATCAATAATGTTTTGTGAATTAAAAGACGGCTTTTCAACCTTTATTTACTTTTTGAAAAAAAACTAGAGATATTGCCAAATATGGATGATATTGCTAAAATGCGCATGCAGGAGCAGATGTGATCACTGACCGATCAATGCATATACGGCGGCGGTGGAAGTACGAATTTCGGAAATCATGCCGTCGATGGTGTGCGTTTTGCTGATCATCCATTTGTTGGCCACTTTGCTCATCGGAATTTCGACAGAAATCCGGATGGTGTCGGTTTTTTGGGCGTAGGTTTTGATGGATGCGGCCAGAAATTCGGTAGGCGTGTGTTCCGTACTTTGCTCGATCTGCTGCATGGCGTCGGTGAGTGCGTCGGTGCAGATCGCTTCAAAATCCTGAGGCCGCACGATAGTGACCTGTGCGATGGCGGCATTGCCGTCGATGCTGATATTTTCGATCTGCCATTCAATTCTGGCCGCCAATACCTTGCATGAGGCATTGACTGCCTTGCTGTCGCCATAGCTTTCAATGGCGGAAAGACTGTTTTGGTTCATGGTTTTGATGTCATATTCGCACAGCGCTGTCAGATATTGTGTGATCATTTCGTCCGTCATGGTTTTGTCGTCGGACGGGTTATCCCCGCATGATACGACAGTCATCAGCAGCAAGAGCATAACCGACAGCAACACGCAGGTTGACCGACGGCCGTTTTTTTTCATTGAACGCATAGGCGGCCTCCTTTTTATAGCAATCCAAACAAACAAAAAGACAAGTTCGGCGCGCTGGTGAGCACATGGCTGCGTTGTCGTCCTAGGTGGGCGCCAGCCCACCGTCGTCCCCTCCGCCTTGCCCTGCACTCACCATCATCGCCTCCTTTTGTCTCCCTGATTATTTGGATTGCTATAGTGTGAAATGTGAAGTGTGAAATTATACGGTGATTGCTTGCGTCTATTTCAGCGCGAAGCGCTCCTTCATTATTCTCTATTCGTTATTCACCATTCTCTATTCTCTTAGCGCAGCTCCGCTGCGCGCTTCATCGGTAGCGTCTTCGGGTGGCTTTGCGGCGGGAGACGTTGCGCTTCAGACTGTTCATTTTCTGCTTGCGGGAGTAGGAGTAGCCGATGTAAGCCACCACGCCGAGAATAGCGAGAACCAGGAAGATTTTGAACAGGGTGGAGGAAAAAAGGCTGTTGACCGAGTCCAGAATATAGAGCAGGGTGCTGCGCTCCACCGATTCATTGGCGACGAGGGCGATCTCACCGATATATTCGCCGTCGTAATAAAGTGTCGCCTTGCCCAGCTTGTCGCCTTTGCGCACGGGGGCGCGCACCACGTCGTTGGTGCGCTCGATCTTGCGGATAACGCTGGTGGATTCCACGCCCTTGGGCAGAATGGTGCTGAAATTATCCTGCGGCACCGTCACAATGCTGTCCTTGTTCCACGCGAGCTTGAGGGGGATTTCTTCGATAGGCTCGTTGGTGTTGTAGATCTGGGCGATATAGAGATTGTTGAACGCCCACTCGAAGAGGTTTTTCGCGTCCACAAAGGCGAGGTTCTTGTCCTTGGCAGTGGGCGCGCCGTCGTCAAGCAGCACGCAGATATAGCGATAGGTGGAGCCGTTGACGGTCTTTTTGGCATAAGCGGCAAAGCAGTGTCCCGATTTGATGAGGTAGCCTGTCTTGACGCCTTCGCAGTATTGGTAGAAATAATCGGTGCCGTCCGCGCCCTTTTCGCCTTCGCGGATGAGCAGGTTGGTGGAAACGACCCATTTGACGTTATCGTCCTTGTTGGTAGCCTTGATACCGTAAGAATGGGGGGTGTAGGCTATATCGGCCAGTTCCGGAATGTTCATCAGATGGTTGGCGATGAGCGCCATGTCGTGCGCGGTGGAGTAATGGTTTTCAAAGTCGGTGGTCAGACCGGAGGCGCATTTGAATTTGGTATTGGTGCAGCCGATTTCCTGCGCGCGGTCATTCATAAACTGAATGAATTCCTCATTGGTGTCGCTGCCGTAATACTGCTTGCTTATGTAGTAGCCGATGGCTTCGGCGGCGCAGTTTTCCGACGCGACCAGCGCTTCATAGATCAGATCTCTGAGGGTGAAGCGCTCGTTGACCTTGATGTTGGTCCATACGCCGGTGGCGCCTTCCTTGTTGTAATTGACAAAGCGGACGGCGCGCGAGTCCACCACCACCATTTCGTCCAGCGAATCGGCGCGCTCATAGGCGATGATGCAGGTCATCATCTTGGTGAGCGACGCGGGCAGCTTTTTCTTGTCAGGGTCCTTTTCATAAACGACGGTGCCGGTGTCCATGTTCATCATGTAGACCGTGTCGCAGTGCGGCTCATACTCCGATTTAAAGGCGGCGTGTACCTGTGCGGGAGTGGCCAGCGTCGAAAACGACAGGAATGACACAAGCAGTACAGCGGTCAGCGCTGCCAGCCTTTTTTTCATCTTGCAAAATTTCATCTTTGTGTCAAAGACTCCTTCCTTCATGGGTGATCTTCCGTTATTATAGCACATCTTTTTGCAGAAGGAAAGTGATTGAAAAGTAAATTATAAGTAAATATACAATTAAATATCAAAAAAAACTGTTTTTCAAGTTGTTTTCAGCAGGATTATGTTGTATAATAAATAGGCTTGAATACATTTCTCTGCAAAGGCGGGTGCCGGATTTGATCTATGTGACGGGCGATATGCACGGAAGCGTATCGCGTTTTGAAGAAAAAGCCTTTGACAAACTGCGCAGCGGCGATATTTTAATCATATGCGGCGATTTCGGTTTTATCTGGAACGGCGACGGGCAGGAGGAAAAAATACTCCAGTTTATGGGGCGGCAGAAATATAAAATTCTCTTTATCGACGGCTGCCACGAAAATTTCGACAAGCTCTACAGCTACCCGGAGGATATCTGGTGCGGCGGTAAAATCCACCGTATCAATGACAATCTCTTTCACCTCTGTCGGGGACAGGTTTTCCAGATCGAGGGCAACTCCGTCTTTACGATGGGTGGCGGCTACAGTGTGGACGCGGAAATCCGCGCCAGCCGCGGCATGCGCTGGTGGGAGGAGGAAATGCCCACCAAGCGGGAGATGGAGAATGCGGCGACCGTGTTGTATGAGCATTCCCTCAAGGTGGATTATATTATCACCCACGAATGCCCCACCAAGGTAAAGGATCTTCTTTCTAAAGATTACAACAACGTAAACGCTCTCACCTCGTTTTTTGATGATCTCTGCGAACGTGTGACCTATAAACATTGGTTTTTCGGCTCGATGCACAAGGATAGGCACATTTCCTCCAAGCACACGGCGGTCTATCTGGAAGTAGTACCGTTGCAGGTGCCGGACAGCACCTTCTCCGAACCGCTCAACCGCTATTTCCGGCGCAGACGGGGCGAGACGGCGCAGCGGGCTGACGAGACGGATTTTGAATGAAAGGTAAAGGTGGTATTATCATGAGAAAACAAGACAACAATTCCACGGTAGTGATTGCGGTGCTTTGCGCCGTGATTATCGTGATCTTCTCAATTGTGGCGGTCATGCTGGGCAAATCCCATTCGGGCGGCGGTACGAATGTCATGACCAAAGGCAGCGACCCTCTGCCGGAGGGCAGCGACGGAACATGGTGGGTTCCGGCGGATTCCCATGTGCTCCAGTCGCCCCGCAACGCCGATTTGTCGGAGGACGCGGCGCTGGCGGACGAACTCGACTTCGGCGTGGTGATGGATTACACCACCTATAGGACCAACCGCGTGGGAGAGGTCAGCAGTCCTCTCTATAAGGTAAAGGAAAACTGCGGCGCCAAATCCATGGACAAAGTGGGCATGCAGAGCGACGGCATTATGGACGAATACAGCGACGGCGCTTCGGTGACGCAGATTGAGGTCTATGACACGCAGGGCAAGCAGCTTTGTGACACGGTGTTCATCGTGGACGGACAATATTTAGTCTACTACGGCACCGGCAATTTCGTTTTTGAGGCGGTCAAGATGGAGGCCGTGGGCTGATTTTTTTACCGTCAGTTAAAACACATTATATAAAAGGAGTTAATCAAATGCCTGTCAAGGATATTGTACTGGGGCTTTCGAGCGCGAACGGCCCTTCCGGCGCGGAGGGCTCCGCGGCGAGACTTGCTATGGAACTGCTTTCGGATTTTACCCCGGCGGTGCGCGATTCGCTGGGCAACGTCACAGCGGAACTGGGAGATCTCAATTCTCCCAACCACATATTGATTGACGCTCACATCGACGAGATCGGTCTGGTCGTCACGGATATTGATGACGACGGATTTTTGCACATTGCCCCCTGCGGCGGCGTTGACCGACGTGTACTCATGGGAAGCGAGGTCGTTGTCATGAGCAAGAGCAAGATCAGCGGCATCGTCTGCTGCCGTCCGCCTCACCTGACCGCTTCGGAGGACACCTCCAAGGTACCCGCTTTCAAGGACATGGCGGTGGATATCGGCTACCGTGCCGACAAAGCGCGGGAACTGGTGCCGATTGGCACGCGCGTTGCTATGAGAAGCCGTCCCGCTTCGCTGCTGGGCAGCCGTGTCTCCGGCAAGGCGCTGGACAACCGCGCGGGAGCGGCGGCGATCATCCGCACGGTGGAGCTGCTCGAACCCAAATGCGCCCGTCTGGACTGCCATGTGACCGCACTTCTCTCTACCCGTGAGGAAGTGGGCCATTTGGCGGCGGGCTGTGCCGCCTTTACCTCCGCGCCGACACAGGCCGTTGTGGTGGATATGGGCTTCGGTACTTATCCGGGCTGCCCCGACGAAAACTGCGGCAAGCTGGGCGAAGGCCCGATGATCGGATTTTCTCCCGTGCTCAGCCGCGCCATCACCAAAAAGCTGGTGGCGGTGGCCGACGAGAACCACATCAAATGGCAGTATGACGTGTGCGGCGGCAGAACCGGCACCAACGCCGACGATATCGCGGTGACGGCGGGCGGCATTCCCTGCGGACTGATCTCCATTCCCGAGAGAAACATGCATACGCCCGTGGAGGTCGCGGACTGCAACGACGTGGAGCAGACCGCGCAATTGCTCGCCGCCTACATCAAGAGCGGCGGTATTTATCAATAATTCGGGGAAGGAGAACGTGAGAGATTATGCTGCGTGATACATTGGCAAAGCTGTCGGAACTGCACGGCATATCGGGTGCCGAAGACGACGTGAGAAATTACATTCTGAAAGAAATCAAGCCCTACTGCACTTCGGTGGAGGTAAACAGTACGGGTTCGGTTATCGCCTACAAGAAGGGCAAAAACAATCCCGAAAGCAAGCTCATGCTCTGCGCCCATATGGACGAGGTGGGCATGATCGTCACCGATGTGGGAGAGAACGGACTGCTGAAATTCGCCACGGTGGGCGGCATTGACGCGCGCGTGCTGTGCGGCACGCCTGTGCTGGTGGGCGAGGAAAAGCGACCCGGCGTGATCGGCGCGAAACCGATTCATCTGCTGGAGGGCGACGAGGTTTCCTCCGCTCCCAAGATGGAGGTCTTGTACATCGATATCGGCGCGCTCACCAAGGACGAGGCACTCGAAAAGGTCTGCCCCGGCGAGGATGTGGTGTTCGATACCCGTTTCGGAGAATTCGGGGACGGCCTGCTCAAAGGCAAGGCGCTCGACGACAGAGCGGGCTGCGCTGTCCTGATGGAGATCATCAAGCGCGATCTCGAATGCGACCTGTATTTTGTCTTTTCCACCATGGAGGAGGTCGGACTGAGAGGCGCGAAGTGCGCGGCTTTCAGCGTGGCGCCGGATATGGCGATTGTGGTGGAATCCACCACGGCGGCGGATATCCCCAACGTGGACGAATGCAGCAAGGTCTGCAAGGTCGGAGAAGGCGCGGTCATTTCCTTCATGGACAGAGCGACCATTTACGACAGAGGCCTTTTCAAGATGGTGCAGCGCACGGCGAATGAGCGCGGCATCAAGTGGCAGTATAAAAAAGGCGTGACGGGCGGTAATGATTCGGGAACGATTCATAACAGTCGCGGCGGCGTGAGAACGGCGGCGATTTCGCTGCCCTGCCGTTATCTGCATTCGCCGTGCAGCGTGATTGCGGAGAGCGATCTCAACGCGGTTTGCGAACTGGTTTACGCGCTGGCGGAAAAAGCCGCCATGTCGAAGTAAGAGTGGTCAGTGGTTAGTGATTAGTGGTCAAAGTGGGGAGTGGGAATTGTGAACATTATTCACTGTCCACTGATCACTGTTCACTGAAAAAAGGGAGGGAAAGCTTGGATGTCCGACTGCCGATTAATTCTGCTCGATCTTGACGGTACGCTGCTTGACAGCCGCAAGACCATCTCTTCCCGTAATCTGGCGGCGCTGCAAAAGTGCCGCGCAAAGGGTATTGGCATAGGGGTGGCGACGGCGCGCGGCGAAGCGACCGCCGCGCGCTTTACCGCGCAGATCGAGCCGGATGTGCTGATCGCCTACAGCGGCGCACTGGTGCGGCGCGGCGGCGACATTATCTATCAATGTCCTTTCACGCGGGAAGAATCCGCCGCGCTGGTAGGCGCGGGCGTGGCCGCCGGTCGCGGCATGACAGTGGACTGTGTTCACACAACTTATGCCAACCGCGTGATTTCTTTCTTTAACGAACCGGGCATGACCTACACCGATTTCGCGGATTTCGACGAGTGTGCCTTTAAAATCTGCATTGAGGGCACCGACAGGGAGTTTGCCGAGAAAACCGCCGCGCTGATCGAGGATTGCTCGTGGCTCGCCTTTTCGGACTGTAACTGGTTCAAATTTTCCAAAAGCAACGTCTCCAAGGGCAGTGTTATCCCTTATATCGAGCAGGCGATGGGCATTACCAAGGACGAAATCGTGGCGTTTGGCGACGACTATGTGGATGTGGAAATGCTTGCGCAATGCGGCGTGGGTGTGGCGATGGGGAATGCCGTGGACGGAGTGCGGCAGTATGCCGATATCGTGATCGGTGACAACGACAGCGACGCCATCGCGGATTACATTGAAAACAATCTATTGTAATATTTGCAATATTCTATACAAATCGGAATAGCAATCATTGGTATGATTCCAACAGAAAGCAGGCGTATGTGATGATTAAACTGTTAGAGCAGGATACCGTAGAAGCCGCAAAGAACTACTGTGAGGGCGACCCTTTCGGATGCCGCATTCTGGCGGCGCTGCTGGCTTACGGCATAGACAAGCCTTTCGCGCAGTTCTGGGCGCAGTATGACGATAGCGGCAGCATAACCGCCGTTTTCAGCCGCCTTGACACCGCCATGACGGTCTGCGCCAAGGGAGATTATGATACCGAGGAAGCGGACAGCTTCGTGCAGGCGAATATGGGCTACATGGGCGCGCTTCGTCCGGCTCGTCAGGGGGAAAGCGCCAACGGTCTGGTGATGCGGCTGACCGAGAACAAGATCGCCGAAAGCACTGCCGACGTGGAGATGAACCCCGAAATTTCGGATGTGTACGCCGTGATGGAGGAATGCGCCGGCACCGGATTTGAGGTGCCGCCGTTTGAGGATTTCTACAGCGACATGATCTACCGCCGAAAGGCCAAGACGGTGACGACCGCCATTGTCCGTGCGGAGGGTCTGCCCGCCGCCTGCGGCGCGATGCATCTTTCGGGGCATACCGCCCTGCTCACCATCTGTGCCTGCGTGCCGGAACACCGCCGCCAAGGATACACCCGCAAGGTGGTCAACGCGCTGCTGGAGCGCAATCCCGACTGTGACATCTATCTGATGTGCATGCCCGCGCTGCACGATTTTTACCGGCAGTTCGGATTTGTGACCATCGGCGGATTTGTTTATTGAGGAGCCAACCATGACACGACTCGACCGCCAATTTGATTTCCTGCTGGAGATCGACAAGGAAAAAGCCGTTACCCGGCAGAATTATATCCCCTCCGGCAACCGACACGAAACCGACAGCGACCACGCGTGGCATCTGGCCGTGATGACGCTGCTGCTGGGGGAATATTCCAATCAGCCTATTGACCTGCTGCGTACCCTTGCCATGGTGCTGATTCACGACTTGGTGGAGATCGACGCGGGGGACACCTTCGCCTATGACGAGAAGGCCGCCGTGGGACAGCATGAACGCGAATCGGCCGCCGCCGACAGAATCTTCGGCCTGTTGCCGGAGGATCAGGCGGCCAAGCTGCGGGGCATCTGGGAGGAATTTGAGGCGCGTGAAACGCCGGAAGCCAAATTTGCCCGCACGATGGACCGGATACAGCCTATCCTGCTCAATGACGCGACTGACGGCCGCGCATGGAGGGAACACGGCGTTCATCTGCGGCAGGTGCTCGCACGCAATGCCGATACGGGCGAAGGTTCCGAGGCGTTGTGGAACTATGCGCGCGAGCGATATGTCCTGCCTAACGCGGAAAAGGGCAATTTATAGCAATCCAAATAATCAGGGAGACAAAAGGAGGCGATGATGGTGAGTGCAGGGCAAGGCGGAGGACGACGGTGGGCTGGCGCCCACCTAGGTTGGATTGCTATAATCAGAGACGTCAGAGATATAAGGGATATCGAGGATATCGGGGATGACAAGGATAATTCCTGAAAAAATTCTGTGTATGATTTGATTTTTGTGTGATGTTATGGTATAATACTATATCTTCATGATGTGTCAGGACGAAAAAACGTCAAACGGGAAAGGAGGACTTTGATGAAGGAATATCTGGACAGAAAAAGAATGGGGATTTCACAGATTTTTTCGGAAATTCATCCGATTTTTGCGCCTAACAGCGATTTGAATGAGGAAGAGACAGTGCGCCTGCTGTGTGAACAGCCGCGCCGCACCCGCCACAAAATCGCGGTCAGAATCAACGAGGGCATTCGCCGCCTGACGGAAGACAACACAGTGAATGTGGACGAATATCTGAACGGCGATATCAAAGAACTGTCGGACTATCCCGTGGGCGCTGACGGGATGGATCGCCTGCTGCCTTTTATGAAATGGCTGACGGAGAACCACCGCCTCAATTCGCTTGCCATCGACAGGAGCCAGTATGCCCTCAATGACGCCGCCAATCATATGGATCACGCGACGGGCGAATTTTTGCGCTCCTGTTCCGTGAATATGATGTGGCACAATGTGACATTCTCCCAAGAGGGGGACAACGGCTTTCTGATGAGCTTTCAGGAACGCTTCTGGGGCAAAGCGGGGATTTTCTTCCCCGATGTGGAAACCCGGTTTATCGGCGCGTTTCCTCTGGTGGGTATGCTTTTCAGCGTGGAAGCGGAGCATAGCAACGGCGGATTTGAATTTACCTTTATCGTCAATGTGGAATTCGGCACAGACGATATGCAGCGCCGCGCCTTGCAGGACAGAAACTGGGTGCGGCTGAGCTTCCGTTGCGGCAAGCCGGAAATCAGGCTGGACGCGTTTGATTACGGCCGCTGCCTGAAAGATTTCGGCAAACGCGGTCACGGCTTCATCGACGAATGGTGTACCGAGATTCTCAGCAAGGAGACGACGCTGGGCAGCGCGTCGATGTCCGCCAAGGAAAGCGAATTGCTGCCGCTGGCTAAGATTCTGCGCATTTCCTATCAGCTCGCAGATCTGGAAAACGGCAACAGCGAGGAGCGTTCGGAGGCGGAGGACGGCGATCTTTCCCATAAAGTGCTGGAAACGCTGGGCAACCGCTACCGCTTTCATGAATTTGAGCTTCTGTTGAAGGACGCGGGGCAAGAGGAACTGTATCTTCCGCTCAAAGAGGCGATGGAGGCGTGGGAGGCGGACGATTTCGGAGACACCAGCATGAACGTCTGGAAATTCGCGCGGCTGCTCCGCCAGAAGGAACGGGCGGATGAAGTGCGCGTGCTTTATCGAAATATTGTGGAGCGCATGTGCGAATGTACGGCGGAATTTGAGGGCAAGAGCCGTTTGTACGGCACCTACGCCGAAGCGGAGGAAAAAATGCGCGCTATCATCGAACCGCACTTGCAGGAACTGGGCTTTACAGGCAGCTATCCGCACTACCGACGCAGGCGGGGCAGACGGGGCGAATACATCAGCGTTCTCACTTCCAACGTCAACAAGCGCACCGTGAACGGCGTGATGACCTATTTCTTTTCGATTTCCTCGGCGGCGGTGAGGCTGGAAAAGCGCGGCAAGCGCAAGGAGGCTTCCTGGTTTGCGGGGGGTATTCCCTTTGAGGAAACTACGGCGGAGGACTGCCGCAGCGTGTTCCGCAAGGGCTGTCGCTACGCCGAACTCGGCGGCGTGTTTGACGGAGAAAGCGCCGAAATCAATATTGATATTTTTGAAGGTGTGGCGGACGAAGCCCTCGCGACAGACACCGCTCATATCCTCAATCGGTTTGCGGATGTGGCGGCGGACGCTTTCAAGGGAAAGAAAATGCCTCGCTGGTATCGCAAAAAGCGCCGTCATTCGCCTGTGAAGTACAAGCCGGAGACGACGCTGAACGGGACAATTACGCGCTATATGCCGATCGGGGTCTACCTGTCGGTGCTGCTGATGGCAGCCTATATTCTTTGCGGTCGCTTCTTCACCGTCACCGATTATGTGCCGCAGCTCACGGGGGCTGTGGCGGTGATAGCCGCGCTGCTTGCGGGACTGGTCTTTACACTGGTTTGTTCGGTGGGCAGGATAGTCAGACTCAGACGGCAGATCTGGCGGTATTGACGGAGTAACCGCACTACATTAAGATGTAAAGCAGGGCAAAGAGCAGGCGCTCGTCCGCCTGTTCCCGCATGAGCAGCAGCAGAATCATGATGACCAGCGCCCGTTCGGAATCCTCCTCGGACAGTTCCAGTCCGGGCAGGATGGTGTTTTTGGGCGGGGACGGGGTGAGTTCCGTGCCGCCGGGTATGTTGTCCGGATCTTCTTCTTCGGGCGTTTCGATAAAGACGGGAGGCGGGTCGCTGTTTTCCACCGCGATCCGCGCCCGTTTCTGCATTTCCATGACGCGCAGGGCCGCGTCACGCTGCATTTGTGCAAAGCTGTCAAATTGCTGCATAGTGTCACCTCATGGTATCGTGGTATCGTGGTGCGCAAAACAGATGGAAAATTACGACTGCTGCTGTTGCTGCTTCAGCAGAGGGATGACGCGCATAATGGCCACGATCTTGTCGGCTTCTTCGGCGCGTTTGAGCCGGGTGCCGGTGAGATAGGGTCTGAGCGCGTGCAGGAGCCGCGTCATGTCGTCTTCCTCACCCAGTTTGCCGATGAGCGGGGAGAGTTTGCCGAGAGCGGCGATCATGCCCGCGCCGATGTCGTCGCTGTTTTCCGTTTTGGGCGCGGCGGCATGATGCTGCGGGGACGTTTCGACGGATTCATCGGTCTGACCGTTCAGACCGAGCTGGTCGCCGCCCAGACCGAGCTGGCGCGCCGTTTCACGGAGCTTTGCCACCGCGTCGGGGTCGCTGAGAACCGACCCGAGAAGGTCGCTGATGTTATCCATAGTATTTGCCTCCTTTTTGTGGCAGTTTTTTAGCCGATTGTAAAAGTTGAAAAACGGCGGAAATACGGGGTTTTGCTTATTTTTGAAGCTACGTTTTCTCCGCTAAATGAGAAGTTAGTGGA
Organism: uncultured Ruminococcus sp.; assembly: GCA_902802795.1. GTDB lineage: Bacteria > Bacillota > Clostridia > Oscillospirales > Acutalibacteraceae > RUG762. The sequence continues at coordinate 39,454 of CADCNI010000009.1, forward strand.
GAAAAAAGAAAAAGAAGAAAAGCGAAGCGCAACTAGCGAGCGAATGCGAGCGTGGGAGTCCAGCCGATGACGACAAGCGTCATCTCGGACTAGTTCCTCCTGGCAGGGGCCTGGGGGCGGCGCCACCAGCGGGGAGTGGGGCAGCGCCCCACAAGCGCCGCAAACGGCGCGAGCAAGACGCGCCAAGACCCAGGACGAAGCTAGGGCGAATACAGGGAGTTTGCCTATCCGCATTCGCCCAATTGCGATTTAAATCTAAGCTCGTTCTGCTCGTTCGGCTTCGCCTCACTCGTGGGGCTTTGCCCCACTCCCCACAAGGGCGCTGCCCTTGACCCGCCAGGAGGGCCTACCCCCCTGGACTCCCACGCTCGCATTCGCTCGCTAGTTGCGCTTCGCTTTTTCTTTTTTGTTATTCTGCTAAATTCTTATTTACTTTTACAATCGCCTCCGCCGTTAGCGGTTAGCTTTTCAGTTTTTTGAGAAGCTCTTGCGCCTGTGACGTGGCGAGAATCTGATTGGCCGCGTCCTTGTCGCTGAGAATCGCGTTGATTTTGGCGATATCGCTGTCGGTCAGATGCCGGAGGGCGTCCGCCACTTTCGGATTGAGAGAGGCGACTTTCTGGAGCCGATCAGCCGCGCCGGGTTTTGCCCCGGCCTTGCTGAGCAGGTCGTTGATTTTTTGCTGATTGGAATGCATGGCGCTCATACAATATCACTGCCTTTATATATGGATGATTCAAAAAACACAGGGCGCAGCGTATTTTGCGCCTCTGCTGACATTATATGAATGAATGACGCGATTGTTGCGTATTTTTTTGAGAAGAGGGGGATTCTTATGAAAATACTGGTGATGTCCGACAGTCACGGGAGACGCGACCTTGTGAAAAGATGCATCGAAAAGCATTCTGACGTCGGCATTGTGCTGCATCTGGGAGATACCGTGGTTGACATTATGGATATGGATCGCATTTTTCCCGACAAGCAGATCGTGTATGTCAGGGGCAACTGCGACTATCCGCGAAAAGAACCGCTGAGTGCCTGCGTGGAGGCCGAAGGAACCAGAATTTTCCTGACGCACGGTCATGCGCATGCGGTAAAATACGGTCTTAACGTGCTGATGAGCGAAGCGCGCAAAAACGGAGCGCAGATCGCGCTTTACGGTCACACCCATGTGCCTTACAATCAATACCATGACGGCCTGTATGTGATGAACCCCGGTTCGCTTGCCCTTCCGCGCGACAGCAGCAGGGCGAGCTATGGGCTGATTGAAATCTGTCCGCAGGGGATTATGACCAACATTGTGGAGCTTCGCCAGTGATTTTATAGTAGGCAGAGAAGAGGGCTAACAAAGGAAATGGGGAGAACCGACGGGATGTTTCCTAAAAACAGACGTAAAATTTGTTCAAAATAACAACATATTTCTCTCGAAAAAATATTAACTTTTTATTTACATTTTCGATAAAAAGATTTATAATAAAGATTACAATGGTAAAGGAGGGGTATGAATTGAGAAGATATCAGCTGAGCAGCGTCGAGCATATTCATATGATGCGGCATGTGCCGAGAATCTACGATATGTCCCATACCCACATTATACACAAGGGCGTCAACAAACATGTGGATGTTGTCCTCAGATGTTCACCCAAAAATTGGAAGAAAAAGAAAGTATCGGTCTGTGTCGTCAGAGGCGAAAAGAAAAATGATGCGGTGGATATCAGGGCCAACGCGAAAAAGGGGTATGTCGCTGTCCGAAAAGCACCCCGCAGCGAGCGTTTTGAGGCTGACCGCAAGACTGCCGCGCAGGCGTATGAGACAAAATACGGCGCGCCGTCGGCTGCCAATGATGCGCTGATTCACGATATGAAAAATCAGCTTTCGTCGATGGCGCAGCGCAGCGCCGCTTACATCGACCGACAGCTTCAGCCGAAGCCCGCGCCGCCCCGTGTGCAGGAGCAGACCGCTTCCGCGCCTCTGTCCGCAACACCTCCGGCCCCATCCGCGTCTTCGATATCATCGGCATCTTCGGCGTCTGAAACACATGAGGCGCACGAGAACAAAGAAGCGTCGCAAAAGACAGTTCCCCTGATCAGTGAGGAAACATCTGCCATTCTGCAAAAGGGCGGTTATCGGCTGCCAAAATCTATGGTGCGGGATAATCCCTATGCCTCCAATTATGCCGCGCAGACGTCGTCGGAAGAATTCCATGACCTGATGAAGTCGCTGGAAAAATCCCTTGACGAAGCGTGCAGCAAATATGTTACCGAACCTGCGGAAGCGCCTGTCGCGCAGACAGACAGCAGCCCTGACACGTCGGGTTACGGTCGGCAGAGCGATTTCAGCGTGAGTGTCAACGGCCGGCAGGAAATCAATGCAGAGACGGCTCCCCTGCAGCAAGACCCTCCCGCGCAGGAGCGCTTTGAGCCGGCGCTGACCTTTTCGGACGGCGGTGAGCATTACATTCCGGAGGATGAACTGTTTGACCGTGAACTCAATCGCTCCGACGATGACTTCCCTCTGCCGGAAGTCAAAAAAGCGGAAGAACCGTTTGACCCCGCGGTGTATTTTGATGACGAACAACAGACGGAGCCTTTGCCTGCCGTGCCGCAGGAGGACGAAGTGTTTAACCCCGCTCGCTTTTTCGATGACGAGCCGTCTGAGGCGTCTTTCCCGGTGCAGCAGTCCGAAGAAGAAGAGGAGAATTTTGTCCCCATGCCGGACTTCCCGGATGAAGAAGAACAGGAAGCTCCTTTGACCATCTTCCCGGATGAGGAAGAAGAAATGCCGCCTCCCACTTTTTTCCCGGAAGAAGAGCAGGAAGGTTATAGCCCTGCGCCTGTTTCTCCCGACAGAAACGAATATTATGCAGACGAGGGCCAGATGCCGGTGAATCATCGTGAGAGCGAAACGCTGCTGAGCCGTACGGGAGACCAGATTAAAAAGGTCATCGGCATTATCCGCGGCAGCGCGACCAATTTGATGCATGGCAAGGAAGCTGACGTGATGAACAACGAAAATGTGGAGATCAACTATTCCGATCAGAATTACTAATACTACTCTTGGAGACCAGTATCAGCGCTTATGGTGAGATTCTGCCCCCACAAAATACAAATCCGCCTTGAAGAGCTTCTCGGCGGATTTTGTTTTCTGTCATTCCGCCATCTATAAAACGGAACCCATGCAGAAAATGAAAAATCATTTTTGATATAGGCAGAAAGGCGGTGAGATGTTTTGGCTTATGAAAATAAATCCGACCAAAATGACGAGTATCCTTTTGTTGACACGCTCGACAAGATGGCCAAGTTTGCCCACAAGGACAAAACGGATAAACCGGACAACCCCAGTCTGACAGAAAAAAACAGCCGACAGGCGGATGCTCACGCAACCGCCGATCATGAATCCTATAGACAGTATGCACAGAACTATCCTGCCGTCGATCGTCAGAGGGGAGAGCGTCTACAGGCAGGAAGCGACCGCCGGAAGGGCGATCGTTTTGCGGCAGGAAGCAACCGTCGGAGAGACGAGCGTTTTGCGGCAGAGAGCGAGCCTCGAAAGGGCGAGCGTTTTGTGGCAGGGAGCGACCGCCGGAGGGACGAGCTTTTTGCGGCAGAGAGCAACCGTCGGAGGGACGAGCGTTTTGCGGCAGGGAGCGACCGTCGGAGGGACGAGCGTTTTGCGGCAGGAAGCGACCGCCGGAGGGACGAGCGTCTACAGTCAGGAAGCGACCCTCGAAAGGGCGATCGTTTTGCGGCAGGAAGCGATCGCCGGAGGGACGAGCGTTTTGCGGCAGAGAGCAACCGTCGGAGGGACGAGCGTTTTGCGGCAGAGAGCGACCGTCGGAAGGAGGAGCGTTTTGCGGCAGAGAGCGACCGCCGGAGGGACGAGCGTTTTGCGGCAGGGAGCGACCGCCGGAGGGACGAGCGTTTTGCGGCAGAGAGCAACCGTCGGAAGGAGGAGCGTTTTGCGGCAGAAAGCGACCCTCGAAAGGACGATCGTTTTGCGGCAGGAAGCGACCGCCGAGCGGACATTCCCTCCAAAAGCACCCGTAATCAAACCTTTGCCGCCGGAATCGCGGCGGCTGAGAGAACAGAAAAACGCAAGGAAAAAGAAACAACCCCCAAGCGGCTTGTGGCGCTGCTGTGTCTGCCGATTGTGGCGGTGGTGGTTGTGATAGGCCTGTGGGCGGTGATAGGGCGCCGTTCGCGGAACCAAGGCGTACTGCCGAACGGCAAAAGCGTCAAATATGCCGCAGTTTCCCCTTCGGACGGTAAAAACGGCGCTGAGAAGGAGACGGCCGTGACCAAAGCGCCGCCGGAATCCGACAAAAGCATGGTGCGTGTGAGGGATTATGCCCCTGATATGCGCGTTGATCTGAAATATGCGGGCAAGCGGAATTTTACGGGCAAGCGGATTTATGATTTTGAGGACGCGTATCTGCGTTACGGCACCGTTAAAAAACTCATTAAGGCGCAAAAGACGCTCAAGGAATACGGTATGGGGCTGATCATCTGGGACGCCTACCGTCCGCACGCGGCGCAGAAGAAGCTGTGGGAGGTCTGTCCCAATCCCCTTTATGTCAAGGATCCGGACAAGGGCTATTCCGACCACACACGGGGAAGCGCGGTGGACGTCACGCTGGTGGACTCCGACGGTACCGAATTGCTCATGCCGACGGGTTTTGATAATTTCACCAAACTGGCTGACCGTGATTACAGCGATATCGACAACGATTTTGCCCGTGACAATGTGAAACTGCTGGAAAAGACCATGAAGGCCGCAGGATTTCAAGCCTATTTCGAGGAATGGTGGCACTACACCGATTCAGACAGTTATGAAATCGAAAAAAATTTCGTTCCCGAAAAGTAGTACGAGGTGTTTTTTTTGGCTCTTATCAATTATGATTTGTATGATGTTTACGCGCTGATTCAGTTTTTCCGCTTGAATCCGGAACGTGCGGATTATATTCCCGCATTGCAGGCGGTGACGGCGTATCTGGCGGAGCCGTCAGGCAGCGGCAGCGATTACAACGGCGTGAGGAACGTGCTGCGGCCCTATGTTGACCCGCAGGAAAAGATGTTCGCGTGGGTGTTCGTTGAAAATGTATATACAGGCGGCGTGAGGCTTCTCAAAAATCCCGCCTACCGCCCCATGCTTTGCGCGGCGCTGCGGGAAATCGAGGACGCGCTGGCCGACAGCGACGGGCGAACCTATGAAGCGGCGTATGCCTGTCACAATCTGCCGCTGCTCATGGCGGAGGATACGCTGACCAAAAAGGCGGCGCTGTCCTTCACTGAGCACTACCGAAAGACATACAACAGCGATTTTTTTTGTGTGGAGTGCAAAATTTTAAAGTAAAAATTTGAAAAAAATTCTGTTGATTTTACATAATATCCCGCGGAAACGGTTGACCTTTTTAATGATTTGTGTCATAATAGTTTGGGGATATGTTGGATGAATCAGAAGATTGATAATTTGGAGGCGTTTATATGGCATATTGTTCCAAATGCGGACGGGAACTGCGTCCCGGACTGAAATTCTGCACCGGGTGCGGCACGCCGGCCCCTATGGATGACGAGCAGACACAGCAGCAAAGCGATTTTTCCGGATTTTCCGGTCAGGGCGAGTCTGCCCCGGATTTTGGCGACGCGTTCGCGGACGCGCCGGGTTCGGGCGGCAGTACGGGAAGTGCGGGACAAAATCCGCCGCAGGGGGATCCGGTGGATACCCGTCCTACGGCTCCCACCATCGTGATTGCTCCCATTGAAAAGAAGGACGGCAAAAAAATCGCCAAAACGGTGGTCAAAACCGTGATCGGCTGCATCCTGGTGGTAGTGCTGATTATCGGCGGCGTATGGGCAACCGCGTGGATGATGAGCAATCCCTTCCGTTCGTCGCCTGTGGAGGAAGTGAACAATGAGAAATACACCCGTATGCTAGCGCTGGTGGAGGATGTGCGCAACCCGAACTTTGACGAGGTGATCGACGATCTGCTCACCCAGAAGGGCAAGGCGGAAAATTACAGTTTTCTGGAAGAATACACCAATAAATTCAACGAGATTCTCGGAGAAGAATACACTGACGAAGAAAAACTCTTCTGCGACTGCTGCTATTTTGTATGGTACACGGAATATCAGGCCAAGCGCTACGAGTGGCTTTCCAAAAACAGCGGTCTGCTCAACGCCCTTTACGTCGGCAAAGCCAACACCTACCGCGGTTATGCCGATACCCTGTATGATATGCTGTGCGAAGCCGATTCCGTGACCGACATGAACAATATCAAGGCGTATTGCGCCGATCATGAGATCATTTCGGACAATAAATAACAGCGAGGTAATTTATCGAAAATTTTTATTCTGAAAGGAGCCATGTAACAATGACTTGTCAATTTTGCGGGGGAGAAATCCCCAACGGATCCGCTTTTTGCACCAAATGCGGCAAACCGGTGGAAACCATGGTGTCGGTAGAGGAAAAGAAAGAGGGTATCTCCACATCGCTGCCGGGTGTGGACAGCGCGCCGAAGTCCGCCGCCGTCAAGGAAAAATCCAAGAGTCTCGTCGCTCCTTTGGTGACGCTGATCGCCGCCATTTCGGGCTGGGTCTACATTTTCTTCTCCAACACCATCGAGGGCGTGAAAGCTTGGTTTACCTCGTCCGAAGACCTTCAGAACAATCTTTCCCAGAATTACAATTATTATGGCAACAACGGCAGTCAGACCGATATGCTGAGCTATATTGTTCTGTTTGGCATCATGGCGCTGTTTACGGTGCTGGCGATTGTAGGCGTTGTCTGGCTGATCAAACGCCTGCTGCGCAAATTCGGCATTAAAAAGTAAAACAACGAATATCAAGAAAGAGAGGTAATGACGATGTACTGTTCCCATTGTGGTGCGCAGAACGCCGATACAGACGCATTTTGCGGTAATTGCGGACAGAAGCTGATGAGCAGCGGGAGTGCAGGGCAGCAGATGCCCCAGGGCAGCGGCGTGAATGACGCGCTTCCGTCTCCCCCTCCGGTGATGGACAGCCGCGCGGAGTTTGCTATGCTGCGTCCGCCCGAGTCGGAAATGCGTCCGCTCACCAAGGCGGCGTATGACATTCACGATTCCGAGCAGGCTGCTGCGGTCAGCGGTGTGCTGGGCGTGGTGTTTGTGGGGCTTTGTGTTGGCATGATCGCCAATCTGCTGGCGATTTTTGACAAGATGAACAAGCTCACTCAGTCGCTTCGCACGTCAGGTGAAACCTATCTCAGCCAGAACATCTACGAGCAGATGGGCGGCAATCACACGATGGGGCTGATGTGGCTGTGTCTGCTGTTTGCGCTGCTGGTGCTGCTTTTCATTCTGGTGGGCAAACTCAAGCTGCGCCTTAAGAAGATCAACCGCAAGGAGCGCAAATTCAAGGCGAAGGGCATTTTCCTTGATATTTGATTTTTGATTTATATGACAAATCCCCTGTTGTTTGGATGGTACGACATCCAAGCAGCAGGGGATTTTCTTTGTAGTAGGCGATTGTAAAAGGAAAGATAAATGAAAATTTAGTGGGGAGTGGGAAGTGGGGAGAAAAAGAAAAAAAGAAGAAAAGCGAAGCGCAATTAGCGAGCGAATGCGAGCGTGGGAGTCCAGGGGGGGAGGCCCTCCTGGCAGGTCAAGGGCAGCGCATGTCAGCAAAGCTGACAGGGAGTGGGGCAGCGCCACACAAGGGAGGCTTTAGCCGACCGAGCAAGACGCGCTTGGATTTGCAGCGGGGTTGGGCGAATACGGGGAGGTTACCTATACGAATTCGCCCGACTGCCTTCTCAATCGAGGCTCGTTCCGCTCGTTCGGCTTTGCCTCACTCGTGGGGCTTTGCCCCACTCCCCAGCAGGGCGCTGCCCTGCACCCGCGAGGAGGACCAGTCCCCCTCGACTCCCGCGCTCGCATACGCTCGCTAGTTGCGCTTCGCTTTTTCTTCTTTTTTCTCTCCACTCCCCACTCCCCACTTCCCACTAAATTTTCATTTACTTTTTCCATCATCTCTTCCGTTGCCGTACTGCGCCGGAAGGCAATCACGGCTAAAAACGGCAGACAGCAGAAGAGGGAATAGGCGTATCGGAATTCCGAATATACCGGAGTGGCAATGAGCAGGGAAAAAAGAATGGCGATCACAGGCACAGTCAGAAATACGGTCAGCTTGTCTTTTTTTCGCCAGCCGATATAGGCGGTCAGCAACAGACACCAGGTGTGCAGTCCGATGCTGACAAATGGTTTCAGCCACTCGATTTTTTGGAAGTTAGAGGAATAAGTGCGGCAAATGCCGTATAGTGTGTCGGAAGAAATTCTTTTTTTGATTCCCAGGTTATTTTCGCTGACCTGTATCCACCATAGCGTGTAATCGTACCCGGCGTTCCAATATCCCTTTGTCTGTTCCACCCATGCTTCAAAGTATTGTTTGGGATGGGACAGTCCCAATGTCACATACAGTCGGATATATTCCCATTTGTGTGCCGTAAGATATTCCTGATTTCCCTTCGCTCTTACGTTTTCTTTGATGGGGTCGGAAATGTACGCTTTATAATCCCGGGGAATCTTTTCTATGTCAGCGACTTTGGCAATCAAATCCTTTTGATTTTCGGTGAGATCGTCACATTGTGCTACCACCCGCGCCATCTGCTGCGCGGGAATGGACAGGGATTCAATGGTATCCGGCTGCGTGACATCGAGGATTTTCAGGACGGGATGCTTGAGAACCCAGGAAAGAATAAGGATGCTGGCCAGCAGGATGCAGATTTTGGGATGCTGTTTCCCGTAGAAGCAGGCAAAGACGAGAAAGGTGATGACAAAGGCAAACAACCCGTTGCTTCTGAAAAGACATATGCCAAAGGTACTCAGCAATATCAGACCGACAGTCAGATGTCGGCTGCTTCCCACGTTTTCAATCAAGCGAAAGACAGAAACGGTGAAAATCAATACAAAAGCGCTGAACGGAATATCTTTCCACATGGTAAAGCTGTAAAGGATGTGATAGGGAAGAAGGAGGTAGGCGAGCATTACAACGGTGACAATCTTCATGCTGATGTTTAACCGGTACAGCGTGGTGGTGGTGTAGGCAAAGGTGAAGGACATCAGTAGAGTCGAAAAAAAGCTGTAAAGCGCGACTTGCTGGTTAATATTTTTGAAAAACAGTTTTCCCGTTTCCATACACAAACCAATGACTTCAGTATGATAAAACGGATGATGATTGGAGTAATGACCGGACATGATCTGCTCGATTTGTTCCATGCTGTCGTGCGTCAATATGCCCGGATAAAAGCATAAAAACAGAATCGAAGAATAAACCGCCGCAAAAAGGCCAAAGGTGACAAGAAAAAGCGATGCCGGTTTGGAATCATAATTTCGGGTGGTCCAGACAAAGGGTACGGCTTTCAGCGTGATCCATCTTAGAATGAAATACAGGGTGTACAGTCCGCCCAGAAAGATGACGATCAGACGGACGGTGCATTCCAAAGCGCCAAACAGACTGATGACAAGAGGACTGGACGCAGCGATTGTCAGATGATTTTCAAATAACGGGTAATTGGCGCACATGACGGCAATGGAAAACAAAGCGGCGATCCGGACATTGGGTCTTTCGGAGCGAAAGAAAATTGTTTGCCGGTCGCTGGTGGAAGTAGTGACGGCCCGGCGGCAGAAAAGCCCGCCAATGCCGATGATAAGATAAATCACATAATAGGCGTCTGTCTTTGTCAAAAAAAGCAGCCAGCTCAGTATGGTGAAAATCTGAATGCCGCCGTGTGCGGAGGTGAAGGATTTCCCTAAAAGAAAATGCCGTAGTTTTAAGGAAAGTTGCTCCAAGTGGAGGCGCTGAATGAATTGTTTCATGATGCCAAGCTCCTGAAAGAATGGAATGGTTAGGCTTTTTTTATTCTTTGCGTTTGGTCAGGCGGAGCTGGTATCTGCCGTCGCCGCCGATGAAAGACTGGGTTTCAAAATCGCGCTTCTGTTTTTTGGCGGCCATCTGCACGGTGCCTCGCACGATGTAGCTGATGTTCGCGTCATCCGGCTCGATGCCCGCCGCGACGAGCAGTTCCGCCGCCGCCAGCGATATGTCCTGTACGTCGATCACGCGGCTGTCGGTGCCGCGGCGTTCCATATCCAGAAAATACGCCGACAGCGTTTCGCCGTAATACGAGGCAAGGGGCAGGATGGCGGAATGGCAGATGTCGATTTCCTTTTGGTCGGTGTGGTCGTAAAGGTGGTTGATATCTCTCATGGATAGTCTCCTTTGGCTGGTGATTGCCTTTTTATATTCCAAGCGCGAAGCGCTTCCTTATCTATTATCTATTATCTATTTTTTATTCTCTATTCTCTTAGCGAGTCTTTTTCCCAGGCGAGCGCATCAACGCGTCCGCTACCTGCGCCGCCTGTACGGCTTCAGGAACGTCATGCACGCGGAGAATGTGTGCGCCGCCGAGGAGGCAGGCGGTGTGATAGGCAACGGTGCCGCTGACGCGCTGCTCCGCCGGCGGATTGCCGCAGGACATGCCGATCACGCGCTTGCGGGAAGCGGCGGCCAGCATGGGGTAGCCCTTTATGCACTGCTGCTCGAACGAAGCGGCGATTTGCAGGTTTTGCTCATAGCTTTTGCCGAAGCCCACGCCGGGGTCGAAGCAGAGATTCCGCGCGGGAATCCCGTCCGCGACGCAGACGTTGGACATGATGAGGTAGAAGCGGCGCAGCGCCTGACAGACATCCGCGTCCTCTTTGAGCTGGGAACTGTGCATGACCACGCAGCCGGTCTGAAACTGCACGGCGACGCAGCGCATGGAATAATGGCGGAACCCGCTCACGTCATTGAGAATCTGAACCCCCATCGCGGCGGCTTTGCCTGCCACTTCGGGAAAATAGGTGTCCACCGACAGCACCGCATGGAAGTCGCGGCTCCCCGTCAGCTCGGAAAGCACGGGCTGAATGCGTTGCCATTCCTCGTCGGGAGAGATGGGGGTATGTCCCGGACGGGTAGACTGCCCGCCGATGTCGATGATGTCCGCGCCCTGCGCTGCCATTTCATAGGCGCGTGCAACGGCGGCGTCCACATGGGCGTACTTTCCCCCGTCGGAGAAAGAGTCGGGGGTGACGTTGAGAATCCCCATGATGTAGGTGCGGTCGAGCGTGAGCACCTTGCCGCCGCCGATGTGCCATTCCACAATCGGTCTGGGGGCGATCATCGTTTGCCTCCCGTGAGCAGGGTCATGACCTCGTTGCGCGTTCTGGCATCGCTGCGGACGATGCCGCGCAGGGCGCTGGTCTGGGTGCTGCTGCCGGCGGCTCTCGCGCCGCGCATGGTCATGCAGAGGTGTTCCGCCTCGATGACCACCGCCACGCCCATCGGGTCGAGATGCTGATAGAGGAAATCCGCGATCTGGGAGGTCAGGCGTTCCTGCACCTGCGGACGGCGCGCAAAACAATCCACGATGCGGGCGAATTTGGACAGCCCGATGATCTTGCCGTCCTTGGGAATATAGGCGATGTGGCACTTCCCGATGAAGGGAAGCAGGTGATGTTCGCACATGGAGTACAGCGGAATGTCGCGCACGATGACCACCTCGCCGTTTTTGTCGTCCTCATTGAAAATTTTCAGATGGCGTTCGGGGTCGTCGTGCAGCCCGCTGAAAACCTCTTCGTACATTCTGGCAACGCGTTCGGGGGTTTCGAGAAGTCCCTCGCGCTGTGTATCTTCGCCCACGGCCTCTAAGATTTCCCTGACGGCGTTGACGATTCTTTCATGATCTACCATGTGATCGGCTCCTTTGTGTGGATTAATGAATGGTTTTATTGTACCATATGCCGCCGTTTTTTTCAATGGTTTTATGGCAGACAAAAAAGCCGCCCTGCACAGCGGAGCGGGGCGGCTGGAAAATGGGTCTTGCATTGGCGTGAAAAATATGGTAATAGACAAGTAAGTAAAAGGAACGGCGGCGGTTGTTCCGGCATTCCCTTTGGAGAAAGGGCGTGTATGCTCTATGATGGAAACTTGCTGCATATTAGCTGTGGTCATTCTGATCGCGGCGGTGAAAGATTGAATCCGAGAGATTTTGTTCTCAATACTTATCGACAAAAATCATATAAATCGTATTGGGGCCGCCATGGGTGGCAGTGGTGCAGTTGGTGACGCTCTCGATAATCTCCTCGAACTTGCCGTACTGCTTGAGGCGCTTGTGCATATTGTCGATGAGTTCCTTGTTGTCGCTGGTGTAGCCGATGACCACGCGCTTGTGGTCGGCGTACCGGGCGGCGAGATCCAGCACATAATCCATATACTGATCCTGCACGCTCCTGACCGAACCGCGGAATTTCTTGGGAGCGGTGATAATGCCCTTTTCGTCGATATGCATCATGGGGTAGAGCTTGAGAAGGTTCGCGCCGAAGGCGACCAGCATGGAGCAGCGACCGCCCTTGGCGGCGTAATTCATGCCGCCGAGCAGGAAATTGGTGCGCACATGCGGCACCATTGCAACAATCTGCTCGCTGATTTCCTTGGCTTCCATGCCGCTGTCGCGCAGTTCCGCCGCGCGGATGGCCATGAGCGCCTGCGCGCCCGTGAGGGTGTAGGTGTCCACCGAATAGACCGATGTGCCGTATTTTTCCTTGAGTTCCTCCGCCGCGATGAGGGAGTTGGCATAGGACGAGCTGAACACGGAGTTCATGGCGATATGTACCACGTCGCATCCCTGTTGGGCAAATGGCTCAAAGAATTCGTAATAGTCGTGGGGGGAGCAGGCCGCCGTCTTGGGAACCTGCTTGTGTTCGTCGAAGAATCGGAAGAGGTCGTGCGGCTGGCACTCGTAAAAATCCTTGTAGCTTTTGTCGCCGAGCGTGATGTGGAACGGAATCATCGCGTCGATGTGGAATTTTTTGAGATTTTCCGGGCGCAGATCGCTGCCGGTGTCGGTGGTGATGATAACTTTGTTTGCCATGGGAATGACCTTCCTTTTCATTATATATAATACAGTTAATTGGATATATAATACAGTTAATTGGTAGCTCCCTTTTTCTTATTCCTATTATAGCAAATCGTTTTGACAACTGCAAGACCTTGTAAAAAAAATAGGCCGTCGTCATCCAAAAATTTTCCCGCCATATTGCAGTTACGGAAAAAATATGCTAAAATGAAAATAAAGCTGTGTGAACCGGACGGGAAAGGCGGCGGCGACGATGGAACAGCATTCACAAAAGAACGAGTGGCGGCAGGTCATTCTCTTGCATCTGGCGCTGCTTCTGGGAACAGCCCTCTGGGTGGCGGTCGCGCTGGGGTTTCGCATCTACTGCCCCATCCGCCATGTCACGGGCATTCCCTGTCCCGGCTGCGGCATGTCGCGGGCGCTGGTGAGCCTGCTGCGGCTGAACTGGCAGGGATACTGGCACAACAATCCCGCCGCGCTCCCCTGTCTGACGGCGGTGTTCGTCCTCGTCAACCGCGAAACCGTCCTGCTGCGGCGGCTGCCGATGTGGCTGAAGGACGGTCTGATCGGCGTGGGGTTCGGTCTGACGCTGCTGACGTATCTCGTGCGGCTGATCTGGTTCGACATACCGTGAGAATGGGTAATGGGTAATGGGTAATGCGTAATTATTATAGACGGATAGGATTTGGAAAAGAAAGGAAAGATGTGACAATGAGTAACCGCGACAGAAGAAGGGATTATGACGAAGAAGAGCGCGAGCAGCTCCGCAAGCAGAAGATCGCGTTGGTTGACCGCTTCTTAGTGCTCAACCAGAACGACTTGCCGGAGGATAAGATCACGTTCCTGCGCTCGAATATGCTGCACTGTTCGCTGCACAAGCTGACCGATATGCAGAAACTGACCTGCCGCCGCGTACATAATATGGAGTTTATTTCCCTGCTGCTCGGCTGGTCGGGCATCGACCGCATGCTGCTGGGGGATATCGGTCTGGGACTGCTCAAACTCTGCACCTTCGGCGGCTTCGGGCTGATGATGGTGTACGACTGGGTCATGACGCCTCACAAGACGCGCTATTACAATTATTTGCAGGTCATGAGCGTGATAGATTACGACGATTATGAATATGAGGAGTCGTAAATTTTTAGTTGATATAAATACATAAAATTGAATAAAAAAATAACCGAAAATTCTACAGACGAATCCCAAAATATGGCTTGCAGTTTATGGGCGGCTTTGGTATAATGATAAGGCACGCTGCGGACGTCGGCGTGTGAATATTGCAGCGACTGCACATGAGATATGCGATGAAGTGGGAGGTTGCGTTCCTTGCTCAGCAAGCGGACGGTTTTTCCATGGAGTATGTCCGATTTTAAACCGGGCGAAAAAGTGTGTGCGGTTGGAACCCATCTTGCCAAAGCCGCGCGGAATGCTGCCGCGCCGCGAGTGCGTGATACCAAGGCGGAAAAGCGTCCCAATGCGCTTGCCGTCCGGGGGACAACTGTGCCGGCTGATCTCGCGTCCTGAGATTGGCCAAACGCTTGCTATGAGTTTTCACTGACCCGGAAAGCCCTTAACCCTATCCAAAGTTGACGGCTTCCGGTTTTTTCATGCCCGTGTATGAAACACCCGGATACGTTGTTGAAACTTACCTGAGGGTTGGTTGTGCAAAACCGCCCGAAATAACGGTCAGGGGATTCAGCGGAAAATCATGAGCAGCGGCCCGCCGCAAAGAATAACAGGAGGCGATTTTTTATGGCAGTCAAGGAAAAAATCAGAATCAGGATCAAGAGCTACGATCACTCTCTCGCCGATCAGGCAGCACAGAAGATCGTAGACGCAGCCAAGCGCGAGGGCGCACAGGTCTCCGGACCCGTTCCGCTCCCCACCGACAAGGAGATCGTAACGATCCTGCGTGCGGTTCACAAGTACAAGGACAGCCGTGAGCAGTTCGAGTACAGAACCCACAAACGTCTTATCGACATCCTGAGACCTTCCAACAAAGTGGTGGAGGCTCTTAAAGGATTGGAGCTCCCTGCGGGCGTTGAAATCGAAATCAAGCTCTAAGGAACCTGATACGGATTTTCAACCAACAGCAGTCGAGGTCAAGTTGTACCGTGCAATACCCGCGGTTCAACCAATAACCTAACCAGGAGGTAATTAAACATGCAGAAAGGTATTATCGGCAAAAAGCTCGGCATGACGCAGATCTTTGACGAGAAGGGCAATGTGATCCCTGTTACCGTCATCGAAGCGGGTCCCTGTGTTGTCACACAGAAGAAGACAGTCGAGACAGACGGCTACAACGCCGTGCAGCTTGGTTTCGGTGAGATCAAGCTCAAGTACAGAAAGGGCGCAAAAAGCTCCAGAACCGAAAAGTTCCAGGAGAAGCCCAGCAACATCACGCTGGCTCTCGCAGGTCACTTCGAGAAGAACGGTGTTGCTCCCAAGAAGGTTCTCAGAGAGTTCCGTTTTGACTCCATCGACGAGCTTAACGTCGGAGACCTCATCAAGGCAGACAAGTTTGCCGCCGGCGACAAGGTGGACGTGGTAGGCACCAGCAAAGGTAAGGGCTGGGCAGGCGTCATCAAGCGCTGGAACTTCGGCAGACTCAAGGAGAGCCACGGCACGGGTCCGGTTCACCGTCACGGCGGTTCCATCGGCGCCTGCTCCGATCCTTCCAGAGTTTTCAAGGGTAAGAAGATGTCCGGTCATCTCGGCAGCGAGAGAGTGACCGTACAGAATCTCACAGTTGTCAAGATTGATGCGGAAAACAACCTGATCGCCATCAAGGGCGCGGTTCCCGGACCCAAGGGCGGCATTGTTCTCATCAGCGACAGCGTCAAAGCGTAAGGGAGGAGGAATAGATTATGCCTAATATCGCAGTAGTCAACGCGAAAAACGAAAAGGTCGATACCATCGAGCTTTCCGATGCCGTATTCGGTATAGAACCCAACGAGACAGCCGTTCACGCTGTTGTCGTCAACTATCTTGCCAACCAGCGCCAGGGCACACAGAGCACTCTGACCCGCGGCGAGGTCTCCGGCGGCGGCAAAAAGCCGTGGCGCCAGAAGGGTACCGGTCACGCAAGACAGGGCTCCACTCGTTCACCCCAGTGGAGACACGGCGGTATCGCTCTCGGCCCCAAGCCCAGAAGCTATCGCTACACACTCAACAAGAAGCTCCGCAGACTCGCTATGAAGTCCGCTCTCTCCGCAAAGGTGGCGGAGGGCGATATGATCGTTCTCGACGCTTTCACCATGAACGAGTACAAGACCAAAGAGGTCGCGGGTCTTCTGAACGCTCTCGGCGCGAACCGCAAGGTCCTGCTGGTCATGCCCGAAAAGAACGACATGGTCATCGCCAGCGCGAGAAACATTCCCGGTGTCAAGACCGCTCTTGTCAACACTCTCAATGTCTATGACATCGTGAACGCCGACAAGTTTGTCGTCGTCAAGGACGCCGTAGCACAGATTGAGGAGGTATACTGCTAATGAATCCGAAGGACATTATCATCCGCCCGATTATCACAGAGAAGTCGATGGCAGGTATGCAGGTCGAGGAAGGCGAAAGCATCAAGTACACCTTTGAAGTGGCTAAGAAAGCCAACAAGATCGAGATCGCCAAAGCGGTGGAAGCCTGCTTCCCCGATGTGAAGGTCATCAAGGTCAATACCATGAACGTCAGAGGACGTCATCGCCGCCAGGGCAGATACGAGGGCTACACCCCCGCCTGGAAAAAGGCTATCGTAACACTTTCGCCCGATTCCAAGCCCATCGAATTCTTCGAGGGTCTTATCTGATCGAACTAACAGACGACAGGCAATGTATGGAGGCAGATGGCGCCTCCGCTAAGCCTATCGCAGACCACAGGCAGCCACCCGCAGGGTCTGCGGTATTACAAGGAGAGTGACTGAAATTGGCTATTAAGACATATAAGCCGACCACCAACGGCCGCCGCAACATGTCTGTGACCGATTATTCTTCGCAGCTCGATAAGGTAGCTCCCGAGAGAAGCCTTCTCGCACCGCTCAAGAAGAATTCCGGCCGCAACAGCTACGGCAGAATCACCGTCCGTCACAGAGGCGGCGGACTTCGCAGAAAGTACAGAATCATCGACTTCAAGCGCCAGAAGGCGGGCATGCCCGCTACCGTGCAGTCCATTGAATACGATCCCAACCGTTCGGCATTCATCGCGCTCATTCAGTACGAGGACGGCACCAAGGCGTACATCACCGCCCCTCACGGTCTCAAGAAGGGCGACACCGTCGTAAGCGGCGCGGGCGCTGACATCAAGCCCGGCAACGCGCTTCCGCTTTCGGCGATTCCCACCGGTACCTTTATCCACAACATCGAGCTTTACCCCGGCAGAGGCGCACAGCTCGCCCGTGCCGCAGGCATCCAGGCGCAGCTCATGGCGAAGGAGAACGGCTACGCGCTTCTCAGACTTCCCTCGGGCGAACTCAGAAATGTCTCCGCCGACTGCATGGCGACCGTCGGTCAGGTTTCCAACATTGACCACGAGAACGTCAAGATCGGTAAGGCAGGCCGCAAGCGCCTGATGGGCTGGAGACCCACCGTCAGAGGATCCGTCATGAACCCGAACGACCACCCGCACGGCGGCGGTGAGGGCAAGAGCCCTGTCGGACGTCCCGGTCCCTGCACACCTTGGGGCAAGCCTGCGCTGGGTTATAAGACCAGACTCACCAAGAAGGCTTCCGACAAGATGATCGTAAGACGCAGAAACGGCAAGTAATCGTAGAAAGGAGACTTTGATTAACCATGGGTAGAAGCGTTAAAAAGGGTCCTTTCGTGCAGCCGGTGCTGCTCAAAAGAATCCAGGAAATGAATGCAAAGAATGAAAAGGTCGTGCTCAAGACTTGGAGCCGTTCCTCCACCATTTTCCCTGATTTCGTAGGCCATACCATTGCCGTTCACAACGGCAAGAATCATGTTCCGGTATTCATCACCGAGGAAATGGTCGGTCACAAGCTCGGCGAGTTTGTCCCCACCAGAACCTTCAAGGGTCATGCCGGCAGCAAGACCAGCAAGAAGTAAAGCAGCTGAAAGGAGTGTACAGAAATGGAAGCAAGAGCAGAGCTTAAATACGCTCGCATTTCTCCCACCAAGGTTCAGATCGTGCTTGACCTTATCAGAAACAAGCCTGTTAAGGAAGCGGAGGCGATTCTGAAGCATACGCCCAAGGCTGCTTGCGAATATCTTGAGAAGCTTCTCAAGTCGGCCGTGGCGAACGCAACCAACAACTTTGAAATGGATGAGGATAAACTCTATATTTCGGAGTGCTACGCAACATCCGGACCCATCCTCAAGCGTATGCGTCCCAGAGCACAGGGCAGAGCATACCGCATCGACAAGAAGACAGCACACGTTACCCTTGTGGTAAAGGAAAAGGAAAACTGATTGAGGAGGTAAGCACATGGGTCAGAAAATTCATCCTCACGGCCTCAGAGTAGGCGTGATTAAGGATTGGGATTCCCGCTGGTATGCAGGCAAGAAAGACTTCGCAGACAATCTCGTCGAAGACTACAACCTCCGTAAGATGCTCAAGGAGCAGCTTAAGGCAGCAGGCGTTCCCAAAATTGAAATCGAACGCGTATCCGGCAGGGTCCGCATCCATATCTTCTGCGCGAAGCCGGGCATTGTCATCGGTCAGAAGGGCGCAGAAATCGAAAAGCTCCGCGTGCAGTGCGAGAAGAAGATCGGCAAGCCCGTTTCCATCAACATCGTTGAGGTCAAGATTCCCGACGCCGACGCCACCCTCGTGGCCGAGAGCATTGCCCAGCAGCTTGAAAAGCGCGTGAGCTTCCGCCGTGCCATGAAAATGAGCATCAGCAGAGCCATGAGCGCAGGCGTCAAGGGCATCAAGGTCATGCTCTCCGGTCGTGTGGGCGGCGCGGAAATCGCCAGAACCGAAATGTACAAGGAAGGCACCACGCCTCTCCAGACCATCCGTGCCGACATCGACTACGGTTTTGCCGAGGCACACACCACCTACGGCATCGTGGGCGTCAAGGTCTGGATCTACAACGGTGAAGTCCTCAAGGATAAGGACGGCACCTACAAGCGTCCCGAACTGCCGCAGCCCAAGAGAAACGACCGCGACAGAAGACCCAGAAGAAGAAACGACGGCGAGAGAAGAGCCGACGGCAACAGAAGACCCCAGCGCAGGGAAGGAGGAAATCAATAATGCTGCTTCCTAAGAGAGTAAAGTACCGCAGAGTCCAGAGAGGACGTCTGACGGGTAAAGCATTGAGAGGCAATTTTGTTTCCCACGGTGAGTACGGTCTTCAGTCCCTGGAGCCGGCATGGATCACCTCCAACCAGATCGAGGCGGCTCGTATCGCCATGACCCGTTACATCAAGAGAGGCGGTCAGGTCTGGATCAAGATTTTCCCCGATAAGCCCATCACCGAGAAGCCGGCGGAAACCCGAATGGGTTCCGGTAAAGGTTCGCCCGAATACTGGGTAGCGGTTGTCAAGCCGGGCAGAGTGATGTTTGAAATCGCAGGCGTGAGCGAGGAAGTCGCGCGCGAGGCTCTCCGTCTTGCCGCCAACAAGCTCCCCGTTCGCTGCAAGTTTGTCAAGAAGGAAGAAGGCGGTGAGCAGTAATGAAGATTTCTGAAGTAAGAGATATGTCAGTCACTGATCTGAATAAAAAGCTCACCGAACTCAAAGATGAGCTTTTCAACCTGCGTTTCCAGCACGCAGTCAATCAGTTGGAAGATCCCATGCGCCTTAAGGTCGTCAAGAAGGATATCGCAAGAATCAAGACCGTACTCCGCGAGATCGAACTGAGCGGAGAGAACGCATAAGGAAAGGGAGGAAACGACTGTGAGCGAGAGAAATCTTAGAAAAACCAGAGTGGGCAAGGTCGTCAGCGACAAGATGGACAAGACAATCGTTGTCGCCGTTGAGGACTCCGTTCCCCACCCGCTTTATAAGAAGATAGTCAAGCGCACCGTGAAGTTTAAGGCTCACGACGAGCAGAACGAGTGCGGTGTCGGCGATCGTGTTCGCATTATGGAGACCCGTCCTCTCTCTAAGGACAAGAGATGGAGACTGGTTGAAATCATCGAAAAGGCGAAGTAATTTCAGCCTTATCAAAGGAGGAAAAGCACTGTGATTCAGCAGCAGACTCTTCTGAAGGTGGCCGACAATACGGGTGCAAAGGAACTTATGTGCATCCGCGTGCTTGGCGGTACCGGCAGAAAATTCGGTAATATCGGTGACGTCATCGTGTGCTCTGTCAAAAAAGCAGCACCCGGCGGCGTGGTAAAGAAGGGCGACGTCGTTAAGGCGGTTATCGTTCGTTCGGTCAGCGGTCTGCGCCGCGCCGACGGCACCTACATCCGCTTCGACGAGAACGCAGCAGTTATCATCAGGGACGACAAGAATCCCAGAGGAACCCGTATCTTTGGGCCCATCGCAAGAGAGCTCCGTGACCACGAGTACCTCAAGATTCTCAGCCTCGCTCCCGAAGTACTGTAAGGAGGGTTGACAGTTATGGCAAACAAAACGCACGTCAGAGAAGGCGACACCGTCATGGTGATCAGCGGTGACGACAAGGGCCAGACCGGCAAGGTGCTGGAAGTCAGCCCGAAAGAAGGCAAAGTCATCGTTGAGGGTCTCAACAAGGTCAAAAAGCATGTCAAGCCCCGCAGAATGGGCGAGAAGGGCGGCATCATCGAGGCCGAAGCTCCGATGTACGCTTCCAAGGTTCAGATTTACTGCTCCGGCTGCAAAAAGGCTGTCCGCATCAAGCATAAGTTCGTCGAAGACGGCGACAAGACCCGCAAGGTTCGCGTGTGCGCCAAGTGCGGCAAGACGCTGTAAGCAAGGAGGTAAGTGAATCATGGCGAGAATGAAAGATTTCTACAAGAGCGAGGTCGCACCCGCTCTCATGGAAAAGTTCGGATACAAGAGCGTTATGCAGATCCCCAAGCTCGACAAGATCGTGATCAACGTCGGCTGCGGTGAGGCAAAGGACAACTCCAAGGTCGTTGACGCAATCGTGAAGGACATCGAGACCATCACCGGTCAGCATCCCACGATCTGCCACGCCAAGAAGTCGGTTGCGAATTTCAAGCTCAGAGAAGGCGTGCCGATCGGCGTCAAGGTCACACTCAGAGGCGAGAGAATGTATGAATTCCTCGACAGACTCTTCAATGTGGCGCTGCCCCGCGTCAGAGACTTCAGAGGCATCAACGCCAACGCTTTCGACGGCAGAGGCAACTACAACATGGGTCTCAAAGAGCAGCTCATCTTCCCTGAGATCGAGTTCGACAAGATCGACAAGGTCAGAGGCATGGATATCTGCTTTGTAACAACGGCAACGACAGACGAAGAAGGCAGAGAGCTCCTCAAGCTGATGGGCGCTCCCTTCGCGAAATAAGGAGGTATTATTGTGGCAAAGACAGCAATGAAGGTCAAGCAGCAGAGACCTGCGAAGTTCTCCACGAGAGCGTACAACCGCTGCAAGATTTGCGGACGGCCGCATGCTTATCTCCGCAAGTACGGCGTTTGCCGTATCTGCTTCAGAGAGCTTGCTCACCAGGGTCAGATCCCCGGCGTCAAAAAGGCAAGCTGGTAATGTCGGATTGGAGGTAAAATAAATGCAGATTACTGATACAATCGCGGACCTGCTCACCAGAATTCGCAACGCCAGCACGGCGAAGCACGAAACGGTAGATGTTCCCGCTTCCAACATGAAGAAGGCGATCGTTCAGATCCTCGTTGACGAAGGCTATGTCAAGAGCTACACCGTCATCGAAGACAAGAACAACACGCAGGGCACCATCCGCATCGTTCTGAAGTACGGCGCAGGCAAAACGCCCGCGATCACCGGTCTTAAGAGAGTTTCCAAGCCCGGTCTGAGAGTTTATACAAACGTAGAGGAAATGCCCAAGGTTCTCAAAGGACTCGGCATCGCCATCCTGTCTACCTCTAAGGGTATCATGACGGACAAGAAGGCAAGAGTCGAGAATGTCGGCGGCGAAGTCCTCGCATATATTTGGTAAGGAGGTGGCACGCAGATGTCACGAATTGGCAGAAAGCCGATAGCGATACCGGCCGGCGTAGAAGTCAAGGTTGACGGCAACAACGTCACCGTCAAGGGTGCAAAAGGCACGCTCACCAAGAGCTTCCACCCCAACATGGAGATCAAGGTCGAAGGCGCAGAGATCGTCGTCAACCGTCCCAATGATGAGCAGCTCAACCGCTCGCTCCACGGTCTTACCCGTACACTCGTCGCCAACATGGTCGAAGGCGTCAGCAAGGGTTTCTCGAAGGAGCTTGATGTCATCGGCGTCGGCTACAGAGTTCAGAAGCAGGGCAAGAACCTGGTTATGAACCTCGGTTTTTCGCATCAGGTCATCATGCCTGAAGTTCCCGGCATTACGATCGACTGCCCCACGGCCAACAAGATCGTCATTTCCGGTCCCGACAAGCAGCAGGTCGGCCAGTTTGCAGCCGAAGTAAGAGAAAAGCGTCCGCCTGAGCCGTATAAGGGCAAGGGTATCAGATACACCGGTGAATATGTCCGCAAGAAGGAAGGCAAGACCGGTAAAGGCAAGAAGAAGTAAGTAAAGGAGTGAATCTGAAATGGTTAAAAAGGTTGATACCAACAAGGCTAGAATCCGCCGCCACAAGAGAGTGCGCGGTAAAATCTCGGGTACAGCTGAATGCCCCCGTCTCAATGTATTTCGCTCCGCTGCTAACATCTATGCACAGCTCATTGATGATACCAAGGGCGTAACGCTCTGCTCCGCTTCCACTCTCGACAAGGACTTCGAGGGCAACGGCGGCAACAAGGAAGCAGCCCGCAAGGTCGGCGAAAAGATTGCCAAGATCGCTCTCGAAAAGGGCATCGAGGAAGTCGTCTTCGACAGAGGCGGATACATTTATCACGGTCGTGTGCAGGCACTGGCCGACGGCGCCCGCGAGGGTGGACTCAAGTTCTAAGGAGGAGGAGCTGTTTTGGCAAGAATTGACGCATCCAAGATGGAGCTCAACGAATCGGTTGTCGCAATCAACCGCGTTTCAAAGACTGTTAAAGGCGGTCGTATCATGAAATTCGCAGCTCTCGTCGTCGTCGGCGACGGAGCAGGCATTATCGGCTTCGGCATCGGCAAAGCCGGCGAAGTGCCGGACGCTATCCGCAAGGGCATTGAGAACGCCAAGAAGAACCTCATCAAGGTTTCTCTCAAGGGTTCTACCATTCCCCACGAGGTCATCGGCAAGTTCGGCGCAGGCGAAGTGCTTCTCAAGCCCGCCGCCCCCGGTACCGGTGTTATCGCAGGCGGTCCCGTGCGTGCCGTTCTCGAAGCGGCCGGCGTGAAAGACATCAGAACCAAGGCGCTGCGCTCCAACAATCCCTACAATGTTGTGAGAGCCACCGTGCAGGGTCTGTCCAGCCTCCGCACCGCGGAGGAGGTCGCTGCCGTCAGAGGCAAGACCGTCAAAGAAATCGTAGGTTAATCGGGAGGTACGCAGTCATGGCTTATAAAATCACACTTGCGAAGAGCCTCATCGGCTCCAAGAAAGACCAGATCGCAACAGCCCATGCCCTCGGTCTCAAAAAGCCGGGCGACGTCACCGTGCAGCCCGACAACGCCCAGACAAAGGGCAAGATCAACAAGATCAGCCACCTCGTCGAGGTAACCGAAGCATAACGCAAGGAGGTGCGAAGACAATGAAATTAAGCAATCTTTCTCCCGCCGAGGGCAGCGTCCGCGACGTCAAGCGCATCGGCAGAGGCCACGGCTCCGGCAACGGCAAGACCGCGGGCAAAGGCCACAAGGGTCAGAAGGCAAGAGCCGGCCGCGGCATGCGCCCCGGTTTTGAAGGCGGCCAGATGACGCTCCAGAGAAGAATTCCTAAGAGAGGCTTCAACAACATCTTTGCGACAGAGTACGCTGAGGTGAATGTCGGCAAGCTCAACGTCTTTGAGGACGGCGCTGTCGTTGACGCGAACGCTCTCATCGCGATGGGAATCATCAAAAAGGAGCTTGACGGCGTTAAGGTTCTCGGAAACGGCGAGCTCACCAAAAATCTCACCGTAAAGGCGGCAGCTTTCAGCGGTACGGCAGCTCAGAAAATTGAGGCTGCAGGAGGAAAGGCCGAGGTGATGTAAAAGTGATTCAGACCATCAGAAATGCTTTTACAATCCCCGATCTCCGCAGAAAACTCCTCTATACGATTCTCATCGTATTCATCTTCCGTATCGGCACAGCAATTCCGGTGCCGTTCATTGACTCCGAGCTTCTCAAATCCGCTATGGCGGGTATCACCGACACCGGCGACAACGGCAACATCATCAGCTATCTCAATATGCTGTCGGGCCGCGCGTTTGAAAACGCTACCCTCTTTGCGATGGGTATCGGCCCCTACATCACGGCTCAGATTATCATCCAGCTTCTCACCGTCGCCATCCCTTATCTCGAGAGACTGGCGAAGGAGGGCGGCGAGGGCCGCAAGAAGCTGAACAACATCACCCGTGCCACCACCGTCGGTCTGGGTATCTTCCAGGGAGCAATGTATTATCTCATGCTCAAGAGCTGGAACGTGGTGAGAACCTACGATACCCAGTGGGTCAACATTTTCGTTACCGTCTTTGTCGTTACCTGCTTCTGTGCGGGTACCGCGCTGGTCATGTGGCTTGGTGAGCAGATCAATAAGAAGGGCATCGGCAACGGCATTTCCATTCTGCTCTTTACGGGCATCGTCGCGAGCGGTCCCAAGGTATTCAATACCTTCCGACTGTGGTGGGAAATGGCGCGCGAAGGGAGCACACAGTTTTACTTTGTGATTCCCGCTGTCTGCATCGCCTTTCTCGCGATCATTTGGTTCATCGTCTTTATGCAGGATTCCGAACGCAGAGTTCCCGTGCAGTACGCCAAGCGTGTACAGGGCAGAAAAATGGTCGGCGGTCAGAAATCCTACATCCCTGTCAAGGTCAATATGTCCGGCGTTATGCCGATCATCTTTGCCTCTTCCATTATCTCCATTCCCCCGACGGTCAAGATGCTGGTTTACAGAGGCAACACCCCCAACACCTTCTGGTATAAGGTGTGGAGCATATTCGACAGCAATTCGCTGCTGTATGCTTTCATCTATTTCCTGCTGATTATCGCGTTTGCTTACTTCTATGTAACCATTCAGTATAATCCTATCGAAATAGCAAATAATCTTCACAAAAACAACGGTGCCATTCCGGGTATCCGTCCCGGCAAGAACACCATAGCCTATCTCGCCAAGATCATTAACCGCATTACCCTGATCGGCGCATTGTTCCTCAGCGTTATCGCTGTCGTTCCGATCGTCATCAGTGCGATTACCAAAATCAGCATCAGCTTCGGCGGCACATCCGTCCTCATTCTGGTCGGCGTTGCGCTGGAGACCGTCTCTCAGATCGAGAGTCAGATGCTTATGCGCCACTACAAGGGCTTTCTTGAGTAATTCAAATTCATTTATCATGCGGTCATCGCATGATCTCAGACAAGGGAGGAACTATCCATGAAGATTATCCTTTTGGGCGCTCCGGGCGCCGGCAAGGGCACTCAGGCAGAAAAAATCTCCGAGGCTCTCAACATCCCGCAGATTTCTACGGGCAACATTATCAGAGAAGCGCTGAAAAGCGGTTCTGAGGTTGGTCTCAAAGCAAAGGAATTCATCGAGAGCGGCAAGCTGGTTCCCGATGCCGTCGTTATCGACATCATCAAGGACCGCATTGCCAAGGATGACTGTGCCAACGGTTTCATTCTCGACGGTTTCCCGAGAACCATTGCTCAGGCCGAGGCACTCGACAACATGGGCATTTCCATCGACAGAGTTCTCGACATCAATGTCGCGGACGACGTGATTGCCTCCAGATTGTCCGGTCGCCGTGTCTGCGAAGCTTGCGGCAGCTCCTACCACATGGAATTCAAAAAGCCCGCTGTGGAAGGCGTTTGCGACAAGTGCGGCGGCACCCTGATCCAGCGCAAGGATGACCACCCCGATACCGTCGCCGACAGACTCAAGGTCTACCACGAGCAGACCGAACCCCTCAAGGAGTATTACAAGAAAACCGGTAAGCTCCGCGTTGTCGAGGGTCAGGATTCCGTCGAGCAGACAACGTATCTCACCTTCTGCGCTCTCGAAGACTGATTGAACCATGATCATTCAGAAAACCAGCAAGCAGATCTTGCTGATGCGAGAAGCAGGAAGAATAACGGGTAACGCCCTTAAGGTGGCGGGCCGGGCGATCGAACCTGGCATGACCACCAAAGAGCTGGATACTGTTATTCGCCGTTATATCGAGGGAGAGGGAGCCAAACCCTCCTTCCTCGGATTATACGGCTTCAAAGGAAGCGCGTGCATCTCACTCAATCATCAGGTCATCCACGGCATACCGAGCAGCGATGTGGTCATCAAAAACGGAGATATCGTCAGCGTCGACGTCGGCGCGTTTATCAACGGATACCACGGCGATTCGGCTTACACCTTTGCGGTGGGCGATGTTTCACCCGAGGCGCAGCGATTGCTGGACACCACCCGTGAGAGCCTTTATTTAGGCATCAAGCAGGCGGTGGGGGGCAACCGGATCGGCGATATCGGCCACGCGGTTCAGAAGTATGTCGAGGCTCGCGGTTACTCGGTGGTGAGGGAATACACCGGCCACGGAGTAGGCGCAAGTGTTCACGAAGATCCCAGCGTACCGAATTACGGAACTCCTCACAGGGGCTACCGTCTCGAAGAAGGCATGGTCATTGCCATCGAGCCGATGATCAACGCGGGTACGCCCGCGGTCAGACAGCTCAGCGACGGCTGGACCGTGGTTACGGCGGACGGCAGACTGTCTGCTCACTTTGAGCACACGGTGGCGATTACCGCCGACGGCCCCGTGATCCTCACAATGCCCGATCCAGAATAATCGGGCAGAAACGCTTTCACGCATTTGACTGAAATCCATTTATGAGGAGGTTTTTCTCATGGCAAAGGAAGACGTAATTGAAATTGACGGTATTGTTAAGGAAGCGCTTCCCAACGCTACCTTCAAGGTAGAGCTGCCAAACGGCCACGAGGTTTTGGCACACATCTCAGGCAAGCTGAGAATGAACTATATTAAAATATTGCCGGGCGACAGCGTCAAGATGGAGATGTCTCCGTACGACCTGAGCAAGGCGCGAATCACATGGCGCTCCAAGTAATTTACAAGACCGTCGGAGCGTAGAATCAAGGGAGGCAAATACAAATGAAAGTCAGACCTTCTGTAAAGAAAATTTGCGAGAAGTGCAAAATCATAAAGCGCAAGGGTCGCATTATGGTTATTTGCGAAAATCCCAAGCACAAGCAGCGCCAGGGCTAATCCCGCGCGCATCATTTGGAGGTGTCTAACGAATGGCTCGTATAGCCGGTGTAGATCTGCCCAGAGATAAAAGGGTGGAAATCGGTCTTACCTATGTTTACGGTATCGGCCGCAAGAAGGCAAGCGAAATCCTTGCCGCAACAGGTGTCAACCCCGACACCAGAGTACGTGATCTCACGGAAGAAGACGAAAAGAAGCTTCGTGACTATATCGACCACAACCTCGTTGTGGAAGGCGACCTTCGCCGTAATGTCTCGCTCAACATCAAGAGACTCATCGACATTCAGTGCTACCGCGGCGTCCGTCATCGCAAGGGTCTGCCCGTCAGAGGTCAGAGAACCAAGACCAACGCACGTACTCGCAAGGGTCCCAAGAAGACCATCGCGAACAAGAAGAAGTAAGTAGGAGGGAAAGCGAATTATGGCAAAAGTTACAGCCAAGAAGGGCGCAGCTACACGCAGACGCCGTGAACGTAAGAACATCGAAAGCGGAGCGGTGCATATCCAGTCTACTTTCAACAACACGATCGTTACCATTACCGACACACAGGGCAACGTGATTTCCTGGGCCAGCGCCGGCGAACTCGGCTTCCGCGGTTCCAAGAAATCCACTCCCTTCGCAGCGCAGTCCGCAGCGGAAACCGCCGCCAACGCTGCCAAGGAGCACGGCCTCAAGAGAGTCGAGGTTTATGTCAAGGGTCCCGGTCAGGGACGTGAAGCCGCAATCAGAGCATTGCAGGCAGCAGACCTTCAGGTAACCATGATCAAGGACGTTACCCCCATTCCCCACAATGGTTGCCGTCCGCCGAAACGCAGGAGAGTCTAATTAGAAGGAGGTTATTCACATGGCAGTAAACAGAGACCCGATTTTGAAGAAGTGCAGATCGCTCGAACTCGATCCCTCTTACCTGGGTATTTACAAGTCCTCTCACAGAGAGGTAAAGCGTATGAGCCGCAAAAAGAGCGAATACGGCCTGCAGCTCCGTGAGAAGCAGAAGGCGAAGTTCATCTACGGCGTGCTCGAAAAGCAGTTCCGCGCCTACTATGAGAAGGCCAGCAGAAAGCAGGGCCAGACCGGTACCAACCTGATGGTGCTTCTCGAGAGCAGACTTGACAACGTGATCTTCCGTCTGGGCTTTGCCAGAACCAGAAGAGAATCCAGACAGGTGGTCACCCACGGTCATGTCATCGTCAACGGCAGAAGAGTTGACATTCCCTCTTATCAGGTGAAGGTCGGCGATGTCATCGAAATCAGAGAAAAGACCAAGGAATCCAAGATGTTTGCCGACGTGCTCGAAGCGACCGCCGGCCGCGTGGTTCCCAAGTGGCTCGATCTGAACAAGGAAAACGGCAAGGCAACCGTTGTGGCTGTTCCCGAAAGAGAAGACATCGACGTGCCTGTAAACGAAATCCTCATCGTTGAGTTGTACTCCAAGTAATGTGATTTTTCGACAATGGCATGGTGCTATAATGATAACAGCGCAACTATTGTATGCTTGATAAGGAGGGGTTTTGAATGATGGAGATTGAGAAGCCCAGAATCGAGACAGAGGAACTGGCTGACGACGGCACCTACGGCAGATTTGTCGTGGTGCCGCTCGAAAACGGCTACGGAACCACCTTGGGTAATTCGCTCAGACGTGTTCTGCTGTCGTCGCTTCCCGGCGTTGCCGTGAAATCGGTCAAAATTGACGGCGTAATGCATGAGTTTTCAACCATCCCCGGCGTTAAAGAGGACGTGGCTGAAATCATCCTCAACCTCAAGGGTCTGACCGCCAGATTGCATGGCGAAGGCCCTAAGACGGTGCAGATTGATGCTGCGTGCGCCGAAGGCGAAGGTGAACTCAAGGTAACGGCCGGTTCGATCAGATGCGACAGCGAGGTCGAAATTCTCAACACAGACTTGCACATCGCCACTTTGGCCGAAGGCGCTTCGCTGCACATGGAAATCGTGCTGGACAGCGGACGCGGTTATGTGTCGGCGCAGAGAAACAAGCAGGCCATGCAGCAGAATGTGATAGGAATTCTCGCGGTCGATTCCATATATACGCCTGTCGAAAAGGTGAATTACAAAGTTGACGATTACCGCGTCGGCAATGTCACCAATTACGACAAACTGACGCTGGAAGTTTGGACAAACGGAGTTATCAATGCGCAGGAAGCCGTCTCTCTCGGCGCCAAGGTGCTCACCGAGCATCTCAATCTGTTTGTCAATCTTTCCGAAAGCGTTTCTTCACAGGAAATCATGGTTGAGACCAACAACACGGGCAGCGAGAAGGTTCTCCAGATGACCATCGAAGAGCTGGATCTCAGCGTCCGTTCCTTCAACTGTCTCAAGCGTGCGGGAATAAATACGGTGGAAGACCTCATCAACAAGACCGAAGAGGATATGATGAGAGTCAGAAACCTCGGCAGAAAGAGCCTGGAGGAAGTCGTAGAAAAACTCGAGTCTCTCGGCTACAAGCTGCGCAAGGAGGACGAATAAGGTTCCGCCTTTGGTGACCTTATCGCCGCCCTCGGGCAGAAATGATATACACAGAGTAAAGGAGTGAATTCCATGCCCGGTACAAGAAAGCTCGGAAGAACTTCCGACCACAGACTGGCTATGCTCAGAGCAATGGTAACCTTCCTTTTTGAAAACGGCAAGATTGAAACGACCGTTACACGCGCAAAGGAAGTACAGCCTCTGGCTGAAAAAATGATCACAATGGCGAAGGACAACAGCCTTGCCAATAAGAGAAACGTCATGGCATTCGTGACCAAGGAGAGCGTCGCAAAGAAGCTCTTTGACGAGATCGCCCCCGCCTATGAAGGTGTCAACGGCGGTTATACCCGCATCATCAAGACAGGTCCCCGCAGAGGAGACGCTGCCGAGATGTGCATCATCGAACTCGTGACCAAGGAAGAGAAGGAAAGCAAGTAATTTTCCTC
>CADCNI010000010.1:0-78621 GCA_902802795.1 uncultured Ruminococcus sp.
GCCTAAAAGCTAAGCGTTTCAGATGCTCTTTTGACGATCGCTTCCTGGCTGATGTTATTTTCAACAAATTCTCCTGATTTTTTCATGCGGTCGCCCTGCGAATATATGAAAATTTATTGACAAAAAAAGAAAAATAAGTTAATATATAAGAAGAATCTCAATCTTTTGTTTCCGCCTTACACAAATAAAAGTTTTCACGGAGGAATTGAACATGAAAAAAATAATAGCTTTATTGCTCTCATCTGCCTTGATTGTGGTAGCGATGGCATCCTGTACCGTTTCCATCAAAAAGAATTCCGATAACGCGTCTTCTTCACAGTCTGCTGATACTTCGGAAGAAGCATCATCGGAAGCGAAAGGCCCCACGCCTGATGCCCTTTATACCTATCAGATCACGATTGACGGTGATACCTACACACTGCCTTGCGGTTTTGAGGAATTTCAAAAAAATGGCTGGGAAATGAAATATGCGGATCAGGATCTCGCCGCCAGAACCAGGATGCTTAATGTTTATTTGGAGAAAGGCAGCGAAAGAATCGATGCCCAGTCTGTTAACCTTTCCAGTGAGACACGCAAGTTGTCGGAATGCCCCATTTATCAAGTGGATGTTTGCATTAAAGATGTTACTTCCATTGAACTGCCCGGCGGCTTGAAATTTGATGAAAGCACCAAGCCGGAAGATCTGGTGGCGAAGTACGGCGAGCCGGATGAAACCTATGATTCTGAGGAGTCTGACAGATATACCTATGTCTTTAAGCAGGACGTCTATAACAAAGTCGAATTTACCATCTACGGCGGAAACGGTACACTTGAACCGAAATACGGCAGTGTTAAGGTCGAAAATATGGTCGAATAATTCATCATGTAAAAAGCGGACAACAAGGATAAAGAGATTGCGGTTTAGTTTTTTTCTTTGATAGAAAAACAAGATGCGACAGGGCAAATGAAAAAGGTCCTCTTATTGACTTTTTTGAATGCGGTCGCATCTTGCTTTTTTATGCTTCGACGTGATCTCCTTTATCCTTAACAAAAAATTCAAAAAAATCGCGTGGCAACATACTATACTATATATAATATGGCCATTTAATGTAAAGGGGCACAGGAGGCGTTGTCTTTGGAAGAAGCGATTTATGGCGTTTGGCTCCAACAGGTGATGGGTGAGGGCAGCCGCAAGGTGCCGATGCTGCTGGAGGCGTTTGGTTCCTGTCGTGCGGTTTATGAGTCAGACGAAGTGGAGCGTATGCTGTGCGGTCTGCTCATGCCAAACGAGATCGCGCGGATGAAAGAAGTTCCGCTCGACGCGGCGCAGGAGATCATGGAGGCGTGTGAGCGTCTGCATTATACGGTGCTTACGCCGGACAGCAAGCATTATCCCGAAAGACTGCGCCGTATTCCCGATTATCCTGCCGCGCTGTACATCAGCGGCAGGCTGCCCGATATTGACAATGAAGTGTGTATCGGTATGGTGGGAACGCGTAATGCCAGCCGATACGGTTATCATGTGGCGATGAATATTGCCGCTGGTCTGGCTGCCTGCGGAGCGGTGATTGTCAGCGGCGGCGCCAAAGGCATTGATACGGCGTCGCATCAGGGGGCGCTTATGTCCAACGGCAAAACGATTTGCGTGCTGGGCTGCGGTATCAATACCCGCTATAACATAGAGAACGAAGGCTTGCGGAATGTGATCGCCGCGACAGGGGCGTTGATTTCGGAATACCCGCCGGGTTCGCCTCCGGTGAGTTATCATTTCCCTGTGAGAAACCGCATTATTTCCGCGCTGTCGCTGGGGGTGATTGTGGTGGAAGCCGGCGCAAAGAGCGGTTCTCTGATTACCGCCAATCTGGCGTTGGAACAGGGCAAGGATCTTTTTTCCGTGCCGGGAGAGGTGGGCAATTCCCGTTCGAAGGGCAGCAACCGCCTGATTGTGGAGGGAGCCAAACCGGTGGAGAATGCCGGGGACGTGCTGAGTGAGTATCTCCCAAAATACAGCGGTCAGCTTAAAGTGGAAAATCTGTCGCTTCCCGCTATGCCGATTTTAAACAAGCGGGTGCGTCCGAAGGCAGATCATTCACAAATCGGGAGTTCATATGTGACAGCATCCGCAGAAAAGGCGACAGCCGCTCCTTATCGAGCGGAAAATAACCATCAAAACGACAAAAAAGAGCAGGTTATTACAACGTTGCAGACGAAATCGAAAAGCGCAGAGCCATCACAGCCCAAACAAGAAAGCGACTATCCCATCGGAATGTCGCAAAACGCGATCAGGCTGTGTGAAGCGCTGGAGGCAACGCCGAAGCAGTTTGAAGTCTTGGCGGAATGTCTGCATATTAGCGCTTCCGAACTGATGCGGTGCATTACTGAATTGGAGCTTTACGGTATGATACAGACGCTTCCGGGAAAGCGCTACCGAAAAGCCTGACGTTTTTTTATAGGATGATGTAATAATATCACAGCACGGCAGCAAGAACCAATCGTGGCGGCGGAGCTGTGATTTTGATAGATAGATTTCAGAAGAAAGGCATGATTTGTTTGTCCAAATTGGTTATCGTGGAGTCGCCCGCAAAGGCGAAGACCATCAAAAAATACCTCGGTTCCGGTTACGATGTCATCGCGTCGATGGGGCATGTGCGTGACCTGCCCAAGAGCCGCCTCGGCGTGGACGTCAAGCATGACTTCAAGCCGAAATACGAGATCATCAAGGGAAAGGAGGAGCTGGTCGAAAAGCTGAAAAAGGCGGCGGAAAAAAGCGACTATGTCTATCTCGCCACTGACCCTGACCGCGAAGGAGAAGCCATTTCGTGGCATTTAGCCTATATTCTCGGACTCGACCCGAGTGAAACTAACCGCGTCACTTTTAACGAGATCACCAAAACCACCGTGCAGAGCGGCATTCAGCATCCCCGTACGATTGATATGAAGCTGGTCAACGCCCAGCAGTGCCGCCGCCTGCTCGACAGAATCGTCGGTTACCGTCTCAGTCCCTTTGTCTCGCAGAAGATACGGCGCGGCCTGTCGGCGGGACGCGTGCAGTCGGTGGCGGTGCGCGTGATCTGCGATCGCGAGGAAGAAATCCGCGCCTTTGTGCCGGAGGAATACTGGACGATCGAGGGTAAATTTATCCCCAAGGGCGGGCGCAAGGCGTTTGCCGCGCAGTTCTACGGCACCGAAGCGGACGGCAAGATACAGATTGCCGACAAGGCGCAGGCGGACAGCATTTTAGAGGAACTGGGAGAAGCGGAATTCACCGTCAGCAAGCTCAAAAAGGGTACCCGCAAAAAGACCCCCGCGCCGCCTTTTATCACTTCTACGCTTCAACAGGAGGCGAGCCGCAAGCTGAATTTCCAGAGCCGCCGCACCATGAAAGTGGCGCAGGAATTGTATGAAGGCGTGGAGATCGAAGGCATGGGCGCGGTGGGTATCATCACCTATATGAGAACCGACTCGCTGCGTATTTCGGACGACGCGCGCAAAGAGGGGATCGAGTATATCCTCGAACGCTGGGGCGAAAAATATCTCCCCTCCAAGCCCTACAATTTCAAGACAAAGGCGGGCGCGCAGGACGGTCACGAAGCCATTCGTCCCACCATGCCGTCGCTCGACCCGGAAAGCATCAAGAACAGCCTGACTCCCGATCAGTACAAGCTCTATAAGCTGATCTGGTCGCGTTTTACCGCCAGTCTGATGGCGCAGTGCATTCACGACACCGTCAGCGTGGATATTTCCGCAGGGCAGTATCTTTTCAAAGCGTCGGGCTACACGGTCAAATTCGACGGATACACCGTATTATATGAAGAGAGCAAGGACGAGGACGACGAAAACAGCGGCGCGCTGCCTCCGCTTGAAGAAGGCATGCCGCTGCGCGTCAAGGAAATCGGCGCGTCGCAGCACTTCACCCAACCCCCTGCCCGCTACACCGAAGCGACGCTCATCAAGGCACTGGAGGAAAACGGCATCGGCCGTCCGTCCACCTACGCCACCATCATCACCACCGTGGTGGGACGCGAATATGTCGTGCGGGACGGCAAGGCGCTGCGTCCCACGGAACTGGGCGAACTGGTCAACAAGCTGCTGAAAGAGCGCTTTTCCAAGTTCGTCAACCTGAAATTCACCGCCAATATGGAGAAAAATCTCGATAATATCGCGGATGGCTCCAAGGAATGGATTGAGACACTGGGCGAATTCTACGGCGATTTTGAAAAGAATCTCGCGGACGTGAAAAAGGCGATGGAGGGGATTGACATGAAGATTCCCGATGAGGAAACCGACATCGTCTGCGAAAAGTGCGGCAGAAAAATGGTCATTAAAACCGGGCGCTACGGCAAATTTATCGCCTGCCCCGGCTTCCCGGAATGCCGCAACATCAAGAAGATCGTGCAGGAGATCGACGCGGATTGTCCCAAGTGCGGCGCGAAGGTGGTTGTCAAGAAATCCAAGCGCGGCAAGGTGTTTTATGGGTGCAGCAAATACCCCGACTGCGACTTCGTCTCGTGGGATGAACCCACCCGCGAGAGATGCCCCCAGTGCGGCAAGATTCTCTATAAGAAGCAGACCAAGAAGCTGAGCAAGCTGTACTGCGCCGACAAGGACTGCGGCTACAGCCGGAATATGGAAGAAAATGCGGACAGCGGGGAGAAAGCGGAATGAGCGTAACGATCGTCGGAGCGGGTCTGGCAGGCTGTGAAGCGGCGTGGCAGGCGGCACAGCGAGGGTTTTCTGTCAGGCTCTGTGAGATGAAACCCGCCAAATACACCCCCGCGCATAAAAACCCGGATTTCGCGGAGCTGGTCTGCTCCAATTCCCTCAAAGCGGCACGCGTTGACTCGGCCGCCGGACTGATGAAGGAAGAAATGCGGCGGCTGGGTTCGCTGCTGCTGCGGGTCGCGGACGAATGCGCCGTTCCCGCCGGCGGCGCGCTGGCGGTTGACCGGGGAATTTTTGCCGCCAGAGTGACGCAGATGATTCGCAGCCACCCCAAGATTGAAGTGATAGAGGGCGAAGTCACCGCCATTCCGGAAGACGATGTGGTGGTTATCGCGTCGGGACCGCTGACGAGCGAGCCGCTTTCCCAAGCCATCGGCACGCTGTGCGGCGAACAGTTTCTGAATTTTCACGACGCGGCGGCTCCTATTGTGACTGCCGAGAGCATCGACATGAGCCGCGCCTTTGCCGCTTCGCGTTATGATCGCGGCGGCGATGACGATTACATCAACTGCCCCATGAACAAGGAAGAATACGAGGCCTTTCAGGAGGCACTGGTGAGCGCCGAACGCGCGCCGCTGCACGAATTCGAGCAGGAGGGCGTGAAGGTTTACGAGGGATGCATGCCCATTGAAATCCTCGCTTCGCGCGGGAAAGACGCGATCCGCTTCGGCCCCATGAAGCCTGTCGGACTGCGCGACCCCCACACGGGACACCGTCCGTGGGCGAATTTGCAGCTTCGCAAGGAGAACCGTGAAGGCACGCTCTATAACTTAGTGGGTTTCCAGACCAACCTGAAATTCGGGGAGCAAAAACGGGTGTTCGGCATGATACCCGCCCTGCGAAACGCGGAATTCATGCGTTACGGCGTGATGCACCGCAACACTTTTTTAAACTCCCCCAAACTCTTAAACGGGGATTATTCCATGATCGAGCATCCGAATCTCTTCTTTGCCGGACAGATCACGGGTGTGGAAGGCTACATGGAGTCGGCAGGTTCGGGGCTGTTGTGCGGCATCAACGCCGCGCGCACGCTGCAAGGCAAGCCGCGGCTGATTCTGCCGGATTTCACCATGCTTGGCGCGCTGCAGGGGCATATCTGCAACCGCGAGACGAAGGATTTTCAGCCGATGGGGGCGAATTTCGGCATTCTGCCGCCCATTGAGCCGAAGATTCGGGACAAGCGCGAACGCTACGCGGCGCTGAGTGCGCGGGCGCTGTCCTTTATGGAGACAGTGGAGGAAGCGCGGTCATGATATATTTGCAGAAAATCACAGCGGAGGCCGATCTGGCGGTCTGTCTGATGATACGCCGCCGCGTGTTCATCGACGAACAGGGCGTAGCCGAAGCGCTGGAAATGGACGAATATGACGAAGCAGGCGGTTTGAAAAACTGTCCCCATTATCTTGCGCTGTCAGACGGCGTGCCGGTGGCGACCTGCCGCTGTCTGCGCAAAGACGGCGGCGCGGTCAAGCTCCAGCGCTTCTGTGTGCTGCCCGAGTGGCGCGGCAGGGGCGTCGGCAGGGAACTGCTGGCGATG
Organism: uncultured Ruminococcus sp.; assembly: GCA_902802795.1. Taxonomy (GTDB): domain Bacteria; phylum Bacillota; class Clostridia; order Oscillospirales; family Acutalibacteraceae; genus RUG762. The sequence continues at coordinate 6,239 of CADCNI010000010.1, forward strand.
CTCGAAAAGGATTGCCGTGAACACGGCGTGACCCGCATAGAGATGGGAGCGCAGTGCCATGCGGTGCCGTTCTATCAGAAATGCGGCTATACGGTCACATCGGGGCAGTTCATGGAAGCGGGCATACCGCATATGAAAATGGAAAAAGAACTTTGATTATGATGAAAATACCGTAGAAAGGAAATGAAGAAAATGAAAATAATCGTTGACGCTTTCGGCGGGGACAACGCGCCGCTGGAAATCATCAAGGGCTGCGCCATGGCGGTGGAGAAATTTGACGACGTGGATATCATTCTCACGGGCGACGAGCAAACCATCCGCAAAGTGGCGGAGGAAAACGACATTTCGCTCGACCGCATGGATATCGTGCACGCGCCCGACGTGATCACGATGGAAGATCATCCCACCGAACTGATGAAGTCCAAAAAGAACAGCTCCCTTGCCTTGGCGCTGCGGCTGCTGGCGGATAACGAGGGCGACGCGATGGTGGGCGCGGGCAGCACGGGCGCGATGCTCACGGGAGCAACGCTTATCGTCAAGCGCATCAAGGGCATCAAGCGCCCGGCGCTGGCTCCGATTATGCCCAACGCCACAGGTATGTTCATGCTGATCGACTGCGGCGCGAATGCCGACTGCCGCCCCGAAATGCTGGTGCAGTTTGCGCATATGGGTTCGGTGTACATGAAGAACGTCATGGGGGTAGAAAATCCCCGTGTGGGACTTGCGAATATCGGCACCGAGGAAACCAAGGGCGACGAACTGCGCAAGGCGACCTTTGCCCTGCTGAAAGACGAGCCGAACCTCAATTTCACCGGCAATTTTGAAACCCGCGACATCGCGGACGGCGGCGTGGATGTGCTGGTAGCCGACGGCTTTACCGGCAACATCATTCTGAAAACCTATGAAGGCGTCGCTTCCATGCTGTCCGGCAAATTCAAGGGCGTTTTCAAAAAGAGCCTTCTCAATAAACTCGGCGCGGCGGTCATGCTCAAGGATCTCAACGAAATCAAGAAATCCATGGATCACAACGAATACGGCGGCGCGCCCTTCCTCGGCGTGAAAAAGCCTGTTTTCAAGGCGCACGGCAGCGGCAAGGCGATCACCATCTGCAACGCCATCCGCCTGACCCGCGAATTTGTGCAGAGCGACGTGATCGGCAAAATCGAGGCGGACATCAGCGGCGCAGCCGACAAGAGCGAAGATTGATGAGCGGTTTCAAAATCCATTTCAGGCTGAAGGAGCTTGACGACATTGTGCCGTGGGGGCAGGAACCCTATCGCAGCCTGCATTGGTTTGGCATGACCGACAGTCTGCTCTGGATCGACGCGGGGGAAAGCACCGTGTACGAATACTCCGACGCAGCCCGCCGCCAGTGGGGAGGCGAGCGTTATAACGATTACCAGCTTTCCCGCTTTTTAGAGGATTTTTCGGATACTTTTCGGTATGTCAGGGAATCTGTTCCTCAAAAATATTACGATATGGCGGAGCGGTTTCGGCATACGGCGTATGAATGGGAATGTATGCACATAGATGATTCGGAGGAAGAGGACGACGCTTTCTGGCGATTCATGGAAGAAGAATATGAGCCGCTGACCGATTGGCATTGGCAGCGCCGATTTGATTCGGGGCATCTGGTGGGCGGTCCGGTCATCGGCTGTTTCCGGTGCGGCGAAAAGCTCAAATTCTGCTGGGAGAGCGACTATCTGCCGGAAAACGGCAGCAGCATCTGGACGGCGCCAAGCGGCGTTTATGAGATGCCCTACAGCGAATTTGTATCGGAAGTCAGGGCGTTTTACACCGCCTTTTTTGAGGCGATGGATCGTCAGGTGACGCTGGCGCTGCAAAAGGACTGGGGCGATGTGGCGGTTGACAAGGCATATCTTGCCAAGGAACACGCCGAGCGGAAAGCGGGCTTTTTTGCGTGCATGGATTGGCTCACCCGCCCGTGCGCCCCTGACGAACAGACCGATTGGGGCAGGGTTGACCGGATATTTGATAAAATGCAGCAAGAGATTGGCGGCACATTGTAAAAGCAGAAGAAAAATATAAAGGGCGTGTTTTGCTATGGCTATCCTTCCTGTTGCGAGGGAAAATTTCCCCATGAGCAAAGCGACGGCGGCGGGTATGATTCCCATGCAGCCGCTGTGCGACAATTACGAAATCTTTTACCGTGAGGAAGTGGTGTATGCCCAGCGCGCGGAAATGACGCTGCACTTGCAGATTCTCTGTCCCATCGGTGCGGGGGAGGCTCTGCCGCTGATCCTTTATATTCCCGGGTCCGCGTTCCATTGGCAGAATGTCAAAGAACGCGTGCCGCAGCTCGCTTGCCTCGCGCAGCGGGGATTCGTGGTGGCGGCGCTGCAATACCGCGGGTCGGAGGACGCGCCCTTTCCGTCCCAGACGCTGGACGCAAAGGCGGGAATCCGTTTCATGAAGCGGCACGCGACGGAATACGGCATCGACCCGGACAAAATCGTGACGATGGGCGACTCTTCCGGCGGACACACCGCGATGATGGCGACGTTTACCTGCGGCATTCCCGCGCACGGACGCGGCATTTGACGCGTCCGTGCGCGGGGTCATCGACCTTTACGGTCCCGTCAACTTCACCACGATGAACGAACAGCTTTCCTCACAGAATCACTGGCTGCCCGACAGTCCCGAGGGGATGGAATTGGGCGGCGTGAATGTGCTGGAGCATCCCGATCTCGCCCGCGCCGCCGCCGTGACGACATATGTGGCGGACGGTCGGGAGATTCCGCCGATTCTGATGTTCCACGGAACCAACGATGAACTGGTACCCTTTGCACAGAGCTGCGAGCTATGCGACGCGCTGACGGCGGCGGGCAGAGACGTGACCTTTTATCAGGTGCTTGGCGCGCACCACGGCGGTCCCGAATTCTGGACGACACAGGTGCTGGACTTGGTCGAAGCCTTTATCATAAGAGCGGTTGAAAGAGTGTGAAATGTGAAATGTGAAGTGTGAAGTTGTAAAGTGCGAATTTGTAAAGTGTGAAATTGCATTGTGAACATGATGAATCCATCATGTGTCTTTTTCAGGACGGCAAATCCGCTATGTTACGAAGGAGGGAGGCATTCATGAGCCGGAGCGTGAATGTGCAGGGGTATCTCCGTTATCTGGATACCCCTTGGGGACAATTGTTTTACCGGATGATAGGGAACCATTTATCGTTTGAGAATCAAAACATACTGGACTACGGCAGCGGCTTCGGCGTGACCGCTGATCGACTGGCGGCGCACAATGAGGTGACCGCCGTGGAGCCGAATGAGGAAATCCTCGCCCATCGCTTCTGCACGCAGACCTACACACAGCTTGTGGGCGGCATAGAGCAATTGGCGGCGCTGCCCGACGGGTCTTTCGACGTGATTGTGTGCCATAATGTGATGGAATATATGGAGCAGCGCAGACCGCTGCTGGGCGAATTCCGCCGCCTCATCAAGCCGGACGGTTGTTTGTCGGTCGTCAAGCACAACCGCGCGGGAAAAATCATGCAAAAGGCGGTGTTTGAATATGCCCCCGAGGAAGCGATGGATTTACTGCGGGGAGCAAACGGCGTTTCCGTGAGTTTCGGCGAGGTGCGTGAATACGACCTTGACGAACTGGAACAGGACTGCGCCGATCAGTTTGCCATTGACCACATTTACGGCGTGCGCATGTTCTACGGCTTGCAGCGCAACGAATGGAAGACCCAAGCCGACTGGCAGGATCGGATGTTCGCGCTCGAAAGCGCGGCGGAGGAAATCCCCGTGTTCCGCGATATCGCGTTTTTTCATCATGTCATGCTGCAACCGATTTGAATCAATGAATCATATAGAGAGGAAGTTGTAAAAATGTCGGAAACACATCTCGACGCATCGTATCTGGAAGATACGATCGGCTATCATTTTAAAAACCGAAAATATTTATTGACAGCGCTGACCCATTCCTCCTACGCGAATGAGGGAAAGCATTTGCAGAGCAACGAGCGTCTGGAATTTTTGGGGGATGCGGTGCTTAGCATAGTGGTGTCGGAGCACCTTTATGCTAAGTTCCGCAGCAAGCAGGAGGGCGACCTGACCAAGCTGCGCGCCTCGCTTGTCTGTGAGTTTACGCTGTGCGGCTTTGCGCGGAAGATACAGCTCGGGGAATATATCATGTTCGGGCGCGGCGAACGCCATTCCGGCGGGGACAAACGTCCCTCGATTTTAGCGGACGCGTTTGAGGCGCTGATTGCCGCGATTTTCCTTGACGGCGGCATGGAGCAGGCGCGGGAGTTCGTGATGGGATTTGTCCTTGAAGAACTCGAACACCCCAACCTCTACCGCAGCAAGGATTACAAGACCATGCTGCAGGAAATCATTCAGCAGAACGCCGAGGAAAAGATCACCTATGTGCTGGTGGGGGAGAGCGGTCCCGACCACAACAAGCATTTTGTGGTGGAGGTGCATCTCAATTCCAACGTCATCGGCAAAGGCGGCGGACGCAGCAAGAAGGAAGCCGAGCAGAACGCCGCCCATGAGGCGCTCGAACTGATGGGGTACTGATGTGAGCGGCAGGCAGAAGCACGCCAATATTGCCCTCTTCATCCCGCACAACGGCTGTCCCCATCAATGCGCTTTCTGCAACCAGCGCACTATTTCCGGCGCGGTAAGTCAGCCGACGGGGGAGGATGTGCGCGCGGCGGTGCGTACAGCGATGGCTTCCCCACGCTATGAGAGCGGCAGCTCGGAGATCGCCTTTTTCGGCGGCAGCTTCACGGCGATTGAACGGAGCTATATGAGGGAACTGCTCGAAGCGGCGGCTGTCTTTGTGAAGGATGGCAGCGTCGCGGGCATCCGGATTTCCACCCGTCCCGACGCAATTGACGGGGAGATTCTGGAAATTCTCCGGCGGTACGGTGTGACCTCCATCGAGCTGGGCGCGCAGTCCATGCGGGACGAAGTGCTGCAAAAAAACCGCCGCGGGCATACGGCGCAGGATGTCGTCAATGCCTCGCGCCTCATTCGGCAATACGGTTTTTCGCTAGGGCTGCAGATGATGACAGGATTGTACGGCGACGACGACGAGGGCGCTCGGTATACGGCGCGGCAGCTCACGGCGCTGCACCCCGATACGGTGCGGATTTATCCCACCGTGGTGCTGGAAGGCACCGAACTGGCGGACAAAATGCGTTCGGGCGCATACCGCCCGCAGGGATACGAAGCGGCGGCGGAATTATGCGCGGAGCTATTGGAATTTTTTGAGAATCAGGGCATCCGCGTCATCAAATTGGGACTGCACGCTTCGGACGGCGTGGAGGGCAGCATGGTAGGCGGCGCGTATCATCCCGCGTTCCGGGAATTGTGCGAGGGAATTTTGTACTACCGACTCATGCGGCGTATGCTTTCGGAAAATTATCCGGAAGGCGGATCGTTCGTCGTGACGGTTGATCGGCGTGCGCTTTCCAAGGCAAGCGGACAAAAAAAGCGCAATGTGCTGCGGCTCAGAGAAGAGGGCTGGAAGATTCAATTAAAAGGAGTGGATTTGGAGCATGGAGAACAGAGAAGCAAAGAAGATGGGCGAAGAATTTGTCAGATTGAGCCGCTTTCTCAGCAAGATTCTGCGGCACCAGCCGGGGATTATCGGCATTGAAATCGAGCGCGTGGGCGCGTGGGCGAACGTCAATGAACTGATAGAGGGTATCAATTCGCGCAGCAGGTATCACATTGACCGCGCGACTCTCGAAACCATCGTAGCTACCGACAGCAAGGGACGCTACAGTTTCAACGAAAACGGAACAAAAATCCGCGCCAATCAGGGACATTCCATTGACGTGGTACTCGACATGGAGAAGCGCACGCCGCCGGAGTTTTTGTATCACGGCACGGCGGGAAAATTCCTTGAAAGCATTATGGAAAAGGGACTGCTGCCCGGCAACCGTCAATTTGTACATCTTTCACCCGACGAAGCGACCGCCAAGACGGTGGGCTATCGCCACAGCAAGCCGGACGCGCCGATCATTTTGAAAATTCACGCCGGAAAGATGGTGCGGGACGGCTATGAATTCATGATATCCGACAACGGCGTGTGGCAGATTAAAAAGGTGCCGCCGCAGTATCTGGAGATGGATATAAACAGAAAGGATGTCTGCAATGAAAAAGTTTGATGAAAACTATGCTTTGTTAGAGGCAATGTATGATGATGAATTTTTCCCTGATTTTTTAGTGGATAAAATCAAGGTATTGGTGCAGGAATTGATTGGCTTCCTCGAATCGGGCGAAACCGATTTGGAAGTGATTCAGGAAAAACTGGATGAAATGACGGAGGAGATTAACAGCCTGCAAGAAGAATTTGAAGAGAATGACAGCGAATTGGAAACGGTAGCGCGGGACAGCATTGCCGAAACGGTTGAATATGTGCTGAACTGGTTCGGTGTGGATATTGATATTGAAGACGCGCTCGGAGTGAGAGAGTGGTGAGTATGATGACAATACGATTTGCGGCAAAATCCGACCTGCCTGGGGTCAACGCGGTTCGGCAGCAGGTGCATAAGGTACACGCGGAGGGACGTCCCGATATTTTCCGCAGAAAATTCGGCAAGAAGCTGGCGGGACATATCAAAATCCTCTTCCGTGACAAATCCGCCAAAATAGCGGTGGCGGAGCAGGACGGGAACATCGTCGGCTTTGCGGTGCTGAAAGTCATCGATAAGCCGAAATCCCCCTACAGCAAGGCGCGGCGTTTCCTGCGGGTGGAGGAATTCGGCGTGGACGAAGCGCACAGGCGGCAGGGAATCGGCACGGCGCTGTTTGCATTTATCAAGTGCTACGCGGCGGAGCAGGGCTTTGACAGAGTGGAGCTCGACGTATGGGAATTCAACGAAGGGGCGCTGCGGTTTTACGAAGCGCAGGGCTTTTCCACTTACCGCCGGTATATGGAATACAAGATGTGAGGTGCTGACCGATGGCAGGGGTCTTTGAAGATGAATTTATGGATATCCAGTCGGGCATGGTGTCGCTGGTGCTGGAAGCGTTGGAAACGTCGGATGTCACGGTTGACAAAATCTACATCTATGCGTTCGGTACGGAGCATATGGGTTTCTTCAATCTGTTTTTCGAGAAAGATGGAAAAATATTAAAAAACCTTCATGCGGGCATTTCCGAGGAACTTCTGGATCAGGTGCTCGACCTCGGCATAGAGGACACGTTGAAGCTGCGTGAGGTCTGCCGGGAATACGACCGGGAGCCGCCCTGTCAGTGCAAGCTGGTCTATGACTGCCGCAGCGGTCATTTCGACGGCGACTACAGCTATGATGATCTTTCCGATACGGAATACGGTGTGGACGGCGCTTTCGCGGACTGGCTAAAAGAAGCAGAGGCAGCGCTCAGCCGGAAGGGGTAAGAAGGATGAAAAACAAAGCTGTCGAATCAAAACTGTGCGCGTTTCTCAAAGAATATTCCTCCTCCGATGATTGGTACTGGGTTCCCCTCACAAGGCTGAAAAAGGAGATACCCGTTGTCGCCTATGACCTCGACGAACTGTATCGGCATGACGAAATCCCCTTGCTGGAAAAGGTGTTCCGCCAATGCGGCATCACCACGGTCAGCACGTTTCAGATGGACAGTCGTGAATATTTTGAAAATGACGAAATATCTGCGTTGCTGCATGAGAAAGACGCGGACGGCTTTCTCTTTCCGTGGACGGTGGAAACCTTTTATTTTGACGCCACAGAAACGTGGCTGGTGTATGTGTCCCATGAGGGAACGATTTCATTCACGGGCGAACTGATTGCCAGGATAGCCGGAGAAATTATTCCCGATCGGTATCTGTATCGGTAAAAACATATTTTTTCTAAGGAGCGGCGATATGCATTTAAAATCGCTTGAAATTATGGGCTTCAAATCCTTCCCCGACAAGGTGAAGATGAACTTTGTGCCCGGTATCACGGCGGCTGTCGGTCCCAATGGCAGCGGCAAAAGCAATATCAGCGACTCAGTGCGCTGGGTGCTGGGCGAGCAGGCCACACGCGTCCTGCGCATTAAGTCGATGGAGGACGTGATCTTCGGCGGCACGGCGCAGCGCAAAGCGCTGGGCTTCGCGGAGGTCGTGCTGACCATCGACAACACCGACCGCGCACTGGATTTTGACAGCGACGAGGTCGCCATCACCCGGCGTTACTACCGTTCGGGCGACAGCGAATACAAGATCAACGGCAAGGCGGTTCGATTGAAGGATATCAACGAACTGTTCATGGATACGGGCATGGGTCGCGACGGCTATTCCATCATCGGACAGGGCAAGGTCGCGGACGTGGTCAACGTGCGTTCCGAGGAGCGCCGCAACATCTTTGAGGAGGCGGCGGGCATCTCCAAATATCGCTACCGCAAGCAGGAGGCGGAGCGCAATCTGGCACGCGCCGAGGAAAATCTGGTGCATCTGGACGTGATTATGTCCGAACTTGAAGGACGCGTGGAGCCGCTGCGCAAGGAGTCCGAAAAGGCGAAAAAATACCTCGAACTCATGGAGCAGAAGAAAACGGTCGAAATCGGCTTGTGGCTGAGTACGCTCAGCAAGTCCGCCGAACTGCTGCGCGACTGGGATTACAAGGAGACGCTGGCGCGTTCGCAGCAGGAGGAAATCGACAGCGAAATCGAGCGGATAGAGGGCGACATCGAGAAGAAATTCGGCTACAGCAACGATCTGGCCGCCAGACGCGACGAAATGATGCGGCGCTCCGCTGAATTGGAGGAATCCGCCGCCAAGATCGACGGTGAAGCGGCCGTTCTGGAAAACGATATTTCCCACCGCGCCGAGCGCATCGGGCGCTTACAGTCCGACATCGCGGAATCCGAGCGGGGCGGCGACCTCATGCAGCGGGAAATCGGCAAAAAGAAGCTGGAAATTGCCGAAAAAAAGGCAAAGCTCACGCAGCAGCAGACGCTTGCCGAAAATCTCAAAGCGCAGTTGGAAACGCTGCGCAGCGATGACAGTGAATTCAGCCAGAAGATTACCGAGCTCATGAACCGCCGCAGCACCGTGACAAACGATATTTCCGCCGCGCAGGTGGAGCTGGCTTCGGCGCAGTCCCAGATGGGCGAAATCACGGCGCGTCTGGAAAATGTGGACAGCGAGATCGAACGCCGTCAGCAGGAAATTGAAAAATGGCAGTCCGGCAAAACCCTCACCGAAGAGGCGATTGTCGGCGCGGACAAACGGCTGGCGGAAATCGACGGGGAAACCCAGACTCTCCGCGACAGGCTGCAAGACTTACGCCAGCAGGGCGCGCAGGTGAAGCGCGACAGCGAAAACAAAGAGCTGGACGCCAAGGGACACGAGCGCAAGGCGCGCATTCTCGAAGACCTGGAAAAGAGCATGGAGGGCTTTGCGGGCAGCGTGCGCTCCGTCATGAAAATGGCGGAAAACGGCACCCTGAAAGGCATTCACGGCCCTGTGTCGCGTCTGATTGACGTGCCGCAGGAATACGCCACAGCCATTGAAATTGCGCTGGGCGGCAATATGCAGAATATCGTGGTGGACAACGAGGACGACGCGAAGCGCGCCATTGCGCAGTTAAAGCAGAGCAAGGCGGGACGCGCCACTTTCCTGCCGCTGACCACCATCAAGCCTTCCCGCTTCAACGAGAGCGGACTGGAACGCTGCGCGGGGTATATCGGCATCGCCGCCGACCTGCTCACCTATGACAAGAAATACGCGAATATCGTCTCCAACACACTGGGAAAAATCGCAATTGTTGACAACCTCGACAACGCCGTTGTGATGGCACGGCAATACGGCAACCGGTTCCGTATCGTCACCCTCGACGGTCAGGTCATCAACGCGGGCGGTTCCATGACGGGCGGCTCGCTTGCCAAAAACGCAGGTCTTCTTACGCGAAAGGGCGAGATCGAAAAGCTCCGCCAAAAGGCGGCCGACTGCATGAAGGAATGTCAGGCGCTGAGGGAAACCTTTGGCAAGCTCGAACAGGAGGCCAGCGCCGTCAAGGCGACCATTCGCGAAAACGACGAGAAGTGGCAGATTGTCAGCAACGACAAAATCCGCTTTGAAACCGACCTGAAAAACCAGACCGCCAATATCGCCACCCTGACCGCCGAAGCGGAGCGGCTGATCAGCGAACGCGGCAGCGCCGGACAGCGCACCCGGTCGCTCAATGAAAGCATCGAAAGCGCGCAGGAGAAAATTGACGCGCTGAATGCACAGCTCACCGAGCTGGAAAAAGAGATCACAGGCAGCAACGACAGCCGCGCCGAAACCGCCAGAAAACGGGAGGAAATCTCGACCTCTCTGAGCGGAGCCAGCATGGCGGTGATGAGCCTTTCCAAGGACATCGAAGCCGCCAACCAGTCCATCCGCGACACCGAAGCGCGGCGGGGCGAACAGGCGCAGCGCGTGGAGGGCATGAAAACCGAAATCACCGATCTGGAAGCGCAGAACCGCGAGACGACCGTGAAAGCGGCCGGGATGCGCCAGACCGCCGAGAACAACCGCGCCGAAGCGGTCAGTTCCCGCGAGGGCATGAGCGAACTGGCGCAGGAGCGCGAAAAGACGGAAAAGGAGATACACGACCTGCGCCGTCTTTCCAAAGAGAAATCCGAGCAGCGCGAGAAGATCACGGGCGAAGTCACCCGACTGGAAGAACGCCGTGTGTCGGCGCAGAAGGAATATGACGAGATCATTCAGAAGCTGCTGGAAGAATACAACCTGACACGGCGGGAAGCGGAGGCGCAGTTTGAGCCGGCGGAAAACGCGCGGGAGGCCGACCGCAAGGTGAAGGAGCTCCGTTCCTCCATGAAGAAGCTGGAACCCGTCAACCTCGGCGCGGTGGAGGAATACAAAGAGGTCTTTGAAAAATACACGATGTATAAAACCCAGATCGCGGACGTGCAGAAATCCAAGGCGGAGCTGAACAAACTGATCGAAACCTTGACCGAGCAAATGAAGGAACTCTTCGTGCTGAAATTTGACGAAATCAACGAACATTTCAAAACCATCTTCACGGAACTCTTCGGCGGCGGCAGCGGCTATCTGGAACTCACCGACCGCAGCGACGTACTGAACTGCGGCATCGAGATTCACGCGCAGCCGCCCGGCAAGACCATCAAGAATATCGACCTTTTCAGCGGCGGCGAAAAGACAGTTATTGCGGTTGCCATTTACTTCGCGATCATGAAGGTCAATCCCTCGCCGTTCTGTATTCTCGACGAGATCGACTCCGCGCTCGACGAGCGCAATGTCGATAATATCGCGGACTACTGCCGCCGCATGAGCGATTCGACGCAGTACATCATCATCACGCACCGCCGCGGTACAATGGAAGTCGCCAACATGATTTACGGCGTGACGATGCAGCAGGACGGCGTTTCCAAGCTGCTCGAACTCAAAATTGACGAGATCAGTGAAAAACTGGGTGTGGACTGATTCCCATAGGAGTGATACATGCATGGAAATCAAAAAAATCCGATTTCTCGAGCCGGGCAACCGGCCCTACCGACGTTCACTCAAAAACCTGTATGTTTATGACAAATATATCCGTACGCCATCCATCGGGCTGCTGACCTTGGCAACGGTGGTGAAGGAACAATACGACGACGTCTTTATGTACAGCGAATCTATTTCCAAAATTCAATGGAAGGACGTACTGGACGCGGATGTCGTATTCATCGGCATTTTCACCTTCGCCGCCATCCGCGGCTATGTCCTTGCGGATGAAATTCGCCGCCGGTCTGACGCGGTGGTGGTCATGGGCGGACTGCACGCCTCCATGAATGCTTCCGAAGCCTGCGAGCACTGCGATTATGTGCTGCTGGGGGAGGGGGAAGAGAGCATTCTGGAATTGCTGGACGTTCTGCAAAGCGGGGGTGCGGTCGATCAGATCAAAGGGCTTGCGTTTTTGCGTGACGGCGAGGTTGTCAGCACGGGCATGCGCTGTCCTCCCGAGAATATCGACATTATTCCCAACCGCGATCTGCTCTGGCATTATCAGAAAATGGCGGGGCACAATACGATCTGGGCGCAGGTGCATGCCTCACGCGGCTGCCCGCATAACTGTGACTACTGCGCACTGGTGCGGCATTTCGGACGGAAAGTGCGCAAGCGTTCGCCGCAGAACATAGTGGAGGATATCCGTTATTCCATTGACTTCCACGATAAAAAGCACTTCCGTCTTGCCAAAATACTCTGGCTGACCGACGACAATTTCTTTGCCGACCGTCAGTGGGCGATGGAGGTACTGCAAGCCATTATCAACAGCGGCATCCGCTATCATTTCACCATACAGGCACGCTATGAGGTGGGATACGATGATGAAATGCTTGCCTTGCTCAAAAAGGCGGGATTTGATGAAATTGCCATGGGCATTGAATTCCTTGAGGACGAGGCGTTTGAAAATTACCACAAGCAAAGCACCTACCGCGATATTGAGCGTTCCGTGGAGAATATTCAGCGGCACGGGCTGCGGGTGCGCGGTCTGTTTATCGTGGGCGCGGACAATCACGAAAAGGGCGTGGGCGACCGTCTCGCGGATTTTGTCATCCGCCACAACATCAGCGGCGTGCTGATTCAATCCATGTACTTCGTTCCCGGTACGCCGGTGTATGAAACGCACAAGGATAAACTGATTCACCGCGACTGGTCGAAATACAGCGGCCATGTGGTGCATTATCCCGAAAGAATTTCGCCCTATGACCTGCAATGCGAAATCATACACGCCAGCCGTAAAATCTATTCCCGCCGTCGTCTGTTGCAAGCCCTTTTGCATAAACGCGGTCTGGAACGGCTGCTTTTTGTGGGAGAATATTTCTGGCAAAAGAGCGTTCGCGCCGACTTGAGGGCCGAACTGCCGTACCTGAAAAAGGTGACAGAGCAGTCGGGACTTTATTGACCGGGTAGGGAGTGGCGTATTATGATGATTCGCGAAGTAAATGAAAATGATTTTGACGGATTAATGCGGCTTTACCTTCATCTGCATGAAACCGAGGCGCCGGAAAGGGACGAACGGGCGGAAACCGTCTGGCAGGGAATTTTGCGGGATGACAATTACCATATTATCGTCGCGGAGGAAAACGGACAATTGGTTTCCTCCTGTACCTGCGTGATTGTCCCCAATCTGACGCGGGGATTACGTCCGTATGCCCTGATCGAGAATGTGGTGACGCACGCGGACTGGCGCTGCCGGGGATGGGCGTCCGCCTGTCTGCGACACGCTCAGGAAATCGCCGCGCATGAAAACTGCTATAAAATCATGCTGCTGACAGGGGCGAAAGATCAAAAAACACTTACCTTTTACGAAAAGGCAGGCTTTGACCGGACGAGCAAAACCGCATTTGTGAAGAAGCTTCCTTTGAAACAATAAAAAATGCAGTTCCCAAAATCCATGCGGTGTGTCATAGTGGCTGGGAACTGCTTTTTTCTGTGAATACATTGCAAAATCCGCTTGTATATGCTATAATCAATAAGTTACATCCAAAAAATAAAGCGGTTGTATGATTTTAACCAAGGATAAATGAGAGAGGACTGGATTTTTATGGGATTTTTTAAAAGCTTAAAGGAAGGCTTGAAGAAAACGCGCGACGGCATTCTGGGGCAGATTGACGCGCTGTTCAAACGGTTTACCAAGATTGATGAGGAGCTCTTTGAGGAACTGGAGGAATTGCTGATTGCGGGGGATGTGGGCATGCTCACCGCCGAGAAGATCTGCGATACGTTGCGCGACAAGGTGAAATCCACCGGTACCAAAGACCCGCAGGAGGTGCGCGACCTGCTGGTGGAAACCATTGCCGAACTGCTGGAAGGCGATATGGAAATGCATCTTGACACCAAGCCGTCGGTGATTCTGGTGATCGGCGTCAACGGCGTGGGCAAGACCACCACCATCGGCAAGCTGTGCGCCAAATACCGCAAGGAAGGCAAGAAATGTGTCATTGCCGCTGCCGACACCTTCCGCGCCGCCGCCATCGAACAGCTCGAAGTCTGGGCGGAGCGCGCCAAATGCGACATCGTCAAGCACACGGAGGGCAGCGATCCCGCCGCCGTGGTGTTCGACGGCATCAGCGCGGCCAAAGCGCGCAAAGCGGATATTCTGATCTGCGACACGGCGGGCAGACTGCACAACAAAAAGCACCTGATGGACGAACTCGCCAAGATCAACCGCGTGATCGACCGCGAAGCGCCCGACTGCGACTGCGAAGTGTTGCTGGTACTCGACGCGACCACAGGACAGAACGCCATCAACCAGGCACGCGCCTTCAAGGACGCGGCGGGTCTGACCGGCATTGTCCTGACCAAGCTGGACGGCACGGCGCGCGGCGGCGTGGTGCTCGCCATCAAGGAGGAACTGGGGGTTCCGGTGAAATTCATCGGTGTGGGCGAAAAGATCGAGGATTTGCAGCCCTTTAATCCCAAGGCGTTTGCCGCAGCGCTGTTTGAAAACGCCGACAGGGTGGGAGATTTTGACATTAAAATGTTTGAGGACGAAGATGAGAGCGAAGTGTGAAATGTGAATCTTTAAAACACTTTGCGCCGGAACGCGAAAAACGGAGGTATTTCAATTGATGAAAGAAACGGAAAAAACAACCTTTGCTGTGGCAACCCACAATCCCCATAAATTAAAAGAATTTGCGAGAATTCTCGCGCCGCTGCACATTGAAATCGTCACCCCTGCGCAGTGCGGCGGCGAGGACATTGATCCCGTGGAGGACGGCGACACCTTTGAGGCCAACGCGATCATCAAAGCCACTGCCTTTGCCAAGGCGCTGGGTATGCCCGCGCTGGCGGATGATTCGGGGATCTGTGTGGATGCGCTGGGCGGTGCGCCGGGCGTGTATTCCGCTCGGTATTCGGGCGGCGATGACGACGACAACAACGAATTCCTGCTGAAAAACTTAGAGGGCATCCCCTTTGAACAGCGTACGGCGCGCTATGTCTGCGTGATCTGCTGCGCCCGTCCTGACGGCGGATATTTTACCGTGCGGGGCGAATGTGAGGGACGCATCGGTTTTGAATACAAGGGCGAAAACGGTTTCGGCTATGACCCGCTGTTCTACTTTGAAAGCGGCAAGACTTTTGCCGAGATTTCGGGGGAGGAAAAAGACCGCCTGAGTCACCGCGGCAAGGCGCTGCGTCTGCTGGCGGAGCGGTTGGGCAATGAGGCTAAGCAGTAAAACCTTTGAAAAACATCAGGCGAATGGAATCTTTAAAAATTAAACAGATTTTTGTCGAAAAAAGGCTTTTTTTGTTGGGAAGTGTAAAACTTGTCCGGGGCATATTGAAGAATCCGAAAAAATGATGTAAAATAAACTTTATTACACGATGCAATACAGAATCAAATGATTTTTGGAGGAAAGTGCATGTTAAACAGCAAGCAAAGAGCTTTTTTGCGTTCCCTTGCTGCCGATATCGACACCATTGTGATGGTCGGCAAGGGCGGACTCATGGATAATATCGTCAAGCAGACGGAGGACGCTCTGACCGCGCGGGAACTGGTCAAGGGCAAGGTGCTGGAAACTGCGCCGCTGGATGTTCGGGAGTGCGCCGAGCAGCTGGCCGCCGCCACTCATGCCGACGTGGTGCAGGTGATCGGCAGGAAATTCGTACTGTTCCGCGTCAATCCGGAAAAGCCCGTGATCGAGCTGCCTAAGGCCAGGCGCGGCAAATGAGAATCGGATTTTTCGGCGGCACTTTTAATCCCCCGCACAACGGTCATCTGAATCTTGCTCGCCGATGGAGCGAGCGGCTGGCACTGGATAAGTTCCTGATTATCCCCACGGGAACACCGCCGCATAAAGAGGCCTCGGACGTTCCGGGCGAAATGCGTCTGGAAATGTGCCGGATAGCGGCAGCCGAATCGGGCGGTCTGCTGGAAGCCAGCGATTTCGAGGTCAGGCGGAGCGGCAAAAGTTATTCCGTTATTACGCTGTCCGCGCTGCATGAGATTTATCCCGACAGCGACATCTTTATGGTGATGGGCGCGGATATGTTTGTGACGCTGGAGACTTGGTATGACTTTGACCGACTCAAAACGCTTGCGACTTTCTGTACCATGCCACGGGATGGGGTTTCGGCGGCGGAGCTGAACGAATACCGTCGGCGTCTGGCTCGTGTTGGCTGTACGGGCATTGTCGCGGACGAGCCGGAAATGAATATTTCATCCTCCGCTATCCGGGAAAGAGTAAAAAACGGGCTGTCTGTCGCAGACATGGTACCGTCGGGCATAGAGCGTTATATCCGTGAACACGGATTTTACCGATGAATGATTTGAGAAAGGACGGATTTTGTCTTGGACGATAAGGAAAGAGTCTATTATACCGAGCATATCAAAGGACTATTGTCTGAGTACCGTTTTCAGCATTCCATCAATGTATCCCATCAGGCGGTCAAACTGGCCCGGATTCACGGCTGTGACATTCACCGTGCGGAACTGGCCGGACTGCTGCATGATGTGATGAAGGATGTAGGCAAAAAAGAGCAGCTTGCCTTAATGGAACAATATGGTGTGAAGCTCAGTGAGATCGAGCAAAACGCACCCAAACTCTGGCATGCCATTGCGGGAGCGGTGTATGTGAAAAATGTCTTACATATCGGGGACGAAGACGTGTTCAACGCAATTCGTTACCATACGACAGGGCGCGCCGGTATGAGTCTGCTGGAAAAGATTATTTACATCGCAGACTGTACATCGGAAGAGAGAAATTATAAGGGTGTAGAACGGATATGTAAACTAGCCGTTTCTGATCTCGATGAAGTGATGGCGGAAGCGCTCATGGACAGTCTGGAAAAACGGCTGGTCGATCATACGCCTATGCATCCTGATACGGTAGAAGCTTATAACGAAGTGATTCTGGCAAAGAAAAAGCAATAAAGGCAGTTTGGATTCATTCTGATAAGAGGTGCTTTTGGATTGGCGAACAAAAAGAACGGAAAGCGAAAGAAATACAATTATTATAATGACGATGGATTTTTTGGCGGAGTAGAGGATGATTACGAAAAGTATACCGAGACGATTCCGGGCAATACTTCTTCCGTAGACCTTCATTTTACGCCCAGAGACCCATCCCGCAAAAAGGCACGTCAGGAGGCAATGGAACAGCGGCGTGCCGCGTATGCTTCGGAACGCAAATCAGGGACATCGAAACAGTCGGGATCCGACGGTTCTTCACGTTCCCAAAAGAAGGAAAATCAGCAGGTTCTGATGAATAATCGCACCGTGATTATTGCCGCTGTTTTCGTATTGCTGCTGGTTATAATGGCGGCTTCTGCGACCGCAAAGGCGCTGTACACCTCCAAGACCATGTTTTCTGACGGAGGTGAAAACATAGATGACAGCATGATTCAAGAGCGCCTTATTACTGACGAGCAGAACAGGGATAAGGTGACTTATTTTCTCATCACAGGTGTTGACAAGAGCAGCATGCTCACCGACTGTATCTGGGTGATGTGTTTTGATAACCAGGCTCACAAGATGAATGTCATGCAGATACCGCGAGACACCTATGTTGGCAGCGACAGCGTATTTCCCCACAAGATCAATGCCGTTTATGCTAATCCTCAGACGGTGGACTGGTGTGAGAAATGCAACCGTGCGGTGACGGAGGATGAAATTGAAAATGACAAGCATACTGTTTGCGGCAAAAAAATCACCTCCCGCACCGAAGGAAATATTAACGCGCTGATTCGCTGTATCAATAACCGTCTTCATCTGCCGATTGATCATTATGTGTTGTTCGATTTTGCCGGATTTGAAAAGGTGATTGACGCGCTGGGCGGCGTGGACATTTACCTCGATCAGGAAACGAGGGTTTATCCCAATAAGTATCAGTACGACGTGCTGCCGGCGGGAGACAACCATCTGGACGGCAAAATGGCGCTGAAATTCATGCGCAACCGCAAAATCTATCTGGAAGGCGACTTGGGACGAGTGAGAGCGCAGCGTAAGATTATTCACGCGATGATGGAAAAAGTAACCAATATGTCCACGATGGACGCGCTCGGTGTGCTGACGGCGGCCTATGGCAACTTCAAGACCGACATGAGTCTGGAAGAAATCCGTTCCTTTATCGCACCTGTCAAGAAATGTGACACCGATTCTTTACATATGTTTGAAATGCCCGGTACCGACCATTGGGTCAAGCCAAATCCTTCCTATTACGTGTGCAACGTGCAGGAAACGGTGGCGGCGATCAATGAATACATGGTTCCCTATAGCGACGTAATGACGGAAGAGGACATCAACTTTCCCATGCCGCGGGACTGAACGATAATTGAAAGGAGATTCCTACATGGATTCAAAAGAAATGGCGCTTCAGTGCGCTAAGATACTCAGCGACAAGCTGGCACAGGATTTGTCTGTGATTTACGTTCGCGAGGTAACATCGCTTGCGGATTATTTTGTCATCGCCACCGGCGGCAGCTCCACCCATGTCAAGGCGCTGGCCGACGAGGTGGAATTCAAGCTCAAGCAGGAGGATATCAACCCCGGTCATATCGAAGGACACGGCACGAATTCATGGATCGTCATGGATTACGGCAGTGTGGTGGTTCACGTATTCAGCGAAGAAGCCAGAGAATTCTACGATCTGGAAAGACTGTGGAAGGACGGCGAAAAGCTGGCGCTTGATTTTGACTGACGGCATCGACAAAATGATTTGAATTCAGCGGCGGTTGACCCTTGCAGTACGAAAAGGGCAGCCGCCTTTTTTAATGCGTAATTCATAATTCGTAATGATATGAGGAGGAATCGTAATGAAACATTTAGGAACCGTGACGCTGGAAACCGAGCGGTTGATTTTGAGGAAGGCACGCCCGGAGGATGCTTCGGCGATGTTTGCCAACTGGGCGAGTGATGACAAGGTGACAAAATTCATGACGTGGCCGACATATACAGGCATGGAGGAAGCAGACTGCCGTATCGCCTATTTGTGCGGGGAATATGAAAAGGACAATTATTATGAATGGTTCATCGAACTGAAAGAAATCGGGCAGCCCATCGGCAGCATTGGCGCCGTGCGTGTTCTTGATGATGTGCAGTTAGCGCACATCGGCTACTGCATGGGGAGCAAATGGTGGGGACAGGGCATTATGCCGGAAGCACTGGCGGCGGTGATACGGTTTTTCTTTGAACGGGTGGGCGTCAACCGCGTGGAAGCCTGTCATGACGTCAATAACCCGAATTCCGGCAGGGTCATGGTCAAATGCGGTATGCAGTACGAAGGCACGCTGCGGCAGTCGGGCTGGAATAATCAGGGCGTCAGCGACCGCGCGTTTTACGGAATACTGCGGGAGGAATACCTTGTGAGGGAAAAACAAGAGGTGACGTGGGACGATCTGCGTCAATCCGGTGATTTATTGATGTCATCCAAACGGTATATGATAGAGAAAATGAAGAAAATCTATCCGTATTGGTTAATTACCGGTCCGAATTGGTGTGGCATGAGCGAGACAGTGTTTTTGCTTCCCGACGGCTACTATATGAGCGTTTTTTCCATGCGTGGAGATGAATATGACTGTCTGGGCATGGAATACGGAGAAAAAGCGGAACTCCGACCGGATGATGGCGATCTGTATTGCCTTTCAGACTATGAAACCCCTGCGCAAATGCTGGAGGATATGCTTGCGGAACATAACAGATGATTATTTTTGAAAAGTCAAAATACGAATGATAAATTTGTTCGATTTTATTGATTTTTTGCCTTAAATCGATTATAATAAAATTGGATTTTATATGTTTGGAGGGAATCGAATGGTCGTTACGGCGACAGAGTTTAAAACGAATTTTGGGAAATACTTGGAAATCTTGGCAAGAGAAGATATATTTATCACTAAAAACGGGAAAACTGTGGCAAAAATGATAAATCCGAATGTGAACGCAGTGGATGAAATCAGTGGTATTTTATCCGGAGCACTGCCGAGAGATTACGATAGAAAATCCTTAAGGGCGGAGCGGCTGAAAAAATATGAACTTGATGATTGACACGAACATTTTTATTGATGTGCTTACAGAGCGACAACCTTTTTTTACCACTTCTAAAGAGGTTTTAAGTCTTTGTCTTGATAAAAAGGTGCAGGGGTTTTTATCCGCTTCTTCTGTGACAGACATTTTTTATCTGATACATCGGCATTTTCACAGTAATGAGATTGCATATGAAAAACTCGGGTACATTTTATTGCGGTTATGTTGATATTTTCATTGACAAAACTGACAATTTGCGGTAAATTATTAATAATACCGTCATTTTCAAAAAATGCAGCTTTAATTTTACAGTGAAGGAATGACAGAAACATGAAATACGATTTTAGTGCCATTGAGAAAAAATGGCAGCAGAAATGGGAGGAAGCCGATTGCTTCCACGCGGAGATTGATCACTCCAAGCCCAAGTTTTACGCGCTGGTCGAGTTCCCCTATCCGTCGGGCGCGGGTCTGCATGTGGGACACCCCCGCTCCTATACCGCGCTGGATATCGTCGCCCGCAAGCGCCGTCTCGAGGGCTACAACGTGCTTTATCCGATGGGCTGGGACGCGTTCGGTCTGCCCACCGAAAATTTTGCCATCAAGAATCACATTCACCCCGCGATCGTGACCAAGAACAATGTCGATCGCTTCAGAAGCCAGCTAAAGAGTCTCGGTCTGTCCTTTGACTGGAAGCGCGAGGTCAACACCACCGACCCCTCCTATTACAAGTGGACACAGTGGATCTTCCTCCAGCTCTTTAAAAAGGGGCTTGCCTACAAAAAAGAAATGTCGGTCAACTGGTGTACCGGCTGCAAGTGCGTTCTCGCTAATGAGGAAGTGGTCGCCGGTGTGTGCGAACGCTGCGGCAGCGAAGTGGTTCACAAAGTCAAGAGCCAGTGGATGCTCGCCATCACCAAGTATGCGCAGCGCCTGATCGACGATATCGACGAGCTGGATTACATTGACCGCGTCAAGGTGCAGCAAAAGAACTGGATCGGCCGTTCTACGGGCGCGGAGGTGGATTTCACCACCACACTGGGCGACACGCTCACGGTTTACACCACCCGCTGCGACACCCTGTTCGGCGCGACCTATATGGTCATTTCTCCGGAACATCCGCTGATTGAAAAGTGGGCGGACAGCCTCAAGAACATCGACGAAGTGCGCGCCTATCAGCTTGCCGCTTCCAAGAAGTCCGACTTTGAGCGCACCGAGGTCGCCAAGGACAAGACGGGCGTTCGTCTCGACGGCGTGAAAGCCATTAATCCGGTCAACAACACCGAAATTCCGATCTTTATTTCCGATTATGTACTGGTTTCCTATGGCACCGGCGCGATCATGGCGGTGCCGGCGCACGATACGCGCGACTGGGAATTTGCCAAGAAGTTTGACCTGCCCATCATTGAGGTCGTCAAGGGCGGAGAGGATGTCCAGAAGGAAGCTTTCACCGATTGCGCTACCGGCATTCTCACCAATTCCGGTTTCCTTGACGGTCTGAGCGTAGAGGACGCCAAGGCAAAGATGATCGAATTCCTCACTGAAAAGGGCATCGGTCACGCCAAGGTCAATTATAAGCTGCGCGACTGGGTTTTCTCCCGTCAGCGTTACTGGGGCGAACCTATTCCGATCGTGCACTGCGAAAAGTGCGGTCCCGTGGCGATTCCCGAAGACCAGCTTCCCTTGCTGCTCCCCGACGTGGAGTCCTATGAACCCACCGACAACGGCGAGTCCCCGCTGGCGGCGATGACCGACTGGGTGAACACCACCTGTCCCTGCTGCGGCGCTCCCGCCAAGCGCGAAACTGACACCATGCCCCAGTGGGCAGGTTCGTCGTGGTACTTCCTGCGCTATACCGACCCGCACAATGACAAAGAGCTGGCCTCCAAGGAGGCGCTGGAATACTGGACCCCTGTGGACTGGTACAACGGCGGCATGGAGCACACCACCCTTCACTTGCTCTACAGCCGTTTCTGGCACAAGTTCCTCTATGATATCGGCGCGGTTCCCACCAAGGAGCCTTACGCCAAGAGAACCAGTCACGGCATGATTCTGGGCGAGGGTAATGTCAAGATGAGCAAGTCGCTCGGCAACGTCATCAACCCCGACGAAATCGTGGAAACCTACGGCGCGGACACCATGCGTCTGTATGAGATGTTCATGGGCGATTTTGAAAAAGCGGCTCCGTGGTCGTCCAGCTCCATTAAGGGCTGCAAGCGTTTCCTCGACAGAACCTTCAACCTCCAGGAAAAGGTGGTTGACGGCGGCATTCGTCCCGAATTTGAGGGAACCGTCCACAAGACCATCAAAAAGGTGACCGAGGACATCGAAACTCTGAAATTCAACACCGCCATTGCCCAGCTTATGACATGGCTCAACGATATCGAAAAGTGCGGTTCCGTCACCCGTGAAGAATACAAGGTGTTCCTCATGCTGCTCGACCCGTTCGCGCCGCATATCTGCGAGGAGATCTGGGAGAACATGGGCTTTGGCGATATGATCGTCTATCAGCCGTGGCCGAAGTACGACGAAGCCAAGTGTGTGGATGAAACGGTGGAAATCGCCGTACAGATCACCGGCAAGGTCAGAGCGCGCATTCAGATTCCCGCCGACGCGACACAGGAGCAGGCCATTGCAGCCGCCAAAGCTGACGCAACCATCGCCGCGCAGCTCGAGGGCAAGAACATTGTCAAGGAGATTTATGTGCCGGGCAGACTGGTGAATATCGTCGCGAAGTAAAGCGCTGATTCACAAATGATGGGCTGATTTTCGCAATATTAGCAAAAATATCAAAAAATTCCCACTTTTTTTCGTCGATACTCTTGACTTTTTGAAAAGTCTCGTGTATAATAAGCAAGAGTCACGATAGAAACGTGGCTTTGCGACTTGGCGGAAGGAGGGGAAGTTACATGTCATCTGAAATCAGAGTTAAGGAAAAAGAGTCTCTTGACAGCGCACTCAGACGTTTCAAGAAGTCTTGCGCACGTTCGGGTATTATTCAGGAAGTCCGCAAGAGAGAAGCTTACGAGAAGCCCTCTGTACGCCGTAAGAAGAAGTCCGAAGCAGCGAGAAAGCGCAAGTTTAAGTAATCCGGGTATTGCTTACGTTGTTCGGATTCGCTGGTCTACTGACGGAAATTAAGTGCAGGTATGCCGGATGCGTTCGGTGTGCCTGCACTTTTTGCATTTGAATAAGGCAGGTGAGAGAAATGGCTATCTTCAAGCCGAAGAAGCGAATTGACAAAATGATAGACATCACGCCCGCCATGCTGCGGGAAATGGACGTGAAGGCGCTGCTACTGGATATTGACAACACCATGACCACCCACAACAATCCTGTCCCCGCCGACGGAGTGCAGGATTGGATTGACCGCATGAAAGCCGAGGGCTTCGCGCTGATGGTGGTGTCCAACAACAACGGTCAGCGGGTGCGGACTTTTTCCGAGCTTGTCGGGCTGGAGTTTGAAGGTTCTGCCAAGAAGCCGCTGCCCGTGGGCTTCCGCCGCGCGTGTCAGCGGCTGGGCGTTGCGCCGAGGGAAGCGGCCGTGGTGGGCGATCAGATTTTCACCGACATATTGGGCGGCAATCTGCTGGGCGCCTGCACGGTGATGACGGTGCCGTATCTCATGGAGGAGCACATCGGCTTTCGTATCAAACGGACTTTAGAGCGCTTTATCATGACATTCTGGAAGGATTAAGGAGGGAATACAGCGTATGTCTGACGCGAAATTCGGGCCGGCGGGCGCATGTGAACGGTCTGCCGCCGAAAAGATCAAATCGACCGAAAAGCTGATCGAATGGATTGCGGCGAACGGTCTGACCGCTTTTGAGTACCAGTGCGGTCGCGGCGTGATGGTCAAGGAACCCAAGGCGCGGCTTTTCAAACAAAAGGCGGAGGAAAACGGCATCAAACTGTCGATTCACGCGCCTTATTTCATATCGCTTGCTTCTCCCGAGGAGGAAAAGCGGCTCAACTCGATTCGCTACATATTTGAGAGCGCGCAGGCGGCCGACTGGATGGGAGCCGACCGCATTGTGGTGCATCCCGGCGGTCTGGGTAAGAAATCCCGCGAGGAAGCCACGGCGCTGGCCAAGGAAACGCTGGCGGCGGCGCAGCGGCACCTTGACGAGCAGGGACTGGGACATATTCATATCTGCCCGGAGGTGATGGGCAAAATCAACCAGTTGGGCAATCTCACGGAGGTGCTGGACTTCTGCACGCTGGATGAGAGAATTCTGCCTTGTGTGGATTTCGGTCATCTCAACAGCCGTCTGCAGGGACAGATGGATTACGGCAAGGTGTTGGATGAAATTGAGAATACACTGGGCATAGACCGTCTGCGCCGTATGCACATCCATTTTTCCAAAATCGAATACACCGCAGGCGGCGAAAAGAAGCACCTGACCTTTGCGGATGAGATGTACGGCCCACAGTTCGAGCCGCTGATGGAGGAATTGATCAAGCGGGATATGAGTCCGACAGTGATCTGCGAGTCGGCGGGAACGCAGACCGATGACGCAAAAAAGATGAAAAACTATTATGACGCCCTTAAATAAAGAGTGAAGAGCGGAGAGTCGGGGGAAGAAAGGAAGTATCGTTGTCATGGCAAAACTGAGGAAAACTTTGCCCAAGGATTTTGATGAAATTGTTGCCGGCGGCGACGTTGAAATAATCAAGGCAGCTTTGAAAAAATGCGAGCCGAATGCCTATTGTAACAACTACTACAAGGAATCCGCTCTCATGAACCCGAATCTGCCGGAAGAAGTCATTCGATGGCTCGTCACCGAATACGGCGCGGATATCCATTATTCCAATCTTTATGGTCGCACCGCATTGAGTGAGGCGGCGATGAGCAAGCCGGAGAATATTGCATTACTGGTGTCGCTCGGTGCGGACGTCAATTTTCAGAAGGACAGCCATCCGACAGCTTTGATTTACGCCGCGATGTATTATCGTACCGAGAGCGTAAGAGAACTGCTCCGTCTGGGTGCGGATGTACATATGACAGGCGGTTATTCGCATTACAACGCGCTGGAAGAAGCGCTGTTCCGGTGCCAAAACGCCAACATTCCTGACATGGTGGAGCTGTCGCGGATTCTGCTTGACGCGGGATTGGAAATCACCGGTGATATGAAAGCGCAGGTCACGAGAATCGGTGAGCAGTTTGAATTTTACCGCGACAGCTTTAACCCCGATTATCTCGACGAGGTGGACGCGGCCTTGCAGGAATTGTACCGCATATACGATGTGCCGCCCGTGCCGCGCAAGCAAAAGTACGACGGCAGCGCGCCGATTGCCGTGAAAGGCGAGACATGGCAGCAGCAGTACAATGAACTGTGGAATTTGCTTGTTCCGGGGACGGGCAGGGCGAAATATGTGCAGGGCGAAGTCATTCGCATTGCGGGGCGGCTCAGTCACGAGATTCTCGACAACGGCGGTATGAACTGGGACGCGGATTACCGCGCCATGCGTGACCAATTGGCGGCGCTGATGGCAACCGGCAGGGCGGCAGACGAGAAAATATTGAAAACGGTCAGGAAGGTGTCCCCGTACAGCGACGAGGGAGTTTTTGATGAAATCGCAAAAGCGGCTGTCGAATGGATTCTCAGCAATCCCGACCCGTTAGAGTTGGGCGATGTTCCCTATAACCGTTGAATTTTTTAACTGATAAATTCATTTTGAGCAATAAGGAAGCGAATCAAAAGATATGAAAAAAATACTCATTCTCAACGGACCCAACCTCAATATGGTCGGCGTGCGTGAACCGGGCGTTTACGGCACGGAAACGCTCGATACCATCTGCGGCAAAATCAAACAATACGCGGAGTCGCTGGGGCTGGAGGCGGATTTTCTCCAGAGCAACCACGAGGGCGTGATTCTCGATAAGATTCACAGCGCATTACAGCTATGCCCTGCGCGACGCGATTGCCGCCGTCAAGCCGCTGCCTTTTGTGGAAGTGCATATGTCCAATATCCACGCGCGCGAGGAATTTCGTCATCATTCGGTAATTTCGCCCGTGTGCGTTGGTCAGATCTGCGGTTTTGGCGCGAACAGCTATCTGTTGGGCGTGCAGGCGTTGACGGCCATCATTGAACAATAGAAAGAGGTCTTTTCTCATGGCTGACAAATTTCAGCAGCGCACCAATGCGCTCATCGACATCATCCCGGAAGAATACGACGGCGCGCTGGTCATTTCCCGGATCAACGGCAAATATCTCACCGGATTTGACTGCGACAACGGTTATTTCGTGGTGAGTAAAAACGGCTGCGCCTATATCACCGACTCCCGCTATACCGAGGCGGCGAGCAAGGCGATTGACTGGTGCGAGGTCATCGAGTACAACAGCGACACCATGAAGCAACTTGGTGGGGATGTGGTGCGTACAATCGGCGCGAAAACCCTTCTTGTTGAGTCGGAAAGAATGACGCTCTCGCAGTACACCCAAATGCTGGACATCTTTGAACCGGCGTTTCTCAGTGAAGAAGGCGACCTCGACGGTCTGATCGCTTCTCTCCGCGTTCACAAGGACAAAGAGGAAATCGCCTGCATGAAAGCGGCGCAGACTATCGCGGAAAAAACGCTGGAACATGTTTATACCTTGGTGCGTGAGGGTGTGACGGAGCAGGAGCTTGCTTTTGAATTCGAGTTTTACGCCCGTCGGCTGGGAGCGGAACGCCTGGCCTTTGATTCCATCGTGGCGTCAGGCGAAAACGGCTCCATGCCGCATGCGGTACCCGCCCAGCGCAGAATCCAAAAGGGCGATCTGATTACCTTTGACGTGGGTTGCGTGGTAGGCGGCTATCATTCCGACATGACCCGTACGGTGGCTTATGGCAAGGTGAGCGACGAACAGCGCAATATCTACGACATCGTGTTGCGGGCGCAGCAGGCGGCGATGGATTACCTCTTTGAAGGAGGTGACGATCTCGCCCAGTGCGATGCGGCGGCTCGCGACCTGATCACGGCGGAAGGCTACGGCTCGTATTTCGGACATTCCACCGGCCACGGCGTGGGTCTGGAAATTCATGAATTCCCATCAGTGTCTTCCCGCGGCGGCAAAATCCCGGTGGGTTCGGTCATTACGGTGGAGCCGGGCATCTATATCCCCGGCAAATACGGCGTGAGAATCGAAAACATGATGTACAAAACAGCGGACGGAGCGGTCAATTTAGCCGATTTGGACCGGGGTTTTATTCAGTTGTAAGGCCTGTTTCTTGTTGTGAATATGCATAAACCGAGAATTTCGTTACAATGCATAAAAAATCAGACGTTATCGCGTAATTTGAACGGCGTATTTGTGTAAAAGCTCTAAAAAATCAGAGTTGTTACTTTTTTCACAAATCAAAACCCCCGTTTTTTGACGGCAAAACATACAAAAAAAATTGCTTTTTCAAAAAAGAATGTAAAAAATCACTTGAAATTAAGATTGTTTTGTATTATAATACTAAGCGGTAAGTTATTTCATGGAGGTTATACCAGATGATCGTAGCAGGAGATTTCAGAAACGGCGTTACTTTCGAGATGGACGGCGCTGTTTATTCGATTATTGAGTTTCAGCATGTCAAGCCGGGCAAGGGCGCGGCATTCGTGCGTACCAAGCTGCGCAATGTCATTACGGGCGCTGTGACGGAAACCACGTTCAATCCGTCCGCCAAGTTCCCCACCGCGTTTGTCGAGCGCAAGGATATGCAGTATCTTTATGAGGACGGCGGTCTGTATTACTTTATGGATCCCGAAACCTATGAGCAGCTCCCCATCAACGAGAGCACACTCGGCGACAACTTCAAGTTTGTCACTGAAAACATGACCTGCAAAGTGTTGTCCTACAAGGGCAATGTGTTTGGCGTAGAGCCGCCCAACTTTGTGGAACTGAAAGTTACCAAGACCGATCCCGGCTTTAAGGGCGATACCGCTACCAACGCGACCAAGCCTGCCGAGTTGGAAACCGGCGCGGAAATCAAGGTGCCGCTCTTTATTGAGGAAGGCGATATGATCCGTATTGACACCAGAACCGGTCTTTACATGGAACGCGCGTAATCCAGAGTGCTGTCAGCAATTTGGTTTTTGATAAATTATTTACAGAGAGGGTAGATTCATTATGAATAAGTTGGAGAAGCTTGCTTATATCAAGGGTTTGGTAGAAGGTCTTAACCTGAACGACGACAAGAAAGACACCAAGGTCATTAAGTCCTTGATGGAGCTTTTGGAAGACATCGTGCTCGACATGGAAAATCTCGAGGAAGGCTTTGAGGAATTCCAGCAGCAGCTTGACGAAGTAGATGAGGATCTCGGCGCCATCGAGAAGGATCTCTATGAGTCTGATAATGTCGGCAAGGTGGAGAAGAAGCCGGAGAAGAAAACCACCAAGAAAACAAAAGACGAGCTTTATTATGAGGTTACATGCCCGACCTGCGGCGATACCATTTGTCTTGACGAAGATCTCATCAACGTCGGCGAGATGGAATGCCCGAACTGCGGCGAGAAACTGGAATTTGATCTGGACAACTGATTCAGACTAACATCAGAAAGAGGATATCTCTGTGTGTTTTTTTGGAACCAATTGCGCAGTGTTCAACAAAATAAAGTAAGAAATTCCTTTCGGGCGGTTTGGCCGTTAGGAGGAAATGAGGGGAGCTTGTCAGCAAGGCGTTGGCATGCTCCCTTTTGTTTTTGAGGAAAGAGGGGGATGAGATTGGGACAGGAAATCAGACGGGGGTTTGTGCCGTCAGATGAGCGGGATTTTGCCGCGGACAAATGGCCGATGCTGCGACGCGCGCAGTCCGATTTGCAGGTGATGCTTGACCGGGGATATCCCATTAAAAGTGTGTCGCGGCTGGTGGGGGATCATTACCAGCTTACTGAACGGCAGCGGCTGGCGGTGGTGCGAGCCGCAACGCCGACGTCCGATCTGACAGCACGGGAGAAAAAGCGCGTCACAGGCGGCGTGAACGGCGGGCAGGTGTGGATTGACGGACTTAACGTCATCATCACACTGGAAACCGCGCTGTCCGGCACTACGCTCTACCGCTGCATGGATGGCACGGTGCGGGATCTGGCGGCCATGTGCGGTAGCTATCGTCTCATCGCGCACACACGCTCGGCGGTGGAACTGCTGGGGGATTATCTGGAGACAATCAGAGCGGGTGAGGCGGTCATCCTACTAGATGCGCCTGTCTCCAACACCGGACGGCTGAAGGCGCTGATAGCGGAATGCTTTGAAGACCGCGCCTTTTCCTGTGACATTCAGCTCCTGCCGGATGTGGACAGACAGCTCTGGGGGAAAGAAAATGTTCTGTCGAGCGACGCGATCATATTGAATCAATGCAAAAGCTGGCTGAATGGCGCAGCCGAGATCATCGCTTCCCGCTTATCGGATGTGCGGGTACTGGATTGGAATCAGGATGTTCGCCAAGCGACAGGCGACGAAGCGGAAACCAATCGCATCTTTGTCGCGGTCAAGGGCATTGTGCTGAATGAGGACGGCAAGGCGCTGATTCTCCAGCGTCGTGACAAGATGGAGCGGGAAGGTGTGGCATGGTGGGAATTTCCCGGCGGCACGCTGGAATTCGGAGAAACACCGGAGCAGACGCTTATCCGCGAACTGCGGGAGGAGGCAGGGCTGGATGTGTCTGCCGACAGACTGCTGTTCGCGACGGGAGTACAGCCCGATCCGCATTATGAGATTGTTGTGATGACGTACCTTTGCCGTTACGCGGATTGCGGCAGAGTGCGTATTTCCGAGGAACATCTGGCTTTCCGATGGGCAGATCGGCACGAGCTGCAAGAATTATTGGCCGAGGATATCCGGGAGTGCATTGATAAAAACGGGCTTTGGGATATCTGGGAGAATGGAGGACAATAATATGGGCGGTTATGCATTCATTCTAATCATCATTTTGATAATTGTGGGCGTTATTCTGGGAATAACCACGCGTTTTTACAGCAACTTCGGAGAAAACATAGCAAAAAATCGCATGAAGGAATGGGGGTTTGACGATGAAGACAACCATCACGGTCAGGACGATGAAGACGCGAGTTAGAATGTATTCCGCAGGAAGCAGAAACGGAACAAGGATGATGAATCATGAGCTACACCGGCAGGCTTTTTCACTGGAAAAATCCCTATGACACAGAGGGGACGAATGATCTGTTTCTCGTGGCGGTGCGGGAAAACTGTGCCTTTGGGTATGCCCGCAACGCTTCTTATCGTGCGATTCTCGACGCAAAGGGCTTTTCGCCGGACGATCTGCGGGAATATGAAGATATCGCGCGGCTGCCCTTTTTGCCGACGCTGCTTTTCAAGCGTCATGAACTGTATTCCGTGCCGCCTCGCCGTATGCTGATTAAGGCGACTTCCTCCGGAACAGGCGGCAGGTTCAGCCGCATCGGGTTTACCTGCGGCGATTTGCTGAACGGCGCGCCGATGGTGTGGAAAGTGGTTCGCCGCAGACGGCTCTTTTCGCCTGTCCCCTGCCATTATGTGGTGTTTGGCTACCGTCCTCACCGCGACAACCACACCGCCGTGACTAAGACGGCGTTCGGAGCGACGCTCTTTACGCCGTCGCTGGGGCGTACCTATGCGCTCGAATACAAGAACGGGCAATATGTTCCCGATCTCGAGGGCGTGGCGGCGGCGATACAGAAATACGCGAAATCCCGTTTCCCACTGCGGTTCATGGGTTTTCCATCCTATACCTATTTTGCCATGAAGCTGCTCGATGAGCGCGGCATTCATCTGACCCTGCCGAAGCATTCCAAGATCATGCTGGGCGGCGGCTGGAAGCAGTTCTACCGGGAGGCGGTGGACAAGGAGGAATTCTACGCGCTGGCCAAAAAGGTTTTTGCGGTAGATGACAGCGATATTGTGGAATTCTACGGCGCGGTGGAGCATCCGATCCTGTACTGCGACTGTCCGCGTCATCATTTTCACGTTCCGGTCTACAGCCGCGTCATCATCCGCGATGTGAACACCCTTGAGCCGCTTCCCCACGGACAGGTGGGGCTGGTCAACCTGATCTCGCCTATGGTGAGAGCCACGCCCATTCTGAGTGTGATGACCGACGATCTCGGCGTTCTTCATGACGGCAGGACGTGCGGCTGCGGTATTGCTTCGCCCTATCTGGAAATTATCGGCAGAGTGGGACTGAAAGACATCAAGACCTGTGCGGCAGGCGCAGCGGAACTTTTGGCCAATGCGGGAAGCGTCAGGTGAATTCGGCCGGAAAGGGAGGATGAACGATGATATTGGCAAACGGGACAATCTACCCGTCCTCGGAGCAGTCCGCGCTGTTGGACGGCCTGAAGGAATTTATCAACGCCACGCGTATGGGCGAGCCTTTGTCAGTGGATACGGTGATCGGCGCGATTGATACATTGGGGCGGCGCATGGCTGCGGGTGAATTTGACGATTTGCTCCGGCAATTCGGGGTGGAATCCCTGTTCTCGCTCGGAGAACAGGTGCGCGGTTCGGTCAGACTGCTCAGCCGCGAATATCTGGAATATAAGGTGACAACAGAACTGGGGCGCGATTTCTTTTTGCCTCGCGATACCCGACCCATGCTGGGACTGTCGGGCGTGAAAACCGTGCCGCCGCCATTAGGGGTGCTCTTTCACATATCCGTCGGCAATGTGGACTTTTTGCCGGCCTATACGGTGGTGGAAGGGTTACTGACGGGCAATATCAATCTTCTGAAACTGCCGCAGGCGGACAACGGACTGACGCTGCTGGCGCTCAAAACACTCGTTGAAATCGAGCCGCGTCTGGCCGATTTTATTTATGTGTTTGACACGCCGTCCGACGACATTGCCGCGATGAAGAAAATGGCGGAACTGGCGGACGGCATTGTGGTGTGGGGAGGCGACGCAGCCATCCGCGCGGCACGTTCACTGGCGGCTCCCGGCGCCAAACTGATCGAATGGGGCCATCGGCTGAGCTTTGCCTATCTTTCGGGCAATTGGCGGGGCCAGCCGGAGGAACTTACGGCGCTGGCCGATCACCTGATCCGCACGGAACAACTGCTGTGCAGCTCATGCCAGACCATCTATATAGATACTGACAGCATGGAGGAAATGTACGACTTCTGCCGGATATTCCTTCCGTATTTGCAGGCGGCACGCAATGGCCGACCCATCACGGAGATCGGCGCCGCAGCCGGGATGACGTTGAAAGATTACAATGACGAGCTGGAAATGATTTTGTCAGGGAATTCTTCGGTCGGGGAAAATCGTGCTTTCCGGGGACGGAACTGCGGCCTTTTCGCGCGGGAGGACAGCGAACTGGAACTGTCGGAACTCTACGGCAGGTGCCTTGTCAAACGGCTGCCGCGTGATCGGATGATGACGGTGCTGCGGCGGCAAAAGGGATATTTGCAGACGGCGGGACTGCTCTGCGATGCGGAAGATGATGCTATCCTTTCGGAGAGGCTGCTGCGGTGCGGTGTGAACCGCGTCACATCTCTGGGACATATGTCGGATCATTTTGCGGGCGAGTCTCACGACGGAGAATATTCGCTGCGGCGGTATGTCCGCATGGCGAATGTCGAGATGCGAGGCTGAGTTCATATAATATTAACACATAAGTATCATTCAATTCATTGAAGTGATGTATCATTGCAATGAATAAAGTAGTTTGGAGTGGAGTGTTTTGACGATCAATCAGGCGGTGCTGTATTTTTTTATCTACAGCTTTTTCGGCTGGATTTATGAAACCGCGCTGGTGAGCATACGGGAAAAACAGTGGTCGAATCGCGGCTTCCTGATGGGACCGGTTTGTCCGATTTACGGCGCGGGTGCATTGGTTTTTATTCTGCTCGGTACGGGGCGGTCGATCTGGCTGACGTTCCTGCTGTGCATGGTCAGCTCGGCGGTGCTGGAATATGGCACGGCCTATACGCTCGAAAAGCTGTTTCACGCTTCGTGGTGGGATTACAGCAATATGCCGCTGAATCTCAACGGCTACATCTGTCTGCCGGCCTCCACGTTTTTCGGCGTGGCAGGGGTAGCGGTGTCGCATTTTCTGCATCCCTACGTTGCCGTTCCCATGCAGTATCTTCCCGATGTGGCGGAGAATCTCGCGGCGCTGCTGCTGGTGGGTGTGGTATCCGCAGATCTGACGCTCACGGTGTCTAGTCTGAGCGATTTTGTGAGCAAGGTCAAGTCGTTTGAGAACCGCGCCAATCAGGCGATTGCGGAGAAATACGACGAGCTGGAGAGCAGCGTGAGCGGCAAGCTCGCCAATGTCAAAGCCCTGTCGCTGTCCTCCGCGATGAAGGATTCCGTCATCGAGCACGAACTGCAAAAGGCCAATATGAAGCTCAGCGGGCTTCAGGTCAACGCTGTCAAAAAAATCAGACGTTTCCGCAACGAAGGAGCGCATTCGGTCAACCGCACACGTATCAAGGACGTGATGCTCCGTTTGGCGGAAAGCGCGAGAAAGCATTGACATGAGATAAAACCTAACAGGAAGAACGGGGGAGAGAACCATGAGGCTGTCGGCGGAGGATCGACATTATATCAAAAAATGTCTGCGCGGTGTGCGTGAAACGCGTGACGCGCAGCGGATGAAAACATTCATCCAGCATGGACACATTACCACCTATGAGCATGTGATGAACGTCGTGTGCATGAGTTATGTGCTCGATAAGGTTGTGCATCTGCATGCTGACCGCAGGAGTTTGGTGATGGGCGCCTTCCTGCACGATTTTTACCTTTACGACTGGCATGACCGTTCGGCGCACAAACGGCTGCACGGTTTCCGGCATCCGGTGGACGCGCTGAAAAACGCGAAGGAACGCTTTAATCTCAACCGAAAAGAGGAAAATATCATTGTCAGTCACATGTGGCCGCTGACCCTGACCCGACTGCCGCGGTGCCGGGAAGCCGCCATTGTCTGCCTGTCGGACAAAATCTGCGCGGCTTATGAGACGGTATTTAAAAATAAGGCGATGTTTGACAGTCGTCTTTAATAGAAGAAATTCAGTAATTATCCCATTAAAAAGTTTTTCGCTTTTTAATGGGATAATTGATTATAAATATTTAAAAAAATATGTCTTTTTTGTAAAAAAACAACTTGAAAAAACAGAAGAAATATGATAACATATTATTTATCCTATTAGTTTGAAATCGGGCGTTATTTTGGGGTCGGACGGGCAGCCCCGCGTCGGTATTATCAGGAGGTGAGTCCCATGTCGTTTCGCAGGTGGCAGATAGCAAAATCGGATAAGGCGTTGTCGCGAAGCATCGCCGGGCGATTCGGAATAGACGGGTTCACTGCGCACCTTCTTTCTTCGCGCGGATTTTGCTCTGATGAAGAAATAAAAGATATGCTGGGGATTGATGACGACTTCGCGGAATTCATCGATCCCTTTGCCATTATTGATATGGATAAGGCAGTGGAACGACTGAGAAAGGCTATCGACGGGTTTGAAAGCATTGCCGTGTACGGCGATTACGATGTGGACGGCATCACCTCGACCGCGCTGTTGTATTCCTATCTGGAATCGGTAGGCGCGAATGTCACCTATTATATCCCCCATCGCGATAACGAGGGCTATGGACTCAATTGCGGCGCAATAGACAGACTGCACGAGCAGGGAGTTTCGCTGATTGTGACGGTTGACAACGGCATAGCCGCTGTCAACGAAGTGGCGCACGCGAACGAACTCGGCATGGAAGTGATTGTGACTGATCACCACCACGAGGGAGAACGGCTTCCCGAGGCGGTGGCTGTGGTCAATCCCCACCGTCGGGAAAGTCGGTGTCCCTTCCGTGAATATGCCGGCGTAGGGGTGGCCTTTAAGCTGGTATGCGCACTGGAAGGAGACAGTTTTTCCGTGCTGGAAAACTGCGGCGATCTGGTAGCGCTTGGTACCGTGGCGGACGTGGTGAGCCTGACGGGAGAAAACCGCCGTCTGGTGCGACTGGGACTGCCGCTGATCGAGCGGACAGAACGGCCGGGACTCAAAACACTGATGGATTTAGCGGGACTCACCGGAAAGCCCGTCACATCCACTTCTATTGCCTTTATCATCGCGCCACGTCTTAACGCGGCGGGACGGTTGGGTACCGCGGAACGCGCGGTGCGGTTGCTGATTTCGGAGGATATGGAAGAAACCGACCGGCTCGCGCAACAGCTTACCGATGAGAACAAGGAGCGGCAGGCCATCGAGCAGATCATCAACCGCGATGTGGGGGAGATGCTGGAAAAAAACGAGTCGCTGCTGTATGACCGTGTGATCGTGATCGCGGGAGAAGGCTGGAATCGCGGTGTGATCGGTATTTTTGCCTCCCGTATCTGTGAAAGATACGGCAAGCCGTGCTTTATCCTGTCCTATGAGGGGGAGAACGCCAAGGGTTCGGGGCGCAGCATTGAGGGCTTTTCGCTGTATGACGCGATTTCCGCCTGTTCCGATACGCTTACCGGATTCGGCGGGCATACGCTTGCGGCCGGCATCAGCCTCAGAACCGAGGATATCGACTCGTTTCGCCGTGCCATCAACGATTATGCGGCGTGCGAATTTCCGCAAATGCCCGCTCCCGAGCTGAAGATCGACTGCCAGCTTCCGCCGTCCCTGCTGACGCTGGATCTGTGTGACGCGGCGCAGCTTCTGGAACCGTTCGGCGCGGAGAATCCCACGCCTGTGGTGGCGGTCATGGGAATGAAGATTATCGACATATTCGGCGCGGGCGGAGGCAAGCACCAGAAAATCACGATGCAGCGAGGCGAAGCCACGATTACCGCCATGAAATTTTCCACGCTGAACGAGGACTTCCCTTATGTACCCGGCGACGTGGTGGATATCGCGGTAACGCTTGATAAATCTGTCTATCGTGGGCAGGAGAGTCTGACGCTGGTGGTGCGGGATATGCGTCTGTCCGAGACACATTTTGACGAGATTCACGGCGGCAGACAGTTGTTTGAAAAACTCATGCGCGGTGAAACACTGGAGGAGGAGCAGCTTTCGCAACTCCGACCCACCCGCAAGGAGGTAGGCGTGATCTATCGCATGACGGCGGAGGGTTACCGCGGCGGCGAGGATGTGCTGGGCTGCCGGATGAAACGCGCGGGTGTGGGGTACGCAAAGCTGCTGACGTCACTGCGCATTCTGACCGAAGGCGGACTGCTCCATATGGAAAACGACGGCTTTGTGCTGAAAATAGAACCGTCTGCGCATGACGCAAAAGACGGAAAGATTGCGCTGGAAAATACACCCACCGCACAGAGCGTGGGTTACATCAACGCTTGATTTTTGAGGAACACCAGAAATGAAATATTAGGAAGAAAGTGATTAGGAAGAAAGTGATTGACGGAGGAGGGAAAACCATATGGCAGACGAAATGAAGAAAAACGTGATGACAGGTGAGAATGAACGCGATTTTACGGATAATGTGGTAGAGTCGTACTGCACGTATGACGTATTAGTGAAAAACATTGTGGCCAGCGGCAAGGAATACGACATGGCGGCGATCGAAAAAGCCTATTTCTTCGCCAGCAAAGCGCATGCGGGGCAGAAACGCAAATCCGGCGAGCCATATATCGTTCACCCCATTTCAGTGGCGGATATTCTGGTGTCGCTGGGAATGGACACGGACAGTGTGGTGGCGGCCCTCCTGCACGACGTAGTGGAGGATACCCCTGTGACGCTGGAAGACATCGAAAAGAACTTCGGCAGCACGATTGCGGGTATTATTGACGGTCTGACCAAGCTGAGCAAAATGGGCTTCAAGACCAAGGAAGAACATCAGTCGGAGAATGTGCGCCGTATGCTTTTTGCCACCAACAAAGACATCCGCGTGCTGATCATCAAGCTGGCGGACCGTCTGAACAACATGCGCACACTCAGTGCGATGTATCCCCAGAAGCAGCGGGATATTGCGCGGGAAACGATGGAGATTTACGCGCCGCTGGCGCACAGAATGGGCATCCGCCAGGTCAAGGAGGAACTGGAAGATCTGTCGCTGCGCTACCTTGACCCGGTGGGCTATAAGCAGATCTGTAACCGCTTGTCGGAGCAGCAGTTCAACCGGCAGGCATTCCTTGAAAGCATCAAGGATGAAATTAAGGAAAAACTGGTGCAGCATATCCCAAATGTGATCGTTTCGGGACGCGTGAAATCGGTGAACGGCATTTATCATAAGATGATTATGCAGGGCAAGAGCTTCGAGGATATTTATGACGTTTACGCGGTGCGCGTCATTGTGGACACCGTGGCGGACTGTTATTCGGTGCTGGGTCTGATTCACACCAATTACACGATGGTTCCGGGGCGCTTCAAGGATTATATCACCATGCCAAAGCCCAACGGCTATCAATCGCTGCACACCACGGTCATGCGCAAGAGCGACGATCCAGAGGAAAACGCCATTCCCTTTGAAGTGCAGATTCGCACCAAGGAGATGCACCGCACAGCGGAATTTGGTGTGGCGGCGCACTGGAAATATAAGACGGGCGAAGCGGCGGAGGGCGGCAAGGTCGTGTTTGAAAACGCCGTGACATGGATCCGCCAGATGATCGAGGAACAGATGGAGAGCGGAAGCGACGTGATCACTCTCATCAAGGATGATCTGATGCCGGAGGAAATCTATGTGCTCACGCCGAAAGGCGACCTCAAGATTCTCCCCGTCGGCGCGACGGTCATCGACTTTGCCTACGCGATTCACAGCGCGGTGGGCAACCGCATGGTCGGCGCGAAGATCGACGGACGCATTGTTCCCATCAACACGACGCTGCGCACCGGCAATGTGGTGGAGATTCAGACCACCAAGGAGATCGTCAACGGTCCCAGCCGCGACTGGCTGAATATGGCCAAGACCAGCCAGGCCAAGAGCAAGATTCGCGCGTGGTTCAAGAACGAGCGCCGCGCGGAGAATATCGCGGAGGGACGCGCGGAATATGAGCGGGAAATGAAGCGCGCGGGACTGACCATGCCCGACGACAAAGCCGAAGAGTTCCTCAAGGAACAGGCGCGCAAATCCCACATGGACTCGGTGGACGATTTCTTCGCGGCGATCGGCTACGGCGGCATTGTGATGACGCGCCTGATGCCGCGCATTCGCGAGGATTATGACCGACTCATTGTCAAGCCGAGCGAGCCTGTCACGCTGGGAAATTTCGAGGAGGCGCCGCAAAGCCCGGCCAAGGGCGACCCGGGCGTGCGCGTGGAGGGCATCGAGCATTGCCAGATCAAGATGGCGCGCTGCTGCAATCCGCTGCCGGGTGACGAAATCATCGGATTCATCACGCGGGGCTACGGCGTATCGGTACACAAGAGAAGCTGCACCAACGTGCCGCGCGATCTGGCGCAGTGCGAAAATCCCGAACGCTGGCTCAAGGTGTCGTGGGGAGAAAACAGCGGCAGCCGCGTCTTTAAGACCACGCTGCGCATGACCTGCCTCGACCGCCACGGATTGCTCGCGGATATCACCGCACAGCTTTCCGTGATGCATATCAGCATCAGCATGCTCAATTCCCACGAATTAAAAGACGGCAACGCGGTGATCACGGCGACCATCTCGGTCAGCAGCAAGGAACATCTCGCGCAGGTCACGTCCAAGCTGCTGCGTGTGGACGGCGTGCTGAGCATCGAGTAAGATAAATAAAAAGGAGAGACATATTCCAATGACCCAGAACGAAAGAAACGACGTATTGCAGGACTTGTATGACACAGTGATCGAGCGCAGGGATCATCCCCAGGAGAAATCCTACACCTGCTACCTGCTCGACACGGGACTCGACAAGATTCTCAAGAAGGTGGGCGAGGAATGCAGCGAAACGATCATCGCCGCCAAAAACGACAGCGACAGCGACTTGGTGGGTGAAATCAGCGACTTGATGTATCACCTGATGGTGCTGATGGTCAAGCGCGGCATTCCGCTCGAAGATGTGTATGCCGAGTTGGCAAAGCGCAGCCTCAAGAGCGGTAACCTCAAAACCTTCAAGCAGGTTGACAAAAATAGCTGATCCCTTTTCATTATATATTATTATAATGGTATCGTAAAGCGATGACAGCAGTAAAAAGCGTTCCCTTGGATTTTCGGTTCGAGGGGGCGCTTTTTTTGATGAAAAAAATATTGTGCAATTTGACGCAAAAATTCCACTGATTTTGAAATCAAGGGGGTAAACTTGGTGGCGATTGCCATAAAACAGAACATTTTTTAAGCAAGGCTCCATAGAAAAAACTGCACAAACTGAAAAAAAATAGGATTGCGACAGGGGGCGCAGTGTGAATCAGTGAAAAAGAAAGGAAAGCAGTATGAAATAAAATTGTTCAATAAAATTCGTGCAATCAAACCAAATAAAAATGCTTTAAGGCATAATAAATAACCAAACGTTTGAAAAATAGTGAGAAAGGGGTGAACTCCATTTTCTGATGTGCTATAATCTGTTTATGTAAATGGGGATATTTTGCCTGTCATCGAGTTTTATACTTGTGAATTTCCACAAAGATTTTGCATCGGATATTTTAAGGGAGGCTGCGAATTTTATGAATAAGAAAAGCACAGCGTCGGGAGTCAGCGTCATGCCGCGCAAGTATTTCAAAAAGCATAAGGCGTCTACCAAAATGGTGGCCGTGAGTCTGGCGTTTCTCATGGTTTTTTTCGGCGCTGAGCGCGAATGTCGCGTCCGTCGTGAAACTGCTGGACGTCAAAGCGGCCAGCACCGATCATGATGAAAGCGACTACTATGAGTCAACGCTGACGCTCTATGACTACCACACCGATGACCAATTGAAATACGGAATCAATCGGAATGACGGATATGCGCTCGGCGCGGATAACCTCAACAGCTATTTCAACCACGCGCTGCTCAATTCGGGGTGTGTGGACGGCGCCAATGTGGACGGCGGCACCTACGTCGGCCACAACCTGCGTTATTTCCCGCTGTATCTCGGCTTGCAGTACGCAAACCAGAGCACTACCAATAATTTCCTCAAGGATAATTATGAGAGTAAAAATTACAGCATCGCCGTCAATTCGCAGAACATAAACGGCGATACTATAGCAATCCAAACAAACAAAAAGACAAGTTCGGCGCGCTGGTGAGCACATGGCTGCGTTGTCGTCCTAGGTGGGCGCCAGCCCACCGTCGCTCACCATCATCGCCTCCTTTTGTCTCCCTGATTATTTGGATTGCTATAATGGTTCGGCGGCACAGGGACTGGTGGATGATACGCTGTGGGGCGGTTACATCACCCAGGGGTATAATGCAACAGACGGCAAGGGCGGCGTCCGTCTGCCTTATTTTGACGAGTCGTTCCTGAATACGCCCGTCAAAAAGCTGTACCCCGCTGCCGATTATTCCACACCGCTCGGCTCGATTTATCGGAACTATAAGTTCAAGTTTACCAAGAATACCGACGGGTATTATGAATATAACAGCCGGGACGACAGCGATGCGGGTTTGACCGCGATGGGTCTGAAACTGGACGGACGCACCTTTACCGCCGGGGATAAGGCTGACGGATATACAACCATAGATGACGCGCAGGATAAATCCGGCTTTTTCCCCATCCGCTATATACCCGGTAAAAATTATACCAATTTCTGCTACGGCGCAAAATTTGAGATAGATTTTACCATGTCCTCTACGGGAACCAAGATCGAGTATGACACCAACACCCACCAGTTGAAAGATACCAATAAGGCGATCGAATTTACGTTCAGCGGCGACGACGACGTGTGGGTCTATATCGACGGCTATCTGGTG
Source organism: uncultured Ruminococcus sp. (assembly GCA_902802795.1). Taxonomy (GTDB): domain Bacteria; phylum Bacillota; class Clostridia; order Oscillospirales; family Acutalibacteraceae; genus RUG762. The sequence continues at coordinate 46,882 of CADCNI010000010.1, forward strand.
CTGGACGTCGGCGGCCCCATGGCCCGGTGAATGACTGTAAAATCGACTTTAAGAGAAAAAAGTCTCTGGTCACAAAAGTCAAAGATGCCGGTACCAATCAGGTATTATATTATACCCAGACCGTCAATAACTCCAGCTATCAAACGTACGACGGCTCCAGCGAAAGCCATTACCAGGACTGGTCGCCTGCCGCCGTGTCCGCGCTGCTTGATTCCACTAAAGACACCTATCTCTACGGCGACGCCACCAAGAAGCATAAGCTCACGGTCTTTTATCTGGAGCGCGGCACCAGAAATTCCAACTGCCGTATCGCCTTCAACTTCCAGATTCCGGACATCGTGACCGTCAAGAATGAGCTGGACACCAGCGACGTCAATCCTGCGCTGCTGGAAGCGACGCAGGCGGTGGCCGAAAGCGAAGCGGTCGGCTTTGAGATTCAGTCCGCCGGCGGCGGCTCGCCCATCACCAGCCCCGACGTCGGCAAAACCATCGGCGGCTTTACGACAAACCCCAATAAGACAGGTACCTGTCACATCACGTTTGACGTCGGCACAGGTAAAGGCTCCATTTCGGGAATGAGAGTGAAACAGGGCAGCACCGTCGCGCTTCCCTTTACAGGACCTAACCTGATACCATCCAGCGGACAGTATATCAAGGGGTGGAAGATCAAGGGAGCTACCGGCGACAATGCCCCCCTGTATAATATCATCACGGCGCCATATGCATCGACGCTCGAACTGGTGGCGATTTGGGGCGGTACGACGGCTTCCTCCAGCGTCGAGGAACCCAAGAAGCCCTCGCTGGTTAAATCTGTCGACTTTGAGGATGACCTGGACGGCACGATATAGCAATCCAAATAATCAGGGAGACAAAAGGAGGCGATGATGGTGAGTGCAGGGCAAGGCGGAGGACGACGGTGGGCTGGCGCCCACCTAGGACGAGCCGAACTTGTCTTTTTGTTTGTTTGGATTGCTATAGATAATACAAGCTGGATGGGTACGAATGGCGGCGGTGTTTTTAACGATTATTTTCTGAATGGCACAAAGGTGATAGGAAATGAATTTTGGATTAAGTATCACGGAACACATTATCCCCGCGGCAATAATGAAGAACCTACTGTTACACTGAATGCGGGTACCGTTTACGTGATTCTGAAGCGGGAAGGAAAAGTAGTTTTCAGCCACGAAATTACCAGCGGCGAGTATAGCAATCCGGACACATTCACAGGACCGACCGAATATGGCACCGGCGATACGTTCACTTGGACGAAACAATATATCCGTTTCTACAATCAGCTCAAAGATGCCTATGATAAAATTGTTGCGCTGTCAGCGACCAAGGACACGTCTGCTGCGGTGGCATTGTATCAAACGGAGCTGAATACGTATTATACCGCGCTGCCGTCGCGTGACTTATCCTCGCATTATGGCACGGACAGCCAATTGTATAAGGTCGCGCAGGGAGACAGCCAATATTTTTCCGATCCTGGCGGAGGAACCAGCACAAACACGATCACCACGACCTATGAGAACGGTGATGACGTCACGTTCTACGTGTATTCCACGCAGAAGCCGCTGATTTATGTGACGAGTGAATATGACGATATCGAATACACCGTCACAAGGCTCGACAGACTGCCAACGGGCGCTATTTCGGGATATCCGCTTCGCAATTATTATAAGGTGACGATTCCGAAAAACACGGTCAAGACCCTCAAGAGGGGCGAAACTGTGCTGAGTACCACCACGATCAACACCGAGTTCTCCCTCGACTGTTACACTAATGTCAAGGAGGGACTCAGCGCTGTATCGCTGGCCACTACCATTGCGGCGCAGGAAGCCAACGAGAAATATTATTACTGCTACTATGATACCGAAAACGAATGGCGTGATATCACCGATACGCTGCCGGTGTACACTTACAGCACCAACAGCACGGATGTGTTCTGGGTATTTGCCACTTCGAAGCCGACGGTCACTTACGGCTACGGTGATGAGGGTGTAAAGAACGCCACACTGCTGGAAGACGCGGTCGTTCCCAATTACTACGCCTACAAGGTTCCCAAAACCGTCACAAAGAGCAAAGACGGTGTAGACCTGGTGACAAACGAGGCTGTTACGGTGAAAATCAACGGTGAAGCCGTGAGTATGTCCACGGTGCAAGGCAGTTCCACTACGCCATATGTTTACTCGCTGGGAAGCAATTCCGCCGGATGGAGTCAGCTTGTCACGCTGTTTTTCCCCGATTCTGTATCGCAGTTTTACGCCTACAAATCGGATGCCGCTTATCCCGACAGCAGTTATGGCTGGGGAACGGATATTACCAATCTGGTGACAGGACCGTCAGGTTACAAATATGTCTACCTGCCCTACAGCAGCGGCGTAAATGTCGGCGCAAAGGTGAATAACATTAAAGGATACGCCCTTTCACAGGGGGATTACACCTATCCCGCTGCCGACGCAGGCAGTGCGGGCGCGGCCAATCCGGGGACGCATGTGACAGAGGAAAACACAGAAGGTTTGTATGATTATACCGCTACATTCAAGTTGACGCAATACGCGGACAACACATCCAATCCCCTCCGTTCCCGTCGTTTGACGCCTTCGGCGCTGACAGATGATGACGGCGACGCGGCTGATGATACGGACGGCACGGAAACCCCGGACGGCGCCGAAACGCCGGACGGCACGGAAACGCCGGACGGCACCGAAACGCCGGACGGCACCGAAACGCCGGACGGCACCGAAACGCCGGACAATGCGGGCGGTTCGGACGGTAATGATAGCGGAAAGTTTTCCAATATTAATTCTACGCCGAACGGTACGACCACCTACGATGTGGCCAACGGCGTCAGATTCAGGCTGTACGATGTAGGGGAGGATCCCGATACGGACGAAGGCGCGAGCTACGCCATCAGAGAAACCGACACGACCAGCGGAAAATTTTACATCCGATTCGGTCAGTCGGCGCGCTTTACCTACCAGTTTAAGCGTGAGGCAGGCATGCGTATTCTCCAGACCGGCGACAGCAACATGACCCTTGGCAGCGGTGATGAACAAGAAGTTTCTACCGATGATGAGACCAGCACCAATACGGGTCATATGAACAACAAGGCGACGGGTCTGTTTAACCGCTATCGCACAAGCTGGGTACTGAGCGATAAGGAAAACAGCATGCTCACGTCGAATCGCGAAAACTACCAGGTGTATTATGTGAATGATAATACCACGTCCTACAGCAACGAGGACGGCAAATACAGTTCGGCGACCAGCGAATACAAGAGCAGCACTTATACAGGCAAATACGGCATTCCTTTCAATAATATCGGTAAGAATGCCAACGCGACCACCGGCGTTGACCTGACAGCGACCTTCACCAATAAGGTGATCGTGGGCGACCTGAAGCTCCAGCCCAAGCTGGATAACAATGTGCTGAGCGAGATCGAAAAATATCGCGCCGCTCATAAAACGGAGGGTTACAATCCCAAGCTGAGTCTGACGCTCTACATCTCCAATATCTTTGGCGTCGAGACTACGTTTGACGGCGGGGCTAAGAGCCTGTTTAGAATCCCTTCGCGCACGTCCTGCTTGCATCTTTTCCGCCATATTTCGTGAATTCGCCTTGCAATACGACAGTATGGCGGCGGCGGGACTACACAAGTCTGGATAACGCGGTCTACTATATCAAGGATGAAGACGGCAAATATTACGATCGGTCCGGCAACGCCTACACCCGTACCATTGACGAATACGGCAACTACGTGTATAAAAATTCGTCCAATGCCACGGTGCCTGCCAGCACCGTCACATTCAGCGGCGACAGCAACATGTACCTGACCTATGCCGATATCTGCGGTTATACGGTGGATGTTGCCGACGCGAACAATGACGATAAAACCACGTCGGTCAAAAAGAAGATGATCGTGGTAGAGGGCGTCCCGGTCGCTACCAAGTACCGCGTGTCCGAATCCTTTACGCTGCTCAACGGGCAGCCGATTTACAGGCTTTCCACCCTGACCGTGTATGACGCGAATGAAAACGGGTCGCTTGACGTTGACGGCAGCGACATCGCGGAAGCCAACATCGACAGGTCGCAGGCTGCTATCAGCAACGGCGTGAAAAAGACCGGAGCTATGAAGACCACGATCGCTCAGCCCTTTGAGGTATCGCTCACAGAGGAAGTCGATGCTATCACCAGAGACGCGACCGGATCCGTCGCCTCTTACTGGCGCGCGTATGACTCGGCAAATGACAGTTGGCGCAGCTATGACGGCAACGCCGACGAAATGCTGGTGCTGATGCATACTTTGGATGTACCCTATCTCGTGATCACCAAGAAGATCAACGAACTCTATTACGGTCAGTATGACAACCCCGCCGGACTGCTCGGAACGAGCGCGACGGTGGGCGGCGCGACAGCCACGGACGTAGACCCCAACGGCTATGAGGCCGCGACACAGGCGGAGCAGACCTTCCTCTTCAAGATCGAGCAATCGACAGACAGCGGCAGCACCTGGAGCCTGCTGACATATGAAACGATCAGCTTTGCCAGCGACGCTACGAAGTCGGGTGATTATTACACCGCCAGCAAGGTCATCAAGGGTCAGACAAACACGCAGTACCGCGTCAGCGAGTTGAGCGGATGGTCATGGAAATTCAACCACGCCTCGACGAGCATTGCAAAGGGTACGGGAGATAATTCCAATTTAATCGGGACCGTAACCGGATTTGATCCGTCACAAACCGTCACCTATGGCGGCGAAACTTACAGCAACATCGCGGAGGTAGTCTTTACCAACAACAAAAAGGTCGACGGCAAAGAAGACTACGAGGGCGATACCTCCGTTGCGCACAACACCGTGACCTATGCGGCTAAGGTCAGCAATCCGACATTCAACTACGGCTACGGCTCGTAAGGGGCGCATTCCGCGAGACGGATGTCAATGAGATAAAAAATCCGTCAGGGAGGGATGAAATGATTAAAATCATACGAGGTTTTCTCAAAGGACTTGTCTTTGCGGCGCTTGGCGTGCTGTTCCTCCTGTTGATTGTGCCCCGTGTATTCGGGTACCAGCCTTACATGGTGGTCAGTGCGTCCATGCAGCAGAGTTTTCCGGTCGGCAGCCTGATTTACGTCAGGTCCGCCACGCCGGATGAAGTGGAGGTGGGCGATCCCATTACGTTTACGTCCGGCACGCTCACCATTACCCACAGAGTGATGGAGAAAAACGACGCGGAGCAGTATTTTGTCACCAAAGGCGACAACAACTCCGCGTCGGAGATCACCCGTTATCAGAATCTCAAAGGCAAGGCGCTGAATTTCTGCATTCCTTATCTCGGGTATTTCTCCGCGTGGTTTATGACGGCGCAGGGCAAAGTGATCACCGCGATCATCCTTGTCTGCACGGCGGGGCTCAGTATCGTGCTGGGCAAGCTGGAAGACTTGGATGACGAAGAGGACGAGGAAGACGAGGAAGACGAGAAAAAGAACAGCAGCAACGAAAACACCGACCACATCGCGAAAGAAGGTGAGATGATTGAGGAGTAAAAAGAAGGAAGCGGGGAAAAAACAGCGGGACGATTTCTGGATCGTGCTGTCCGCGTCGGCGGGCGTGGTTTTCATCTCGGTAGCCATCGTCATGGTCGTGCGCGCGTACCTGACAGCACAGACAGACAGCGCCACCAACCCGTTTGCGCCGATGACCTATACCAATACCGATTCCGCACTCTGGAAGGATTCGCCCTCATACACTACATCTTTCGCGTCGAACGCATGGGGCGCCGGGGCCGACAGTCTTACCACGACCCGCAAGTACGCCTCCGCAGTCACCGTCAACACAGGTTCCTGACAGCCCTGATGAAAGGGCAGCTAAACAAGCGTTTGGGCGGCGCGAGTACAGAGCCGCTTGAATAAAACAAATAAGGAGGATTTTATTAATGAAATCAAAGAAAATCAAAAACGCGCTTCTTGTCACGATCAGTTTGGCGCTGGTCGCGGCAGCGTCAGTCGCAGTCACATGGGCAGCTTATCTTGGCGGCAGCATGGGTGACCAAACCAATACGTTTACCAGCAGTCCTGTGATTTCTCTTGGCATTTCGGAGCCGAACTGGACAGGTACACAAACTTATACAGGTAGCGGAAGCGATGGCTACAAAGATGCAAGTGGCGGCAGCAGCCCGGATGCACTTCTCGATGGCATTACATCAACCAATAACGGTTCAAAAAAAGCAGAGTCGTATTATGTGGGCGAGACAATTGAAAAGGATCCTCGTTTGACAAATACCACTGTAAGCACAGATACTACCGACAGCCCGGAGTATGTTGGCATGAAAGTAAAGTTTTATGTTAAGGTTGGCACAGATTGGAAAGCGTATCCCAGCTATACACAATTTGCAGCATGTATTGCAACGGTTCAGACGGGAACTTCAAGTCCTTCTACCGGCTTTAATACATCTTTCTTTAGTTCAAGCGGCAATAAAACTGATTTCTATATTTATAAGAATACGTTAGCGAGACATGCACAGACCGCGAATCTTTTTGACAGTGTAAAGATTAATGATCTTGGTACCAAGGATACCGCAAATAATGCAAGCGCTATCACATATTCCAGTGGTAATAATGCTATTATTCAGGGCAAGGATAATCAATACAGCTATGTCTATTACGACGGTAATACACTTGCAAGAGCTTCCAGCACCAACCTTCCTGAGTTCAAGATTGAAATTACTGGCTACGGTGTTCAGGCTTCTTCTTTCGCTACTTTATAGCAATCCAAATAATCAGGGAGACAAAAGGAGGCAATGATGGTGAGTGCAGGGCAAGGCGGAGGACGACGGTGGGCTGGCGCCCACCTAGGACGACAACGCAGCCATGTGCTCACCAGCGCGCCGAACTTGTCTATACTGAAAGCGCATGACGGTACAGATCTTACCTCAAATATCAGCGGTACCTACGCCAACAATAAAGCTGACTGCTCTACTCCTGTTTTCAAAACCGTTACTCCGAAGTCGACAATTGTAATCAGAGAGTTGACGACGAATGAGACAAATAATGGCACCAAGTACAGCACTTCTTATACCCAAAGCGGTCCTTCCGGAGTTTACAAGAGCTTTAAGTTTGATATCGTGATTACGGGTTATGGCGTAAAATCCGATATTGGTGCTGACAATGCTCGGACGGCTATTCTGCATGAACTCGGAGGTACTGACACTACAGTATAATCCGTAATGTAAGGTTTATTTCTAAACAAAAAGGCTAACAATCGGAGGTGTTTGCTCTGAAAAAAGAGAATAAACGATTTTTGCTGGGCTTGTGCGCACTGATTGTTGCCGTTGCTATGGTGAGTATCGGTGTGACGCTGGCTCTTGACCCGATAACGGCGTTCGAGACAAATGTCGTGGTCATCGGAAATATCAATATCAAACTGAATGACGAGTACGTTGGTAACGATATGGATACGCCCCCTGTCTTTAATCCCGGACAGACAGTCGATAAAAAAGTGTCGGTGACCAACACCGGCGACAACCCCTGTTATGTTCGCGTGCTGGTAAATACGTCGTGGGAAGAAACAACCACGGTTGGCGGGGAGACCTATCAGATTTATTACTACAAGGATATCGTTTACAAGGATATCGTTCCCTCGAGCGGTACAGAGGCACAGAGAACCACAAAGCCTCTCTTTGAGAACTTCTCTATCAAAAACTACAGCAATGAAATTGATAAAGTGGGCGGTACCAACGGCAGCATCAAGGTTATGGCGCAGGCGGTGCAGTCCGACAATGTTAATTGGACGCCCGCCGGTATGGGCGGTACGGTTGAGAAAGCTCAGGTACTGGGTTGGTCTGACGATGATGATGCTGTATATGTCGTCAAATGGAATAACCTGATATTTAACTGAAAGGAGGCGTCACAGATTTGAGAATCTTGCGTTCTGAAAAAATCAAAAAAACGGCGGCGGCGATCGTCTGCTGCGGTCTGTGCGTCTCCACAGGGCTTCTCGGTTCCATCGCAGTGACTAAAATGCCCGAGATCAACGGCAGGACGGCTTTTGCCAACGGGCATGTCTATCTTCAGGATACGACCGATTCGGTGGAATTTTATGATGTTGACGAGTCCTTCTTCGCCCCTGACGGGTCTAAATTCTTCACCTACAAACAGGCAGCTACAGAGCAACTGATGCCGGGCGATACCAGAACAGGCTCGATCACGATCGCCAATAACGCCAATCCCGACAAGGTGGAAAAGGTGACGATTTCGCTTTTTGCCGCCAGCACGGGACAGATGGGCGGTCAGAAGGTGGATGGCGTTCCGAAAGAATTTGTGGATTTTTACAACGCCAACCAATCCCTCGGCTACACAGCCGCGCAGCTCAAGTCGTTGTCGGATGATCTGGTGAAAAAGCTGAAGCTGACCATTAAGCAAGGGGATGATCTGGTTTATTCCGGTCCGCTGACGGGAGACGGTGATTCCAACAACAAAAAGATGACCCAAATCACTCCGATTGAGGTGGGTACGCTCAAACCGGGCGAATCTGTGAAATACGACTTCACCTTGGAGGTACCGACCACGATTGACAATGATTACGCGAATGCCGCGGCATTGATTGACTGGGTGTTTGTCGTCAGCGACTGGTCGCCTGTTCAGCCGCCGCCGAGTTCGGAAACGGTTTCCTCGGAACCTGAGCCTACGCCGTCACAGCCCGCGCCTCCGTCTCCCAGAACAGGTGACGCCGCGTTCCCCTACACGATGGGCGCTGTCTTCTGTGGTCTGAGCGCGTTGGTGATCTTCTTCATGGCGTTTGGCAACATTGACAAAAAAGCAAAAGAATTATTGGAAGATGAATAAATCGCATCATGCGGTTTATGGAACTAACAACACAAAGAGGATATGCTATTGTTTTGGTAAACAGCGGCACGTCCTCTTTTTTTTGCTTGCAATATGCAGACAGATTTGGTATGATGATAGTGATAAGTTGTCAGTGGTCAGTGATTAACCGATAGCCTTTTGTGGGAAGTTCGTGGCGGGCGATAGGGTGCGTTACAGACGCCACATGATGCGCCTTGTATGCCAGAGCGGCAAGCGCTATGTTATTCTTCTTGCTTTTCTCCCCACTTCCTACTTCCCACTAACCACTAACCACCAACCACCAACCACTGACCACTGTCCACTAACCACTGTCCACTAAAAAAGGAGGCGTTGATTTGGTTAGAACAGATATCGAAAAATTCCTGCTGGAAGTGGAAAAGCCGGGGCGCTACGTCGGCGGCGAACCCAACAGCGTGGTCAAAAAGAAAGACGAGGTCAATATCCGCTTCGCGTTCTGCTTCCCCGATGTGTATGAGATCGGCATGTCCCACCTCGGCATGAAGATTCTCTATGGGCTGTATAATTCTGTCCCGGATGTGTGGTGCGAGCGTGTATTTGCCCCATGGCCGGATATGGAAGCGAAAATGAGGGAGAATCACATTCCCCTGTACGGTCTGGAAAGCGGCGACAGCCTCAAAGAATTCGACTTTGTCGGCTTTACCCTGCAATACGAGCTAAGCTATTCCAATATTTTTACCATGCTCCATCTGTCGGGCATTCCCTTCCTTTCTGCCGACCGCACGGAGGACGACCCGTTTGTGATTCTGGGCGGACCCTGCGTCTGCAATCCCGAACCGCTGGCTGATCTGGCGGATATTGTTTCGCTGGGAGAGGGGGAAGAGGTCAGCATTGAGCTGTTTGACCTCTACCGTGAATACAAGCTGCGTGCCAAAGAAAAGGGCGAGCGCCTTGACCGCAAGGCGTTTCTGCGCGCCGCCGCCGGGATTCCGGGCTTGTATATTCCCTCGCTCTACGACGTGACCTACAAGGAGGACGGCACCATCGCGGCCTTCACCCCGCGTGACGGTGCGCCCGAGAAGATCACCAAGCGCATTATCTGCGATATGAGCCATGTGTATTATCCCGAAAGCTTCGTGGTGCCGATTATCGAAATCGTTCACGACCGCGCTGTGACCGAGATCTTCCGCGGCTGCATCCGCGGCTGTCGTTTCTGTCAGGCGGGTTATATTTACCGTCCCAACCGCGAGAAGGATTTTACCACTGTGGACGGGCAGAGCCGCAGTCTGTGCGATACCACGGGTTATGACGAGGTTTCGCTTTCCTCGCTCAGCTCCAGCGACTACACCGAACTGCCGGAGCTTCTCGACAATATGCTCAACTGGACGGAGCAAAACAAGGTGAGCGTGTCGCTGCCATCGCTGCGCATCGACGGATTCAGCGACGAACTGACCGAGAAACTGAAGAAGGTGCGCCGCGGCGGTCTGACCTTTGCCCCCGAAGCGGGCACCCAGCGTCTGCGCGACACTATCAACAAAAACGTCACCGAGGAAGAAGTGCTGCATACCTGCCGCACCGCATTCAACGGAGGCTGGACGAATGTGAAGCTGTATTTCATGATCGGACTTCCCACAGAGACGCTCGAAGATGTGGAGGGCATCGGCGTGCTGTCGCAAAAGGTGGTGGACGAGTTCTATCGAAATCCCAACAAGCCCAAGGGCAAGGGCGTAAATGTCACGTCCAGCGCGTCCACTTTTGTTCCCAAGCCGTTTACCCCGTTTCAGTGGGAGCCGCAGGACGATATCGACACGATTCACAGCAAGCAGCAGCACCTGCGCGACAGCGTCAAGAGCCGCAAGATCACCCTGAACTGGCACGACGCGGACACCAGTTTTTTGGAGGCGGTATTTGCGCGCGGCGACCGCAAACTCATTCGCGTGTTGGTGCGCGCTTTTGAAAAGGGCTGCCGCTTCGACGGCTGGGACGAATATTTCTCCCTGCCGCGCTGGCTGGAGGTTTTCGACGAATGCGGTATCGACCCGGCGTTCTATGCCAACCGCCGCCGTGATTACGACGAGATTCTGCCGTGGGATCATCTTGACTATGGCATCACCAAGGAGTTCCTCATACGCGAACACCAAAAGGCGCTCGCTTCGGAGACAACGCCGCATTGCCGACAGAAATGCGCGAACTGCGGCGCGGCTAAATTGACGGGAGGTGTGTGCAGTGTCTTTGACAAGCGGAATGAAAAACGTGGTTGACATTCAGGGCACGCTCTGCCTGCCGATACGCGTATTCTTTACCAAAACGGGGCCGTCCAAATATATGTCCCATCTCGATCTCATGCGTTGCATGACCCGCGCCATCCGCCGCGCAGGTGTGCCGATCTGGTACACGGAGGGATTTAATCCCCACCCGTTTATGACGTTTGCGCTGCCGCTCTCGTTGGGAACGTCGGGGCTGTGCGAGAGCATGGACGTCCGCCTGACTGAGGATATGAGCTTTGAGGACGTCAAGAAGCGTCTGAACGGCGCACTGTGCGAGGGCATTGAAGTGTTGTCTGTTGGCTACATCGGGGAGAAAGCCACCGCGATTCATTCGGCGGTTTACGGCGTCACGATGACGGCGGATGACATCGACGCGGAGGCATTGTGCGCAGCGTGGGAGCGGTATCTGTCGCAAGACGCGATCATCGTGCAGAAGAAGAACAAGAAAAAGCAGCTCGTGGATATGGACGTGAAACCGCATGTGCTGGATTACGCGGTGAATGTGCAGGACGACTGTGCACGGCTGCAAATCCGCCTGCCTGCGGGGAACAATCTGAACGTCAACCCTAATATTTTAATCAAAGGTTTTGAGCAAGCCCATGGGTTGACATTCGAGCGCTGCGAGATAGTGCGCGAGAAAATTCTCACCGAGTCGGGCGAGGAATTTAAGTGAATTACATGGGAGGCTGTTTATGATGAAACATCTGAAGAAAAAAATTTGCGTATTGCTGGCGGCGGCATTGGTGATGGCGGGGGTTATGACCGGCTGCGCCTTTGGCGGTCAAAAGAACGGCGGGAAGAACACGGTAAGCACCGCACCGTCCGAGCCATTTGATCCCCACAAGTTCGGCATGGATGACCTGACGGTGAACGGCAATGTCAAGCTGGGCATGACGGTCGATGAGGTCAAGGAAATCCTCGGTCAGCCCGACAGTGAGGAAACCTTTGCGGGCGAATTTATTTACGGCGAACATACCGTGCTGAAATATGACAAGCTGAGTCTGACGTTTTTTGACCCGGATGGCGGAGATGATTTCCGGCTTGGCATCATCAGCAGCACGTCGGAAAACGATAAGTTTGTCGGCGGTCTGCATGTGGGCTGCTCGGCGGATGAGGTCATCGCGGACTTCACCCGGGACGAGGAAGTGCTGCCGCTTTACTTTGACTCTGTGGAGGAATCCTGCGGCGATTATCTGTACGGCACCTTTACGAGAGACGATTTCCTGCTGGAAAAGCCGGAAGGCGTGATTCAATATGCCTATATCAACAAATGGGGCATGGAGGACAGCGGCGAATATCTGCTTGAATACTACTACTACAATCCCCTGATCTGGGCGGGCGAGTACAGCGGTTATACAGGCGATTATTATTCCATGGTGTTCTATGTGGACGCGGAGAGCAATCTGGTCAGCGGCATCAATCTGAATTACGATGTGCTTCTGTAATAAAGGGCAGGACGCTGACATGTGCCTCCTGAACGAAGTTTATCGCTGGTTTGCCCCGGAATCCGCCCCGAAAAGTCTGAAACATGCTAAAAATCTGCGTCGCTGGGAAGCCTGCCAACACCGTGACGTTGCGAAAAAAACGGCGTTTTGGGAAGAACTGTCCGCACTCGCACCGGAGTTCGCGATGAAAGACTGGACGGATGCATCCTCCTGCTGTGTGGAATACAAATGGCTGCTGCATGAGAATCAGCCCCTTTTAGACGATGACACCGAATTGATGGCGGCGCTCGGCGGTTTGCGGCGCGATTTGTATTTGTTCGTGAGCATTTTAGCGCCTTATTATGTGCTGTTTGCGGAGAAAACCACGTTAGCGGAGGATGGAACATGGATGTTTGAGACAATCGAGCCGTCCGACAAAGCGACAGTGCGGCTCATGGACGGCATACAAGCGCTGCTCGGACAAAAGGGCCTCATCCGTCTGTCGAGGGAGCAGGCGGCGCAGGTTGTGCCTGATGTGGAGACCGAATTACGCGAAGCCGGCAGCGCTACCGTCTTTGACTGTCTGTTTTCCGACCTGGACAGGGCGTGGATTGCCGATGCTGCGGAATAAAATGCGGAACAAAATGAAAAAATAACGAAAAAGCACTTGACAAATGTGCTGCAATGTGATATCATTAAAAAGCTGTGTACGATGTTGAATTGTATTTGACGTCTATACCAAAGACAGCAGGTGCAGCTTGCCCAACGGTTGGATTGAAACATGAAAACCGCCTGCCGAGGGAAACAGAGCTTTTTCAAAATGAAAGGCGTTTTTTAATGCCGTCAGTTGTGAATTTGTCTGTCCGTCCTCGGTCTGCGTGAGTTTCCGCGCACTGATGACGGGCATTTTGTTTCCTGTGAATTTCTATTTCAGAGGTGAATCTATTATGCCAAGTAAAGCAGTATTGGAGCAGAAGCAGGCTTTGGTTGCCGATCTCGCCGACAGAATGAAATCTTCCGTCGCAGGCGTTATCGTCAATTACAGCGGCATTTCTGTTGCCGACGATACCAAGCTCCGCAAGCAGCTTCGTGAGGCGGGCGTTGTCTACACCGTAGCCAAGAACACTCTCATCAAGCGTGCCGCCGCAGACGCGGGTGTTGAGGTCGATGAGGCGGTTCTCAACGGAACCACCGCTATCGCTACCTGTGACAGCGATTACATCGTTGCCGCAAAGATCCTCAACGATTTCGCAGAGGGCAGCAAGACGGGCTTTGAGATCAAGGCAGGCTTCATTGACGGCAAAGCAATGACAGTGGACGAGGTTAAGACGCTCGCGAAGACTCCTTCCAGAGAAACCCTTCTCACGCAGCTTGCTTTCGGCCTCAATGCCACCATCCAGGGTCTCGCTATCGCGATCAAGGCGATTGCAGACAAGCAGTCTGAGGGCGCCGAGGAGGCTCCCGCCGCAGAGTAATGACATTCTGCGTTTCTATTTTATTTAAAAAATCATTATTTTGGAGGTAACATACCATGTCTGAGAAAATTGCAAACATTATCGAAGAAGTTAAGGCTATGACTGTTCTCGAGCTTTCCGAGCTTGTCAAGGCCATCGAAGAAGAATTCGGCGTTTCCGCCGCTGCTGCTGTTGCTGTTGCTGCTCCTGCGGGCGGCGCTGCTGCTGCTGTTGAAGAGAAGACCGAGTTTGACGTTATCCTCAAGGAAGCCGGCGCGAACAAGATCGCTGTCATCAAGGTTGTCCGTGAGATCACCGGTCTCGGCCTGAAGGAAGCCAAGGCTCTCGTTGACGGCGCTCCCAGCCCGGTCAAGGAAGGCGCTTCCAAGGACGATGCTGAGGCGATCAAGGCGAAGCTCGAAGAAGCCGGCGCAGGCGTTGAGCTGAAGTAATTGCTTTTCGGCACACTTTTTATTCATCACTGAATCTTTTGTTCGTCGGTTGCTGTTCCCGCACGGGAATGGCAGCCGACGAATTTTTTTGTTGTACTATAAATTTGTGCTTGCAAACGCTTGCAATTAAAGAGAAAAAGAGTATAATATAAAGGAAAGGATGGCGATTACAATGGCAAACACGACTGCTGTTTACGCAAGAATTGATACGGGGCTGAAAGAAAATGCGGAGGAAATTCTTTCTCAATTGGGGATTTCTCCTTCAAGTGCGATTCAGATGCTTTATAGCCAGATTGTTCTCTGTGGAGGAATGCCTTTTGAATTAAAACTACCCTCTGCCAAGCCGACTGCTGTGGGCGCTATGACACGGGAACAGTTGGATACGGAGATTGCAAAGGGAGTCGCCTCTCTGCAATCGGGCAAGACGTATTCCAAAGAAGAGGTAGACGAATTGTTGAAAAGGAAATACGGTATATGATGAAGCAGTATAATGTGGTATATGCTCCGTTGGCGCTGGAAGATATGGAGTCCATCTATCGGTATATCGCTTTGCATTTACAGGCACAGCCAACGGCGCAAAAACAGATCAATCGTATCAGGCAGAAAATAGCCGATTTAAGTATTATGCCCACAAAATACGCAAAAGTGGATTGGGAACCGTGGTTTTCTATGTCCATTCGCAGAATGACAATTGACCATTATCTGGTTTTTTATCGTGTAGAGGAAGAAAATGAACTTGTTACAGTGATACGCATTTTATACGGCGGTCGGGATATTGAAACCCTTGTGAAAGATTTATGATAAGAAAGCAATCTGATGCTGTGGAGAGAATCTTTGAAAAAGATGACAACCACAGCATTTTTTTATTTTCATGTCACACAATCACAAAACATCCGAATGTAGAAAGTGTAAGGGAAAAACAAAAATCCCTTACGGATTTGAACCGGTTCAGATACAGAAACAAACAGTGAGGTGATGCAGGTGACGGACAGCGAAATTCTGAAGCTGATGGAGAGCAACCCGTCGCAGGGCATAAGCGCGCTGGTGGATGTTTACTCGCCGCTGGTCTACACCGTCGTTTACAGCAAGCTGGGGCAACTCTTTCAGCGGGACGATATCGAGGAATTTGTGAGCTGCGTTTTTGCCGCCGTCTACAAAAAACACGACAGCATTGACCTTTCGCGAGGCAGTCTCAAGGGGTATATTTCCACCGTGGCGAAACGTATGAGCATCGACGAATACCGCCGACAAACGTCGCGGGTAAAAACCGTCAGTTTAGAGGAAGGACAGGCGGAGAAAGTGCCGGATATCCGCGATATGCAGGAGGATGTGGAGCGGCGCATGGACGAGGCGGCGCTGGCGGAGGCACTGGGACGGCTTTGTCAAGAGGACAGGACGGTATTGGTGAGAAAGTATTATTACAACCAGACGTCGTCGGAAATTGCCAAGGCCATGCACATGACCGATGCGGCTGTCAGAAAGAGGATTTCCAGAGCGATGGAAAAGCTCAGAACCATTATGCGTAACCAAGGAGGAGCGTTGACATGAAGCCTACAGAAAAAGACACAGAAAGACAGATACAGGCCTTATCCTATGATGCGGTAAAGAAGAGGGCAGGTGATCTGACATTGGATGCGGAAACCAAGCAGCGTATTCTGGACAAGACACTCAGACGCATCGGCGTAAAGCACGCCGTGCTTGTGAAGTCGGCGTCAGGCATGGTGCCTGTCGGACGGAGGCGCAGCGCCATTCGCCTCAAAAAGCCGGTGGTCGTGGCGGCGGCATTGGTGCTGGCTCTGTCGATGGGCGTCGGGTCTATCGTAGGGGCGGGTTCGGTGACGAAATCATTCGGTCAGATTTTTCATTCTCTGCCGGAGAGTCATTACAAGGATATCATTTTTGACATTCAACAGTCGCAGACCGACAACGGCGTGACGGTGACGCTGACACAGGGGATGTGCGACGGTACGGCGCTGTATGTCATTGAACGGGTGGATTTCGCCCCGTCGGTGGTGACGCTCACAGATGAGCTGTTTGACGAAAGCGACGGGTACCGCGCGCCGTATTTTGCCGTGGAAGAGGTGACACATCCGGAAAACAGCCGTATCGCCGTGGAATGTGGATTTGTCAAGCTGCTCGAACACGACGCGCACAGCGTGACCTATCTGAAAACCTTCGGGGGCGGCACATCCACCGAGAATGTCGATGATTTCTTCCGCAACAATACCAAAATAGTGATGAACCTTTCGGGTCTGGGAAATTTGCAGAAGGACGACGAAACCTACGACTGCCGTTTTCAGTTTGCGTTTGACGTCAGGCTTTGCGAGCCGACGGTGTATAACCTGCCGGAAAAGACCTATCAGTACGATGAAAGCATCCCATACGCCGGATATGAGAATTATCCCGATGTATGGGTGAATCCCTGGTATATGCGGATCGCGCCGGCGTGCGTCACGGGAAAGCGGATCGACACGAGCCTTGCCGGAAGCAAGCCCGCACTGGCAATCACACTCAACGACGGCACGGTTTACACCGATGGCAACGGCATTCTGGTGGGAGGCAATCCCTCTCAAAAGCAGGATTTGTTCGGCAAGGAATACGACCGTTACAACGACATTTACTGCACCTTTGACACCGAGTTGGATGTGACCAATATCCAGTCGATCAAGCTCTTTGGCTGCGAAATGACCGCAGCCACCGTCCCCGCGCCGAAACCGACGGAAAAGAAAGATTCCGTCAGGCAGGAACTGCCCGCGACCGACCCTGTCACCTTCCCCGAAACCCAGCATACCCTCGATGTGACGGAATTTAAGGTGACCCGTTCTCCGAAAGGCAATGTGAAAGAGGAAGATATTCCCGCAGGCACCATGAAATACCGTATCAAGCATATCCATGTCTATGACAATCTGTATGCCGCAGGCGCAGACCGCAAGGACATCATGAAAATTGCCATCGAGGACGGCAAATTCATCTTCTACGATGAAAACGGCAAGCTGTACGGTAAGAATTTCGGGCAGGCGTGCGACATTCAGACAGGCAAGCTGTCGGACGGCTTCTATCTGGTGGAGTACGAGCTGGAACTCACCAATATAGACTCCTATCTTTCGGAGTTTTATGAGAACTTCTTCTATCCGGAAGTGTACTGCAACTATTCCGATATGCCTGATGAGGTGGACAGTACCTATGGCGTGCCGCTGGTGTATATCCGGGAAAACAACCGTAAACAGAACGGGCAAAACGACAGCTTTACGCTCCGGAAAGGACAGACCCGCACACTGCATATCGGCTTTATCGTGCCTGACAACGGGCGCGGCAGTCTCGGACAGCTTGGGTTGCGTGTACACAGGGAGGCTTCTCCCGTATATGTCAACATCACCAAAGCGGTTGAAAATCTGAAAAAGAAGTAAAAGAAATTATCCGTATGAGACCGCTGTCATGCGGAAACCGCGTATAACCAAAAATCCCGCCGCAGTCGGTACGTCATTCCAAAACGTGCCGGTTGCGACGGGATTTTTGCATGGTCCATTATGGTGCGGCGTTTTCTTCCGCTTCCCCCAGTGCGTCCAGAATCTCTTTCAGGTTGTCGGCTGCACTTTTCTCCGTATTGACCTTGACGGCAATATAGGGAGGGGTTTTATCCACTATAGTCACGCGGCGGGGTAGCTTTTCCGCCAGCCGCGCGAAGATTTCGAGGTTGATCGCGTTGCTGTAGAGCAGATATCTGCCGTCGGCTTGACGGATCTCCTTGATGCCCGCCTCTGCCGCGCGGCTGCGAAGCTGGGAGACAGTGATGAGGCCCAGCACGGCCTTGGGCGGCTCTCCGAAGCGGTCAATCAGCTCGTCGATCACGTCCGTCGCGTCGGCTTCGCTGCGCACCGACGCGATCATGCGGTAAACCTCCAGACGAAGCTGGGAGGATTCGATGTAGTTTTCGGGGATGTGGGCTTCAATGCGGATATCCACCAGACATTCGATATCCTGTGCCATCGGCGCTTCTCCCTTGACCTTGCGCACGGCAGCGCTGAGCATTTTCATATACATATCGTAGCCCACGCTCTCCACCTGTCCCGACTGGTCGCTGCCCAGCAGGTTGCCCGCGCCGCGAATCTGCAGGTCGCGCATGGCGATCTTGATGCCGGAGCCGAATTCGGTGAATTCGCGTATCGCCTGCAATCGCTTGCTTGCCGTTTCGGTGAGCGATTTGAAAGGCGGCACCGTGAGATAGGCATAGGCGCGGCGGGAGCTTCGTCCCACGCGTCCGCGTATCTGATGAAGCTGCGCCAGACCGAAGTTGCAGGCATTTTCGATGATGAGGGTGTTGCAGTTGGGAATGTCCACGCCTGTTTCGATGATGGTGGTGCAGACGAGGATATCCGCGTCGTGGTCGAGCAGCTTGCGCCAGACCTCGCTGAGTTCTTCCTCTCCCATCTGTCCGTGCCCCACCACAACGCGCGCTTCCGGCGCCATTTCCGCCACCCGTGCGGCGGTGTTCTGGATGTCCTCGATTTTGTTGTGGAGATAAAAGACCTGCCCGCCGCGACGCAGTTCGCGGTGAATGGCCTCCGCGATCATGCCGTCGTCGTGGTCGAT
Organism: uncultured Ruminococcus sp.; assembly: GCA_902802795.1. GTDB lineage: Bacteria > Bacillota > Clostridia > Oscillospirales > Acutalibacteraceae > RUG762. The sequence continues at coordinate 65,892 of CADCNI010000010.1, forward strand.
GATGTAGGTCTGCACGGGATGACGGTCCTGCGGCGGTTCCTCCAGGGAGGAAATATCGCGCAGGCCGCTCATGGCCATGTTGAGCGTGCGGGGGATAGGGGTGGCGGAGAGCGTGAGGATATCCACCGCGGGATAGCGTTCCTTGAATCGTTCCTTTTGCGCCACACCAAATCGCTGTTCCTCGTCGATAATGGCAAGCCCCAGATCGCTGAATTCCACGTTTTTCTGAATGAGCTTGTGCGTGCCGATAATCAGATCAATGTCGCCCCGTTTGAGCCGGCGCAGAATTTCCGCCTGCTGCTTTGGCGTGCGGAAACGGGAGAGAATTTCGATGCGGAAAGGGTACGCGTCAAAACGCTTGGCGGCGGTCTGGAAGTGCTGCCATGCCAGAATCGTGGTGGGTACAAGAATCGCGCACTGCCTACCCTCGATCATGCACTTGAAAGCGGCACGCAGGGCGACTTCCGTCTTGCCGAAGCCCACGTCGCCGCAGAGCAGACGGTCCATCGGCGTGGTGCGCTCCATGTCACGCTTGATTTCCTCCGTCGCCTTGAGCTGGTCGAAGGTTTCGGGATATTCAAAGCGGTCTTCAAATTCGCGCTGCCATTCGGTGTCCGCGTCAAAAGCGTAGCCCTTGGCTTTCATGCGTTCCGCGTAAATCTTTACCAGCTTGTCGGCAATGTCGGTGACGTGTTTCTGCACACGGCGTTTCTGGTTCGCCCATTCGTCCGAACCGAGGCGGTTGATTTTGACGACGGAGCCTTCCTTGCCGCCGACATATTTGCTCACCATGTCGAGCTGCGTGATGGGTACATAAAGCACGTCGCTCTGGGCGTAGTTGATTTTGATGTAGTCCTTGGTTACGCCGTCGGTCTTGATCTTCTGAATGCCCCCAAAGGTTCCCACACCGAAGGAGGAATGCACCACATAATCACCTAAGTTCAGCTCGTTGAGGTTTTGCAGATCGAGAGAATTTTTAGTCTTGCGTTTTTTCCGTTCGTCCTCCTTGGGCTGCGTGTATCGGCCCCACGAGAGAAGAACGACGCCGGTGGAAAAATATTCAAAGCCGCCCGAAAGCCCCCCCTGCGCCACGGTGATCCCCTGAAAAAGGGGCAGGCGGGGCGCATTGTCCTGTATCACCGGAAGCTCCGCCTTTTTGAGATCGGTGTACAGACCTTCGCAGGAGCGTTCGGTGCCGCCTAATAAGATCACGCGGTTGCCTCCGTCGAGCATGGCCTTGATTTCGTCGATCAGGTCGGAGGTCTTGCCGCTCCAGACAGGGTGCTGCCTGACGTTGACGTTAATCAAGGCTTGCAGGTCAAATTCATAGCCGCCTCTTGTGAAGGTTTCCAGATAGACCGCGCGGGACAGCTTTGCCATGAATTCCCCGTAAGACAGCGTGAATTTGTCCATGCCTTTGCAGAGGATGCCGTCGGTGATGAGGTTTTTGATTTCCTCCTGCATGAGCGCTTCTCCGGCGCGCAGACGTTCCTGCACGGCAATGTGTTCGCTTACCAGAATGAGCGAATCCTTGGGCATATAGTCAAAGATGGTCGCCTCATAGCTGCACAGCAGGGAGATGTAGCGGTCGGGCGAGCCGCATTTCACGCCTGCCTCCATATCGTCCGCCTCGCGCAGGAGACGCTCTTTGGCAGCGGCCGTCGCCTTGCCGCGAAGGGATTTGGCGATGGTTCGTAGTTTGGCGGCGAGGGCAGACTTGTCGTTGATGATGAGTTCGGCGGCGGGCAGCAGGTGGATTTCCTCGATAGATTCCAGACTGCGCTGGGTGTCGATGTCGAAATAGCGGAGCGTGTCGATGGTGTCGCCCCAGAAATCCGCGCGCACCGGGTGGGGTGCGTCGGGCGGGAAAAAGTCGAGAATGCCGCCGCGCAGGGAGAACTGTCCCGTACCCTCTACCATGTCGGCGCGCTCGTAACCCGCCGCAGCGAGTGCATTGACGCATGCGTCCACCGAAACCTCCGCGCCTGCGCGCATGGTGACCATGCGTTCCTGCAATTCTTCGGGCGGGATGGTGAGCTGCGACGCGCCGTCGGCGCAGACCACCGCAACGTCGAATTCCTCTTTGATGATGTGGCTGAGGGTTTCGATGCGGTTGTGTTCATAGTCGTGCGAACGTCCTTCCAGCGGACGCAGTTCGATGTCGCGTGCAGGACAGAAATAGGCGGTGACGCCCATTTTGCCGAGATCGTCGCAGGTGCGCACCGCTTCCGCCTCGTCCGCGGCGATATAGAGGATTTTGCGCTCCAGCGAACGGCTCAGCGCGGCGGTGAAATGATTTTTGTGTATGCTCGCCAGTCCTGTGACAGCGGCGGGCAGGCAGTGATGTGTAATATTGTAAACCAGCGATTTGTATTCTTCCAGTCCGTCGAGCAGCGACGGAATAAAGTCGAGTGCCATGTTTCCTCCGTTTGAGATATTGCTGTGATTTCTGAATATGATTATTTTATTCGTGATGTTCCTTGGATAAAACGCTCCCATTCCTCTTTTGTTCCCATAAAGGCGTTCATGTCGATGAAGGTTTCCTTACCGTCATAACCGTCGAGCTTCATGCGGTTGGTGTATTGCCAGATGGCCCGGTGTCCCTCGGGCGGGTCGGTGATGACGTCGCGGTACCAGATGTCGTAATCGTCCAACCGCCCGTACACATACAGGAGATAGGTGGTGTCGGTCACATAGAGAATGGGTCGTTTGCCGTAATGCTGTTCCAGCGCGTCCAGCAGGTTATGCAGCTCAGGAACAACGGCTTCTTTGGTCGGCGGATGCTTCGCCTTGTCACCGTAAAATTCCAGATCGACCACCGGCGGCAGGGCGTTTTCCGTTATCGGAACCGTGGCAATAAAGTTGTCAGCCTGCGTCCGGCCGGGACTGTCGTAGCTGAAGAAATGGTACGCGCCGACATACAGATCGGTGGCCGAGACGGCGCACCAGTTTTCCGCGAAGCGTTCGTCCACATGCCCGCTGCCCTCGGTCGCCTTGATGTAGGCAAAGTCGATGTCCTGCGCGGCGAGGGTAGGCCAGTCAATCGTTCCCTGATAGGAGGAAACGTCCACGCCGTGAACGGGATAATGACGGGCGTAAATGCGGTTGGGGATGATCCACCCCTGCCACGCGGCAGCAAAAACGCCTGCCGCTGTCATGACACAAGCGGCGCAGGCCGCGATGCAGACTTTGGGATGCCTCTGCGGCAGGTTTTGCGGCAGTTTGAAGCTGCCGTTGAGGGCAGGACAAAAGCGGTCGGAGAGCCGGCAGGGAACCAGCGTAAGCGCAACGGTCAGCAGTATATATACCGGCATCATCCCATATCCGTTCTGCAAAAAACTCCAATGCATCGCATGGTACAGCAGGCCGAGAAAATACGCGAGATACGCGATCACAGGCCCGCCGAACATAAAGTAAATCAGCGCGTGCCGTCCGATATACGAGAGCAGCTTCGTCAGACGGGCCGACGCGGGCAGACAGTGGGACAGGGTGATGATAAAGGCGTTGCCGGTGACAACAAAAAACAGTGTCAGCGGAAGAAAGCCCCATGTGTTGTTGGCCACTATCATTTTGGTTTTATCCACGCCCCGCAGCAACGCACTTCCCGTTACGGATGCGAAAAAAAGACTTCCCGACAGCAGCGCGTGCCACGGGCGGAAGCGGAAACGGGCCATGATTCCCGTCTGCCTCGCACAGTAGCCGATGAGGAAGAACAGCAGGCACACCAGCGCGGTGTCCCAGCTCCACCAACGGATGATCCGGCTGCGCGATACGGTGATGCCTACAGCGGCAGCCGCTATGCCGACAAGCAGCATGGGCAGCGGCTTGTCACGGCAGATTTTGTCGATGACAATAAATAATACCGAGCAGAGAATGAGAATAGAAAAGAAAATGGCACGCGGCTTGAGAAACATGACCGCCAGCGTGTTGTAGATCCATTCGAGTATGGCGGAGGGATGCAGCAGCAGCCCCGCAATGGCGGAAAGAGAAAAAGTGGTGAGGCTTACCGAAAAGAGCAGCTTCACGATCAGCTCTTTGAGAACTCTGTTGTAGAGATAGGCGGAAAGATGGCCGCCGTAATTCTTGGTAAAGTAGCCCGACAGCAGAAAAAAGCAGGGCAGCATAAACGGGGTGACGTACATGACAAGTGCGTCGGGCGTGATGGGAATGTGGGAAAGAATGACGGCGAGTGCGCAGAAACCTCGCGCAATATCAGGCCATGCTTCGCGGCGGGTGGGAATGCTGGCTTCGTTTTTCATAAGCGGAGTCTCCCCTGTAACCTTTTAAGAATTGTAAAGATTCATTGCCTTGTCGATCTGGCCGTTGACGATCAGCTCGGCAGCGTCAGCAGCGTTTTTGGCCGACTGTTCCATTTCCTTGCATTCATTCACGGTGAAGTGGCTCAGCACCCAGTCCGCCAGATTGTAGTCGGGATGAGGCTTCGCTCCTACCCCCAGCTTGATGCGGCAGAAATCGGAGGTTTCCACCATGTCAATGATGTTGCGCATGCCGTTTTGACCGCCGTGGGAACCCTTGCGGCGGATCCGCAGTTTTCCCGGTGCAAGCGAGATATCGTCGCACATGACCAGCAGGCGTTCGGGTGGGATTTTGTAAAACTGCATGATTTCATCCACCGCCTGCCCCGACAGGTTCATAAAGGTCTGCGGCTTGGCGAGCAGGATGCGCTTTTCGCCGCACAGTCCGTCCCCGATCAGGGCGTGAAATTTCAGGCGGTCTACCGTGATGCCTGTCTTTGCCGCCAGCGCGTCCGCCGCGAGAAATCCGGCATTGTGGCGGGTTCCCTCGTATTTCTTGCCGGGATTGCCCAATCCTACCACCAGCCAGTCGATGCTTTTGGGCTGATTGAATCCGAACATTTGATTGCGTTGCCTCCTTTAATTTCAGTGTGAAAGGTGAAATGTGAAGTGTGAAGTGTGAAATGTGAAGTGTGAAAGTGTGAAGTGTGAAAGTGTGAAGTGTGAAAGTGTGAAGTGTGAAAGTGTGAAGTGTGAAGTGTGAAGTGTGAAGTGTGAAAGTGTGAAATGATGCCTGTAAAAAAATAGATTCAGCGCTTTGCGCTCCTTGAGCTCACTCTCCACACGCCACTCTGTTAAAAACTTCACTTTGTCAAAAACGCCCAAATGGCAGGACAATCGCCGTGAGAGGTGATGGCCCTGCCTTGGAATGCGTTTTATGTAGGGTGTTTAGTCTTCGAAAATCAGAGAGATGGGCTTGTCGGTGTAGATTCTCTCGATGACTTCCGCAAAATAGGGGGCGGTGCTGAGAATCGTGAACTTGTCGAGCATTTTTTCCTCCGGCAGATGAATGGTGTCGAGGAACACAAATTCTTTGATGCAGCTCTTTTCGATTCTTTCCAGAGCGGGGCCGCTGAGCACCGCGTGGGTCGCGCAGGCGGAAACCTCGGTGGCGCCGTTGTTGATGAGTGCCTGTGCGGCGTTGCAGATGGTGCCGGCAGTGTCAACCATGTCGTCGATGAGAAGCACCTTCTTGCCCTTGACGTCGCCGATGATGTTCATGACTTCGCTGACATTGGCTTTCTGGCGGCGCTTGTCAATGATGGCCATGGGACAGTCAAGGCGCTGGGCAAAATTTCTGACGCGGGTGACGGAACCGAGGTCGGGGGAAACACACATATATTCGCCGTTGTTGTCTCCGATCTTCTCTTTGAAATACTTCGCGAGAAGGGGAGCGCCAAGCAGGTGATCCACCGGAATGTTAAAGAAGCCCTGAATCTGAGCGGCGTGGAGATCCATTGTCAGCACACGGTCTGCGCCGGCGGTGGAAATCAGATCGGCACAGAGTTTTGCGGAGATCGGGTCTCTTGATCTGGCCTTTCTGTCCTGACGGGCATAGCCCATGTAGGGGATAACGGCGGTAATACGTGCCGCGGAGGCTCTCTTGAGCGCGTCGATCATGATAAGCATTTCCATGAGGTTGTCATTGACGGGATCGCTGGTGGACTGAACGACAAAGCAGTCCTGTCCGCGAACCGATTCTTTGAGAGTGACCGAAATTTCTCCGTCGCTGAATTTGCCGACCTCGCTGATGCCCATTTTTTCGTGCAGCTCGTCGCAGATAGCCTGAGCGAGCTGACGGTTTGAGTTGCATGAGAAGATCTTGATTCCTTTTCCGTGCAAACTTCCGTGAATGATCATGTTTTGTCCTCCTGTAATGTGGTGGTTTCTTCGGAGCCCGATGTGTCCGACGCTGCCGAACATCGGGAGCCGGTCTATTCTCAGCGGTTCGGAGCCACAGCACCGAGCCGCTATCCAACTTGATGAATCCGAAAAACGCAGAGCAGCTTTGCCGGGCGTTTTCTGGGGATGAAAATTATTTCTTCGGTTCGGCGCGTTTCACGGCAGCCCATCCGTCTTTGACGACCTGACGGGCGCGTGCGATACCCAGCGCATCGGAAGGAATGTCGTGTGTAATGGTGGAGCCGGCCGCCGTGTAAGCGCCCGCACCGATGTTGACGGGAGCCACAAGATTGGTGTTGCAGCCGATAAAGCAGTCGTCGCCTATCACGCAGCGCGCTTTGTTTTTACCGTCGTAATTGACGGTGACGCAGCCGCAGCCGAAGTTGACGCGTTTGCCAACGTCGCTGTCTCCGACATAGGTGAGGTGAGCGACCTTGGTACCTTCATCAAGTACCGAGTTTTTGACCTCTACGAAGTCCCCGATATGTACCTTGGGACCGATCTTGCAGTTGGGTCTGATCTGCGAGAAGGGGCCGATATCGGTGTCGTCAAAGATTTCGCTCTGTTTGACCTGGCTGGCGTTGAGAATCACGTTGTCGTGAATGACGGCGTTTTCCACCAGGCTGTTGGGACCGATGGTGCAGTCCTCACCAATGGTGACTTTACCTCTCAGGATGGTGCCGGGGAGAATGACAGTGCCGCCGCCGATCTCAACGTCAGGACCGATAATGACACCGTCGGTGCAGGTGATGGATACCCCCTGCGCAATCATGTCGCCCAGAATGCCTGTGCGTGCGATCTGGTTGAGCTCACCGAGCTGCACCGGGTCGTTGGCTCCCATGACAACGCTGGCCGAGTCGGCGGTGAAGGCGTTGGCCGCGTCGCCAAGCAGCTTAACCGCGTCAGGAAGGTAATATTCGCCGGTAACGCTGCTGCATTTGATATGATCGGTGTCGAGCACGGAAAGCAGCGCATCCGTCTCAAACCAGTAGGCGCCGGAGTTGACTTCTTTGACCGCAAGCTGCTCCATGGTGGCTTCCTTGTGCTCCACAATGGACATCAGGCTGCCGTCAGCAGCGCGAAGGATTCTTCCGTAGCCGGTCGGATCGTCGAGCATGGCGGAAATAACTGTGACGCAGTTGCTTCGAGCCTCATGGAAGTAGAAGGAATTGGAGATGTTGCGGCAGTCCATAAAAGGAGCGTCGCCGTTGAGTATCAAAACGCTGCCGCTTTTGTGTGCTTCAAGAAAGCTCTTGGCCATCATTACGGCGTGTCCGGTACCCTTGCGCTCGGTCTGCGTTACAGTAGAAACCGCCGCGTCTCCGGTGTAGTTTTTGGCAAGATAGTCCTTGATGACTTCCTCTAAATGCCCTGTCACAACGCATATATCGTTCACTCCGGCCTCCCGTACCGAGTCAATGACCCAGCCGAGCATAGGCTTGAAGAGAACCTCCATCATAGCCTTTGGCTTTTTGGATTTCATGCGTTTGCCTTCTCCCGCGGCCAATATGATGGCGCAGACATTCCCGGAATGAATAGGCTCCGAGAAGTTTCCGATATTCTGGTTGGAAACCGAAAACATGTTTACATTCAGCTCCTTTAATCATTTACCATTTCCACAAAGACTTGATTACAAACCGCAATGGTAACAAACATATAAAATATTATTACATTTTTATATCATTTTTTCAAGTAAAAAATTGCAATTTTTGATTCAAAGAGTTCACTTCTACAGTTTACACAAAACAAAGATAAAAGAACGATTATTATTTAGTTTTATTTGAAGGAGAAGAAGAGGCGACATCTATAGCAATCCAAACAACCAAAAAGACAAGTTCGGCGCGCTGGTGATTACATGGCTGCGTTGTCGTCCTAGGTGGGCGCCAGCCCACCGTCGTCCTCCGCCTTGCCCTGCACTCACCATCATCGCCTCCTTTTGTCTCCCTGATTATCTATAGCATGGAACGAGTACAAGCGTTACTATTCATTTTTACAGATGATTACTACAGGGTGATAGCATGGACGGAGAAATACAGGGCTTGATGAAATGATCTCTTCAGCTTATTCCGATTTGTACTGTTTTTAACCTGCGTAAAACAGCTATAAAGCGGCCAAGATAATCTCTGTTTTGTCACGGCGGGAACGGGATGTAAGATTTTTCAAAAAAATTTTGAAAAAATTGTAAAAATACTGGATTTTGGCGCAAGTATGTGCTATTATATACGAAGCACTGTACGAGTTGCGGACAAAGCCGTCTGCAATGGGCGTATCGGCTAAAATGGAATTAGCAAAAATTTTTAGGAGGTAATTCTAAACATGAGAAAATGGGTTTATCTTTTCAGTGAAGGCAACGCGGACATGCGTGAGCTTCTCGGCGGCAAGGGCGCGAACCTGGCTGAAATGACCAAGATTGGTCTTCCCGTTCCTCAGGGCTTCACCATCACCACTGAGGCCTGCACACAGTATTACGAGGACGGTAAGAAGATCAACGACGAGATCATGGGTCAGATCAACGAGTACATCGTCAAGATGGAAGAAATCACCGGCAAAAAGTTCGGTGACAAGGAGAATCCCCTTCTCGTTTCCGTCCGTTCCGGCGCAAGAGCTTCCATGCCCGGCATGATGGACACCATCCTCAACCTCGGTCTGAACGAAGAAGTTGTTGAAACCATCGCCAAGCAGTCCGGCAATCCCCGCTGGGCTTGGGACTGCTACAGAAGATTTATCCAGATGTACTCCGACGTTGTTATGGAAGTCGGCAAGAAGTATTTCGAGCAGCTCATCGACGAGATGAAGGAAAAGAAGGGCGTCAAGCAGGACGTTGAGCTGAATGCTGACGACCTCAAGGAGCTTGCCAACCAGTTCAAGGCCGAATACAAGGCCAAGATCGGCACAGACTTCCCCTCCGATCCCAAAGAGCAGCTCATGGGCGCTATCATGGCTGTTTTCCGTTCTTGGGATAACCCCCGCGCCAATGTTTACCGCCGCGACAACGACATCCCCTATTCCTGGGGTACCGCTGTCAACGTGCAGTCTATGGCGTTCGGCAACATGGGTGACGACTGCGGCACCGGCGTTGCTTTCACCCGTGACCCCGCCACCGGCAACAAGGGCCTGTTCGGTGAGTTCCTCACCAATGCACAGGGCGAAGACGTTGTCGCCGGCGTGCGTACTCCTATGCACATCACCGAGATGGAGCAGAAGTTCCCCGAAGCATTCAAGCAGTTCAAGGAAGTCTGTTCGATCCTCGAGAACCACTACAGAGACATGCAGGACATGGAGTTCACCGTCGAGCACGGCAAGCTCTACATGCTCCAGACCAGAAACGGCAAGAGAACCGCTCAGGCTGCTCTCAAGATCGCCTGCGACCTCGTTGACGAGGGCATGAGAGAGGGCATGAGAACCGAGCAGGAAGCAGTTGCGATGATCGATCCCCGCAACCTCGACACCCTGCTCCATCCCCAGTTTGACGCAAAGGCACTCAAGGCTGCCACTCCTATGGGCAAGGGCCTTGGCGCTTCCCCCGGCGCTGCCTGCGGCAAGATCGTCTTCACCGCTGAGGATGCTGTTGCCTGGAAAGAAAAGGGCGAGAAGGTTGTTCTCGTCAGACTCGAAACCTCTCCGGAAGACATCACCGGTATGAAGGCTTCTCAGGGTATCCTCACCGTTCGCGGCGGTATGACCTCTCACGCGGCTGTTGTGGCCCGCGGCATGGGCACCTGCTGCGTATCCGGCTGCTCCGAGATCGCAATGGACGAAGAAAACAAGAAGTTCACACTGGCTGGCAAGACCTTCAATGAGGGTGACTACATCTCCATCGACGGTTCCACCGGTAACATCTATGACGGCATCATCCCGACCGTTGACGCGCAGATCGCCGGCGAGTTCGGCAGAGTTATGGCTTGGGCTGACAAGTACAGAACCCTGAAGGTCAGAACCAATGCTGATACACCCGCAGACGCGAAGAAGGCCCGTGAGCTTGGCGCAGAAGGCATCGGCCTCTGCCGCACCGAGCATATGTTCTTCGGCGATGGCAGAATCGACGCATTCCGCGAGATGATCTGCTCCAGCACGCTTGAAGAGAGAGAAGCTGCCTTGGCGAAGATTCTTCCCATGCAGCAGAGCGACTTCGAAGAGCTGTACGAGGCTCTCGAAGGCAATCCTGTTACCATCCGCTTCCTGGATCCGCCTCTCCATGAGTTCGTTCCCACCGAGGAAGCCGACATCGAAGCCCTCGCAAAGACCCAGGGCAAGACCGTTGAGGATATCAAGACGATCATTGCTTCCCTGCACGAATTCAACCCGATGATGGGTCACCGCGGCTGCCGTCTGGCTGTCACCTATCCTGAAATTGCAAAGATGCAGACCAAGGCTGTCATCCGCGCTGCGATCAATGTCCAGAAGAAGCATCCTGACTGGAATGTTGAGCCTGAAATCATGATTCCGCTGGTTGGCGAAGTCAAGGAACTCAAGTTCGTCAAGAAGTTCGTTGTTGAGACTGCTGACGCTGAAATCGCTGCGGCCGGCGTGAACCTCAAGTACGAAGTCGGTACCATGATCGAGATTCCGAGAGCAGCTCTCACCGCTGATGACATCGCGAAGGAAGCTGACTTCTTCTGCTTCGGTACCAACGACCTTACCCAGATGACCTTTGGCTTCTCCCGTGACGACGCAGGCAAGTTCCTCGGCGCTTACTACGATGCCAAGATCTTCGAGAACGATCCGTTTGCTAAGCTCGACCAGATGCAAGCTGATGGAAATGGCCATCAAGCTGGGCAAACCTGTTAATCCGAATCTCCATGTCGGTATCTGCGGCGAGCACGGCGGCGATCCTTCGTCCGTTGAGTTCTGCCACAAGATCGGTCTGGACTATGTTTCCTGCTCGCCGTTCCGCGTGCCGATCGCAAGACTGGCAGCCGCACAGGCAGCTATCGCAAGTAGGTAGGAGTTTTCTGTCCTTTGAAATTCATCCGAGTTTTGAGGACGCAGCCGCCTATCGACGGGCGAATCACCAGTATGTCAAGGCAATCAGTGGCGTGAAACTGTCGTGACAGTATTCATCGACCTTGAATGATATACTATCAAACTTAACTATTTGAGAGATATTTTGACAAAGCAGTCTTCCAAGAACGAATTCCGCTGAGAGAAATCATCAATCATACAAATCATTCCCAAAGGCGTATTGGCTGAAGAAAGGTCAATGCGCCTTTGTTGTGTTTTCAGGAAGCATAGTTGTACAGTTGAATCTGCTTTCTTTCTAATATATAATGTAATTCTAAACATAATCCCAGACAAATTCAAGGAGGACTGCCCCATGTTTGAAAAGAAAACCCGCGTCAATCTGACGAATAAAGAGAAACGCCTGCTGTGTTGTCAACATCATGGATGTTGACAGGACATAGCCCTTGTGGAACTCAAAAACGATCTGATCCGGCAAGGCAGATACACCGACTGCGTTGACGAGCTGATCTATAAGATTGCCAGCGCGAAGGTAAAAAAAGGTCAGGAGCGTTCCTGCGAGATAAGGCACAACCCGTGAGCTGTTTGTTTATGTATTTTCCACATAAATGACATTCTTAATCCCCCAGCTATGCTGGGGAGAACGGAATAAGCAGAGGCGAAGAGGCCGACAGAAAAAGCCTCCTATGATAAACTGAAAAAGACGCCGCAGGCGTGACGGAGGGAGTTTATTTCCCTAAGTTGTGGACAGTGTATAGCAATCCAAATAATCAGGGAGACAAAAGGAGGCGATGATGGTGAGTGCAGGGCAAGGCGGAGGACGACGGTGGGTGGCGCCCACCTAGGACAACAACGCAGCCATGTGCTCACCAGCGCGCCGAACTTGTCTTTTTGTTTGTTTGGATTGCTATAGCACATACGAAGTGGAAATGCCAGTACCATATAGTATATCAAAGAGCAAGAGGAAGAATCGTACAACGAATCGAGAGCAACAAAGTAGCCTCTTTTAGAGGCAGCAAGTATTGTGCTTTCGACACCGCCTTTGCAAGTATTCGCCCCTTATAGGGGCATATTCAAACCACCACTTGAAGTGGTGGTCATGACTAGAGAATCTGCTCGGAGCAATAGAGTTTCCGTATGATTCCTATTGAGATTTAATTTGTGATGGATTATCCTATGCACAGAGCAGATTTTGGATAATCCTAATTGCCTAAAAATGACAAACTAACATCACTGACAAAACTTTGAGCAAAGTTCTTGTGAAAATCTTTATGAGCTGTTATAATTTTCTTAGTTAGCATAATATCATAATCCGAGTGAAAATCAAACACGCGCAATGTTAAATTTTTCAGAACAGAATATGACTAATAGGGAAAAAATTTTCAATTACCGAGGGGAAAAATGCGGATTCAGGCGTGTCCAGCACCATCAAAATTCCAGTTTATACTTTTTTTACAAACATTAAAAACACTGGTGTAAAATAAAATTATCAGGATGAAGCCACTTCACACTCAGCTTTTGCCGAAGAAGTCAACTGCTTCTGCGAGTAAAAA
>CADCNI010000010.1:78635-83948 GCA_902802795.1 uncultured Ruminococcus sp.
AGGAGAGTGACAAGTTGGGCTGTAATTTTCAGATCGACGTTCCCATGTCAAAATCGTTTTTCTGTTTCTGAACGAAGAATTATTTTGAATTTTGCTCTGCAAAATCGCTGCTGCCTTCCTCTTGGTCCTCAAAGATTGAGATAGTTGCAACGTCCTCGGAGCGTCATCTGCCAACTGCTATGAGCTATTTCAATCAGGAAAATTGGTTTTGAAAATGAATTTGAAAGACGATGGGCGAAGTTGATTTGGATTTCAAGTGGGCTGCCAGCAATTTTCCTCATAGAATTTCGTCAGCCGTAGCAGTAGTAACAATAAAAATCTGATCGCACCAGCCCTCCTGCAATCAGTTTCCAAAAGCACTGCCAGCCTCTTCAATGCTTATTCTGAGTCGTAAGTCAGACGTTTGCTTTGCGTTTTTATTTTGTCAGGAGCAGGGCTACCATCAATTTCAATTTTATTCTCACCACATGAAAGGAAAAATTCTTTGAAAAATTCAATTTGCAAAAGCAATTACAGCCTGCATCTTCGCCTCTGCTCGGAGATGGAAGGAAATAATTTCGGAGTGTCCTCCACAGTTTACGATGAGCTTATGCTCTCAGACAAGCCTTCTGTCTTGAAATTCGACAACAGACTTCTCTCCCCCGAAGATGGATTTCAGCTTCCGAAAAACAAAATAGTCATGGGAGGTACCCGATGAATTACCGACATTATCATCAGCGCGACCCCATCAAAAATTACTTTCCTCTGCCGAATGAAATCTTTTCTCTCGAAGATGGATTTCAGCTTCTGAAAAACAAGATTGTCGTGAGAGTTATACGATGAGTTCGTCAATATCACCAGCGTGACCCCATCAAAAAATATTTTCCTCTGCCGAATGAAATCTTTTCTCTGGGGTTATCCTTCGGGGAGATCACTGTCTATGCCTACCTGATGTACTGTGAGGATCGACAAACCTACCAATGTGAGGCTATTGACATGAGCAGAAACACCGTTGCGAAGTACGTTAAAGACCTTGATGGGAAGCAATTCATCACCATCGAGGCGACAAGAATCCACACCAGAAATGGTCGGACTTACAACGGAAATCTGCGTTATACCATCCGTCCGATAGAGGATGCGATCAATTATTATCACGAGCGTCAGGGGCTGCGGCATTAGACGCAATTTGTACACATTCTTCTGATTTCATATTTTGCCTCGGTTTTGAGAGCGATTTAAGCGTGATTTGACCAGAGTATGACATTTTTTAAGGCAAGCAGGTTAAAGTCAGCCGTCGCACGTGTCGCGGCTGACGTGTTACTTCGGACGGCAGAGCCGACCGTCTCGCAATTTTTCACCCAAAATAAGTGTTACTGCACTTATGCGTTTTGGCGAATTTGAGGGGTCTATCAAAGAGAAAGGATATACCAGAGGATTTTTTCACTATGGAAGAACAAATACAGAGTTGCAATGGGATTATCACCTTTGAAAAAGCCTATCGGTATCAAAAATCATAGCATGGCGAAGATTATTTTTACAAGTCGGTACATCAGAAACGCCTCCAGAGCGGGCAACTTGGTGAAGTACATGGGCACTCGCGAGGGTGTCCGCAGAGTATCCGGAGTACTTTGAGTACCAGCAGAAGAAAGAAAAAGCCTCCGCGACAGAGTTCATCGACGCTTTTGTCGAGCGCAATTCTGACCGGATAGACAATTTCAAGAAACTGGTTTCCTACATTGCGAAGCGTCCGAGCGTGGAAAAACTTGGTCGGCATGGGCTGTTCAGTCAGACCGATGCCAAGATTGACCTCGATGCAGTGGCGGAGGAAGTCGCTTCTCATCAGGGAATCCTCTGGACACACGTCATCAGTTTACGTCGTGAGGATGCCGAACGCCTCGGCTATAACAACGCCGAAGCATGGAAGAAAGCCATCCGACGTAATGTTATTTCGATAGCCGAAGCCCACAAGATCAAGGTATCAGACCTCAGGTGGTACGCAGCCTTCCACAACGCTACCCACCACCCTCATGTTCATTTGCTGGTCTACTCGCGCGATCCGAGAACCGGTTACCTCACCAACAAGGGCATTGAATCCATGCGGAGTGCCTTCGCCCGTGACCTGTTCCGCAATGAACAGTACAAATTATTCCAAATGGAAACGCAGCAGCGCGACCTGTTAAAGCAGAAGGTCAACAAGCTTTTGGATAAAATGGATATCTCCCGTGAAGCTTCTCCGGAATTGGTTTCGTTGTTTCAGACGCTCGTCACGCAGCTTGACGGCTATCGTGGCAAGCGCGTCTACGGTTATTTGCCAAAGCCGTTGAAGGAAACTGTCAATAAAATCGTGGATGAACTGGCGAAGGAGCCGACTGTTTCCCAGATGTACGACGTATGGTGCAAGATCAATCGGGCGAAACTGTCTGCCTATTCCGAGAAAGAGAAGCCTCCTGTTCCCCTGTCGGAGAACGATGTGTTCAGGAGCATCAAGAACACTATTCTCCAAAAATCTGTGTATCTGATGCAACTGTCCCACCTTGAAGGACTTACGAAGAGAACTTTCAGCATTCCTGCGGTAGCTTTTACAAAGGGTTGTCAACCATCTTGGCGAAAGTGATCGGTTCGGATTGCCATAGAAAGCTCAACAATCTCGAAGGGCAGGTCGATTCAAAGCTCCGTCAGCAGATCAACGAGAAGAAGGTCGCGCAGGGATTGAAAATCAGCTACACGCCCGTTGACAATGATGACGAGGACGAGGATGAAGATGAGGGCTTCGGTTTTATTCTTTGAAAAAACACTTGCTATGTTCAGCAATTCGTGATATTGTTGCTTGCTGAAAGGAGGGCATGATAATCCATGCAGAAAAAATTACTCACAGGTATCGTGATGAGCAGGGCGAACGCAAGCGAAAGAGCTTCTCCGGCACGACAAAGCAGGAAGTCAACAAGAAAATCAAAGACTACATCGCAGCCTTTGAGGATGCAAATTCTGCGTCGCATGAATCAAAGAAAAGGCTTCAGGAAAGTATGCAGAATTGGCTGGAACTGTTCAAGTTCCCCGCCGTGGAGCGAAGCACCTATGACAGACTGGAATGTGAATGTAAAGTAACAAAATAAAGAAACAGGTTACAAGCACATGTTTGAAATAATATGTTAAAAATATCAAAAATGATCCAACTTGTATTCATAGATTTTCAAGAAAGATATTGACATTAAGAGTGTATCGTGCTATAAGATAAATGAAAGGAGGCGAAAAATATGCGTCGAGTATCAATTCGTTTTTCGGATGCACTTTTTAAAGCAATGAAGTTGAAACTGTTGGACGAAAATTCATCAGTACAAAGTTATCTTGTCGAACTAGTAAAAAAGGATCTTGGTTTTAATTTAGAAGAATCTCCAGAAGATTATATGGAACCAAGAGACTTGGAAAGACTGAAAAGCAAAAGCTCAAACGGAGAAAAATAATACAGAATGTTACTGAAAATCCAACCAAGGGGGCTCCATGCATTAAGACACACATTCGCCACAAATCTGGTGAACGGAATCAGACAGCCGGACGATTCGATCAAAGCACTCACGCCCCGACAGGTTGCTGATCTCCTCGGGCACACCACGTCACAGATAACAGAAATGTACTATGTCAAAAAGGACACCGCCCGACTCAGCGGAATTACGGATGACTTCAATATCTGAAATTCGCTTATAGAAAAATTATAGCAGGTGAATTGTCACGAAAGCAATCACCTGCTGTAAATTTTCTCTGAATTTAAAAAATTTATTTGTCTTGACTTATGACATCTTCTGTGGTATTTGTTTGTTCCGAGAAAGGACAGGTGAAACAAATGAATACCATACAAGACTTATACTACGGACGGACCTACGAAATGAGCATTTCAACCGCACCGGAATACCAGAAGCTGAAAGTACTTGCGGACAAGAACGAGGATTTGTTAAGGGAAACACTCTCCGATGAGCAGAAGGAACTGTTAGACAAACTCACCGAGTGCATCACCGACATATCCTCGATCTCAGAGCGGGATATGTTCATAGCCGGATTCCGACTTGGCATGAAGCTGATGATCGACGTAATGAAAGACGAGTAATCGCCCCTGTTGCCCCACGTAAGCCGATGTGAGCGATTGAATCCGCTCAGTCGGGAAAGTCCACCCTATACCCCATAAAAGGCTTGGATCAGGCGATTTGAGCCTTTTGAAATTTTGGATAGGATTCTCGGTGAATAGGAATATTTTCAAATTTAGCCTGATAAATCAGAAATTAGTGTAAGTACTTCGAAAAGAACTCATAATTTGTCCATGATTCAATCATATATATTACTTCTTTTTTTGATTTGGAACTAAAAACTTGAAGAGGTGTTTCAAAAGGAAAATCTATCGTTGTATCGACAAGGTATAGCTTATAATTTCCCATAATATCCCCGTGTGGATACCACCCTAAATCTATCAATAAGTTTTTGTTCTTTAATTGCAACATATCCTCACATAATTCATAACTATATTTCTCCCCATCGCTATCAGGATCGTATTCAGAAAACATATTATAACTTACAAACCAACCTGCTGGAATTCGTAAAGGCTGTAATTCAAATACTTTTATAGCAATCACTACCAATCACATTATATTTGGATTTATTCTCCAAACGCTACTTACATTTTATCACGCATATCAATCACAGTCAAGCAATCATCAGTATTATGCAACACAGCAAGGTTGAACAAAAAAGATGCATTTCTTTTCCCCGCCAGTCTCCCATCCTCGACACGCGGTACAAGACCGTCCTTTTCCGGAAAATTGCTGATGCTTTTTTGATGATGTACCAGACGGGAGCAGTTGGAATATTCACGAATATTGGGGCGTTTGGAGGATTTTGCCACGGAAATCCGGTATTTATAGAGCGTGTCCATTCGGGCAATTTTGGCATGAAAAAAGCCCGTAAGCGCCCTGTTTTCCGGCATCTACGGACTTTTTTCCAATGGCAGGGGCAGAAGGATTTGAACCCTCGGCACGCGGTTTTGGAGGCAATGTTGAATTTTCTCTCGCGCTCAAACTTCTCCCCGTTTTTGGGGATTTGTTGCCAGCCGCGCCACTGATGCTTCAAGAATTGATGCTTTTTTGATGATAGGAATTAATTTCAGTCCGTCCTGAACGCTCAGAATTTACGCCGCATTAATCAAAGAATAACTTTTCTCTTCTCTGCTGGTTATTCTTGAATTACAACCTGTGATTGTAATTCAAGCTATGTCTTAAATCGTAGTAATTACCAGCAGAAAAGATAAAAGTGTTGGTTTTAATTCATGTTCGTTAATCGGATTAATTTCGA
>CADCNI010000011.1:0-40032 GCA_902802795.1 uncultured Ruminococcus sp.
ACCAGCACGCTTTTGCCGCGCAGTTTTTCCCAGCGGATGCCGCTGTCTATGATCGTGTCTAAATCCTGTGAAAATACCGGATTCATCACACACACTCCCTCATAAATTGATGTTCACTGACAGAATGACTGTATTGTAATATATTAAATCATACTAATACCCTTTTGTCAAACGAAACTTTCGTGTACGAAGGGAGATCACAATTTTATCCGTTTTGAACAGCATACTTCTGAAAAAAATCGGACAGCATTTCCTCCATGCTCACGCCGAGAATCCGGCAAAAACAGGCCAGTTCATAATCCGTGACGAAGCGGGTGTTATGTTCGATCTTGCTGATCATCTGCTGGTCGATATTGACGCCTAACGTCTGCATTTTAGCGGCTAGCTGCGTCTGCGACAAGCCGTTTTTGACCCGATGGATTTTCAATGTCCGGGAAATCACATTTTTATTGTTGTCAAAGAGTATTTTTTTCAAGAAACTCACACCAATATAACGTATTTTACTTGACTTTAGCATAATTGTGGTGTTATAATACGTTACATAAACGTAAGCGTGAATGATGTTTTTTCACCCGGCATAATTGCAGTAACAAATTTCACAAATGTTATTGACTTTTCACAAAAGTCATATTATACTGTTTTTAATAATACAAAATGTAGTTTTATGTATTATGACGTTATCAGAAAGGAAGAATGAAAACCATGAAGAACAAAAAGCGATTATTCAGGCTGCGAACCGCCCTGCTGACGGTACTGACCGTGGCGCTGATTGCCTCGGCTGCGGCGTTTTTAGGCGCAAGCGCGGCAGAGTCGGTATCGCCGAGCGACGTGAGCGGGAGCGATGTCACCCGCCACATCAGCGAAACGGATGTGAGTCCGAGCGACAAGTCTGGAATGAAAAAGGTTCTATGGAGCCGTTTGGCCGGCTTCTTTGCCCCCCTGTTCACAAGCGAAGCGCCGCAAAACCTCGGCGACCCCGTCATCACCATGACCACAGGAAAGGCTGTAGGAGAAACGCTGAATCTTGAAATCACCGGCATCAACCTCTCTATGTGGACTACGGCGACGGCACGCCTGTGGCTTACGGCGAGGGCGACGGCGCGGTAAAGGGCTCGGAGATTAAGATTTATGGAGATAATATTACTTCGTTGTATTGCTCTCATGATCAGCTCATTGCATTAAACGTGTCAAATAATTCCGCTTTAACAGAATTGTCCTGCATTAACAATCAACTGACCTCGCTGGATATCTCCAAATGCACAGCTTTGACTTCGTTGGGATGCAATTTTAACCAACTGACATCGCTGGATGTAACGAAGAACACAGCTTTGTCCAGTTTGGATTGTAATCATAACAAACTAAAATTCTCCACTTTAAAAGGAGATTTTTATAATAAATATCACTCTGGTCGTATATATAGTTTTCAATACGAACAACAACCACCCATATTTATTTCTTCTACTATCAAAGCTGGAGAAGTCATCGATCTTTCTTCTGAATACAACCTTGACGGTATTATCACGAACTATACTTGGTACGACTCAGAAGGCAATGAAGTGACTCCTACGCAATCATACAACGGTGTATTTACCTTTGGTAAAGATTTCGTCGGAAAAACCCTTCCCTGTGCCATGACTAATGATAAGTTTCCGTTGTTTAAAGAAGACAATGATATTGGAGATGGTAAACGGTACGTTCCAGCCGATTGTCGTCTTGCTACAACAGAAGTAACAATCATTGATGAGGAAGAACCCACTCCACCCGACACACATTGCCTTTGGCATTTGATGTGTCGAGGGGAATTTTATTGATATCCCTGTTCGTGTCTGCTTTATTTACACACGCAAAAAAAGGGCACACGGCCAGCATCAAGCTGCCATATGCCCTTTTTTCATTCATTCGCTGATTCGCTTTTTTCGGGGAGACGTGGAGAATTACTGATATTCCACTACATTGACCCATTTGAGAAGGAATTCTCTCTCCTCCGGTTTACCCTTGACCGACTGGGATGCCGCCACGATGGGAAGCCACTGCTGCACATACTGCTTGGCGGTATCGCTCTTTTTGCAGTAGAGGTTCATATATTTCTCCGCCAGCTCGGTCTTGCCCTCCAGCGAGAAAAGCAGGTAGGTTCTCGCCGCGTCCGCCGCGCCGTTGCCCTGTGTGGCGTGCGACCAGTCGAGCACATACGCCTTGCCCTCGGCATTCACGATGATATTGCTGGGGTTGAAATCGCCATGGCACACCTTGACGTGCTTCTTCATGCCCGCCAGACGCATATCCAGTTCGTAACGGGTGGTCGCGTCCAGACCCGTCTCGGAAATCTTTCTTCTCATCTTGTCCTGGAGCTTATTGAGCAGCGGGGCGCGCTTGCTCTGGATTTCGAGCTGGAGATCGACAAACAGTTCGAGGTATTCGTCCAGCTTATCGGGGTTCTTCTCCATCAGCTCCGCGAGGGTGGTTCCCTCGATGTAATCGTACACAATCGCCCATTTGCCGTCGATCTTGGTGACCTGATCCACTTTCGGGATCGGCAGACCCGTTTCCTCCACTCTGGCGGTGTTGAGCGCCTCGTTGAGGATATCCGCCTTGGAGAAATCCTCCGCGAACACCTTCACGGTGTAATCGCCGTTTTTATAGATCGTCTTATTCGGACGCGTGGCAATGACTTCCATATGATCAAATTCCATAGTTGGTGCCTCCTTGTCGGAATTTTTTTATTCTATCAAAAGTAGGGTCATCGGAATAAGTGAAAAAGGGAAAACGTACTGCGACCGGGGAAAGTCGCGGAATGAATCCGCATGAGCAAATCCAGCCTTAATCCATCACGCAGTCAGGCGAATTCGGAGGAGGTTTCCCACGTCTGTATTCGCCCGACCCTGTTGCGTATCCGGGCGCGTCTTGCTCGGTCGGCTGCGCCGACCTTGTGGGGACGCTGTCCCCACTCCCCTGCAAGGGCTCTGCCCTTGACCCGGCAGGGAACCAGTCCCCTGCACCCCGCGCTCGCATTCGCTCCCTAGTTGCGCTTCGCTTTTCGTTTTTTCGCCTTTTCTTTTATTCGCCGTAATACGCCTTGCAGTACAGCTCCTTCATCTCGCTGATAAGGGGATATCTCGGATTGGCGCCGGTGCACTGGTCGTCAAAGGCATTCTCGCTCATCTCATCCAGCGTCGCGAGGAAGGCTTCCTCTGTCACGCCGTAATCCGCAATGGTCTTCTTAATGCCGATGGTTTCCTTGAGCTGCTCCAGCTTGGCAATCAGACCCTCCAGCTTCTCGTTGTCATCCTTGCCCTCGATGCCGAGGTATTCCGCGATTTCGGCGTATCTTCTGAGGGTCTTGGGGTGATCGTACTGCGAGAAGGTACCCATCTTGGTGGGAACTTCGGCGGCATTGAAGCGCATCACGTAAGGCATGACAAGCGCGTTGGCGATGCCGTGGGCGATGTGATGGTACGCGCCCAGCTTATGCGCCAGCGAGTGGTTGATGCCGAGGAACGCGTTAGCGAACGCCATACCCGCCATGGTAGCGGCGTTGGCCATTTTCTCTCTCGCGTAAGGCTGGTTGTTGCCGTCCTCATAGCAGGTCGGCAGGTATTCAAAGATGGTCTTGATGGCTTGCAGCGCCAGACCGTCGGTGTAATCGGTCGCCATGATGGAAACATACGCTTCGAGCGCGTGGCTCATCGCGTCGATGCCGGAAGCGGAGGTCAGACCCTTGGGAGCGGTCATTTGCAGATCCGCGTCCACAATCGCCATGTTCGGCAGGAGCTGGTAGTCCGCGAGCGGATATTTGATGCCCTCGTCGTCGGTGATGACGGCAAAGGGGGTGACTTCGGAACCGGTACCCGCGGAGGTCGGCACCGCGATAAAGTAGGCCTTTTCGCCCATCTTGGGGAAGGTGTAGACTCTCTTGCGGATATCCATAAAGCGCATGGCCATATCCATAAAGTCGGCTTCGGGATGCTCATACAGCACCCACATGATCTTGCCCGCGTCCATGGCGGAACCGCCGCCCAGCGCAATAATGCAGTCCGGCTCAAAGGCGCGCATCTGCTTCACGCCTTCCTCAGCGCAGGCCAGCGTCGGATCGGGCGCGACATCGAAGAAGGTCGCGTGGACAATGCCCATTTCATCGAGCTTGTCGGTAATGCATTTGGTGTAACCGTTCTTGTAAAGGAACTGGTCGGTAACGATAAAGACTCTCTTTTTGCCCATGACGTTTTTGAGTTCATCAAGCGCAACAGGCAGACAGCCTTTTTTGATGTAAACCTTTTCAGGCGCTCTGAACCACAGCATATTCTCTCTCCTCTCGGCAACCGTCTTGATGTTGATGAGGTGCTTCACGCCGACATTCTCGGAAACCGAGTTGCCGCCCCATGAGCCGCAGCCCAGTGTGAGCGAGGGAGCCAGCTTGAAGTTGTAGAGATCACCGATGCCGCCGTGGGACGAGGGCGTGTTGACCAGAATGCGGCAGGTCTTCATTCTCGCGCTGAATTCGTCGATCTTGGCGGTTTCGGTGATCGCGTTGCAGTAGAGCGACGAGGTGTGGCCGTAGCCGCCGTCCGCGATAAGCTGTTCCGCTTTGGCGAGCGCGTCCTCAAAATCCTCCGCCTTGTACATAGCCAGCACGGGGGAGAGCTTTTCGTGTGCGAATTCCTCGGAAATATCGACGCTTTCGACTTCACCGATCAGCACCTTGGTGGCCTCGGGAACTTCCACGCCCGCGAGCGCCGCGATGGTGACGGGCTTCTGACCGACGATCTTGGCGTTGAGCGCGCCGTTGATGATCATGGTCTTGCGCACCTTGTCTTTTTCGTCATCTTTGAGGAAGTAGCTGCCTCTCCTGGCGAATTCGTCGCGCACCTGATCATAAATCTCCTTGTCAACGATGACCGACTGCTCCGAGGCGCAGATCATGCCGTTGTCAAAGGTCTTGGAGTGGATGATCGAGTTGACCGCCAGCAGGATGTCCGCCGACTTGTCGATGATGGCGGGGGTATTGCCCGCGCCCACGCCGAGAGCCGGTTTGCCGGAACTGTAGGCTGCTTTGACCATGCCGGGGCCGCCGGTCGCGAGAATGATGTCGGCTTCCTTCATAACCAGATTGGTCATTTCAAGAGAGGGAACATCAATCCAGCCGATGATGCCTTCGGGAGCGCCCGCCGCCACAGCCGCTTCCAGCACAATCTTTGCCGCCGCAATGGTGCTCTTTTTAGCGCGGGGATGGGGGCTGATGATAATGCCGTTGCGGGTTTTCAGACAGATCAGTGTCTTGAAAATCGCCGTCGAAGTGGGGTTGGTGGTGGGAATGACCGCCGCCACAACGCCGATCGGCTCCGCAATCTTTTTGGTGCCGAACACCTTGTCTTCTTCGATCACACCGCAGGTTTTGGCGTCCTTGTAGGCATTGTAGATGTACTCGGAGGCATAGTTGTTTTTGATGACCTTGTCCTCAACCACACCCATACCGGTCTCCTCCACCGCCATTTTGGCAAGAGGAAGTCTCGCCTTATTGGCCGCGATGGCAGCCGCGAGGAAAATTTTGTCAACCTGCTCCTGCGTGTAGGCCGAAAATTTTCTCTGCGCCTCCTTCACCTGTGCCAGCTTCTTTTCCAGCGCTTCCACGCTGTCTACGATTTCGTACTCTGCCATAGTCGATGTCTCCCATCTGTGGTAATATTTTGGTAAATCTGTACGGTATTTCCCCTTCCTGCGCAATGCATGACAGGGAAAAACAGGCTCTTCGTTAATATATTAACAAACTTCTGTCCGCTTGTCAAACACAGAATCCACAGAAAAAGGACTTTTTTGCAATATCGTCCAAATAATCAAAATTACACAGCCAAGAGGGACATTTCTATGGAACCTGCTAAACCTAATTTATTATACCCAATCCTTATAAAAATTTCAATATTATTATTGAATTTTATGTTGTATTTTATTAAAATAATAACGGAAGGTTAATTTTTCTGCTTTGTATTGGATTTCACAGGCTTTTGTGATATAATAGAAATACCATTGGATTTCTCTTTGGAAAGGTGGTGTTGAGGACATGAGAAGAAACGTGATGGCAGCTTTTGCCCTTTCTCTCAGCATTGTCGGCACAGTCATCTCCATTACCGGCGTTGTGCTGGCGGCATGCGCGCTCGGCAGCAGAAGACGTCTGTATCATCACTGACGCATTCAACAGAAAAACGGGTCGGAGACCACAGCCGCAGGCGGTAGGTTTCTGACCCGTTTTTCTGTTTTTCAGGATAAAAAACGTCAGGACGCAGGACGAAGCCCCACGCGAATCTTATCGGCAATCATCGCGATAAACTCGCTGTTGGTAGGCTTTCCGCGTGACATCAGCACGGTGCTGCCAAAATAGTAGTGCAGCGTGTCAATATCGCCTCTGCCCCACGCCACCTCGATGGCGTGACGAATGGCCCGCTCCACACGGGAAGGAGTCGTCAAAAACTGTTCCGCAACCCGCGGATAAAGCTGCTTGGTCATGGCGTCAAGAATGGCCGGTTCCTGCACCGCCTCCACAATGGAAAACCGAAGATAATGATAGCCCTTGATGTGAGCGGGAACACCGATCTGATGAATGATGTCCGTGACCAGTGTTTCGAGCGATTTGCCGTTGAACGTCCCTTCCGGCGGCGCGTCTTCCGGCAGACCCAAACCGTTCCGGTTGGTATTCCCGGGACAAAGCATCCGGCAAAGCGACGCCGGCTCCATCGGGCCTGTTACAATGGCAGTCGCGCCCGCTTCATACAGCTCGCGTTCCAGACGCATGTTTCCGAATTCGCACAGAATGATGAACGAGGGACATTGACCGCCCCATTTCCGACGGGCGGCCCGGATGACAGCCACTGCGTTGGTATCGTCCACAAACAGATCCCACAGCACCATCTGGGGACGTTCTCTCTCTATAGCGTCAAACAGCGAGGGTATGCTGCGTTCCACCGACACAAACCGGGCCGCCATGATGTCCGGCGACAAGATGTCCTCATCCGTGTCGGCCGACTCATTGGCGGCTTCCAGCAGCATTGCCTTGTTTGCGTGCGACATAAGAACCTTGTTTATCATTATCACTATCTCCCAACATGGATTTATCAACCGAACCCGGCAGTGTGCGGAAAGTGTATGGAATGTACCGTTTCGGCCGAAAATAATACTAGCACAGCACGAAAAAAGTTTCAAGTTTTTTCGATCATTTTTTTCACTTTATCAGTTTTTTTGTTTAGTTGAACAATTTTCACTCATGGCAAAACGAGGTTTTTTTATGCAAGAAAGTCCTGTTTTTTCGACAAAAAGCGGCTGTGATTTGGACAAATGATACGATAAATGCCTATTGTTAATTTAATTCATCTACAAACATATGAACTTCTTCTTTCAAGTATTTTTCAATTAATTATTTCGTTTATGATACTTTAGGTGCTTTTAGCCAAATTCATTGGACATGTTTCCGATAGAGAAAGGGCTCCGCCTCTTTTTATTGAACATTTTTCACATACCGTATCGGCTCCGCTACGGGACATCCCCCTGCAAAAGACGGTTTCCGCCCGCCTAAATTCCTTTTTCAACCGCCGATTGTGCAAAATAACCACACAATTTACAAAAATCGACAACAACATGCGGCGGCACCCTGCATTTCCTCGCAGGCATGCCGCCGCTTCTGATTTGTTCGGCTTCCCTATCTCCCGGACTCAGAGAATAATGCAGATCAGACCGCTGCATCCCTCGTTGATGATGCGCTCAATGGTTTCGCGCATCTTGTCGCGCGCATCCACCGGCATCTTGCTGAGTTTGTTGTGAAGCCCTTCGTTGACCAGCTCATGCAGCGACTTGCCGAAGATATTGGACTGCCAGATGGACGAAGGTTCTTCCTCGAAGCCCTTGAGCAGATATTTGACCAGATCTTCCGACTGCTTTTCCGAACCGACAATGGGCGCCACTTCGGTGGTGATGTCAGTCTTGATAATGTGCAGCGACGGTGCGGAAGCCGTCAGGCGCACGCCGTAGCGGCCGCCCTGCTTCATGAGTTCGGGTTCCTCCAGCGTCAGTTCCTCCATCGAAGGCATGACGATACCGTATCCGGTGCGTTCCACTTCGTCGAGCGCGTCGCTGAGCTTGTCGTATTTTTTCTTGATCTGCGCCAGTTCCGTTATAGAGCGCATGAGATCGGCTTCGCTGTCGATTTGCAGCCCCGTCTTCTCCCCGATGATCTGATAGAACAGGTTCGGTAGCAGCTCCGCCTTGACGCGGGTCTTGCCTGTGCCAAGGTCGATAGACTGCGTGGCAGCGGCGGTCACATAGCGATTCTCCGAAAGCGCATCCACCAGACGACCGATCTCACGGATACGGCGGATGCCCTTGGCGGCGCGGCGGATGGTATCGGTCATGTCGGCTTTGAGCCAGTGATCCCGGTCGAGCGAATGAAACCACGACGGCAGATCAATGGCAACCGAACGCACGGGGAATTCATAAAGCACCTCGGAAAGCACACTCTGAATCTCGCTTTCGGAAATCCGCTGGCAGTTGACCGCCATCACGGGAACGCCGTATTTGTCGGTCAGCCGCTGGGCCAGCGCGGCGCTTTCGGGCGTAGTGGGGTCGGCGCAGTTGAGCAGCACGGCAAAGGGCTTGTTGATCTCCTTCAGCTCATTGATGACGCGCTCCTCCGCCTCCTCATATTCCTCGCGTGGAATGTCGCTGATGCTGCCGTCGGTGGTGACAACCAGTCCGATGGTGGAATGCTCGGTGATGACCTTGCGGGTGCCGATTTCCGCCGCCAGATTAAAGGGAATCTCCTCATCGAACCACGGGGTCTTGACCATGCGGGGCGCGTTGTTTTCGATATAGCCCAGCGACGACGGCACGATATAGCCCACGCAGTCGATCATGCGAACACGGAAAGAAGCGGTGTCGTCCAGCTCGATCTCAATGGCGTCTTCGGGAATAAACTTCGGCTCGGTGGTCATGATGGTACGTCCCGCCGCCGACTGCGGCATTTCGTCGGTGGCGCGCTCCACCTTGTATTGGCTGCTCATGTTGGGCAGAACGAGCGTTTCCATAAACTGCTTGATAAAAGTGGATTTGCCGGTACGCACCGGGCCGATCACGCCGATGTAGATATCGCCGCCGGTTCTCTCGGCAATGTCTCTGTAAATTTTGGTATCTTCCATTTTACTTCTCCTTCCCCAATTACGCTGTGACAATCAGTAGTCGGCTTTCGCCCACGGCGTCGCCCTCGATGTCGTTGTCCGCCCGGATGGATTCCACCGAGGAATTGAATTCGCGGGCAATGTCCCAGAGTTCCTCCCCCTGTTCGGCAAAATACAGCACGGCGGCCGGACGGTTTTCGTCCGACTTGGGACGGTTCTGGTCTATTTCGACCGCGCACACGGGGCGCACGGGAATATCTTCATAGAGCGAAGAGTGAATACACAGTTCGGTTTGCAATTCGATCTTGTTCTCCCCTGCCACGGTGTAACCGCAGGACTTCACGCCCACCGTCACATCCGGACGGAGCATCTGTCCCGCTGCCTCCTGTGCAACGGCGCACTCAAAGCGCAGGTTTTTCTCGCTGTAGACCACGCCCTGACGGGGATCGCGGAGAATCATGCAGACCGCCATATTGCCTGTGATGGCCGTCTTGCCGTCGCGGTAGACCGCGCGGCTGTCCAGCACACTGCACCAAAGATCGCACACACCCTCGATCTTCACGTCGCCGGTGTCCACCGTCTGACGGATAACCGCCGTCTCCGCGACAGTGCTGCACAGCTTTTCCAGTCGCATTTGTTTCTTCTGGCAGTTCACTTCATACTCCACGGAATACGCGTCGCTGATCCATTCGATGTGCATGGAACGGTAGGCCCTGACATTCGCCGCCGCGCGAAGTTCCACATCTACCCGGCGGTATTCGCCGTCCGCGTCGGTGCGCAGCGACACATCCAGCGCATCGGTGCAAAGCCGGATATCCACCATGCAGGTATCGTCCAGCCCCGCCACATCAAAAAACTGGTTGAACGGAATAACATATTCCATATGCTCTGGCTCGCCGCCTTGCTCGGTGCAATAGACCATCGTGAAAATCGCGTCGCCCTTGACAATCAGCTTGTTGACAATCGGTTTGCATTCCTCGATGCACATCACCGCGTCGGTGCGGATGACGGAGGAAATGGGCGGCTTGCCCTCGCTCAGTTCAATGGCCTCCCCGATGTCAAAGGGAATGCGGGTGCAGCTCACTAAGTCGCTGACGTCGCAGGCCTCCTTTTTGAGACGAAGTCCCTGTCCTTCCACATCGCTGATGATTTCGTTGGTTTTGGCGCATACGGCAGTCATATGCACCGTAAACGCGCCGTGAATATCCAGCTTGCGCTGGCTGACTGCGCGGCAGTTGACATAATCCACGTGCGCCGACGCGAGCAGCTTGACATTTTCGGCGGCGTTGTCATACGGCACTGACGCCTTGAAAGGGTAATCCCGCTCACTGCAGCGGATTTTCTTGTCCCTGTCGTCGAGGTAAATCACCGAAATCTTGGCGCTGCCCTCCACCGTCAGCGCGTCAAACGACACATCCTGCGAGGTGATCATCGGCGTGACGCGGCATTTGAGCAGCTTGCCGATATCGGGGCAATAGTCGGGCAGGGTGAAATCCACATCCACCGCCTGCTCACAGTTTCCTTCAAATAAGACTTCTACAGCTTTGCATTCCATGCGCTTTCTCTCCTTTTGGGGAAGTACCGTTTTTCTTCTTCCGGTGCTTCGTTTGGTTTCTGTCCCATTCATATTCACACCCTGTCCCGATTATGCATGACAGTTCAAAAAATTGAAAATGGTCTTTCCGACTCAGTGAAGCATCTTCCAACAGTCCTACATAAAATCCACGTCAGGAACCGATAAATTTAAAGTTTTTTCATTGACATGCGCCCTTGCGTTGTGATAGAATAAGTTTATCTGCAAAAGTATAAGA
The DNA here is from genome assembly GCA_902802795.1 of uncultured Ruminococcus sp. GTDB lineage: Bacteria > Bacillota > Clostridia > Oscillospirales > Acutalibacteraceae > RUG762. Next base: position 10,964 of record CADCNI010000011.1, read on the forward strand.
AGCCCGTGACAAAATATGAATGGGGAGATGACGCCATGAGCGCAGCCAAAGAAGCTTCCTCAAAACCAAACGATACAAAACGCATTCTTATCACCGTTGTCGCGCTGATTGCGGTGGTCATTCTTTTGGTGGTGATCTATGTGGTAAGCTACCGAATGAAAAGAGGACCCCAGACCGCTTCCCCCTCGGACGCGGTGACGGCGACGGATATCGTCTCTCCCTCGGAAACGGCAGGGACGACCGAAACCGCCCCACCTACCGAATCAACCACCAATCCCACCACTGCTGCCACCACCGGCTATGTCATTGATACCGACAAAAACGTCAACGAATTTGTCCGCAACCCCGACTATAAATCGGATTTTTATGTGGTTGTCTATACCCTGTCGCAATCTGTAGTGACCTACAAAAAGGACAGCAACGGCGGGTACACCAAGCTCTACAAGCGTCTCAAATGCTCCACCGGCGTAAAGGACGTCACGCCCACCAAAGAAGGGGTCTACTGCATTGTCAATAAATTCCGCTGGTATCGCCTGATGGGCGGTGTTTACGGACAGTATTGCTGTCGTTTTTCCGAAGAAGACGGCTACTACTTCCACTCGGTTCCCTACAAGTCCAAGGACCCTTCCACCATGAGCAATGACGGCTACGACAAACTGGGTCGTTCTGCCTCTCACGGCTGCATCCGTCTGTGCGCCCGCGACGCCAAATGGCTTTACGACTACCTGCCTGTCGGCACGCAGGTCAGCGTTGTGTGGGAGAAAGGCCCCTACGGTCTGGATATTCCCGCCAGAAACACCGATCCAAAATATGACGGCTGGGATCCCACCGACAAGTGGTCTGTCGGCAACCCCTACTTTACCGCAGAAACCACCACTACCACTACCACCACCACGACAACAGAAGATACTTCGGCAGCCAAGACGGACGCCCCCGTTACCTCTTCCGACCCGGCATCTGCCACTTCATCAGAATAAACAGACGGTTGACAACAAAAAAAGCCTCACGCGAAAATCGGAACCTTATCCGGCATCGCGCGAGGCATTTTTTTAATAAGACTATTATTCGTTTGGTTCATCATCTTTCGGCGTTTTACCAAACAGCATTTTCAGCTTGCCGCTGAATTTCAGATCAGAAACGATGTTTCTCATTTTCCCGCAGGAGGGACACTTGCTCTGGTAGGGAAAATAAATACAATTGACCCTTTGCAATTTAATTTGATACCTTTTGTTGATACAACTTCGGCACGTATAAGATTCCAATCTTTTGTTTTTGTTCCACCTTGCCAACATCTTAAATCACCCTTCACACAGCGCTCATAGTCCAACAAATATGCGTCATGAAGCCATCCTGTCCCGTATTTTCAAAAAAACAATGTACGTCATTTCATCAATTTGTCTGTGAAGTTAGTTTATCATAATATTTTCTTTTCGTCAACTATTTATGAAAAAAACTTCATTCTTCACGAGAAAATCATATTTTATACCAAATCTCCATTGCACTTTGGAGCATTTTCTCTGTTTTTTATTCTTCACAGAATAAAGAAAAAAATACCACCCCTCTTGAAATACGGAAGCATATATATTATAATAAGCGTAGTCCCCCTGAAAATTACTGTTTGTAAAGGAGCATTTGCATTATGAATTACACACCCCATCCGATCGACACATCTGACGTTCAACTCAGTGAAGATATTCTTGAGCTGACCGAAAAACTCGCAAAAAACGCGCATGAGGTCTGGGCCGCCGAAAGACTGGCCCAGGGCTGGCAATACGGGGAAAGCCGCAATGATGAGCAAAAACTGCATCCCTGCCTGGTCGAATACGACAACCTAAGCGAGAACGAAAAAACCTTCGACCGCAACACGGCTATGGAAACCCTCAAATGCATCATTCAGCTCGGCTACAAAATCGAAAAACAGTCTTAAAAAGAAAGTCTTATACTAAATTTTCGACTAGTATAAAAACGCCTTGCCGCGGCATTTTCTGCACGCAGCAAGACGTTTTTTGTTATTGCAGGCTCACCGTCGCTGTCTGTGAAACAGTGGAGTGTCCCCATTTATCGGTAAGCACACACCGAACCTGCATACCGTTCCATGCCGTATTGGCTATGGCGGAAATCTGCCATTCCGTTTTGTCTTCCCACAGAACCCATTCCTTGTTTTCCGAGCGGCGATAATACCATTGACAAGTCACGTTATCTCCCTTCGCGTTAACGGAAAAGGTGATTTTGCCTCCCGCCGGAACCGAGACGCTTTGGGGCTGTTCCGTCACCATCGGACCGTCATCTACAATCACATATGCCGTCGGGGAAGCCGTCTGCGTGCCGTAGGAGTCGGTTGCCACGCAACACACTTCCATCCCGTTCCACGACACGTCTGCCGCTTCCGAAAAAGAGGGAGCTGTATGGCCCTTCCACACCGACCAACATCTATCCCCCGGCATGCGACGATACCACTGATAATGCAACTCAGCACCCAATGCCTTGAACGAAAAGACCGCGTTTTCTCCCGGTTTCACATTGAGGTTCTCCGGCTGTTTTACAACCACCAAGTTATCAAGCACGTTCACCCGCGCAGGTTCGGAAACCACCATGCGGCCTTTTCCGTCCTTTACCTCGCAGCGAACCCAAGCGCCGCTACGTACCAGCTCCAACGGCAAATCAACGGATGACGTACGATAACCGATCAGCCTCTGCCACGGTTCGTCCGTTGTCTTTTGAAGATACCACTGGCAGCGCAGGTCACTTCCACTGACTTCTATACTGACCGTCGGCACTTCTCCTTCTCTGACAATTACATCTTCCGGCTGAGAGACAATTCGGAGTCCCTCATCATGCTTCCCTGATAAAACGATTTCCATACCGGTGCCCTTTACCGTCACTTTCGCCGCACGGGACGTTGCGTATTGTCCATAGGAGTCATAGATAAAACAGCGGACTTCTCTCCCGTTCCACCGCTCATCCGCCGTCGTTTGGGCTTGGGATCCGGCCTGATCTGACCAAAGCTCCCATCTGTCGGTACTCGACGTTCTGTAATACCAGCGATATCGGACATCGACGCCATAGGTCCCGACGGAAAAAGAAACAGGATCCCCACAGTTCACCGTCATACTTTGGGGCTGTGAAAGGAATCCAAGCGACGGAATAACAGAATCCGCAGCTATTAACGTATTCTTAACCGCCTGGTAATATGTGCCAACCTTATTGTATGCTTCCAGCCCCTCCCAATCTTCTGCTACCCAGGCGGACAGGTGAGACTGGGTTTGCATCTTCCATTTGGGCCATGTTACGTGGTTTTGGAGATGAGCAATCCATTGATCATTTCCATATGCAAAACCATCCGCCCAAACGGACGCCTCATCATCCACCTTCCATTTCACCTTTGGGGGCTGCAATGTCAAGGGTATCCTACGACGCAGAGTAACTCGGATCGGCTTGGTAGAAACGTGTTTGCCGTCTCTGTCGGTAATGACACAACAAACCTGCATTCCGTTCCAGAAGTAAGAAGCTATCGCCTCTGCTGTGGGAGATGTGTGCCCCTTCCAGACCGACCAGAAGCAACTGTCATGCGGTTTGTAGTACCACTGGTATTTTAACCCGCTGCCCTGCGCCGCCACACTGAATCCCATCATCTCTTTGGCAGATGTCTGTACAGAATCCGACTGCATTACAACCACAGGCGAGGACAACCGGGAATCATTTTGGTTATACACTTCCTGTGTCACACTGTCAGCGGAAAGCGGATCAATCACCACGCTTTTAGCAGGATTGTCAAAACGGTTGCTAAGAACTGCCACCTTGCTGCCGAACGCAGACACGTCTGTTCCACTCACACCGCGAAAATCATTATCGGAAATCACTGTCAGCGACGTGCTGTCTTCCACAAAAATGCCCCGACCCTCCACATCCGTCACGGTGTTTCCGGTCACACTCCCCATAGAATCTCTGTAGTACACGGCAATGCTGCTTCCGCCGCTTTGGGAATGGTCAGAGCTTGACCCAATCCCCCACTCGTTAAGATTGACAATCATCCTTGTCATTGCCCCCGACACATACCGTACCGTTCGATCATTTAAACGAAGAAATGTACCAGTAATCATTTGCCATTCTGTATTGGATGTAAATAGAACCTGTTCCATGCCCACTCCGTAGCTTTCCACTCTTGCAGGTACGTCACATTGTCCCACTTTGGCAATGCGATTGTCCGTGATATTCACCACAGAACCTCCGGTCAGCATCATACAGCGCTCACCTGTGCCTTCAATCATATTGGATGTGACGTTGCCCCCGGTGCGGTACGCATAAAGAAAAGCGCCGCAATCCGAAGCACGGCAGTTGCTGACCGTCAATCCGATAACTCCGTCAGCGTTCACACAGCTAGCCGAAAGGCTGCGGAACACACATTTTTCAACCGTAACATGTAAGGATTGGTTCGCAGCATCCTGACACCTGACGCCCACACCGCCATTCACGCCGTCAAAGACACACTGGTTCACTGTCACATTCCGGGACATCATTACTTTTCCAAACTCATTCCAGACATATCCGATAAAAACCGCTTCCCGCGAATGAGGCGTTTCTTCTCCCACCGTCACAGAATCATGGAAGGTACAGCCGCTGATCACAACATTGTCAGCACTTGCCAGCATGATATCGTGGCAGGAGGATTGCCGCATATCCAGATGGCAAAGATGAATATCACTCGCGTTGATCATGATAATCGGCGAAGTGAGAACATCTCCGGCGGAAGCTCCCGCATTCCAGCGCCCGCCGCAGATCGTCACGTCAATCAGTGACTTATAATCTTCCACCCTTTCAGAGATACCGTTTTCGATATCCTCCGTTATATTTATTCTTCCGCCTTGTAACATACATCCGTTGTCGCCGCGATAGTTGAGTTCCGCTCCGTCACTGAGTATGAAGCGGATATGCGAAGATATATACAGCGTATGCGCTACATCATAGTGCCCGTCGGGCAGACTGACCGTAATGGGATGCTTTTCATCCGCATATTGCTCCGCAAAATCAAACGCCGCCTGAATCGCGGCGCTGTCATCCCTGCCGTCTGTACCGTCCGCGCCGAAATCAATGGCGTTCAACATTTCAGCCCCGTTAGCTGTGATACGAAGGGCAGCCGGAGAGCTTACCGCCGTATTGCCATACATATCGGTTACAACACACCGGAACATCATCCCGTTATTTGTATATGTGTCTGCCATAAAAGAAAAAGTGCTGTCTGTGGAACCGCTGCATTTTCCCACATATTGCTCGGATACCCCAACCCACAAATCAGTCTTTGGGTCACGCATCTGCCATTGGTAACGCAGTTGTTCCCCCTGTGCGGTCACAGAAAAAGACGCTTTGCTATGAAGAGGAACCACGCAGTCCACTGTATCCAACACGATAACCACAGTCCGGTTTAAAAGCGTTGACGCGCTTCCCGCCGCAAAACGGCTCTCATTTGACATAACGGTCAGGCTCGCTTTGGCGACGCCGTTTTTTTCATTGTCAGACCTGCCCGCTGCCGACGTTTTGGTATATCCCAAAAAAACTGCCAACAGAATGCAAAGTGCCAGTGATGGTAAACGCTTCATTTTTGTCTCCCTTACAAAAACGGACACCAAAACAAAGCCGGAAGCTACTGTTACAGTGTCCGTCAACAGCGATATAAAAAAATCTGGAAGGAATCCTGCCGTTTTTTTGTCCGTCAGGCATTCACCTTTGTGTGCTTCATAGAATATTTTTTGCGGTATTCCTCCACCAACTCATCAGACAGGCTGTTTTTGATATCCTCGCCGAGGTTGTCCACATGAATGCTGTAGCTCTCGTCATGTGCCTCCACCATCGCGAAGATCACCTTGGAACAGTGCACCGCCATTCTTTCAAAATTAGTGAGAAGCTCGTTGAATTCGGTTCCCTGCTTGAGCGTGCATTTGCCGGATTGAAGCCGCTCGACATGGTGCATTTCCGCCTTGCTGCAAAGCGCCCGGATCACCATCGTGAGCGCCGCGACTCTGCCATCGGTGCGCCATCTGTTGTGAATAAAATCATCCACCGTGATCTGCACGATCTCCGTGACCGCCTGTTCCAGAATTTTCAGCTCCTCCATGGCGTCCTCGGAATATTCAATGTTATTCTCGTACCGCTCCTTGGCGACATAGGCAATAATCATGGAATGGTCGGTCAGACGTTCAAGATAGGACAGCGTGTGCAGGTATTTAAACACATTGGTACTCTGTTCCTTCGTCATTTCACCCTTGGAGAGCTTCATGAGATAGGTGCCGATGCTGTCTTCATAGAGGTCGCCCATTTTCTCATAGCGCTGCACCTTGGCAAATTCTTCCTCAGAGTAATTGTTAAGCACCTGGATGCAATGACGCACACTCTTCTGCGCCGTCAGCGCCATATCATACACGGCCTTTTGCGACTGGGAAATCGCCAGCGCGGGATAGCGCAGGAAACGCTCGTCCAGCACGATGGGTTCCTCGGTCTGCGCCGCGTCGGAGGGCTTCTCCTTAATCATCAGGCAGGTCATCTTCTCGATAGGCCCGATGAACGGGAAAAGGAACAACACATTGAAAAAACGGAACACGGTATTCACCAGCGCCACCGAAACGGTAGTCATCGTCATGGACGTAAAGGAAAAATGCAGAAACGCGTCCAATATGTAGAATATGGGAGCGCAGACCACTACGCCGAGTACCGACAAAAACAGGTAGACAAAAGCGGTGCGCCGGCCGTTGATGTTGGCACTGATCGCGGAGAGCAGCACAGGAAGCGCCGCGCCGATGGAGATGCCCAGAATAATGGGCAGTGCCATGTGAAAATCAATGGCTCCCGTCACGGTCAACGCCTGCAAAATACCGACCGCCGCCGAAGCGCTCTGCAACACAGCGGTAATCAGAACGCCCACCAGAATACCCACCAGCGGGTCGGACACCATCGTCAGTGTGTCAATAAACGCCTGGCTCTGCTGCAAAGGCTCCACCGAACCGCTCATGGTTTCCATGCCCACCATCAGCACGACAAAGCCCAGCATGATGTCGCCTACGTTGTCGTACTTCTGTTTGAACATGCGAATAAAAATGCCGATGAGGGCAATAATGCCGGTCAGCGTGGTCGTGGAAAACAGCGAAACCCAGCCGTCTCCCCCTCCGACCTCGGACAGACAAATCACCCAGCCCGTGATACTCGTACCGAGTATGGCACCCAGCACAATCGGAATGGCTCTGCGAAACTTCATCATGCCGGAGTTGACGAAACCGACCGCCATGACGGAAGTGGCGGATGACGACTGGATGATCGCCGTCACGCCCGTTCCCAACAGCAGTCCTTTTAGAGGCGTATCGGTCAGCTTGGCCAGCAAAAGCTCGAATTTTCCGCCTGCTGTTCTTTTCAGTCCGTCGCCCATGAGCGACATACCGAACAGGAACAACACCATGCCGCAAAGAAGCGAAAATACATTTGAAATACTCATTGTGTCACACTCTCATTGGTATTGTTTCTTCTTTTTTCACAAGAATTTTCGGTTTTCAGCTAATATGTTTCTTTAAGAACCTGTCGAGTTCGTTACACAACGCACCCGACACCTGTTTCGGACAAATCGCCAAACAAAACCAAAAAATCTGCCTTTATGATTGTACCATATGCCGCTTGCTATGTCAAGAATGATTGCTTTTTTGGCGAAAATTTCTGAAGGGGAGTGGGAAGTGAGAAGTGGGGAGAAAAATTTTCATTTTGCTCATTCCTTTTACAATTAACAGACCTCCTCATTGGAACAGATCACGCGAAATGTAACGAAAGGTCAGTCCGTTGGTCTGCGCGATTTGTTTCACACACGCTTCCAGCCCCTTTTGGGGATGGTCAATCACGATAAAGCCCTTGCGTTTCCACCGCTTTTCCTCATACAGCCGGATGGCCTCTGTGTCGGTGACAGGGAAAGCGGAAAGAAAGACATACTGCCGCACATGACCGCTTACCGCCACGACGCACAGTCCGATATCCGTGATATGCGAAACGGCCACGCGGTCTATCCTCCACCACAGCCATTTCTCTGTCACAAAGCTTTCGTCTATCGTGACCTTTCTCTGCAAAACGGGGGAACAAAGGAAGAACAACCCTTCCAGCGCCATCAAAAGCTGCAAGTTCCCCAGCAGATCATCGGTATTCCGGATAGGATTGACCGTCAGCAGCCACAGCCACAGCAGAACCACCAGTCCATACAATACATTCAGGCAGTAATACCCGAATTCACTCACTTTCCATTTCATCACCATTCTCCTCTTTCCCTTATTATGTGTCGATGTTGATACAAAAAAGTGCCTATCGACCGAACAAAAGCCAGTCTATAGGCACATTATGATGAGTTGTATTAAAACCGAAATGTGTCTTTGATTCCCAGCCACTTTTGATCTTTGTCGCTGAGGTTGAGGGGCGTACCGTCCTCAAGGGTATAGCCTTCCGCACTTGCCGAACCTCGGTATTTTCCTTGGAGCTGCGGCCAGTCGATGCCGATGACCGGGTCATTCCATGCCATGCCTCCCTCATCGTTAGGATGATAGAAGTCATCGCATTTGTAGCAGAATTCCGCCGTGTCGCTCAATACCAGAAAACCGTGCGCAAATCCGCGTGGAATGAGAAACTGCTTTTTGTTTTCCTCGGTAAGTAGCTCCCCGTGCCATTTGCCGTAGGTTTCGCTGCCGCTTCTCAGATCCACCGCGACGTCGTACACTTTACCCTTGATCACTCGCACCAGCTTGGTCTGGGGGTACTGCTTCTGAAAATGCAACCCGCGCAGCACGCCCTTGGAGGACATCGACTGATTGTCCTGCACAAAGACAATATGAAGTCCCGCTTCCTCCATATCGCGCTGGCTGTAAGTCTCCATAAAGTACCCGCGCGCGTCGCCGTGAACGGCAGGCGTGATGACGCAGAGTCCCTCGATGCCGTCTACATTAAAATCCACTTTGATCTGTCCCATGTTCGGCTCTCCTTAGTTGTTGATTTCTTTCAGATATCGTCCCAGCGCGTCCTGCCATGTCGGAAGAGGCGTAAAACCCGCTTCACGCAGCTTGCTCTTATCCAGCCGGCTGTTGAAGGGTCGCGCCGCCTTGCTGAGTCCGTACTCGGCAGTGGTAACGGGAATGACATTGACAGACATCCCTGCCTGACGGTAGATTTCCTTGGTGAAATCGTACCAACTGATAAAGCCGCCTTCGTTGGTGGCGTGATAATAGCCGTACTTGTCCGTTTCGTTCATATCCGCCAGCAGGCGTGCCAGATCCAATGTATAAGTCGGCGTGCCGATCTGGTCGCACACCACGCGCACCGTGTCGTGTGTCTTGCCAACGCTGAGCATGGTTTTGATGAAATTCTTACCATTCAGACCGAACACCCACGCAATGCGCACGATGAAGTATTTGTCCAGCAGAGAAGAAACCGCCTGCTCGCCGGCCAGCTTGGTGCGTCCGTAGACGCTCAGCGGTCCGTAATTGGTATCATCGGGCTGCCAGGGGCGTTCTCCCTGTCCGTCAAACACATAATCGGTGCTGATGTAGGTCATCTTGCAGCCGAGTTTTGCGCAGACTTCCGCAATATGCCGGGTGCCGTCCACATTGACCGCCGTGACCTTGGGAATGTTCTCCTCGTCCTCTGCCGCATCCACCGCCGTCCACGCCGCGCAGTGAATCACCGCGTCAGGTCTGGCTTCACCGATCACACGCGCCACAGCGTCCGCGTCAGTGACGTCGAGCGACACATAGGGCATATTGACCACAGCGGAACCGTCGTTCACGCCGTTGTAAGCAGGCGCAACATCGGATCCGACTGCCTCATAACCGCGTTTGTGGAGCTCGTTCATCACATCATGTCCGAGCTGACCGCCCACACCTGTTACAAAGAATTTCATCATACTGTCTCCCTTGTGCCGTACATCTTCTCGTAATAATTCTGATATTCGCCGCTGATGATCTCTTCCCACCAGTCGCGGTTGTCGAGATACCACTGGATGGTTTTCTTGATACCGTCCTCAAACCTGGTTTCCGGCAGCCAGCCCAGTTCGTTGTGAATCTTGGTCGGGTCGATGGCATAGCGCATGTCGTGTCCCTTGCGGTCGGTAACATGCGTAATAAGGCTTTCCGGCTTATCGAGCGCCTTGCAGATCAGCTTCACAATGTCGATATTCTTCATCTCATTGTGACCGCCGACATTGTAGACCTCACCCACTTTACCTTTGTGAATAATCAGGTCGATAGCGCGGCAATGATCCTCCACATAGAGCCAGTCGCGCACGTTCAGACCCTCTCCGTAAACCGGCAGCGGCTTGTCATTGAGACAGTTGGCAATCATAAGGGGAATCAGTTTTTCCGGAAAATGATAGGGACCGTAGTTGTTGGAACAGCGGCTGATCGTGACAGGCAGTCCGTAAGTTCTGTGATAGGCCAGCACCAGCAGATCCGCGCCCGCCTTGGACGAGCTGTAGGGAGAGCTGGTGTGGATGGGGGTCTCCTCGGTAAAGAAGAGGTCGGGCCTGTCGAGCGGCAGATCGCCGTACACCTCGTCGGTAGACACCTGATGATAACGGGTAATGCCGTACTCACGGCAGGCGTCCATGAGTACAGCCGTTCCCATGATGTTGGTTTCCAAAAAGATGGAGGGATTTTCAATAGAGCGGTCCACATGGCTCTCCGCCGCAAAATTGACCACGATATCGGGATGTTCCTCCTCAAAGAGCGCGTAAACCGCCTCTCTGTCACAGATGTCGGCCTTGACAAACCGGAAGTTCGGATTGTCCATGACAGGTTTGAGCGTAGAAAGATTACCTGCGTAAGTCAGCTTATCCAGACAGATTATGCGGTAATCAGGATATTCCTTCAGCATATGAAACACAAAATTGCTTCCGATGAATCCGGCGCCGCCGGTAACAATAATCGTCATTGCAACTGCCACCTTATATTAATATTTTACTTTGCCTTCCGCTACAGTTTTCAGATAAGCGCCGTAGGGGCTCTTGCCGTAGCGACGGGCGGATTCCAGCAGAACTTCCTTGCCGATCCATCCGTTGATATAGCCGATTTCTTCGGGAGCGGATACCGTGATGCCCTGCCGAAGTTCAATGGTTTTGACAAAATCCGCAGCCTCGACCAGACTGTCCATCGTACCGGTATCCAGCCACGCAAATCCCCGGCCAAGCAACTGCACATCCAGCAGCGCGTCTTGCAGATACATCTCGTTGAGGGTCGTGATTTCCAGCTCTCCGCGCGCGGATGGCGCCACCTGATTGGCACGCGCCGACACGCCTACCGGATAGAAATACAGTCCCGTCACCGCGTAATTGGACTTGGGAGCCGCGGGTTTTTCTTCGATGCTCGTTACCTGTCCTTTTTCATCGAAAGCCACCACGCCGAATCGCTCCGGATCATTGACATAATAGCCAAACACCGTCGCCCGTTTGTTCTGTTCGGCATTGCGCACGGCGCTGCGCAGCAGCGTGCCGAACCCGTTGCCGTAGAAAATGTTGTCCCCCAAAACCATGGCGCACGCGTCGTCACCGATGAATTCCTCACCGAGAATGAACGCCTGCGCGAGTCCGTCGGGACTGGGCTGTACCTTATATTGCAGGTGAATGCCGAACTGGCTGCCGTCACCCAACAACGCTTCAAAACGGGGCGTGTCATCCGGCGTGCTGATAATCAGAATATCCCTGATACCCGCCAGCATCAGCGTGGACAACGGATAGTAGATCATGGGCTTGTCATAGACAGGCAATAGCTGCTTAGATGTCACCATTGTAAGGGGATACAGGCGCGTTCCTGCGCCTCCCGCGAGGATAATACCTTTCATGGGGCACACCGTCCTTTTCAGATAATGGATAGAATAGTACAGATATCAAAAGCGGAGCCTTTGCACATGCCGACGTTTTCCGTTCGTCACGGTGCAAAACGCTCCGCTCAATGCTTGTTTAGTTGTCGTTGTCGCTGTCGTCGTCATCAGAGTGACCACCGTAACCGTAACCGTAATCACTGTACTTATATTTGTAAGAGGAATAAGTACCGGCATGATGCTTATTGACTTCGTTGAGCACAAATCCAAGTACATTGACGTCAGACAGGTTCAACTGTCTCATCGCTTCGCCCATGTCGTCATAGGTCGTAGCGCCATACTTAAGCACCATCACGGTGCCGCCCACCAAGCCGCTGATCACAACCGCATCGCTCACGATGTTGACCGGGGGCGTGTCGATGATGACATAATCATACATACGGCTCACTCTGTTGAGCAAATCGCCAAACTGCTGGGAAGAAAGCAGTTCCGAGGGATTGGGAGGCATTTTGCCCGCGGGAAGGAGGTCAAGGTTTTTGTAAATATTCTTTTGGATAGAGTCCTCCGCAGAGGAAATACCGACAATCATGGTGGAAAGACCGATCTTGTTGCTGGTTTTAAAAATCTTGTGCTGCACCGGCTTTCTCATATCGGCGTCGATCAGCAGCACGCTGCATCCTGTCTGCGCAAACGCAAGGGCGACATTGGCGGCGGAAGTGGATTTACCTTCACTGGGGTTACAGCTCGAAACCGCAATGGTATTCTTGCCGGTCGTACCCAGAGAGAAAATCAGATTGGTACGGATAGACTTATAGGTTTCCGCCACATTAAAGGGAACACGCTCGGTATCCGTCAGCAACAGACGCTCTTCGTCTGTGGACTTCTTCACCTTTTTATTACCGGCGCTGACGCCCTCAATCTCCATAATTTCACCGAGGGTCGCCTTACCAAAACGACGAACCAGCTTGTCCGACTCTTTAACGGTGTTATCAAACATATCCGCCAAGATGACGATGAGCACCGACAGAACCAGACCGGCCAGCACTCCTCTGATCACCATGGAACGGAAATTCGGGGAAACGGCTTCTTCGTTGACCTTCGCCTCGTCAATCACTTCGACGGAGCCTGCGCCGACCACGCGGACAAGGAATTCGGGAGCGATGTCGGCAATGACGTTGCACATATGCGCCGACACTTGGGGATCGGTCGTGATCGCCGTGATATTCATGACTTCCGTGTCGTCCACCGAACTCATGGTAAAGCACTTTCTGACAGATTCAATGTTGATCTTGCCGTTGTCGTCAAAGGTAAAGGAACCTTCCAGCGTCGCCTTGTCAAACTTCAACTGAAGCGCTTCTCCCACGCTGCCCATGACGGTGTCGCTGTCGAGAACGGCTATGTAGGTACTGACAAGAGACTTCGACGCATTAAGGTCGTTGATGTTGATGTCGGTCTGCTGTTCCTTGGTATTGGTGTTGTTCTTGACATACATAGAGGTGTAGGATTCGTATTTCAAAGGCATGACAAATTTCGCAAAGGCAAAAAACGCGGCGCCCATCAGGACAGCGCTTCCCAGAATAATCCATACTCTTCTGAGCAACAAATCCAGCAGCGATCTGAGATCAAGTGTATCTTTTTCCATAACAAAATCCTTTCACTTTTTCCGCGCCGTCAAAAGGTTGTTTGCTAACGGTACGCAGCCCTTCCGATCACGGCTTAGTATAAATTTGATAAATGCCTCTTACTATTATACCATAAATCAGTCCAAAGTCAATGTGGCAAAATGTATGTAAATTGACTTGGTTCACATGATATTTTTCAAGAAAAGCAACATACATTCTCTCATTCACCGAGAATAAGAACCAATACAAATCTGTACTACAAGACAGGTGGAAGAATTCCTCGCCGGAAGTCCCCCGTCTGTCATCTGAACCGATTATTGAAGGATTTCCGCCACTATCTCAGAGGCCTTGGCCAGCGCTTCATCCAGCTTGCTCAGATCCTTCGCGCCCGCCATAGCGTTGTCGGGCTTGCCGCCGCCGTTGCCGCCGGTGATCTGCGCCACCGCCTTGACGATCTTGCCGGCGTTGGCGCCCTTGGCCAGCGCGTCCTTGCCGACCGCGACAAAAATCGTTCCCTTTTCGCCGTTGACCGAGGCAAAGACCGCCACGCTGTCCGCGCACTTGTCGCGCACCTTGTCGCCCATCGTGCGGAGCTCATCCGGCTTGACGTTCTCAAATGTTTTGATGACCAGCTTGGTTTCACCAATCCCAGCGGCGTTTTCAACAAGCGAATCCACTTCGATGGCCGCTAGCTTGGAGGAAAGCTGCTCGATCTGTCTGTCCTTCTCTTTGAGTTCGGCTGTCATCGCGGCGCTCTTGCGCACCAGCTCGGCGGGATTGCCCAGCTTCATCGCCGCTGCCGCATCGCTGATGGTACCGAGGGCCTCATTCAGCATGGTCAGCACATTCGTACCTGTTACGGCTTCGATTCTTCTCACGCCTGCCGCGACGGAAGATTCCGATTTGATCTTGAAAAGCCCCAGCTTGGAGGTGTTGTCCACATGCGTGCCGCCGCAGAATTCGATGGAAAAGTCGTCCGCCGAACGCACCACGCGCACCACGTCGCCGTATTTCTCTCCGAACAATGCCATCGCGCCCAGCTTCTTGGCTTCCTCGATGGGCATTTCCACATTGATTACCTCAACCGCGCTGAGAATCTCGGCGTTGACCAGCGCTTCGACCTTGGCAAGTTCCTCGGCGGTCAGCGCGGAGAAATGGGTAAAGTCAAAACGCACCGCGCGGCTGTCCACCAACTGTCCCGCCTGCTCCACATGGGTGCCGAGCACCTGACGCAGCGCCGCCTGCAAAAGATGCGCCGCCGTATGGTTGCGGCGTGTCGCCATTCTGGTTTCCTTATCATAAACGACCTTGACCGTATTGCCGACGCTGAGCTGGCCTTCGGTTACTTTGCAGGTATGCAGGAATACGCCGGCATTGTTCTTGGTGGTATCTTTTACCGTCACGAACACACCGTCTCCGACGAGCGTTCCCGTATCTCCCACCTGTCCGCCGCTTTCCGCATAACACACCGTGCGGTCAAGCACGACAATGGCTTCTTCGCCTTCGGAGGCGCTGTCGGTGAGTTCACCGCCGGAAACGATGGCAATTACCTTGGCTTCGCATTCGCTCTCGGTGTAGCCGCGGAAATCGGTCGCCTCCATATCCTTAAAGAGATCCGCGTCGCCCTTCCACGCTTCGGTGGTGGCGTGAACGCCCGCCAGCTTGGTCTTGACGCGGTAATCGTCGTAGATTTTGCGGAAGCCTTCCACATCCACCTTCATACCCTTGTCGGCCAGTATTTCCACGGTCAGGTCGATGGGGAATCCGTAGGTATCCTGCAATTTGAATGCCGCCTCGCCGCTCAGGGTGTCGCCGTCGTGATCCGCCACGAAGTCCTCAAGGATCTTCATGCCCTGGTCGATGGTCTTGGCGAAGTTCGCCTCCTCGGTGGCGATGACATTATGGATAAAGTCGCGCTTCTCCTTGAGTTCGGGATAGGCCGACTCGTTCTCGCGGATGACGGTATCGCAGACTTCAGTGAGGAACATTCTGTCGATGCCGAGCAGTCTGCCGTGACGCGCGGCGCGGCGCAGCAGGCGGCGCAGCACATAGCCGCGGCCGTTGTTGGAGGGCATCACGCCGTCCCCGATCATAAAGGTGGTGGAACGGATGTGGTCGGTGATGACGCGCAGGGAAATATCGGTCTTGGGGTCGTCGCCGTACTTCACGCCGGCAATCTCGCTGATGTGCTTCATAATATTCTGCACGGTGTCCACGAGGAAGAGGTTATCCACGCCCTGCACCACGCAGGCAAGACGTTCCAGACCCATGCCGGTGTCGATATTGGGGTGGTCGAGGGGGGTGTAGGTACCCTTGCCGTCCGAATCGAACTGGGTAAAGACGTTGTTCCAGATTTCGACATATCTGTCGCAGTCGCAGCCCACGCCGCAGGTAGGCTTGCCGCAGCCGTATTCCTCACCGCGGTCATAGTAGATTTCGGAGCAGGGACCGCAGGGGCCTTCGCCGTGCTCCCAGAAATTGTCCTCCTTGCCCAGACGGACGATTCTTTCGGGTGCCACGCCCACTTCCTTTGTCCAGATGTCAAAGGCTTCGTCGTCGTCCTGATAGATGGAAACCCACAGGCGTTCGGTATCCATTTCGAGGGTCTTGGTGAGAAATTCCCACGCCCAAGAGGTCGCCTCATGCTTGAAATAATCGCCGAATGAGAAGTTGCCCAGCATTTCAAAGAAGGTGCCGTGACGGGCGGTGATACCGACGCGCTCGATGTCAGGCGTGCGGATGCACTTCTGACAGGTGGTCACGCGCTTGCGGGGCGGGGTGATTTCACCGGTGAAATACTTCTTCATAGGCGCCATACCGGAGTTAATCAGCAGCAGGCTGTTGTCGTTCTTGGGAATGAGCGAAAAGCTCGGCAGGCGCAGATGCCCCTTACTTTCAAAAAAGGAGAGATATTTTTCTCTCAGTTCGTTGAGTCCAGTCCATTCCATTATTTTTGGTCATCCTTTCTCGGTTTACAAAGATCATTTTCGGCAATACAAAAGACCCCTTCCGCCATGCCTTCCTGATGGGAAAACAGGGACGAACGGAGCCGCGGTACCACCCTTATTGCCCGATGATATAAAAAACATCGAAGCCGCTTTTTGCCAATTAACGCTTGACCCACGTCCGATTCTTCACCGGAGCGCTTGCCGTTGCGGGCGGCCATCATTCTGCCGGATACTCGCGAAGCCTTGCAGCCGTGGACTTCGCTCTCTGTAGAGGCGGTCAGAATCATTCTTCCCGAACGCGCATAATCGAAAAATTCAACTGTAATTCGCATTATACCCCTTATTCTTCCGATTGTCAAGAACTTTTATCAGTAATCTCTTGACAAATCTCACGGGATGTCATATAATGATACTGTACAATTGAATACAAGCCGATGTATTGACATTTCGCTTTTTAAGGACGTTTCTCTCACGGGAGAAGTGTACCCTTATGAGAGAAACGTCGGTGCATCGGCTTTTTTTGCTGCACCGACGCCGGAACAGAGGCACACCGGGGGAAGCATGCCATGACCCGTTGCCAAACGGCGAGCGTGCCAACGGCGTACAGGTTCCATTCCTATTCATTTATCAGGAGGTACAGCCATATGTCTTACAGACCCACCATCTCGGTGTATATCCGCGGGGAAATCGCGGATATCAGCTATTACCGCAACTGGAGTGACCGCGCGCTGTTTATGGAAGCCGCCGCCATCATGGCGGTATTCGGTCACTGTCAGACCGTTTCGGAATACCGCCGGAGGAAGGCGGTCCTTTCGGGCGCGGAGGCGCTGCCGTCCGATGACAAAGAAGTGCTGCTGTCTTTGGAGCGCTGGTCGGAATTTCCCGTGCTGGTCGATCTGACCGGGAAAACCGTCTATGTCAACTGCGGCGCGCTGTCCCCACGCGAACTCAGTCGCATTCCCACCGTCGGACAGAACGGTCTGTGCCGCCTTTACCGCGGCGGCATGGCATCCCGGCAGCGCGACCCCTTCCGCAGCGGCTATGTCTGCCAGACCACCGACTTTCACTCGCTGCTGCGCGATTTCAGAATCCCGTTTGACGACATACCGCTCGACAGCCTGCGGGACGTCTTCGCCACCGACCCAAAACTGCTGTCGTACCTGTCAAACGACACCCGCGGCAGTCTCAAAAAACTCGCGTAATTCCCGTGCAACCATAAAAAAACGGTACACTGTCCCCCTCCTTTTCGGCAGGGAACGGCGTACCGTCTGTCTTTGTTTTACACTCTTGTCTTAGCAAGTGCTACCGAGAGAATCTTGGCTATGTATTTGAAAGTATTGATTTCCTTGCGGCTCCATTTGCGTTTTCTGTCAAACTGCGTAAACATGACGCAGCCGAATCCCTCGCCCGCGCGACCTTCGAGCCGACCCCAGACACAGGAAATGATGCCGTCATTTTTCAGCACGCCGCGCACTCCCGTCGGCAGATTGCTGGCGCCCATATCGGAGACACACTTGACGTCGGCGCCTCTGAAAATCTGATCGAGACAGATGCCGCCCATCTCCATCGGTGAGGGCTTATTTCTCGCTTCCAGGTTTTTGTTGCTGATCCATCGGCTCATGGCTTGCAGTTTGCCGGCAGCTTTGTCGGTTTCGATCAGCACCGACACGGCGCTCAGGTTATATTTGCGTCCCACCGTGCGGAGCAGGATTTCGAGCGTGCCGTCAATATCGTCGGATGACGCCATCAGCGAAAACGCGATGTCCATCAGATTGGTGTCCAGTTCGCTGATCTCCACGCTGCCCGACGTGCGGTCGATACCGCTGCGCATCTCCGTCTCTTCCATCTGACGGTATTCGGCATTCATCGCGCCGTCGTAGATATTGTAAGCGCTCCTGCCGTTGACTTTTGCCTGGTACATCGCGAGATCGGCATGCTGGTAAAGAGCAAAGAAGTCCTGTGCATCCTTGCCGTAAAACGCCACGCCTATGCTACAGCTCACCGTCACCACATTCTGCACGCCATAACTTTTGACCAGACCCCGGCAAAGCCGTCCCGCCTTTTTGGTCGCGAATTTCTGGGTGACGTTCTTCATCAGAATGATGAATTCATCGCCGCCGATACGCCCCACAATATCGGTGTCACGGAAAGAGGACTTGATATCCGAGGCAAATTCGCGTATCACGTCGTCGCCGAAGGTATGTCCGAATACCTCATTGATCATGCGGAAATTGTCCATGTCAATGATAATCAGCGCATGGTATTTCTCCGCGTTCTCACTGCTTTTCTCGTCAGTTTCGAGGAAAATCCGGATCTTGTTCATAGCGGTCTCCTTGTTGAGGAGACCCGTAAGCTCATCATTGTAGACGCGTTTTTCCATCATCAGTTCGGATTTTTTCTGCTTGTCGATGTTTTTCAGCCTGCCGACAATGCGCACCACCGTACCCATGTCATCCTTCACTGTGCTGAAGGTGCATCGGTACCACAATCCTGACGACTGCCCGATAAAGCTCAGTACAAAATCCACTTCCCCGCTCAGACCGTAGATGATCGCGTCGGCAAACGATTCACAGAACCGGTTGTAATCCTCATTGCTCATCACACCCAGCGCAAAGCGGCTGGCAAAAAAGTCGTCCACCACCAGTTCCCTGTTTTTCTTGTCGATCTCATACAGGGGCAGATACTTCTCCGCGCGGCTGAGATCACCCGAAAAGACGCAGCGATCCTTTTCGGTGTCGTAGTCAAAGACAAGCTGATCGGAATGCGTCTGAATGATATTGAAACGCTCATTTTTGATAAGCAATTCCTTGCGCAGCCGATTGCACTCAGTCACATCCATAAAAATCAGCGAGATCATGGGACGCTTGTTTTCCGCGTACAGATAACGCGCCCGCACTTCGTTGACGCTGACGCCTCCGCTGACATTGATGACCCGCGTCTCAAACACGCATTCCCGCTGATCCTCATTCAGCGAGAGAAGGGCATCGCGAAATACGCCGAAATCTTCGGAAGCAATCACGTCATCTCCCAGACAGTTGTTGAACATCTCCTGAAATTCCACACGATTCCAGCCGATCATTCTGTAAAAATCGGTATTGGCGTGCTTGACAAAGAAATGGCCGTCATCGCTGATATCCACCACTGCCATGCTCACCGCGAAGGATTCCAGCACATTGTTGGACTTGTATTTTTTCAGCGTGTCGCCACTGAACGTCTCGTAAGCCTGTATGACGGAACATGCCAGTGTGCCGCTTCTCGAATAGCCGAACGTCAGCGCAGCGAGAATCACGGAATCGTCGGGCAGCACGATGCGATGCCGTATGCTGCCGCAGGCACGGGGCAGCCGCCCTGCTGCCAGCTTCTGACCCTGCTCATAGACATCCGACAGCGTTTCCTGCACCGCTTCCCGGTCTTCGGGACACACCAGTTCCATATAACTGACCCCCTCCGCGTTTCTTCCCACAATACGGTTGAACACGTCATTTGGCGTCAGCACCTCAAATCTGCCGGGCGGCCCTATGTCAAAAAATCCGCACTTCTCATGTAACGCCGCCATTTCAGGGGAATTCATCCTATCGCCTCCTTTGCGCAGTCTGCAAAAATACACTTATGTATTAATTATATCTGACTTTATAACCGAATGCAAGGGGATTTTGACAATCCAAGGGGAAGCATATGTACAAAATTCGCGCGAAAAGAACAATAGATTTATGCAACAACCACAATTAGTTTTGACAATCATATTTACAATGCATATTTTTGAAAATTTGTATTGTCAATCGACTCAATTTATGGTATAATTAATAAAAAATTATTTTAAAAACTATGGTGACACAAAATGGATATTTTTCTTGATTTTTTTCAAAAACTGCTTAATGACCTGTACATCTGGCTCAGCCACAATATCAGCTATTTCGTGCAAAGAGGCATTGGCATGAACGTAGTCGTCCGTACCATTATGGTCACGGTCAGTCTGCTGGTCTTCTGGTTTCTCTTTAAACGCATGCTCAAAAGCCAGATCAAAGAGTCCTCGTTCCTGATGTGGACGCTGCCTGCCTTTTTGCTCTTTGTCTTTGGCGTGTGGCCGGAGATTACCTATTTTATTTCGGATCTCACCCACATGTCCTACGGCTATGCGCTGGTGGTCACGGTACCCTTTATCAGCCTGCTCTACTATCTCGCGTTCAAACAGATGTGCCAGATTTCCGAACTCATGTCCAAGGTCGTGGAACTGGGTTCAGTGGTATCCCTTCAAAAGCACGAAATCGCCGAACTGCACCGCCAGATCGCCGCAATGAAAAATACATCGTCTGACGGCTCCGCGGAAGCCCTGCCGCCTGTGCCGTCCGCTGGCGATACACCCGAAAACACGACTCCGCTGTCATAATGTGCGGTGATTCCCGGCGATTTTGGCCTTTTCTCTGCGTTGTTCACAGAAAATTCCCCGTATCATTCCGCAATGTTGCGGTGATACGGGTTGATTTTTTTTCCAATCAATTGTATAATGAAAGCAAGCAGTCCCGTGGATTGGCGGGAATGTGTCACATCTTAGGAACTATGCAGAAATAATTGATACATTTCACTTTCTGAAACACGCAAGCATACTGTATTTTTAAGCAGAAAATGACTGATTAAATTCTGCATAGAAAAAAACAACAGCCCGATACCATCATAGAAAACCTGCATTTCTTTGCACCCAAGGAAAGGACTGATTCGATTATGAAATTTGAAGCCGTCTATCACATTTGCAGCGACAACTATTGCTACATGAACAACAACAGCGAGCTGATTGTCAACCTCAAAACCGGCTATGATGTGGAGGAAGTCTACATCCACTACGGCGATCCGTTTTCCACTGGCATCCTCGGCGCGCAGCAAAACTGGGCGGGCATCCGTCTGCCTGTTCCCTTTAAAAAACGCCTCGCCCATCAGCTCTGGTGGACGACCACCATTGTGCCGCAATACAAGCGCTGCCGCTACTTCTTTGAACTGGTCAGCCGCGCGGAATACGGCGGCGAGCGCGAGACATGGTATTACTTTGAGGACGGCGTGCTCAGTGAGGAGCAGTGGCACCTTGAGGGCAAAATGCTCCAGTGCTTCACTTTTCCGTGGATGAATCCCTCCGATATCAACCGCACGCCCGACTGGGTCAACAGCACGGTCTGGTATCAGATTTTTCCCGAACGCTTCTGTAACGGGAATCCCGACATCAATCCCCCCGACACCCAGCCGTGGAGCGACGACACCACCCCTGTTACCAACGAGCAGTTTTATGGCGGCGACCTCCAGGGCATTATCAACCGACTGGATTATCTGGCCGACCTCGGCGTGACGGGCCTTTACATGACGCCGATTTTTGAGTCTCCCTCCACCCACAAATACGACACCACCGACTACATGAAGATCGACCCCCATTTCGGTGACGAGGAAACCCTCCGCACGCTGGTGGAAACGGCTCACAGCAAGGGCATCCGCGTGATGCTCGACGGCGTGTTCAACCACTGCGGTTTCTGGTTCGCCCCGTGGCAGGATGTGCGCGAAAGAGGACCGGAATCGCCCTATTACAACTGGTTCATGATTAACCAGTGGCCGTTTGACCGCGACCGCCGGGACACCCGCGACGGCAGGTTTTATTCCTTCGGCTTTTTTGCCGGCATGCCCAAGCTCAACACCAACAATCCCGAAGTGGTGGACTACCTTGTCGGCGTGGTGGAACATATGGCAAAGGATTTCGGCATTGACGGCATCCGCCTTGACGTTGCCAACGAAGTGTCCCACCAATTCTGCAAGACCCTGCGCTATGCCCTCAAAAAGATCAATCCCGATTTCTACATTCTCGGTGAGATCTGGCACAATGCCATGCCGTGGCTGCGGGGCGACGAATTTGACTCGGTCATGAATTACCCCCTCTCCCACAGCATCACCGACTTCTGGATCGACCGCAGCCGCAAAAAGCGCGATTTTGAATACATGGTCAACCGCTGCTACACCACCTATATGCAGCACACCAACGACGTTCTGTTTAATCTGCTCGATTCGCACGATACCGACCGCGTCTTCCGCCGCAACCACTGCAATATAGACGTGGTCTATCAGCAGCTCGCGGTGCTCTTTACCATGCCGGGAAGCCCCTGCATCTACTATGGCACCGAAATCGGCATGGACGGCGGCGGCGACCCCGATTGCCGACGCTGCATGCCGTGGAGCAAGATTGACGACGGGCAGTTCACCGACCGCATCAATATGCTCAAACGCCTGATCTGGCTGCGCAAAAACGAACCCCTCTTCCGCAGCAGAAACTTCCATTTCCCCAACGAGATCAGCAATGACCGCGTCATCGAATACATCAAGCTCGACAACGACAACCATCAGCTCAAGGTCATCATCAACTGCTCCGACGAAACCGTGGAAACGCCTTATATGGACGGCAAGGAAATCTTCTTTGCCAACCTCTACGACAACGGCTGGCTCCAGCCCAACGGCGTGGTCGCGGTGAGATGGTAAAGACTTCATCCGCATGGAGGCGGGTAAATAAATGAAAAGGCGGCGTGTATCCTGCCACGGATACGCGCCGCCTTTGGTCTGTGCGGTTGTTTCACCGCACCGGGAATTCTGTCACTTTCTGTCAATTCCAGAAAGCCTCCCAGTAGTCAAACAGATATTGCTTTGTCTGCTGCCACAATGCCGCTTCTTCCTCTGTAAAATCGTTGGGCTCTTTTTCCAGATACAAATGACACCCGTCACAGATCGTGTCGAGAATGCGGTACCATTCCCGCATTGCTTCGTCATCCTCATCCTCATCCTCATCTTCCGGGATGATACGGACGGCGGTACTTCCGCCACCGCTCAGCTTTGAGGGAATCCCCATGCAGTTCGCGCGAAAATAGGCCATTCTGGGCAGAAGGAACATCGCCATAGCGTTGTCCAGATTCCAGATGTCATTATAGGAAAATCCCCATTCCCGCACAAACGCGTCATGCTCTTTGTGCTGCGTGTGTTCGCTGTCATCGTCTCTGAAAAGCACCCTGTCATCTTCCTCTAACGCTTTCAGAACAAATTTCGCTTCCTCTTGCCAACGCTCCATTTTTTCAAACCACCTTTGCTGTTTTTTTACGTTGTGTAAAACTTTACCGTGAAAACGCTCCCCTCTCCCCTGACGCTCTGCACGTCCATCCGGCCGTTGTGGGCGGTCACGATCTGCTTCGCCAGCGCCAGCCCGATGCCGACACTCTGCGGAGGGGCGTTTTTCGCCTTATAAAACCGCTCGAAAATATGGGGCAGGTCGGCTTCGTCGATGCCGCTGCCGTTGTCCTCCACCGTCAGCCGGAGAAAGAGGGGCGTTTGCTCCGCCCTGACGCGGACATATCCGCCGCTTTCCTTCTCATTATGCTCGATGCCGTTCTTGACAAGGTTGGTCATGGCCTCCCCCAGCCAGTGCCGGTCTCCCTTCATGGTGACGGAGGCGGGAATGTCGAGAAGAAGCGACACCCCTTTCAGCTCCGCCAAGACGCTGAGCGAATCGCGCACCTGTTCCATGACGGAGAGAAGGGACATCTCCTCCCGCTTCATCTCCAGAACACCCGCCTCCAACTGGGAGAGCGTGAGAAGATGCCGGATCAGCCATGTGATGCGCGTCACCTGCGTGTCGATCTTTTCCGCGTAGGCCATCCGCTGCTCATCCGGCAGGGAAGGCTGCTCGAGAAGTTCCGTCATCAGCCCGATGGCGGTGAGCGGCGTTTTGATCTGGTGGGAGATATTCGACAGCATATCGCTGAGATAGAGCTTCTGCTTTTTCTCCGCGGCATACTGCTCCCGCAGCAGCGCCACCACCTTGTAAATTTCGCTCTGCAATATGCCTAATTCGTCTTCCTGCTCCGTTTCGATGGGCGGGAGTGTCAGATGATCCTGCACCGCGCAAAGATAATCCGTCAGTGCCGTCACCCGGCGTTTCCGCTGCCGCCGTTTGGCAAACCCCACCGCAAGCAGCGCCGCGATACACACCGCCAGAATCACACAGACGCCCACCGACTGCCGCACCAGCAGGCACAGCAGCGCCGCTACAAGCACAATGGCGATTTCCTGACGGTTTTTGCTGTCGTCAAAGAAAAATTTCATCATCCGTTTCACCGCTCACAACAACCGATAGCCCATGCCCCGCACGGTCTGAATCGCGGCGGGGTCGCCGTCCTGTTCCAATTTATTCCGAAGCCGCTTGACATACACCGTGAGGGTGTTGTCGGTCACATAGTCGCCCGCCGCGTCCCAGATCAGGTGAAGCAGCTGGCTCCGGGACAGAATCTGTCCGCGGTGGCTGACGAAAATCAGCAGCAGCTTGTATTCCATCGCGGTCAGGAAAATTTCGCTCCCGTCGCGGTACACCTTGCCCGCGCGGAGATTGATTTCGTTGCGCCCCACACGCACGACGTCGGGTTCCGTCTGATGCTGTCCCGTGCGGCGCATGACCGCCTTGATGCGCGCCATCAGTTCCCGCATGCGAAACGGCTTGGCGATGTAATCATCCGCGCCCTGTTCCAGCGCGAGAACGGTGTGGACTTCATCGTCGCAGGCGGTCAGAAAGATGATCGGCAGTTCGCTTTGCCTGCGGATGGCGGCGCATACGTCGTAGCCCGTACCGTCGGGCAGCATGATATCGAGAATGCAGAGATCGAGGTCGCTGTAGGCGGCAAGGCAGCTCAACGCCTTTTGTACGCTGTCGGCAGCGATGATTTCGCACCCCTCCTGCGCCAGCGCAATACGCAGACCCTCCTGGATGATCGGGTCGTCTTCTACTACCAATAGTTTCACGGCACTGCCCCTTTCGGAAAAAGAAAAGAAGAAAAAAAGCATAGCGCAGCGCATCATTAGCGAGCGTCTTTTTTTTTCTTTTCCTTTATTGTACCGCATGCTCCTGCCAATTGCAAGACCATGCGGTACCACTTTTCTTTATCCTCACACCGTTTCTTTCCGGATATCCTCAACAATACTTTCCTTATCGGAAAAACGATAGCAAACCCATGTCATCCCCACCATAGCCGCGCAGACCGCCGCCGTGATGCCGCCGATCAGTCCATAAGGCACGGGAAGCGTGATATTCCCAAAACGTGACACCATCACGCGGTTGAGCAGCAGTATAAAGCCTCCCGACAGCACAACGCCTATACACCAGCCTTTGACCAGCAGCAGAATATTTTCCACCGCCAGCATTTTATGAAGCTGCCGTTCCGTCATACCCATGGAGCGCAGCATGGCGATTTCGCGCTGCCGTTCCATCGCCCGTCCCTTGACCGAATGGTAGAGATTGAGCAGGCACACCGCCGAAATCAGCGCGGTGAAGCAGTAGGCGAGTATGCGGATAATGCTGACAATCGCGTCCTCAAAGCCTCCCATATTCAGCATATCAAAGCCCCTGACGGCGATATGCCCCTTGTTCTGCTCCCCGAGCAACGAAAGTTCCCGCAGCAGCGCGTTTCCCTCTTCCTCTCGCAGTCCGAACAGCAGGATTTTGTCATAGAGGAAAT
This sequence comes from uncultured Ruminococcus sp., assembly GCA_902802795.1. Taxonomy (GTDB): domain Bacteria; phylum Bacillota; class Clostridia; order Oscillospirales; family Acutalibacteraceae; genus RUG762. The sequence goes on from CADCNI010000011.1 coordinate 36,872, forward strand.
ACTCTCTGCTCACGCCGTCGTACAGCCGCATAATGGTATCGGCGGCGGCTTGGTTGATGATCACCGTGGGGTGTTCGCTGTGTACGGTGAAATAGGGTGCGAGGGCGGCTTCGTCGAGGAATCCCGCGACGGTCAGCGGGACATCGACCATTTCCGATTCTCCCGTTTCATCGTTGGGGCGGTAGAGAACCAGCGGGAACTTCTCACCGATCTCACACCGGAAGGCGTTCTGTACCTCGACCAGATGATAATCCGGCTTTTCGCCCGAAAAGATCAGATTTTGGGTGGTCATCTCTACCTTGCTGTAAAGCAGGACGGACGGCGTATTCGCGTCGCCCACAATGGACATATCCGCGTGACCCGCAGCGGCGAGCTTTTTGAAATCCTCGTCGCCCAGACAGAACGTATGGAGAAAGACAGGATAGTCCCTTGCTTCGGTCATCGTTTGCTGTACGGCATCCTCATCGGAGGGAACATACCGCCGCAGAATCTCTTCATAGCCTTTCCAATATTCGTCGCTGAATCCGCTGCTTTTCATCTGGCTGTTGCCGAAGAAATCGGTGATTTCCTTGGTATCGGTCACAGCGCTGTCGTTTTCCACGCGTTTTTTCGCCTCGTCGTAAAGGTCTTCAAAGCAGCGGTCGCCGTAAAGCACATAATCGTAGCCCTTGAAATTGTAAACAAATTCCTGGGTTTCGAGCCGGGCATTGATCAGCCGGATGACCGACTGCGCGCCGTAAAGCGTCACCACCGACAGCACGCCGAACGCCGCCACGCTCCGCACAATGCCGCGCGTCAGATGGGGACAGCGGCTTGTGCTGTTGACGGCCAGCAGCGCCTCGGCTTTGCCCTTGCGCAGCAGACCAAACCGCGTCCGGAACCGCTTGCCGCCACGTCCCTCGCTGCCGCGAATGCTCTCCACGGGGCCGATTTTGCTGATTTTGCGGGCGGGAAGCAGCGCGGACAGCATGACCGTAACAACACTCATGCCCACCACCAGCAGCAGATTGGACAGACGCACCGACAGTGTGACGGGAAGGTCGTCATACAGACCGACCTGAAAGCTATCAATCATCTTATCGAGATGGGGCTTGAGCAGGAGCATACCGCCCTGAATCACCCCGATGCCGAGCAGAATGCCCAGCGGAAGCGACAGGAGAAGCAGATATCCCGCCTCATAGTACACGCTGCACCGCTTCTGCCGCCCCGTTGCGCCTACCGACGACAGCATCCCTAAATATTTGGTGCGTTCGCGGTAGGACATCTGAAAGACGTTGTAAATCAGAATCAGCGAGGCCGCCATAATCAGCACCACAAAAAATGTTTCGATGAAAACGGTCAGGCCGCTGACCACTGAATCGGAGCCATTGGCGGAAAAGGCAAGCACGGTATTGTTGGATTCGGTTTCATCCTGCGTGATTTCTTTGATCTGCTGGCTCACTTCGTTCACGGATTCAATTTTGTCGAGATGAAAGGTCATAACGGCGCTGAACGTCCCCGCCGCTTCCGATACGTCGGACAATACGGTAAGCGCCGGATAGCCCGCGCTGCCCTCGCTCTCAAAATAGGGCGAGGCGATAATGCCCACCACCGTATAGCGACCGCCTGTCCCGTTGTATTCCTTGTTCTGGCGGAAGTCCCCGTTCTCCGGATAATAGGGGAAGTCGAGCGGCACGCGCACGGTTTCGCCGTAACCCACTGTCAGGTCGTAAAAGGGAAAGACACTTTCGGAAAGCGAGTCGTTGATGCCCGTAATGGAACGGTCAAAGAATTTTGCGTCGATCACGTCCCCGATGCTGACCGAAGAACCGTCCTGCAAGGCGGTTTCGGTGATGACGATTTCCTGTCCGTTGGTCGGCAGACGACCCTGTGTCACATGAATGTTCAGCAATTCAAACGAAACGGGCGAATAGGCTTTTACCTCCAGATAGGGTCTTTCGTCGTTGGCGGAAGCCGGAAAATCCGTCAATCCCAGCCGCACGGAATAGCCGATCTGATCTATCTCCTCCACCGCCGCCACTTGGGAAACATTTTCCGTGTCCAGTCCATGCGCTATCAAATGCCAGCTTCCCGTATGCAGCGCGGCGACGTCTTGCAGGTAATCGACCACGGTATCCTTGCCCACAAAGACGCAGGTCATCAGCATGACCATCAGAAGAATGCCGAGAAAGGTGATGGCAGTGCGCCGGCGGTTGCGCTTCATATAACGACGCGTCACCTGAAAGATGATGTTCTGGTTGTTCATGATACCCTGCCCCTCCCGATCAGACATTGCCGCGAATGACTTCGTTTTTGACCAGCCTGCCGTCCTCTAAGTAAATCATGCGGTCGGCCTGCATCGCGAGCGCCTCGTCATGCGTGATGAGAATAAGCGTCTGCTTCTGGCTGCGGTTGGATTCCTTGAGCAGATTCACGATTTCCTCGCCGGTTTTGCGGTCGAGATTCCCCGTCGGTTCGTCGCACAGCAGAATGGCGGGGTGACTGTAGAGCGCGCGGCCGATGGAAACGCGCTGCTGCTGGCCGCCGGAGAGCTGATGGGGCAGATTTTCGCGCCGATCACTTAAACCGAGGTGCGCCACGATCTGATCCAGCCGTTCCCTGTCCAGCGCCCGTCCGTCGAGCAGATGGGGCAGGGCGATATTTTCATCCACATTCAGCACGGGCATGAGATTGTAAAACTGATAGACCAAGCCGATCTGCCGCCGACGGAAGACCGCCAGCTTGTCCTCTTTCAGAGCGTGCATATCGGTGCCGTCGACAAAGACCTTGCCCGATGTGGGCTTATCGACGCCGCCCAGAATATGCAGCAGCGTGGATTTGCCGCTGCCGGACGGGCCGATCACCGAGACAAATTCCCCTTTTTCCACAGAAAATGACACATCGTCGAGCGCCGTCACCGCCGTTTCCCCTGTGCCGTAGGTTTTGGTCAAATGTTCACACCGTAAAATTTCCATATGTGCTGGTTCCTCCTGCTTTGATGATATCCCTATTGTACCACCCCTTCATGACAGCACGGTGAATGACACGGTGACAAAATCGTCACTTTGCAAATTTTTCCACTTAGAGCCTGTTTAGAATCTCCGCGTGTGCGTACTGCGCAGTCAGCTTTTTCGCCAGATGAAGCCAAAACCGCAGGCAATACTTTGTGTATTATAGCAATC
>CADCNI010000011.1:40053-46454 GCA_902802795.1 uncultured Ruminococcus sp.
TCCTAGGTGGGCGCCAGCCCACCGTCGTCCTCCGCCTTGCCCTGCACTCACCATCATCGCCTCCTTTTGTCTCCCTGATTATTTGGATTGCTATAACGAGGATTTTGGCAAAATATGGCGGAAAAGATGCAAGCAGGACGTGCGTGGAGAGATTCTAAACAGGCTCTTACATTTGATTTCATCGAAAATCATCGGGAGAAAAGGAATAGACCTTGTCATACTGATTGTCAAGCGCCACTTCCACCGAGAAATCCGACAGCCGATAGACGCAGGACCATTCGGTATTTTTCACGCTGGCGGCTTCCAGATCGGTCAGGACGTCCTCGGGGGCGTTCACCGGCTTTTCGGCAAGGAGCTGCGTCAGGACATCGAACCGTTTACATTTGCCGGCGGTTTCTCCGTCGCAAAGCCAGAAATTCGTGCAGACCGGACTGTCGGTCACTTTCATGTGAAATCCCCTTTCCTCGCCCAACACGTTGTTCAACTGCCACTCGACAACGGCGGAATTTCCCTGCGCATCGGCGATAAACAAATGCTGGGCATACAACGACATGGCATTGAAATCGTACTGTCCAAGCATACTGACCGCCTCATCGACGGTTGACGCGCGGTCAAGCAGCATACGCACCGCCACCATAGTGTTGATCTTGGGCTTGCCGGTATCCTGCCGTGTGCGGGGAGGCGCAAGATCGAGAACAGCAAGCATCAGTCCCTTCTCGTTGACGCCGTCCACGCACATATACGGCGAGGCAAGCATCAGAATCCTGCCGAGTTTGCTGGTGGCTTCGATACCGTCGGTCACGCCGATATTCAGCGAAGCAAGAGGCGCCATGCTGATCGAAGCGTACCCGTCGGGGGGATTTGTATAGACCGCGAGAAGGTCGGTCTCGGAATAATCGAAGTTGCGGCCGGTGAGAGTCTGTCCTTCCTCATTCTGCGTGAGAAATGCGCTGCACGCTACATAGTCCTGATTGGCGTCCAACGGAATCCCCAGAAAAAACGTGTTCGAAACAAAATCAAGAAGATCTTGCTCTGTTGTGATATTGGAGGAAAGAGCCTTGTCCAGTTTGTAATCATTTCGATAAGTGATTTTGTAAATGCCATCATCTATCTTCTCGGCACTCATAACGGTCTTGGCGGGTTGGTACAGCGTAATCCCACCGACAATGACCAATAGCAGCACAGCAATTCCTAAAACGATTAAAATTTTTTTGGCCATTTTCTGTTTTTCTTTTCCTTTTTCATGAATAAGCCTCCTATGCGTGTGTCTTAGACCTGTTTAGCATTTCTTCGCGAAAATCCTATATTAATCTTTTTCGTTGATATTTCGGAAATCTTATCATAGATACGAGACAGTATGGCCGCGAAAAAATTCCTGCATCTGACGAAGAATCTGCGGTGCATTACGCACACGCCGAATTATCTGAACAGGCTCTTATGTGTTATGATAACACCCTCATCTGAAGCTCATCTGAAGAAACGGTTTTTTTCAGCTTTTTCTTTTGGAAAGATGTTACTGAAAGTGTTACTCAGGGATTATTGGTATTCCAGAAAAAAGAGGAAAATGATACACAATGCTCGGAATTGTCCATCAGGATAATAGATTGATGCAAATTAGCTAGCTAAAAAAAGTATTGACAATTATTTAAAAAACTATATAATATTGACAATAGGAAATTAGCAGTAAAACTAAAGTTTTAATCGGAGGAATCCATAATGGAAACAATCAATACCTCATAAAAGCGCTTCAAAGTAATAAACCTAATGATTATCGGCGTGACCTTCTGTGTCGCGCAGGCTTTCATCAACTTTTTGAAAAAAACGAATAGAAAGGAACGGTGCATTATGTATTCACCGAAAAAAAACAAATGGTCAGCTTTTCTTGCTCTGGCGCTTGTCACCGCTTTAATGCTGACAGGCTGCGGAAAGGGCAAGGCTTCCGAAGTTTCTCCCTCTGATATTTCGGAAGAAACCCCTGTCGTCGGCGATCTTTTAACAAATGACGATCATTATTTCTATCATTGGCAATTAAGTCAAAAAGAGCAGATCTTTGACGGCTCTTTCCGCAGCCAGCTTCCGGATGAGGAAAAGCAGATTTATGACGCGATTTATCAGCACATCATCGTAGAAGGGCGCACAGACGACCTGACGATTAAAACTTCCTCTTGGAAAAGAGCCATCGGAGAGGCAGCAATGTGTCACTATAATACTGCCTTTGGAGAGCGCGACGGAGAATCCTTTGTTGATATATTCGATGACGGATTAGTTAAATGTGCCTACGATGCTTTCCGTGATGACAATCCGAAAGCCGATGGGGTGCAGTACGAAGGCTGTCAATGCGCAGTGTGGGACGGTAAAGTGGATCTTGTTACCATACGATTTAAAGAGTTATACAAGGGTGCGTTTGACGAAATGAAAACGGTTTACGACAATGTTGATAAAACGGTCGAAGAAATTAAAGGCTCGAGGAAGTCCGAATCCCGTTACGATACGCTGGTGGCTATTCATGACTATATGTGTACGCATTTACGTTATAGCCATAAATCCCTTAATGGATTTACCGGCTTTAATGATTTCAGCGATCCATCTGTGGAAGTAGCCACTCCTATGTTTGGCGGAGGCAATGCCAAAGGTAGGCTGGTTTGCGGTGGATACGCGACAGCGTTTAAACTTTTGTGTGTGGAATTTGATATTCCCTGCTATACTGTATACGGTCAGGTATCGATTCTTAATGAAGATCCGATTAGTCCGGGCCATGTATGGAACTATGTACAGATGGAAAACGGAGAATGGTATGGCGTGGACATGACTTGGGACGACGCCTATGAAGACGCTTTTGGCACGCAGGACTATACCTATTTTCTCGGCGGAGTATCCGACGGTTATTTACCCCTGCATGAAACTTTATCTTATAAAGGATATTCGGATTCTATGAATGTACATTTGCCTCAAGAAGCAGGCAATACGTTTGATGTTACCTCTGTTCTTCACAGTGTGTATAATGAAGATTTCTATGAAAATCAACTCACATATTCCTGCTATATTCCTGAGAAGGTGGCTGAGAATCGATATGTTCCGTAAATGAAACTGCGCCTTGTCTTGTTGACATTATAGCAATCCAAACAAACAAAAAGACAAGTTCGGCGCGCTGGTGAGCACATGGCTGCGTTGTCGTCCTAGGTGGGCGCCAGCCCACCGTCGTCCTCTTTTGTCTCCCTGATTATTTGGATTGCTATAATCCTCCATATTTTTCCTGAATAAAACGCCTGATTTCTTAATTTTTTGAGTTTGATCTTTTCAGATGGAGACGAATCAATTGAGAAGTCGGCGTTCAAGTAGCTCGATCCGACGCTGATGAAAAAATCTGCTGCAAAAGCGGTGTGCCTCTTCCAAAAGTCGCACACTGCTTTTGCTGTTTCTGCCCGCAGTAGTCCCCTAATCTCCCCATATCGTACTGCTGAATACAAGCTCCATGATATTCTCCGGCACGGAGTTCCATTTCAGTATAGCAGAAACCAGTACATTTGTGTCAATCACAGCGTAGTATTTCATTGGATATTCTCACTTTCTCGCCGCTGCGATTTCCGCATTGATTTCATCCAATGACATTTCAGAAATACCGTTCTCCTCCGCGATGCGGCTGGCTGCTTTCATTGCGCTTAATCCCAGATTGTCAGAGTCACTTTCAAGTTTCATGCTGAACGGTATTCCGTTCTCCTGAATTAATCGTGACATACACATACGAAGATAAGTCGGCAGATCAATACCGAGTTTCTCGCAAATATTGACAGCCTTTAAGCGAGCGGTTTCTTCCGCACGAAATTGAACCAAAGTGTTCGACATATAAAAGCCTCCCTCACAAATTATTTCATTTATATTATAACATGTTTTGAAATCAAATGCAATCATTTGAAAAGATTTTTTTTACGGATATGGAAAAGCACATTCACAGATAATCCATGAATGTGCTTTGGAAGGGTAGTACAAAAAAGATGCCATTGAGTTATTCTGATTCTGGTCCGAGCAGTGCGGGATTATAATCCGCAATAAAGAAAACGCAGGTACATAATACAGCAATCTTTTGAGAGTTATCTATCAGCTTAATCTCTTCCGCCAGAATATCGCACATATCAGGAACAAAAAGATCATCGCTTGTGTAATTAACCAGAGCTTGGGCTTTTCTGATATTTTGCAAAATTACAACAGTACATTCTTTCCTTGTAGCGGCAAATTTACTGGGGTCTCCGTTTCGGCATTCATCATGTACTCTTTGTTTATATTTCCTGTTTTTTAATTCCGTGATTGATGCGTAATAAGTGTAGAAATCGGGGTCTGGAATTGATTTCATATGCCAAAATGCTTCGATCATCGGGTAATTTAGATAAAGCATACCGTTATCAGATGAATTATCGAAATAATCACACATTCTCATTATTTTTTCCGATGAGAATTCAGGATCCTGCGGTTCTAAATCAAATACCAGAATCGTGTCTGTGTATCTCTGGTCAAAGATATAATGCTTTGCTTTGTCTTTTTCTTTTGATTTCAGCAACTGATTCAGATCTACATCCTGACTTCCACCATATTCATCGAAAATGCATTTATATAATGTGTAAATATTTGTACAGTAGGAAACAATTTCATATTCTTCATCAATACCATAAAGACTAAACAAATGTTTCATAAGCTTTACTTCGTTCTTAGGTCCTTCTACCAATACCATGATCTTCTTACTACTCATCAAATTCACCACCCATATAAAGCTTTTCAAGGTTGTGACCTTCTCTAAGCTCTCGCCGAGTGGCATCTGCAAACGATGTCAGCTTATTGCCTGAAAGAATATAATAGCAATCCGGACGCATAATACGGTTTGTCATTAGATTGGTATTGTGAGACGTTATAATTACCTGGGTTTTTGTCATTTTTTCAATGATCAAAACGATAGCTTCTGACAACTCATAGTGATAATATGCATCAAATTCATCTACATACATAAAGGAAACATTTTGAGCCGTCTTATACCAATAAAAGAAGGTATACAATGCTCTTGTTCCACTTGAGGCAACTTTAAAGAAAGGCAGCAGCGTTTGCGTATTAAAGTAAAGTCGTTTTCTGCCGTCTGAATCCGTAATACCAATTAATCTTTCTTCGATTCCGGTCAAACGCAAAAAGTATTCAAACTCCTGTAAGTTATCATCTTCAAAAATAAAATCAAGAAAATCTTTACTGTCACTTTTATACCCGATATATCTGTTCTGGTCAAGATTTCTGAACCAAAGCATATGAGAAACAAATTTTAGCATCTGCCTTAACGGATGAGAATCTTCCAAGACAGTATTGTTTATAACATATCTCAAAATACAATCGGAATCACGGAGCTTCAAATTCAAAGTCGGAGCAAGTTCCTGTATCCCAAAAGTATCGCCCTGCCTGTCTATATAATTATATTCAAATAACAGTTTTTCATCTAAAACGAGTTTTTCATAAATTAATTGCTGCTTGTCATCTTTTCGATATGAATATTTAATTTCATGGCTGTAGAATACGAAAATATACAGAAACTCGGCATATTTTGTTTTTCCTTGTGCATTTAAATAGTAATTATACAAATCGGGAGTGACATTTTTACTGGTCAGATGTGTTACAATATCGAAAAGCGCCAAGCCAAAATTAGTCTTTCCGACCGAATTTTTCCCGTATATAATTGCCTTACTGACCAATCCGTTTGTGATACACTGTGAATTAAATTTATAATCATGAATATTGGAAAAATCAATGGAAACCTTGTTATGAAAATTCTTGAAACCACGGACCTCAAAATATCGAAGCATTATCAGCACCTCTTTTTTCAGTGATTGCTTAACTTGATTATACATCATTAAGATTCAACTGTCAATATTGTCCGTAATTTTTTTACGGATGCTTTTTTCTCTGTTGCACTGTTTCAAAATCCTCCCTGCTGATAATAGGCTCATGATCGTTCTCGATAAAGAACATAGATCGCTCACCGTTGTTCTTCTTACGAACGCCAGTTAAGAAATCCTCCGTATAGGTCTTTTGCATCAGAACATCGCCTACATACTTTTCATTGCTCAGAATCCTGTCGATGGTGGACGTACTCCAAATATCTTTCCCCGTTACGGTTCTGATGTGATGTTCTTCCAAGTATTTTTTGATTTTTCGCACGCCAAATCCCATAAGATACAATTCAAAAATCTTCCTGACAATAGCGGCTTCTTCCTCTACGATAATCAGATTGCCTTTGCTGTCTTTGGTATACCCCGAGAATCTGGTACAATTCAGCCTGGATTCTCGAAAACGTGACGATAATATCATAGGAAATCCCATAAAATAGGGATTTCGAGCTGCTTTTATCGTCACGCATTGGGAATGGATAGTTG
>CADCNI010000012.1 GCA_902802795.1 uncultured Ruminococcus sp.
CCAACCCCGCTGCAAATCCAAGCGCGTCTTGCTCGTTCGGCTTTGCCTCACTTGTGAGGGTTCTGCCCTCACTCTCCCGCAAGGGCGCTGCCCTTGACCTGCCAGGAGGGCCTACCCCCCTGGACTCCCACGCTCGCATTCGCTCGCTAGTTGCGCTTCGCTTTTTCTTCTTTTTTCTCTCCACTCCCCACTCCCCACTCCCCACTCCCCACTTCCCACTCCCCACTCCCCACTAAATTCTCATTTATCACCATGCCAGCTCATAAGGAAGGAGGACGCAGCGCAAGATGAATCAACCTAAAATAGCGGTACTGTTGCCTTGCCGGAATGAAAGCCGCACTATCGAAAAAGTCGTCTCCGACTTTAAGCATGTGCTTCCCGACGCGACAATTTATGTCTATGACAACAACTCCACCGACGACACTGCCGAACGAGCCGCCAGGGCAGGCGCCACGGTGCGCCATGAATACAGGCAGGGCAAGGGCAACGTCATCCGCCGCATGTTTCGCGAAATCGAGGCGGACTGCTACATCATGGCGGACGGCGACGACACCTATCCCCCCGAAGCCGCCGTGCAGATGACAACGCTGGTATTGGAGCATCAGGCGGATATGGTCATCGGTGACCGCCTGTCCTCTACCTACTTTACAGAAAACAAACGGCCGTTTCACAATGCCGGCAACAAATTGGTGCGGTTTCTGATCAACCGGCTGTTTCACAGCCATATCCATGACATCATGACCGGATACCGCGCTTTCAGTCCCTTGTTTGTCAAGTCGTTTCCCGTTTTGTCCAAGGGATTTGAAATCGAAACCGAAATGACCATTCACGCCCTCGACAAAAATTTTTTGCTGGAGGAGATTCCGGTGGACTACCGCGACCGTCCCGAGGGCAGCGTTTCCAAACTTCACACGATCCCCGACGGTATCAGGGTTTTAAAGACTATCACCATGCTGTTTCGGGAATACAAACCGTTTGCTTTCTTCACTTTTATCGCCTCCCTTTTGTGGATGGTTTCGCTTGGCTTCTTTCTTCCGGTTTTCGCGGAATACCTGCAAACCGGACTGGTGCCGCGATTTCCGACGCTCATCGTCTCCGGCGTGACGGCTACCTTCGGCACGCTGCTCTGGATTTGCGGTGTGATACTCGATGTGGTCATCAAAAAACACCGCCAGTTGTTTGAACTCTATCTTCACTCCATTCAGAAAAAATAAACCAGACAAAAGCGCCGTCATTTCCTTCCCCACGGAAAAGAAATGACGGCGTTTATTTTTTTATTCAACCGGAAAACGGAAGGAAAAATCATTCCCACTCATACGCCTCGATGGAAGCCATCAGCGAGCCTTCGCCCTGCTCCGCGAGTCGGATGAAATCCAGCACTCTCTCGCTCCATCCCGCGATGATGTTGGTCTTGGGTCCGTGGAACTGCTGGGTGCCGTAGCCTTCCAGATCCACCGCGTGCACCCAAATATCCCTGCCGGATTTTTCACGGTATTCGTCTGCCAACACCTGTACCGGCTTACGGTTGCCCCATGTACTGGTTGCGTTGCACTCGTTGTCCGAAAGAATGATGATACGGTCAGCTTCCACCTTGTCGGTTATCATCTTTTCAAACGGCAGGTACATATTGGTAAATCCGCCGTATTCAAAATGCGTCGCCGCATAGAGAATGCCTGTCTTGCGGGAGACTGCCACCTTGTGAATCTTGTCGTTAAAAATGTAAAAGATGCTGTTATCACAGAGTTGATTGGCCATCAGTCCCAGCATGACAGCGATTTCAAAGCACCGCACTTCGGATTTCGCGCTGATTCTGCTGCCCATGCTGCCCGAAACATCCACCGCGATGACCGTAGTGCCGTCCCAGCGCGGCATATTGGCAACCGACGCTCTCGCCGCGTCTTCAAGCGCTTCCAGCGCGCGGCTGTCGGCCATCTGGTTGATTTCCTTGTAAGCCGAAAGGAAACGGAAGGGAAGCTGCTGCGAACGTCTCACCGCTTCGGGGTCGGCTATGGTGCGCCATACCTTGTCGATATTCCTGGGTCTTGCCTGTAGGATATTGCGCAGGTTGCGCAGCAGCGCCATATAGCCCACCTTGCCGCTGTCGATGAGCGCCTCCCATGTGGCGGCCTTATTGCCCTTGGCGGAAAGCTGCGTTTCCCACGTCACGGGAACGGCGAGCTTGTCTTCCAGACAACGCTTCCACATGGCGGACTGCGCCTCATCCTTGGGCAAGGGTCGGCAGAGACAGAACAGGTCTTTCATTTTGAGCGACTTGCCGCTGCCTTTATACTTGGCGAGCGTGTACTCGTCAAGCGTCCCCAGCACATCAGCTATCCCTTTTTTGAGAGAATTGGGAATCGGCTTGCCAAAGGTGGCGAGGTAAAACGACATGATCTCGGTGAGGTCGTCGCCGCGCAGCGCCACGCCTTTGACGGTGTGACGGACATAGGGCTTTCCCTCCGGTTCATGCGCCAGATAACCCATCAGCACATGGGCGACGGAACGCATATGGAATTCGCGGCGCGCAACAACCGCCAGCGACGCGACAAAGGCGGGGTCTGTTTTGATCACCGCTTGCAGCGTCCTGACGAGCTCTTCGGAGTTGTCGCCGTAAAACTTGGCTTCGTTGAAAAACGAGGTCAACACCTGCGTGACCAGTTTCGCCTTGTCGGTCATGGCATACGCCTGGTTGCCGCTGCGGTTGACGGTTTTGATACTGTTTGTCGGATTGAACTTTGACATACTTTCATCCCTCCTCAAAAATACAAAAATAAAAAGCGGAGAAAAACGATGACGGTAAAATACGTGCTCTACCACTTGAGCTACCGCCCGAAAAAGCCGGGCGGGCCGGATTCGAACCGACAACCACGCGCTTAAAAGGCGAAGTAACCGACATCTGCACTGCCGCTTGTTATGGATAAGCAAATGAAAGACAAACACGATAAAATCGCGACAGGTGTTTCTATCATCGCAACGTCGAAGTAACCCATCACTGCAATGCATATCTGTCTTTCTGCCAAAAAAGGAAGCGGAGAAAATCAATACCGGTGTTTTTCTATCCCATGTGTTACCGCTACACCACCGTCTCAACGACGGGTTGGATTCGAACCAACGATTTGAGGTCCCTGATCGAAGTAACCGATATCTGCACTGCCGCTTGCCTTTGTTTTCTACGTTTATTGTATCCTATGCCCATGGATTTGTCAATATTCCTTTGGCATTCTTTATATTTTCTTAAGGTTTGTTTGGGATTTTCTTGCGGTATTTCACAAAGCTGTGTTGCAAAATCCTTTGCCATATGCTAAAATGAATAAAAAGACGGACAACACAAAGAACGCCGCACCATCCCAAACAGGAACGGCGGCGATCTGTCAGATACAGAATGGAGTGAGCATCTATATGGCAAATCTCATCGCGGCGGCAGGCTGGCTGCTTGTTTTTTCGGCACTCGTTTCGGTCACTGTCACCACCGCATCTCCCTCAACGGAACCGTTCGACAAGCCGGCGGTTTCCCTGCCGGGGAAACTGCTCATCTGGGCAGTGGGAATTGGCGGCAACGCGCTGCTTTTCCCTTTGCTGCACTATTTGTTTTTTAACACATGGCATTTTTTCGACACGGTGCAGGCCGTGGCGGCACAAACCATCCCCTATCAAAAGCTGTATTTCGCCGTAGCCGTGCTGGCGCTGTGGATTGTATGCGCACTCCTGCTCGGCGCTTCCGTAGCTGCCTTTTTGCGCTCGCGTCATCCGACCGAAGACGCGGTTGCTTCTCCAGCTGCCCGTTACCGAAAGAAAAAAATCCTGCTGCTGGACGGCAGTTGTCTGGCGCTGGTGCTGATCGGTGCATTTTATTTCTGTTACAGCGGCGTACATCAGCTCAGGATCAATGAAATCGCCAGCGAAAAGGTGAGCGGACTTCCCGAACAGGGCTATGTCGAATTGCGCAGCGAGGGGTTTCTGCCCTGTCAGGTGGAGGGACTGTATCTGAGCGACGATGAGCATCATCTCAGACAATATCAAATTCCCGCTTTCACCGTTGCGCCCGGCGCTCTGCTGCTCATTCCCGTGGACAAGGACGTGGTGTCGCTCAGCAAAGCAGGCGGTGACGTGCTTATCTTATCCGACGGCTTCGGAAATATCATCGACAAGGTGACTGTCAAAGACGCGCGACAGGAAGGTTTTGCCTACGGCTGGAGCGTATCCGATCAGAAATGGTGCTATATGCCCCCTTCCCCCGGCGAAGCCAACAGCCTGTCCGACATCGTTCTGAAAAAGCCCTCGTTTTCCCAAGCGCCGGGCTATTACAAGGATGCGTTTGACGTGACGATCGCCGCCGATTTTCTCAGACAAGGCGGGGAGATCCGCTACACCACCGACGGCAGCAAGCCCACCGCCGACTCCCCGCTCTATACGGGCGCGGTTCATGTGTATGACCGCAGCAGCCAGCCCAACATCTGGCGCTCGGTCAAAAACGTGGTGTATGACTGGCAAAACGCGGAGATCGACACTGCGCCCGTGGCAAAAGCGTTTGTGCTGCGTGCCATTGCCATTGACGCAAACGGCGTCCAAAGCGCCGAGGCGGTCGCGTCGTACTTTGTGGGAGAAGCCTTTAACCGCGACCGCGCAGTGGTTTCGGTGGTAGCGGACGAGGACGACCTCTTTGGCGAAAACGGCATCTATACCACCGGCAAGACCTACGACGCGTGGTATCTCGGCGGACAGAAAGGCGACCGCCCCACTGCCAATTTTGACGTTCACGGAACGGAACGCCCCGCCAACGTCGAATTTTTCAAAGACGGCAAGACCCTGTACTTCGGGCAGAAGGCAGGGCTGCGCATCCAGGGCGGCTCCACCCGCTGGCTTCCCCTCAAACGGTTTTCCCTCTTTGCCCGGAAAGGCTATGCGGGCAGCAATACCTTTGACAAGGAGATTTTTGAGGGCAAATCCACCCATTCGGTGACGCTGCGAACGGGATTTGAAAACGCGTTCAGCATGATCTGCATTCCCGACAGGGATGTGGCGGTGCAGCAGAGCATTCCCGTGACGGTCTATCTCAACGGGGAATATTGGTACGACACCTATATGCAGGAAAAATACAACAACACCTTCTTCCGCCAGACCTACGGCATACGCGACGCGGAATTTTACAAAACCGGCATTACCGACGAAATCAAAGACTACCTGGACAGTCACAACCTCGCCATTCAGAATTACTATGAGGAATTCGGACAAATGGTGGATATCCAGAGCTACATCGACTACATCTGCACCAATGTCTATCTCGCCAACACTGACTATTCGGAATACGGCAACGTGGGCATCTGGCGCACCACCTACAAGGAAAACGATTCCTACGGGGACGGACGCTGGCGCTGGTGTCTCTATGACATGGATTTGCAGACGGCGGGGTGCCGTCAGAACTACGGAATGACCGACATCACCGACGCGCAGCTCGATTCCTTCAACATCGTCTGCGACTGGGATCCGCCCGTCAACGAACGCCTGATTTACAAGAGTCTCAAGGCCAATCCCGATTTTTGCAGGCAGTTTGTGCTGTCCTTTATGGATATCGTCAACACCGATTTCACCGTGGAACGCATGACGGAACTGCTCAGGGAGTGGGGCGAGGACATCAGCTTCCACGAGTATTTCTTCCGCGACCGCGCGCAGAATATGGAGGTCTTTCTGGCGAAGGAATTCGGGCTGAAAGGCAAGGTGCAGACCCTCACCGTCACGGTGAGCGACCCCGAAGGCGGCACCGTCACCGTCAACACCTGCCGACCCGACCTCAGCGGCGGCACATGGACAGGTCGCTATTTCACCGATTATCCCGTCACCGTCACCGCCGCTCCCCACCCCGGCTACGTTTTCAGGGGCTGGACGGGTGACGACCAGTCAACCGATCAAACCATCGAAATCAATCTCAACGGAGGTGCTGCTCTTCATGCGGTATTTGAAAAGGAATAAAAAACGATGGGGCCTATTGCTTGCCCTGCTGCTGTCGGGAATAACGGGAACGCTGACCGCCTGTCAATCGCCCGGCAGCCCGGCTGCCGACGGTTCAGCGGTCACACCGCTCTATTCACTGACACGGGAGGACAGCCGCACACAGCCCCGTTCGCCCACGGAAATCGCCCTCGGCGACGTCCGCGACGAATTGCTTATCACCGACGCGGGGGACTATGTGCTGTCCGGCAAACTGTCGGGCGGCGTTCACGTCAACGCCGAAGACCAGGTGGTGCATCTTTTCTTAAACAACGCAGACGTGAAAGCCGTCAAAGGTCCCGCCATTTATGTGGAATCCGCCGGAAAGGTGGTCGTCACGGTTTGCGGCGGAACCAAAAACGAACTCAGCGACGGCGGTTCGCACGCTACCAAGGACACCGACGCGTGCCTCTTCAGCATGAATGACCTGACCGTCAACGGGACGGGACAGCTCAAAATTTCCGGCTTCTACAAGGACGCGGTTCACACCAAAGACCATCTCAAAATTGCCGACGTTCAGCTAACGGTGCAGTCCAAGAGCGACGGACTGCACGGCAACGACGGCATTCTTATCACAGGGGCCAGGGTGGCTGTCGAGTCGGAAGCGAGCGGTATCAGAACCACCAAGACCGGCAAGGCCAAAAAGGGCAATGTGGAAATCACCGATTCCGAACTCTCGGTCATCGCGGGAGAATACGGCATTTGCTCCGAGAGAGACGTGTATATGGCAGGAAGCAGCGCCTTTATCAAGGGCATTTTGGACAACATCCATGCCGAGGGCGAAATCAACATAGAAGAAGGGTGTCTGCGCAATGAATAGTTACCGACACGAATACAAATACGTCATTGACGCATCACAGCGGCAGATTTTGCTCATACGCGCTTCGGGGCTGATGCCGCGGGATACGCACGCGGGCAGCGACGGCGGATATCTCATCCGCAGCCTGTATTTTGACGACGACCGCGACACCTGTTTCTACGAAAACGAATCCGGCACCGATCCGCGCTCCAAATTCCGCATCCGTTATTACAACGACGACGCGGACGCGCCCCGTCTCGAAAAGAAAATCAAGCGGCACGGCATGACCCGCAAGGAATCCTGCCCCCTGACGCAAGATGAAGCAAACATACTGACAGAGGGCGGCACGGTTCCGGTGAAAAGCGGCATGCCCGACGACAAAAAAAGACTGCTGCTCGAATTGCAGCGCAGGCGGCTCAAGCCCAAGGTGATTGTCACCTACCGCCGCATTCCCTTTGTCTGCACGGCAGGCAATGTCCGCGTTACCTTTGACGAGGGCATTACCTCCTCCGACGAAACAAGCCGTTTTCTGACGCACGACTACCGACAGCGCCCTGTCATGCCTCTGGGACAGAGCATTCTGGAAGTCAAGTGGGACGAGTTTCTCCCCCTGCACATCAAGGGCATGATGCAGCTTGACACGCTGCAATGGAGCGCGTTTTCCAAATATTACACCTGCCGCCGCATTCATTTATAATTTTTAGCATTTATTTTCATATTTACAGGAGGTTTTTCTCAATGGGACTCACAGACATTTTGAAGAAGGCATTTATGGAAGGCTACGCCGCGAGCAATATCACCATCGGCACGGTGCTGATCTGCATGGTCTGCACTGTCGCGATTGCCATTTACATCTACGCGATTTACAAAATCGTCAACCGCAAGTCGTTCTACAACAAAGGCTTTAATCTCTCGCTGGTCATTATCGCGGTCATCACATCCGCCATCATCCTCACCATCCAGTCGAATATCGTTGTATCGCTCGGCATGGTGGGCGCGCTCTCCATCGTCCGTTTCCGCACCGCCATCAAGGATCCCACCGATCTGGCGTTCCTCTTCTGGTCGATCAGCGTGGGCATTATCTGCGGCGCGGGTTTTGCCATGATCGCGATCATCGCTTCGCTCTTTATCACGGTGCTCATTGTGCTGTTCTCTTCGTCCGCCAAAGCGGCCAGTACGCTGGTGCTGGTGGTCAACGCCGATTCCCACCGCCGCGAGGAAGACATCATGAAGATCGTCAGGGAGCACTGCAAATATTATCGCACCCGCGCCCGCAACGTCTCCAAAAACGGCATGAATCTGGCCATCGAGGTCAAGACCGGCAAACAGTCGGAGTTGATTGACAGCCTCATGGCGCAGGAATTTGTCTCCGACGCTTCTCTCGTGGAAAACGACAGCGAGATCGTGTAATGATTTTTTGATACTCATTGTCTACTTCCAATCGACAATTAGTATAAGAAAAACCGCCCCTTGATTTCGGAAGAATCCGAGGTCAAAGGGCGGTTTTGATTTTTTCGCCTTTTCAAATCGTCGGTATGTCTACTTCTCCGCCAATGCCTCCACAATCGAGGCAATATTTTGAAACTGCCTGGCATCCAGCCGTTTGAGGTTGCCGATCAGTGAGCGCATTTCCTTTGGCTGTTCCAGTTCGCCGTCAAAAAACTCCTCCGGCGTGATGTCAAGATATTCGCAAATGAAGAAAAAGCCCGCCATGGACGGAAGCGATTTACCGTTTTCAATGCTGTTGATATATCCCGGATTCTGCCCGATCGACAGGCTCATATCACGGGCGGAAACGCCCTTTTGCAGACGCAGCTTTGCCAGTCTGACCGCAAACTCATTTTCATACATCTCTATCACCGCAACATATTATATCCCACATCCTATACAATAATATCAGATTATTTGCACAATAGGTCTTGACATATCAGATTTAATATGATATAATACACACAGATATCGTAAATAAAACGATATTATTCACAGCTTGCGGTGTTTCTTGGAATGATCGCCATACAGAAAGGACAGTGATATTTTATGGAGAACCACCTTGCCACAAAGCAGGAGAAGCCCCGATGCATCTGTTGCGGAAGCATCGGCACCGTCAAAAAGGAGGCTGTGCTGCCGATGCCCTATCTGCTGATCGGCGTGATGCTGATGCTTTTCTGGGGCCTGCCGAAGCCTGCGGATTTCTCTGCTATGACCGCCCTTGGCATATTTGTTTTTTCGCCTCTCCCCATGCGAATCATGGAAGCGTCCGTTGCGATTTTTCTATCATGCTTTCCTGACGTGAAAGAGCGTGTGAGCGACATTTGGAGCAATGTGTATAACTCAGCCTTTTACTCGGAATACAGATGGCTGATGGCGCTGGCGGTGGGCATCATTTATTTTGTCGTCCTCATCCTTGTGCGCTCCCGCTCTAAAAATCGCGTTACGATTTGCAAAAAATGCAAGGCGATTGACAGTTTCACCTATTTTTATGAATAATGCCTACGCATGCACATCGTGAGATGTGCCTCTTGACCACATAATATCATGGCGCAGCCCTGTCAAACGGAATTTGACAGGGCTGCGTATGATGTGGCTTTTTCTGTTTATACTTTTTTTTACTTTTTATATCACGATTTGTAAAGGAGTTTTGCTATTATGAAATTATGTGAAAATTGCGGTGCGGAACTGCCTGACGAGGCAGTACAATGCGACAAGTGCGGCGCGGAATTTATCGAGGGATCGTTGCCGACAGAGCCTTCTGAGTACCAAACGCCGCCTCAGCTGTCTCAGACACCTCCTCCGTACCAATCCGCACAACAGCCCCAATGGCAGGGACAAGGAGCGCCTATGTGGTCAGCACCCGCGAAACATGACATTCCCAAATGCACCTGCTGCGGGTATATAGGGCCATGGAAAATGGAACCGATCATCAGACCGATGGACTGGGTTATTGGCATCGCCTTGTTCATTTTTGCCTGTGGTTCAGGATTAATTTATTTGGGCGTAGTCGCCGCCATACGCGCCAATCAAGACAATCGGGCTAAGCTCTGCGCCCATTGCGGCGCAAGAAATCTTTTCACCTTTATTTATTAGAAACCTTATAGAAAAAGGAAGGATATAGACGATGTTTTGGCTTTACATGATAATATTCTCGTTTTCCATCTTGGGCTTCGGAGTTTACGCCCTTATCAGGGAGCCGCAGATTACCGGATATTATGAAGCCTGCCAGATTTACAACAGAGTGTATGCTTTTTTTGCCGCAAACATTGCCATAGGTTTTATCGAAACCCATTTGTTGATGATACCTGCTATTCTCCTATATATATGGGAAGAATTGCCTTCCTACACCGGTGAATCTATATCCTTTTCGGAACTTATACAAGGCTTATGGCAAGCTGCATCCGCTGATCCAGCAGAACTCGTTAAAATATTAATAAGTGATTTGATTGTGATCGGTTTGACCATCTATCTATATTACAGGGTCTATCGAAAATCACCGGATTTTTTGAAAAAACGCTGTCTGATCGACCTGACCATCAGCGGCTATGGCGTAATGGTTCGAATCCTGCTTTGGTTTATCCGGCTGTTCGTTGAAACATGGTGGGAACTCAACAAACCCGAAGTCTATGTCCTCAAAAGCGGACGTTCTGTTTATGCGTTTCCCGACGGTCACGTTTACGACGCGTCCAACAGCAAGTTCGGAAAGATGACAGATGACAAAACTGCCGTTATCTGGGATTCATAATGCAACCCGCCCTGCCCATTCGACTTTTTCCGAATGAGCAGGGCGGGTTTTTACATTGGCTGATTGGTTTACGCTGTCAACGCGATTCTTTCCCGAAGGTAATGGCTTTAAAAAAACTGAATATTGCCCCTCCGGCCTCGCTTGCCTACCACGAAGTTCACTTCCTCAATATGTTCCACATCCGCGTCAAAGGAGGGGTCCCCGAAATGCAGATCGGACAGTTCTTCGGGCGGCGGGCAGTCCTTGGGATTATCGAGCGGCACGGGGGAGATAAACCGCGCGCCGTTTTTGCCGCGCTTTCTGCCCTGTTCCAGTTTAAGCGCGTATTCCCACTCCTGGCGCACCTCCGACGACTCCTTCGAGCTGCGCGACCAGAACAGCAGGAACACATCCGCCGCCTTGATCGCCGCTTTGATGGAGGGCCGCCACAGATCGCCCGCCGACATGCTCTGGCTGTCCATCCAGAAACGCAGCTTCGGCGCGACACTCTGAATGGCCGTGAGCTGATCGACCACGCGCTGCTTGTCTTTGTGGGAATACGAGACAAACGCGCGCTTGCTGTCCTTGCGCACAAAACGAATCGGCACCGACTTGGCGGCGTTGATCGGCACGGAAAAATACAGGCGCGAAATATGGATGCCGTCAAAAAGAATGCGGCAACTGAAATCGAGCTGCTTCTTTTTGTAATCCTCCGGCACCGAGAAACGGAAAGAGAAGTCCAGCGCGTCGCCGTTCCAGACCAGCGTTTCGCTGTTTTCGGAGATGACCGCGTCCTCCGACGAAATCACCACTGTCACCTCGCTGCCTTGGCGCACCGACACGCTCGCCGCGCTGCGGGCCGCTTCGGTCGCCTTTTCCTTGGACTGCCCGATGACCCGCTGCACAATCGCCCGCTGGCCTTTGGTGTACATCAGCACATCCACCAGTCCGCTGCTGCCCGGCTTGACCTTCTCCGGCGCGACCACCGAGAAATCCACCTTGTTGATTTTCTGCGGTCTGACTTTGACAGGCGCTTTCTTCGCAACCGAGGGCATAGACGGCAGGGGAGGTATAACAGGCGCGGCATTCGGCACATCCGCCGCCTCTCCGCACACTTCCTCCGTCATCATGCTGCTATCGTCCGCCGCGCGCCGCATTCTTTGTGACTGACGCGCCGCGCCTTCTTTCGCCTCGCGCACAAATACTTCCCAATCGTCATCGTCTGACGATGCCTCCGGCGCAGATTCTTCGGGCGCGGATTCGGACATGGACTCCGGCACGGATTCCATTGACAGAGAACTTTCTTCTTCCTCCGCGTCCGAAACGCAGGCTTTTGCGGGTTCTTTCTCTAGTTTTTCCTTGACCCAGTCCACCAGTCTGTCGGTTTCAAACCGTGAGAAGGAATAATGCTCGCTCAATGCGGCAGGCAGATCGCTCCGCTCGATATCCAGCAGATAGGTGAC
The DNA here is from genome assembly GCA_902802795.1 of uncultured Ruminococcus sp. Taxonomy (GTDB): domain Bacteria; phylum Bacillota; class Clostridia; order Oscillospirales; family Acutalibacteraceae; genus RUG762. The sequence continues at coordinate 11,963 of CADCNI010000012.1, forward strand.
CACGCGCCAGCCGGTCTTTTTGCCTTCACGGGCCGCCGCGAGAAAGGCTTCATAATCCGCCCGCACCTCCGGCGCAATGCGTCCGTCGGTCTTGCCCGCCACCAGTACCAGAATCTGCGCGTCCACAAGCGCCTGTTCTTCTTCCGCCGATGGCTGCCCCTCAAAGGTCTGCTTCAAAAAGACCCGCACGCCGCTGCTTTCCAGTCGGCGGGCAAGCTGTTTGGCGGAAACACTTTCCCGCGTACGCTTGCCGCTCGCGTCAGTTTTGCTGAACGTGATAAATACCTGCATCTGTTTGTTATTTTCCATCATCCCGACACATCCTTATCATTGTTTGATCGGTTCTCCGCTGCTTTTCATTATACCATATATTCAAAAATTTTCAATCATTTTGTACGTTTTTATTAGTATAAGATAAAATCCGAAAGAAAGGCCGCCGCAGAAGCCGCCAGCGCCACCACAATGAGCGGCATATCAAAATACGCCAGCAGCACCGCTACCACCGTACCCACTGCCGCCGTCGCCATATTTCCCGTCGCGTAAAAAATCGCGGGAACGGTCATCGCGCTGAGTACGGCATAGGGTACATAATAGAGAAAGCTGCGGAAGAACCGCGACTTGATCTGTCTGCGAAAGACCGTAAAGGGAATCATGCGGATCAGGTAGGTCACACCCGCCATCACCGCGATATAAATAACAATACTCATGCCGCATCTCCCTCCGTTTGTGCCTCTTCCTCCACAGGAAAGACCAGCGCCCCGACCGTCGCCGCCGCCACCGCGCTGAGGATAATGGCAAAGCCGCTCGTCACCCACGGCAGTCCATAGCGGAACAGCAGTCCGAACAGTGCCGCCGTAATGACAACCGCCATCACGCTGCGGCTTTTCTTGGCGGGCGGTATGATAATGGCGATAAACATGGCGTACAGCATCAGTCCCATCGCGCTGGTGAGCGACGCGGGGAGCAATTGTCCCGCCGTGGCACCGAGAAAGGTTCCCAGCGTCCAGCACAGCGCCGCGATGAGAATGAGTCCGTACATATAATAGGGAGAAAGCTTTCCCTCCTTGGAGGAAGCCATCGCGAAAATTTCATCGGTAATACCGTAGGAAACCAGCAGACGGCGCGGCGTATTGAAAGATTCATTCAGCTTTTGTGACAGCGACAGCGACATCAGGCCGTAGCGCAGATTGATAACCAACTGCGTCAGCGCCATTTCCACAAAGGAACCGCCCGCCGCCATAATCGCCACACCTGCCGCCTGTCCCGCCGAAGTGAGATTGCAGAGCGAAATGACGGTCGCCGTCAGCACCGACAAATCGGCGCGCACCGCCGTAATGCCGAAACCGAACGACACCGAGAGATAGCCCAGTGCAATGGGGATGCCGTCCATCATTCCCTTGGAAAAAAAGGAAAAATGGGAAAATTGCGATTTTGTATTCATTGCTAACCTTCTTTAATGTGATAACACGGTATAACGCGATTGATTTATTGCAGCGCGTCCTGCCATGTTTCGGATTTAAAACCTACCAGCACGAAGTTTTCCCCCACAAGAATCGGACGCTTGACCAGCATGCCGTCGGTCGCGAGCAGCCGAAGCTGTTCTTCCTCGCTCATATCGGGCAGCTTGTCCTTGAGCTGCATGGATTTATACAGCAGGCCGCTCGTGTTGAAAAACTTCCGCAGCGGCAGTCCGCTCTTTTTGTGCCATTCTTTGAGTTCCTCATAGGTCGGGTTCTGCTCCTTGATGTGGCGGTCGTCATAGGCCGCGCCCTTTTCGTCCAGCCACGCCTTGGCCTTTTGGCAAGTGGTACATTTCGGATATTGTACAAACAACAGCATATGCATTCCTCTTTCTGAAATTTAAATCAAAATCCCGTTGCAGTGGTCTATCTCATGCTGGATGATCTGCGCCGTCCGTCCCGTGAAGGTTTTAATGCGCGTCTGAAAGGCGCGGTTCTGCCACTGCACCTTGATATTCTGATAACGCGTCACCGTGCGCGCACCGCTGAGCGACAGACACCCCTCCACCGCTTCATACGGCACCGACTTCCGCACAATCTGCGGGTTGAACATTTCCATATATTTGTTCTCCGCCGTTTCAAAGACGATAATGCGACGGTGTACGCCGATCATATTCGCGGCCATGCCGACGCATTCCTCCGCGTGGGCATTAAAGGTATCCATCAGATCGTCCGCCGCGCAGATATCCTCCGGCGTGGCATCGAGTGACGCTTCCTCTAAGAAAAAGATGTCTTTCATAATAGGCTTTACCATAAAACAATCACTTCCGTTCTTTGCTGTAACTTATTGATTATAGCACACCCGCGCGCGCAGTACAATCGTTAAACCGTAAAAGATTGGTTACAATCATGTAAAACCGTGCGCTCTCCCCTTTCTCCACCGCGCAAAAAGCCCGCGCAGTACGGGAGACAAATCCCTCTGCGCGGGTTGATAGGACGGCCCAATTACAGTTTGGGGACGTATTTGGAAAATACATCGACATAGCGGGAGCCAAATGTCACGCTGGTGATGTCACGGAAATAAATCTTGGTGGGTTTCTCGTCCCACACGCCGTCCGCGTCAAAGCAGCGGAGCATGACGCTGTGCTTTCTGACCTCTTCAATTTTGCCCATATAGAAATCGCACTTCTCGGGGTCTTTGTCCTCGTGCTCAATGATGATGTTGCGATTCATGTTTTTGAGCGAACGGAAGATCGGCTTCCAGCCGGAAATATTCACCTTCGGCACGTTAATATCGTCCACCACGCCCTCGGCCATGTCGATGGCAAGAACTTTGCTGTCCGGCTTCTCAACAAAATCCACCTGCCTGATACGCCGAATTTCAAAGCCGTCCAGTTGGAAATCATCCTCCGCAGCGCTGAGAAAGAATTTTTCATTGACCTTGAGCGGAAAATAATGAAAGCTATAGGGATAATACGCCATTTTCACCCGGCAAAGCTGGTGGGGAATCATGCATTTTGTGAGTTTTTTGATGACTTTGGATTGTTTCATTGGAAGAAAGCCTCTCTTTCCTGTCGAAAATTGATGAACATTTCTGATTTCTATTTTACATTTTTGATAAATGTATGTCAAGGGATTTCTCGATTTTTCCACAAATTTGAATGCTTTTCAAAGATGACCAAAAAAAAGCCGCCGACAGTCTTTTGCAAAAAACATCGGCGGCCTGTGTTGTTATTCTGTTATGGGTTTCCCCTGCCCTATCAATACTTGACCGGCTTGTTGGTGAGATATTTCTTGACCATGAGCGCCACCTTGAAGATGATCGCGTGGTCGAATTCACGCAGATCAAGACCGGTGAGCTTCTTGATCTTTTCCAGACGGTAGACCAGCGTATTTCTGTGAACAAACAGCTTTCTGGACGTCTCGGAGACATTCAGATTGTTCTCAAAGAACTTCTGGATGGTAAAGAGCGTTTCCTGATCAAGCGACTCGATGGAGCCTTTCTTGAAGACTTCCTTGAGGAACATCTCGCAGAGCGTATCAGGCAGTTGATAGATCAGACGGGCAATACCGAGGTTCTCATAGGAAACAATGGTCTTTTCGGTGTCAAAGATCTTGCCGATCTCCAGCGCCATCTGCGCCTCTTTGAAAGACGCGCCGAGATCCTTGATGCCGGAAACCTGCGTGCCGATACCGACGATGCAGTGGGTGTAAAATTCGCTGGAAAGCGTGTCAACAATCGAGCGAGCCAACTGCTCGAGGTTTTTGAGGTCAATGCCCTGATGAGTTTCCTTGATAATGGCGATTTCGCGCTCGTTGATGCTGATGACGAAATCCTTGTTCTTATCGGGGAAAAGATTCTGGATGATATCAAATGTCGCCACGTCAGGCTTGGAAACCGAACGCACCAGCAGGCAAACGCGGTTCACGTCGGTATTGAAGTGCAGTTCACGCGCCTTGAGATAAATGTCCCCCGGCAGGATATTGTCCAGAATCAGGTTCTTGATGAAATTGTTGCGATCAAACTTTTCGTCATAATACTGCTTGATAATCGTGAGAGAACTCGCCAGAATACCCGCATATTTAGCGGCGGGTTCATCAGAGCCTTCCACAAACACAGCGGTCTCCGCCGTCGGCTGGCTGCCAAAGGGACGATAGGTATAACCCGAAAATACAAAGGCCTCACCGGTGGCAATCTGCTCCACGGGAATATCGGTATTCACCTCTCCGACACGGACCAGCTCACTGCACGCAAGAATCGTACCGGCAGAATCCACCACACCGATCGTTCTGTCGATGGAATCCCTCATCTGATGTACAACTGTCTGATATAATCTGTTAGGCATAGAAAACTCCTCGCTTTCTGTGAGAAATGCGTAATTTTGTACTACATATACATTTTACACAAAACGACAGAATAATTCAAGTCTTTTATTTCATATTTTTTTATTTTCGGCGTTTTTTTCAACGTCAGCAGGTAAAATAGTGCAAAACGCGAGACAAATCCTGTTTTTCCATGAAAAACAAAAAGTCGACGCACTGTTTCACGGTTGGAAACAATACGCCGACTTATCAATTCATTGGAAAACTACACAGCGAGAACCGCATCATCAGTTGACAATGGTGAGTTCGGTCTCCTTGTCGAAGATGTGAATCTTGCTGTTGACGAGAGCCACCTTAACGTGGTCGCCGGCCTTGGTCTTGGAGGTCGGGGCAACACGAGCGGTAACGCTGGAACCGAGAGCGTTGAGGTACAGGAAGGTTTCGTTACCCATCAATTCGGTAACTTCCACATCTGCCTCGATGCAGCTGTCAACATATCTCTCGATGTATTCAGGCTCATCGTGTACATGCTCGGGACGGACGCCGAGAACGACTTCCTTGCCGATGTATTCGTCGAGCTGACCCTTGCTGTTCTTGGAGATCGGGAGCTTGATGGCATAGTTGCCGAACAGCGCGTAAACATGGTCGCCTCTCTTCTCGAGCTTGACGTCGATGAAGTTCATTTGCGGAGAGCCGATGAAGCCGGCAACGAACATGTTGCAGGGCTTATCATACAGGAACTGAGGCGTATTGACCTGCTGGATGATACCGTCCTTCATAACGACGATCTTGTCGCCCAGCGTCATAGCTTCGGTCTGGTCATGGGTAACATAGATGAAGGTTGTACCCAGTCTGATATGCAGCTTGGAAATCTCTGTACGCATCTGAGCACGGAGCTTTGCGTCGAGGTTGGACAGAGGCTCGTCGAGAAGGAAGACCTTCGGCTCACGAACGATAGCACGACCCATCGCAACACGCTGACGCTGACCGCCGGAGAGAGCCTTCGGCTTTCTTTCGAGCAGGTGGCTGATGTCGAGAATCTGAGCGGCTTCTTCCACGCGGCGATTGATTTCCGCCTTGGGGTACTTTCTGAGCTTCAGACCGAATGCCATGTTCTCACGAACAGACATATGCGGATACAGAGCGTAGTTCTGGAACACCATGGCGATATCTCTGTCTTTCGGAGGAACGTCGTTGACAAGGGTGTCACCGATGTAAAGTTCGCCTTCGCTGATGTCTTCCAGACCCGCGATCATACGCAGGGTGGTGGACTTACCGCATCCGGAAGGACCAACGAAGATGATGAATTCCTTATCTTCGATTTCCAGGCAGAAATCCTTAACGGCAACGACGTTGCCGGAGTATTTCTTGTAAATGTGTCTCAATGATAAGCTGGCCATTTGAAATTACCTCCAAATTTTTGTTTGTATATTCAATATGATTTGCCCGCAAGAAATACAAAGCACAACCAATATTAACTTGGTATCATTGTAACAAATTTATTCGCGCAATTCAATTAGCTAAATCCACAATCATTTTTTTGTTATTTGGCTAACTCTGCCGAATTTATTGCTGTTAATGACAAATTATTTCGCTTGTTTCTTACTTTTTCAAAAAAGAACAAACGCCGCAGTGATTTGCAATCTCTGCAAAAGAATCCGCTATTAAAGAAGCGACGGCGTTTCAAGCAGCGGCAGACTCATTTCCTCCTGACGGAGCTCTCTGGCCTCGCCGCAGACGAGCGATCTGTCAAGCAGAAGACTGCCCACAGCCGTTCTCTCCAGTTGCGTAACCGACCGTCCCACCGACTGCGCCATGCGCTTGATCTGATGATACTTTCCCTCCCGGATTCTGATCTGATAGATAAAATGTTCGCCGTCCAACACCGCAACCTGTGCGGGCAGACATTGCTCTCCTCCGTCGATCACAGCGCCGTCGCTGAGAGCGCGGATATCCTCCTCGGTCAAAGGCGCGTCGAGCGTGACGCGGTAGGTCTTGTAGACCTTTTTGCCGGGGGATGTGACCGCGTGCGCAAAGGCACCGTCATCGGTGATGATCAGCAGTCCCGTGGTGTCCTTGTCAAGACGCCCGACGGGAAACAGTCCTTTACGGCGAAGGTCGGGAGGCAGAATGTCAACCACCGTTTCCACATGGGAATCATTGGAAGCGGAAACAACTCCTTTGGGCTTGTTCATCATAATATAGAGATGTTTTTTATAACAGACCGACACGCCGCTTACGGCGATATCATGCTCAGAGGGTTCAAGCTTGCGGTCGATGTATTTGCACGGGACGCCATCCACAGTGACCCTGCCTGCCCATATCATCTTGCGCACCTCGCTGCGAGTGCCAATCCCCTGAGACGCCAGAATTTTATCGAGCCTTTCCACCCATTATCACCTCAATCATCATTGCCGTGATAATCCGGCAGCGGCATAACAGACAACTCTACATCACGCATTTATTTTATATCATTCGGAAAAAAATTGCAAGGAAATGCCCCTCATGATATTCTACAATATTTTAGACTCAAATTTAGGGAATATTTCGACGCTGTCGAACGGTGACGGTAAAACGGCCGTTATTTTCGTCATATTTCCTATGGTTTTACAAGGCTTTAAAGCACGTTTTTGTCGTACTCGACAAGCTCCACAAAAATGTTGAAAAATAATCTACAGTCAATTCGTCGCTAAGATCTGTACAAAGACAAAAGCGCCGGAATCTTCCAAAAGATTCCGGCGCACTACAGACGCACTTGCGTCTATCTCCATTACGAATTACGCATTACGAATTGTATTTACTGTTCCATCTGGCTGCCGAGGAAGCCGGCCGCCACCTCCGCGAGTTTAATCTGCATATCCTGCGGAAGCTGGCCGTTCTCCCCCTCCAGCATAACCACCGCCCCATTGAGATCGCCTGCTGAGATAATGGGGAAAACGCCCGCCGCGCAAAGCGGCGCGCCGTCGGTCGGCAAGACGCGCCGCTCGTCGTCCTGACTGCGGATATAGGGGGCGCGCGCATCCACACATTCCTCCAGTTCGGGGGTAATGCGCCTGTCGAGATAATCCCGTCGGGACATGCCGGAAGCCGCGACAATGTGGTCGCGGTCGCAGATCAGCACGGGAAAACCCGTATTGCGCGCCAGAATATCCGCGTACTGCGCGGAGCAGGGCGCCAGCTCTCCGATGGGCGAATATTTTTTGAAAATCACCTCGCCGCCTGCGTCGGTATAGATTTCCAGCGATTCGCCTTCCCGGATGCGCATGGTGCGGCGTATCTCCTTAGGGATCACGACGCGTCCAAGGTCATCAATTCTTCTCACAATGCCTGTTGCTTTCATATATATATTAACTCCTTTGCGGTTTCGTTTTTTGTGTGCAATGTTATTGTTTGCCGCACAAGGTTTTTTATACATACCCGCCGCAAAGCGGAAATTTTTAGCTTTTTTATACTGATTTTCAAAATGAAAAACCCCTTGTGCACGATAAATAGACCGCTGCACAAAGGGTTTCGACGGGTGCTCAGATAAATACGTTGACAAAATCATTCTTCCTCATCGAACGCTTCGCGGAGATTTTCCATGAAAATCTCAAACACCGCGTCGAGAATTTGAGTGTCCTCCACGCCGTCAAATTCGGCGGAGCCGTCCTCATAGGGTGTCACCTTCAGGATGACTACGCCCTCTTCCTGGTCGCTGTCCACTTCGGCATCATCGGAGGGATACAGTACAGCGTAATTATCGCCCTCGTATTCGATCACGTCGAGCAAATCCAAATCATATTCATTGCCCTCTTCGTCGGTCAGCACGATGGGTTCCGCTTCCTCGCCCTCCTCTTCGACCGGAAGGATGGCGTCTTTTTCTTCGTCGTCTCTGTCAGGGGTAAAGTTGTCTCTCATGTTTCATTCGTCCTTTCATAAAATATAATATAATAAATCAAACCCCGCGTTTATCCTTATTTGCGGTCTGTGCGCTGTATCTGCGCGGTGGAGCTCACCGAGCGTACGAAAGTCAGCTTCCGGCTGCCGTATTGCAGCGTCCCTTTCATCTCCTGATAGGACGACTGCTCCTGTATCATCCGGTCGCCGCGTTCCACAGTCAGCGTTCCGCTGAGCGGGTCGCAGGACGTATAGGTATAGGTGATGTCATTCTGGGTGTAAGGCTCCGGCAGGGTGAGCTGCCCGCCCGCGATATCCACAAACATCTGTTTGTCATTCCGGCTCGCCACGCGGTAGGTGTTGACAATGCCGCCCTGCGTGAGCTGCCACGAGGAACCGATTTGCAGCCTGCTGTCGAGGGGATAAAACAGGTCCCCCGCCATTTCCCGCATATTGTCCTCCGTCACTACCGTCGCGCTGTCGGGGATTTTCTCGTGCAGCGCGTCAATGCCCTTGACCGAAAGCGTTCCGTCCCCGGCGATCTCTACGGTGAAAGACTGCCCGATCAGGTCGTAATAGACGGCGGTGTAATCGTTTTTCCCCTGTTTGTCGGAGGTGTCGGCGGTCTGCGCGCCGTCCTGCGTCTCGTAGCCCAGTACAATCCGGCGGAAGGTGTAAACCGCTTTCATGGCGCCGCTTTTTTGAGCGGTGAGCTTGATGCCGTAGGCGTAGGTCTGGGAGGACTTGTCATAGGACACAACGCTCTTGCCCTCGCAGATTTTGTATTCGTTCACCGACGAGGCGGTCATGACATAGCTGCCCGACTGAAAACGCGGCGCGGCAAAGGTTTCGGCAGCGGGTTGAGACCCGTCAGCGTCGGTCATCTCGTCCGAAACATCCGGCTGCTGCGAGGAACCGTCCGCCGCGGCGCCGTCGGAGCCATACATGCCGTCCAGACGCTTCGGCATTTCCTTCTCACAGGAAGCGAGCGGCAAAACGGCGAGCGCCAGACATACGCACAGCAGCACGGAAGCAAGAGAAATCCGTCCGTGCGCGGAAAAACAACTCATCCCTTTTTCGGTTCTCCTTTCATGGTCAGACCGATGCGTCCCTTGGCTTCGTCGATGGAAAGCACCCATACCTTCACGATATCTCCCACTTTCAGCACTTCGGAGGGATGCTTGATGCGGCGGTTGGCGATCTGGGAGATATGTACCAGACCGTCCTGATGCACGCCGATATCCACAAACGCGCCGAAGTCGATGACATTGCGCACGGTGCCTTGCAGTTCCATACCGACCTTCAAGTCCTTGATATCCATCACATCGGTGCGCAGCAGCGGCTGGGGCAGTTCGTCGCGGGGGTCGCGTCCGGGGCGCATGAGTTCACTCACAATGTCGGTCAGCGTCGGCACGCCAATACCGAGCTGTGCGGCGGTCTTGTCGTAGCCCATGCGGGTGACGGTGTCTTTCAGCTTGCCGAGAGAACCGTTTTTGATGTCGGCGGGGGTAAAGCCGCAGAGGGTGAGCAGCTTTTCCGCCGCTTCATAGCTTTCGGGGTGAACGGCCGTGCCGTCAAGGGGATTGGCGCTTTCGGTCACGCGCATAAAGCCGGCGCACTGCTCAAACGCTTTCGATCCCAGCTTGGCGACTTTCAGCAGCTCCTTGCGGCTTTTGAACGCGCCGTTGGCTTCCCGGTAGGCGACAATATTCTTGGAAACGGCAGAACTGATGCCCACCACCTTGCTCAGCAGCGCGGGAGACGCGGTATTCAGGTCAACGCCGACCGAGTTCACACAGTCCTCCACCACGCCGTCGAGCGCCTCGCTGAGACGCTTCTGGGGCATGTCGTGCTGGTACTGTCCCACGCCGATGGCCTTGGGGTCGATCTTGACCAGCTCCGCGAGAGGATCCTGCAAACGGCGGGCGATGGAGATAGCGGAACGCACATTCACGTCATAATCGGGGAATTCCTCGGCGGCCAGCTTGCTGGCGGAATACACCGAAGCGCCCGCCTCGCTCACCACCATATAGGCCACGTTGAGCTTTTGCTCCTTAATCAGTTCGGCGGCGAAAATTTCGGTTTCCTTGCCCGCCGTGCCGTTGCCGATGGCGATGATCTCCACGCCGTAGGCCTTGATGAATTTAGTGACGATTTTCTTGGCTTCCTCCACCTTTTTAAAGGGAGGAACGGGATAAATGACCGTGGTATTGAGCAGCCGTCCGGTCGCGTCCACGACGGCGACCTTGCAGCCCATGCGGTAGCCGGGGTCCAGTCCCATCGCCACCTTGCCCTTGACGGGAGGCTGCATCAGCAGTTGGTGGAGGTTCTCGGAGAATACCTTGATGGCGTTCTCCACCGCCGCATCGGTCAGTTCGCCGCGCAGCTCGTTCTGGATGGAAGGGAAAATCAGCCGGTCATACGCATCCTCGGCGGCAGCGCGCACCGCGTCGGAGGTCGGGCGGTTGCCCGGCTTGACGACCGCTTTGGCGATGATATCCACACCGCGCGAACGGTCAAAGTCAACCGACACTTTGAGGAATTTTTCGCGTTCGCCGCGGTCGATGGCAAGAATCTTATAGCCTGCCGCCCGTTTCATCGGCTCGCTGTATTCGTAATAATTTTCATACACCGACTCGGCTTCGGGGTCGGCGGCCTTGGAAACGATATTGCCGTGTTCAAAGGCCACCGTGCGCAGGCGCTTGCGGATCTCGGCGTTGTCGGAGATATCCTCCGCGATGATGTCGAGTGCGCCCTGCAAGGCTTCTTCGGGGGTATTGACTTCCTTTTCGGGGTTGAGATACGCGCCCGCCATGTCGATGGGGTATTCTCTGGTGTCCTGCGCGAAAATCGCCGCCGCCAGCGGTTCCAGACCCTTTTCACGGGCAACGGAGGCGCGGGTCTTGCGCTTGGGCTTATAGGGGCGGTAGATATCCTCAATTTCGGTGAGCGTGGCGGCGTTGTCAAGCGCGGTCACCAGCTCATCGGTGAGCTTGCCGAGATTCTCGATAGAGGTGCGCACCTCCGTGCGTCGCTTGTCGAGATTCTGCAAATATTCATAACGCTCGGAGATTTCGCGCAGCTTCTGGTCGTCCATCGAGCCGTGCATCTCCTTGCGGTACCGCGCGATAAAGGGAATGGTGTTGCCGTCGTCGATCAGTTTGAGAATATTTTCGCTGTATTCGGGTTTGATTTGAAATTCATTGGCAAGAGCCTGGGCAAAATTCATTTTTTTATTCATCCTTTTAATAACGTGAAGTGTGAAATGTGAAATGTGAAGTGATGAAGTGCGGAACAATGCGCCGGAAAACAGGAATCCGTTGCCGTGTTGCCGTGTTGTCCTGCTATTATAGCATACCGATTCGGAGAGAGTGTGAATAGAGGTTGAATTTCGTTCTTTATTTCGATCCAGTCATCAGGAATTGCAGCCCGTAGACCACCGCCAGAATGATCGGCTGGTGCAGAATATAAATCAGCAGCGAGTGCCGTCCCATCAGGCTCAGCGGCGGCAGCGGGTCGGCATAGCACCATCCGGGCAGCCTGTCGCGGTACTTCACAAGCAACGCGCCGATATAGGTGCCGCCGAAATACAGGAAGAACCACGGCAGCAGCGGCACATAATCCACCGACGCAAAGCCCCCCTTGATCACACCGTAGGGATAGAGCAGGTTGTTTTGCAGCAGTTCGGGCGGCAGATCGAGTTGAAAGAGTCCCTCGATGCCGACATATCCGCGCTGGATATGATATGTCAGAACAAAGACCGCCGCGCTGACAAGCAGCATGACCACGGCGGGAAGTCCTCGCAGCCGTTCCTCAAACGCGCCGTACAGCACCATGCAGGAACCGAGCAACTGCAAAATGCCGAAATAAATCGCCTGTCCGGGGAAAACAAACGCCGTCACGAGCGTGAACAGAATACCGATGGCAAGCAGTCGTCCGCCGCGTTTGACATTGCTGCGGCTGAACGCGCTGGACACGCCTGCCAGCAGGATAAAAGAGGCGGTATCGAATACAACGATCCGGCTGTGGAAGGCGTAGGCGTTCCTGCCCCATTCGGTTTCCAGCAGATAGGCCATATCATAGACAAAGTGGAAAAACACCATATAGATAATAGCCAGTCCCCGCAGATAGTCAATCGGAACAATGCGTTTTTTCGCGGGGGAGGATGAGATGTTTTTGGCAGCCGTTTCTTCCATGAGGCCACTTCCTTTCCTTGCATTTTTCTTCAGAAAGATACCTTTATATTTTATCACAGAAAACCGAAAGATACAATACGGCGACAAGATTTTTCATTGGCAAAAGCGGCGCTTAAAAATTCCGGATTGTAATATTTTTAATAAATATTATTTCTGTCTTTATCACAAGTGATTATGTGGATTTCTCGCGTTTTTGATCACTTTTGATTCGTTTTGCCGCTTCGGGAAAGGCTCTTTTCGATTTTTCGCCACGTTTTTGTCGCTTCATCTATTTTTTTGCCTGATGCAACGGTGCGTAGCATGATTTTAGAGCGTTTGCAACCCCTTTTTGGTGGTGCTACCCGTCCTGCCGTGCTATACTGAGCGCAGAAAACAACAACAACCACCACAACAAAAGGAGCGTTTCAAACATGAAAAACAGCGAAAACAAAAACCATATTCTTCTTTCGGTTCGCCATTTAAACAAAAGCTTCCGCAGCGGGGACGCGGAGCAAACCATCATCAACGATCTCGATCTCGACATTCGCCAGGGCGACTTCACCGTAATTATGGGATCGTCCGGCGCGGGGAAATCCACTCTGCTCTACGCTCTTTCCGGCATGGACAAACCCACCTCCGGCTCGATTACCTTCTGCGGCGAGGACATCACCTCCTACAGCGCCGACAAGCTCGCGGTCTTTCGCAGGAAGCACTGCGGCTTCGTCTTTCAGCAGATTTACCTGCTCGACAAAATGAGCCTCATGGACAACGCCCTGACCGCGGGTCTGCTGGTCGGCGGCAAAAAGAAAGAAACCGTCCGCCGTGCCGCCGCGTTATTTGAAAAGGTCAATCTTCCCGAAGTCACATGGAAAAAGTTTCCCTCTCAGATCTCCGGCGGCGAGGCGCAGCGTGCCGGCATCGTCCGCGCCGTCATCAACCGTCCCGAGGTACTCTTTGCCGACGAACCCACCGGCGCGCTCAATTCCCACAATTCCGACGCGGTGCTCGATGTGTTCACGGAGCTGTCCCGCGACGGACAGAGCATCATCATGGTGACGCACGACAAGAAATCCGCTCTTCGCGGCAACCGCGTCATCTATCTGCGCGACGGCAGAATTTTCGGAGAATGCGACTTGGGAGAATACACCCCCGACAACGCCGCGCGCACCGACAAGCTGAACGCCTTTCTCACCGAAATGAACTGGTAATTTCTATATCTTATGAAAACACTAACGGACAGGAGAAACCATTATGAAACAAATCAGCCATCTTTCCCATTACTTTTTCAGGAAGGACAAAAAGCAGATCCTTTCCTTCGGTATGATCATTCTGATAACGGCGCTCATTCTTCATTTGGCACTGGTGCTGGCGCTGCGAATCGACCCGGCCTATGACAGACTTTCCGACGAACTGCACAGCGCGGATATCGACATGGTGATTCCCCAAATGACGGACTCCCCCGCGCTGTCGGACGCTGTGCGCCGCCATCCGTCGGTGGAGCAGTTCGAACAGCAGCGGGCGATTCTGCAAAAAGCCGTGATGAAGGACTTTCGCGGCACGGATTTTGAACTGAACATCCTGTTTTACAATTGGGATGACCCCCGCGCCATCCATCGGCTGTCCTGCCGCCGGCGCAGCAAAGAAGCCGTGCAGAACCCGATTTACCTGCCGCTTTACATTGCGGAATTCGGGGAATACGCGCCGGGAGAAACCATTACTTTTTCTATCGGCGGCAAGGACTTTTCCTACACCGTCGCGGGCGTGGTGCAGGAAATGCAGTACGGCAACGCCAGCGCGGAGCTGATGGGCGTGTTCCTGCCGGATGCGCAGTACCGGCAGTTAGCGCAGGCATTGGAAAGCGGCGAGGTGGTCAATTACGCGGTGCGCACCGGGGAAGGGGCAGACCGTCAGACCGTGCTGACCGATCTCCGCAAGACCGCCGAGGAGAAGCAAGCCCCCGTGCTGTTCGCCATGACGCGGGAGTCCAGGAAGCAGTCCCGCATGATGGTAACAAATCTGCTGACCGTAATACTCGCGGCGTTTGCGGTCATCGTCCTGCTCGTGAGCATCTTCCTTTGCCGGTTCCGCATCAAAACCACCGTTGCCGAAGAAATGGCGCAGATGGGTGTGCTCAAATCGCTGGGCTTTACATCGGGCGGCATCATCGCGGCGGAGGTACTGCCCTACACGGCGGCGGCGCTGCTGTTCTCGGTGCTCGGCGTGGCGCTTTCCTATGGGCTGCTTCCCACGCTGGTCAATGTCCTGGCGTTGCAGGCAGGCTTCCGCTTTGACGTGGCATACAGTCCGGCGGCGCTGATTCTGACGGTGGCTTTGCTCACGGTTGTCACACTGGTCTTCACATGGCTGTCGGCGGGTCGGATCCGCCGTCTCCTGCCGATTGCCGCCATTCGGGGCGTCACCGACGGCAGGGGCATGAAAAAGAACCGTTTCCCCCTCGCCAAAACTCCCGGCAGCGTGCATTTCACGCTTATGCTCAAGCAAATGGCAGTCTCCGCGCGACAGAATGTACTGCTCTTTGTGGTGCTGTTTGTGATGACAATACTCATTGCATTTTCGGGCAGCCTGTTTTATAATGGTATTATCCGACCCGACCATCTGATGAACACGCTCTCCGACGAATCGCCCGATGTGATACTGCAAGTGTCATCCTCCGATATTGTGGGCATGAAACGCGCTATCGGCAGTCTGGACGGAGCGGAAAAGGTGCTGTCCTACGCGATCAGGCAGGTGCAGGTGGGGGACGAAAACGCGGTCGCCTTTGTCTGCGAGGATTTTTCCCAGACCCAGAACGACGGCTGCTATGAGGGACAAAATCCCGTCTCGGGCAGGGAAATCGCCATCGGCAGCGCATTGGCGGAACGCCTCGGCTGCGGTGTGGGGGATACGGCGGTTGTCACTTACGGAGATACAAGCCGTTCCTATCGCATCGTGGGACTCGTGCAGAGCGTGAACAACCGCGGCGAAATCTGCGAACTGACCGACCAAGGCTTTGCGGCACTGTCGGGCGGAAAAGAAACCCATTCGCTGTATGTGTATCTGAAAAACAGCGCCGACGCGGACGGTTTCATCGAAAAAGCCAAAACAGCGTGCGGCGGGGAGATCGTCAGCGCGGTCAACGCGGCGAAAAAGCAGCGCGAGGCGCAATCCCTCTACATGGGCATTATTACCGTGGTGATTGCTGTCATCTTTGCCGTAACGGCGCTGATCGTTCTGCTGATATTGTTTGTCATTATCCGTTCTATGATGACACAGTGCCGACAGGAATTCGGCATTTACAAAGCTATCGGCTATTCGGGTAGGCAGCTTGTCGCGCAGACGGCGGGAAGCCTGATGCCCGTGACCGTTGCGGCGGCGCTTTCGTCGGCGCTGCTGGGGCTGGTCTGGCTGCCTGCTGTGAACCATGCCATATTCGGCATGGTAGGGGCGATGAAGAATCACATGGAGCAGCCGGTCGGCATTCTGCTGCTGTTCGCGGCGGCGGAGATCGCCGTGACCTTGCTCATCAGCGTGCTGCTGGCAAGACCTATCAAGAAAATCGAAGCGTATTCGCTCATCAAAGAATAATATCTGTTAATAAAGGATGGAATGTATCATGGATTTTGGACAGAAACTCAAAGAGATCAGAAAAAATGAAGGACTTTCGCAGGAACAGCTCGCCGAGAAAATCGGCGTTTCGAGACAGGCGATCACCAAATGGGAAACGGGCAAGGGCATGCCCGACATCGAAAACATGATGATCCTGTCGGAGATTTTCAAAACCACCCTTGATGAACTGGTATCACAAGCCATGCCGCAGCACGCCGCCAAAACGCCGGTCTACCACAGCGAGACGTCCTATGACATAGACCGCAAAACCCATTTTGATATGCAGATCGGCGCGGCGCATTCGCTGACGGTCTGCACGGGCGAGGATGAAAAGCTGCATATTGACCTCGCGTCGGAGAATATGGAAAATATCGGTTCCCTCTTTAAAGTCAAGCTGGACGAGAATCGCGGCAAACTGGACGTAGACTGCATCAAAAAAGACGGCGTGAGCCGGTATGAAGTGGCGGACGCGCTTTCGGTGACTGTCACACTGCCCAAGGGACTGACCGGACACTGCGAGATCGCCGCCTCGGTCAGGGAACTGCGCCTGACGCATCTCACGCTTGACCGTCTCGAATACGACGGCGACGCGCAAAGCGTCACCGCAACGGACTGCTGCGGACGTATCGAGCTGACCTCCCGCACGAACCACGATATCACGGTGGACGGCATACGCGGCGTGCTCGACATCAACCAATGGAAATCCGGCAGCGTGGTGCATATTCCCGAGGGCGCGGATTTCCGCGTGCAAAACAAAGGGCGGGGCTGTCATGTGTATTTTCAGAAAAACGGCGAAGCGGCGGAAAACGGCGGCCGGGAGGAGAGCGAAAATCTTCTTTCACTCTCCGGCGTGCAGTCGGAACTGATCGTCGATTTGCAGTAATCGAAAATTAGTATAAAGCAACAGGGCTGTCGCACAAAGGAAAAATCCGTCCCTGTGCGACAGCCCTGTTTGCTTTTTGAAAAACGGGAAAATATCAGCCTTGTCGCTGTTCCTCCAGCGACTCCACCGCGTATTTCACGCAGTTCTCGCAGGAGCAGAGCATCACGCCCGTGTCGATGCCCTTGAGGTCGCGGCAGCGAATCGCGCCCGCCTTGGCGCGGAACTTTTCGACAAGTCCCTTTGCGTCGCGGATGACGGGTCGGCCGTCCGGCGATGTCATGCCCAGCACCATCTGCGCCCCGCAGACCGCGCCGCAGGTGGCCTCGAAGCCGCCCATTCCCACACCGAAGGGAGCGCCCAATTTCCGCAGTTGCGCCTCGCTCATGCCGAGCTGGTCGGCATAGGTCAGCAGCACCGCCACGCAGCAGTTTCCCACCATGCGCTTGATGGCGACGGCGCGCTGCGCTCTTTCCTCTTTTTCACTCAACTGTCATCACCTCGTCTGTATCAGCATTACCGCTATTGTACCACAAATACAATGGATACACAAGGCATTTTCAAGAATCTAAAGAAAATCTAAAGAATCGCGTCAGCGTCTTGTAATCATTTGTTCACAATGTTATACTTATAATCAATCAAACAAAAAAGTAAAAGGAGTGACATAAAACCATCATGATACAGGTAGAACATCTGGAAAAAACTTTTACCAAAACCATCAAGCAGCCGGGATTTATGGGCAGCGTCAAGTCGCTGTTTCACAGCCGGAAGGAAACCGTCAAGGCGGTGGACGACATTTCATTCCATGTGGACAAAGGGGAGATCCTCGGCTTCATCGGCCCGAACGGCGCGGGAAAATCCACCGTCATCAAAATGCTGACCGGCATTCTCACCCCCACCGGCGGCAGTTGCATCATCAACGGGCAGAATCCCCGCAAAAACCGCAAGAAATACGTCAAAGAAATCGGCGTGGTGTTCGGCCAGCGCACGCAGCTCTGGTGGGATTTGCCGCTCACCGAAACCTATCAGGTGCTCAAGGAAATCTACGAGGTGGACGAGGCGCAATTCAAAAAACAAATGGCATTTCTCAACGAAGTGCTGGAGCTGGAACCCTTCATTCATTCGCCTGTCCGCACGCTGTCGCTGGGGCAACGCATGAGAGCCGACATCGCCGCCTCGCTCCTGCACAATCCGAAGGTGCTGTTTCTTGACGAACCCACCATCGGTCTGGATGTGGTGGTCAAGGACAACATCCGCAAGGCGATCACCAAGATCAACCAGGAAGAAGGCACGACCGTCATTCTGACAACGCACGATCTGGAGGACATTTCCTCCCTCTGCAAGCGCATTGTCATGATCGACCACGGCAAAAAGGTCTATGACGGCAGCCTCTACAGCCTCAAACAGAAGTACGGACAGATGCGTGAGCTGAATTATGAAGCCGCCGACGAAGCGGCGCTGTCCGTGCTGGATTACGCGGGACATTTTGCCCCGTGCGGTCTGGAGGATGGCGATCTCACGGTGGAGACCGAGGGCGTGATGGTGAAAGTGGATTTCAACACCGACAAAATCCCGGTGGAGCAAATGCTGCAATATACGCTCGGCAAGGTGCATGTCAAGGACGTGAATCTCCGCGACGCGGATATCGAAGAAATCATCCGCCGCCTGTACAAGGGCGAGGGGCAGCCGCAGCCGGAATAAACAAAAAAGAAAAAAGCATAGCGCAGCGCATAACTAACTCGCTGATTGCGCTTCGCTTTTTCTTCTTTTTTCTTTTTTGTTACTATCATAACAAGGAGCTGACCTGCGTATGAAAAACGAAGCGATTGTGACCCAGACCGATCGGCTGATCCTCCAAAAATTTGACGAAAGCATGGCGGAAGCGGTGCATCTGCTTTCGATTGACGACCCCAACCGCCGCTTTCAGTCCGACGAAGTCTTTGAAACGGTGGAGGACGCGCGGGAAACGATACAATTTCTCGCCGCTCACTACGACGATGAAACCGCGCCGCAGGTGTACCCGATTCTTTTGAAAGAACAGGGCTGCAACATCGGTCATGTGGAACTGGTACCGATGGGGAACGGCGATTGGGAAATCGGCTACCACATCGGAGAGGCGTTCACCCGCAGGGGATACGCCGCCGAAGCGGTGACGGCTTTTCTTCCCGTCATGATGGCACGGTGGGGGCTGCCGTATGTTCTCGGCGTATGCGTCGCGGAAAATACCGCCTCGCGCGGCGTGATGGAGAAATGCGGCTTTGTCAAGGAATTCGAGGGCATCGGGCTGTACCATGGCGAAAACCGCCCGATTTGCCGATATAGGTTTACACTGCCGCGGGAGGATAACAGACCATGAACGAAACCGTTACCATCCAAAGCCGCCGTCTGACGACGGAAGAATACATCGACTTTCTCAAACGCACCGACCTCGGTTCACAGTACCCCAAAGAGCGGTTTGCGGAGAGAATCGAACGACTGCTCCGGAATGTGTCCATCAGCCTTGTCGCGCAAAATGAAAACGGCGTGATCGTAGGGGTGCTGCTGGGGCTGACCGATTTTGCCTACTGGCTGTATGTCACCGATCTCGGCGTGGACAGAGCCTATGAGAAACAGGGCATCGGCACCCGTCTGATGAAAACCGCCCACGAAATCGCCGGAGGAGAAAAGGACATTGCCGTTTATTTAATCGCCAATGAGAACGCGGTTGCCTTTTATGAAAAATGGGGCATGAAGCGGTCGGGCGAAGTGATGGAATACAATCACATCGAATGGACGGAGTTTAC
>CADCNI010000013.1 GCA_902802795.1 uncultured Ruminococcus sp.
AGGAATTACAGGTTAATTCTTAGTTTACGTTGTTTAATTTTCAAGGTTCTGTCCTCGCTCACTTCCGTTCGCGAGCTTTTCTATTCTATCACATCGAATTCCGTTTGTCAAGTACTTTTTTTCATCTTTTTCAAAATTTCTTTTGATTCAATGCTTTTTTCGTAACTTTTTGACAACCGCTTCTTTGCGACAGCTTTGTAATTGTATCACATCAAGCTCGCTTTGTCAAGCACTTTTTTCGATTTTTTTCAAAATCTTTTTATGCTTGCTTCTGCTCCCGCACGACTTCCGAAACTGCGCTCGATTCCCTCTCTTGGGCGGCTGCCAGTCTCTTTTTCGTGCCTCGCTTTCCGCGACAGCTTCACTATCTTACCACACCACTCCCCCTTTGTCAAGCTTTTTTTTCGCCTTTTTTCATGATTGTGGAATCTGCCCGAATTCGTCCACCTTTCCACAGCATTCGTCACGAATTCTGTCCTCCGTTTTTCCACCGTCATTACACACTGTATTTCTCTGGTGTATATTGATATTACTGGGTGTGTTATTGATTCGGTTATATATAATGGAAAAGCGTTTTTCTGCTTGCATTTCAAAAATCCCTCTGATTTTTTTCAAACAATGATTGACATTATACTAATGAAATGGTAAAATATTTTTGTTAAATCATCGGTCATTGCGTCCTGTCCGTCCAAAATGACGCCATACAGCTTGATTGTCAAAATAGAAGGCATTTCCGTCAAACCGGTTTATCTTATCGGAAAACCGCGCGGCACATCATTGAAACAAATGGTGCTGCATACGCTGGAGGTCTTACACGAAGACCGTCTCTGCTGTGAGGATTTCCCGGCGGTTTTCTGTCGGCTCTATCGGGAGTTTGAAATCATTCCCCCGCGTTTTTCGGTTGACAAAGCGGATTATGTCATAGATCTGGATGGCATTCTGATCTACAAACCAATGGTCGATGAATGAAACAATGAAAACCAACTGTCATGATGCATAACGAAAGGAATGACTTACCACATGGATTGCTTATTCTGCGAAATCGCAAAAGGCAACATCCCCTCGACCAAGGTTTACGAAGACGAAACGGTTCTTGCGTTCAAGGACATCAATCCGATGGCGCCCGTCCATATTCTTGTGATTCCCAAGGAGCACATTGCCGACTCGGCTGCCGGCATCACGGCGGAAAACAGCGCCACCGTCGCCCACATTTTTGAAGTCATCGCCAAAATCGCCAAGGAACAGGGGCTTGACAACGGCTTCCGCGTAGTGGCCAACAGCGGTGAGGACGCCGCACAGACGATTCCTCACATTCATTTTCATATATTAGGCGGCAAGAAGCTGCCGGAAAAGATGGCGTAACCTATGTTTCATTTATTTAAGAAGAAAGAAAAGCAGACGACCACTCCCCAAAACGCAGCAAAGGACTTGAACGAAATGAACGATTTTTATGAAATTACCATTGCGGGCTGCAAGCGTCGGCTCAAAAAATTCCCCGTCAACGACAAGATAGACATTGCGGCTTTCATTCTGTTCGGCGACGTGGAGATCACGGAAAAATCCGCCGAGGCGCTGATCGCCAAATGCCCGGAATTTGATCTGATCCTCACCCCCGAAGCCAAGAGCATTCCGCTGGCCTACGAGATGTCCCGCCAGTCCGGAAAAAAATACATCGTCGCACGCAAGGGTCTGAAGGTCTACATGGGCAACGCGCTGAGCGTTGACGATCAGTCCATCACCACACAGGGCTTGCAGAAGCTCTATCTGGGTGAAGACGACGCCGCCGAATTGAAGGGCAAGCGCGTACTGGTGCTGGACGACGTTATCAGCACAGGCGGTTCGCTCAACGCCGCCGTGGCGCTGGCAGAGCAGGCAGGCGCGAATATCGTCGCCAAGTGTGCCGTTCTCGCGGAAGGCGACGCCAAGGACAGAGACGACATCATCTTCCTTGAAGCACTCCCCCTTTTCTTTAAATAACAGATCAGCTTACACCTCATCCCGCGGTTATTTTTGGTAAGCGCAGGATGAGGTGTATTTTTGCATGCCGCATTGTCGGATTTTGTCGAAACATTCAGATGATTTCCTGTAAGAAAGGAGCGCATTTCCATGATAAAACGTCCGCTCGCTGTCTTTGGACTCCTTTATATGGCAATGTCGGCGCTGGCGGTGTGTTTTATCGCGGATGTGAATTTTACCGTCGCATTTATGGCTGCACTCATCGGTTGTGCAGCCTGTTTTTTTGCCAAAGACCACCGGCGTGACATCGTGATCGTATGGCTGCCCGTCTTTCTTGCCTTTTTCGTTATGGGTCATTTCCGCGCGCAGGCGGAAAATATCTCTCAGACGCTCGGCACCCAGACCTGCACCCTGTCAGGTGTGGTGACCGAAATGCCCCGCCAACAGTACGGCCGCTGGTATTACATCGTCAAAACCGATGCGATCGGGATTGGCGGCGCGAAACAAAAAATGAAAATTCGTTTGACCTGCCGCCATTCACTTGAAGCCCGCGAGGGCGACCGCATTATCTGCACGGTGACCTTTGCGCAAAATCATGACGAAACCGGCTATGACAGTGAAACAGCCCTCCGTGCTGACGGTGTAGCGGCACGCGCGTGGTGTTCTCCCTATCAGGAGCAAACGGTAATACCGGGAAACGCTTTTTCCCTCCGATACGGACACATTGCCCTGCGTCGGCAGATCATCGCCGCCATACGGCGGGCGCTGCCCTCCCGCGCCTCCGCCCTGCTTTGCGCCATGCTGCTGGGCGATACCGATCTCCTTGACGACAGCGTGATCGACCACTTCCGGGCTGCGGGAATCGCGCATCTGCTGGCGGTTTCAGGACTTCACGTCAGTCTGCTGACTTATGCCATTTCTCAACTGCTCCGCAAACTGCGCTTTTCCCCTCGCGCCAACACATTTGCCTCCATTCTATTCATCCTGCTCTTTATGGCGGTCACCGGGTTCTCGCCGTCGGTTACACGAGCCGGCATAATGCACATCATGGCGCTGCTGTCACGTTTTATCCTGCGTGACCCCGACAATGTGACCTCGCTCTCCGTGTCGGTGCTGGTCATCTGCTTTCTCAATCCGTGGAGCGCGGCAGATATCGGGCTACAGCTTTCCGTCTGCTCCACGCTGGGTCTGCTCTTAGCCTCCGACCCCATCCAACAATCCGTCACAAAGCTTTTTCCCGTTACCAAGCGACGCGGCAGATTCTTCCGCATACAGTCATACGTGGTTGACTCTCTGGCCGTCTCTGTCACAGCGTCATTGTCCACGCTTCCCCTCAGCGCCTTGTATTTCGGACGTGTGTCGCTCATTGCGCCGCTGACCAACCTGCTTTGCGTCTACGCCGCCACATGGTTTCTCCTGCTCGGTGTTGTCGCGTCGCTGCTCTATGCCCTTCCGCCGGTCGGATGGCTTCTCTCGCTGCCGCTGCGGCTGGCGGCGGTTCTGCTGGACGGCTATCTCGAAGGGACAACGTCCTTTCTGTCGGCCTTTCCTCTCGCCGTTCTCAACACAAGCTATCCCTACATACCGCTGTTTTTGATGTTTGCCGCCGCCGCCCTGCTCGGAGCAAGGCAGGCTTCCCCATCCGCACATCGGCAAAGCGCGCTGTGCAACGGATTCTGCTGGGTCTGTGTCCTGCTTTTTGTCTCCATGCTATCCCATCTTGTCACCTGCACGGGCAATGTCATCACGGTGTTTGCCATGCAGGACGGTAGCGTGTGCGTTTACGCCAAAAACGGTACCCACGCCATGATCGCAGAAGCGGGCGGAGACAGCTATGATCTGCGCACGGTAGAGGATCATCTCTCGTCCAGCGGTGTGAGAAAAATCGACGCGGTTGCCGCTTCTTCTCCGGCTTCCTCCCGCAGCAGGCTGGCCGATGAACTGATCGCCGCCTATGCACCCGATTACTTCCTATGCGGTGAAACGCCTTTCGCTTATCCTTACGCGCAAAAAGCCACCCGAAAGAGCGGCACGCGGACGGTCGATTTCGGAAACGGCATCACGCTCAACGCCCTGTCACTGTGCATGCATACCTACACCGACAGCGACGGCAAAGCCTGGGAACGTCTGCAATGCGGCGGCGTGACGGCGCTGGTATGTCCTGACGACGGCAACTGTGCGCTGCTGCCCGATGATTATCTGACCTGCGACGCGGTGGTTGTCGGCAGTGACCTCAAAAACATCACGCGGCTCACGACCGGCGCGGTCATCCTCACCGCCGAGTGGAACGATGCAACGCAGACCGCCAGCCGACTACACGTCAAGGGATTCCGCCACGTTTATATGACTGAGCGGGACGGCACCGTCACATTTACCGTAAAGCGCGGCAAGCTGTACATAAAGACGGCCCAATGATCATACACAATGAAACCCCCGTCCAGATGGCGATGCCTGCCATCTGGACGGGAGTTTTTGGTTTTGCTGATAAAAACAAAAATTATTCCTCGATATAACGGAACACATTGTCCGGCTCGAAGCTGCCTTCCGGCGTGTACACACGCCAGTCCACGATATCTTCATAGCGCAGGTCGTCCTTTTGCACGCCTTCCACCATGCCGTCCACATAAAACGCGTCCTGCGTGAGCGTCGCGGTGAAGCCGTCCTCGCGCATTTCATCCACTTTGAACCAGATGTATTCAAACTGCCCTTCCTCCATGCCGTACTTCTCATTCGGCGTGAGCGGCAGCTTGACCAGCACGTTCTTTTCGGGAATCTCCTCATACATCTCGCGGAGATACCCGAGGCGCTCCTGCGCCAAGTCACGCATGCGATGGGTTTCGTCCGTCGTCTTGTAATAGATATCGTTGTCGCCCATGCGCTTTTCCCAGCGGATGATCGGCGTGATTTTGCCGTTTTCCACCGCCTTTTCGTTCTCGTAAAGGTAGACCACGCCCATATTCAGGCTGTGTTCGTCGTCGTGGTCTTCGGGACCGCCCATGATGTTTTTGGGGAAATCCTTGAATGACCATTCGCTGCGCTGCCACGTCGCCACGATCTCGCTGCCGTCGCCGCACACGCCGACCAGTTTCGGCTCCAGCTCCCCGATGAACCGGTTATCCCCCACCAGCCGATGCGCTATCTGGTTGAGCGCGTTGCCGAACATACCGTAATTTTCCGTCGTGGCGCCGAGGATTTCGAGTTCAATGGTGCCGCAGCGGGTCAGACCGTGGGTGTGAATCCACACGCTGTCTCCGTCGTCGTTCACGCAATGAATGCAATACATATAGTCAGGCGAAGGCGCCACATGGGACGCCGCCGTCATGACCGCCCACCGTCCCGAATGAATGCGATAGGAATTGTCATCGAGCAGCGCCGCCATGTCCGGCACCAGCATATCCAGCATTTTTACCTGCAAATGGTAGGAATCCATGTTGTTGTCGGCAAAGAACATCTCCACACCGACGGCCTTTTCCGCCGACAGCACCCATTCCCGTTCCTTTTCGCCCAACGAACGCAGCGAGGGGTCGTCGGGGGACACATTGAGGGTTACGTCGGCAATCTCCAGCTCGTATTCCTCCCCCTTGTAGGCAACGCGCACGGGCAGTTCGTCCCCCGACAATACGGTGATTTCGTCGGTATCGTGCAGCCGCCCCAATACGGTATCCTGGTCGGCGATCAGGTCGCCGTTCTTGGGAATGGCAAGCATACGCGAAGGCACGCGTTCCACTGTCCCCGAACGCAGCGCGTTATTGTCCTGTCTCTTGGATTTTCCGAATAAAAACATTTTTATCGTCCTTTCTTTACATCTGTTATCTCCTGAATTAAAAGACCGTCTCGCTGTCGTTCAGGGGCATTTCGGGCGTTTTGCCGCCGCGTGACGGCGACCTGCGTTTTTTTCTGTCACTCGTGACAGGGGGGTGCCTGACCGAAGTATGACCTGCCGTCGCACGGGGATTCCGGTCACACTTGACCGGATCATACTTGGCGGGAACTCCATCGCCCGAACCCTCCGCAACCGACCGACCCGACAGCAGCAGCCGGAAAGAAATCGCCAGCATCAGTCCCAGCGACACACTCATGATACTATAATTGCGCAGCAAATCGACCGCGTTCATCTTGAATTCGCAGATCACCGCCGCAGTCAGCAGCGCCGCGTAACACACGCAACTGATCGCAAGAGCCCATCCGTTTTTTCTCACGCGGAAATATCTGACCGCCACGACCACAAACGCCGCCACCGCCATGACAATACTGACGATCTCACTGATCTTGACAAATCCCAGCGTCACCATAAACAGCGAATCATTCCGCATGCTCTCAAACACCGACTGAGACAGCCCATACATCATCATGAAAACCAGCGTCGTGTCGCCGTTGCGGGTGCCTTTGCCATGGCGCACATAGCGCGATACAAAAAACACCGCACAGACCGCCAGAATCACCGCCGCCGCGACGCCCTCAAAAAAGCCGACCCATACGTTCCACGACTGCTCCGACTCCGACCAGACCAGAAACGGCAATTTTTTGGGGAAATCGGTCTGCACGGGAAAGCCCATATCCTCGCCGCTCGTGATACCCGCGAAACGAACGATGACCAACGCCGCCGCGAGCGGCGCCATGGCCGCGTCCAACCGTCTGACAAACGAATCCTTCCGCACCGCCGCGCTGACCGCCAGCGCCACCAAAATGCCGCCCGCCGCGCCGTAAAAGGCATAGCCGCCCGACGGTAAATCCACAAAATCCCTCCACCCGCCGGTAAAGGCAGCCACGCCGAACCATGCGTAAAAAATCCTGCTCCCTATCAGCGCCGCAGGCATGGCGCAAAGCACCGAATTCCACGCATGCGCTGCGTCCTCGCCCTGCCATCCGCGAAACAGCACAAACAGGCAGGCTGCCGCCGCCGTCGCCAGCACCATAAAAATGGCATACCAGTAAACCGCAAACGAGCCGAAATCAACAAAAATCCAATTTTCCGACATATCGTATGTCCTCCGATATCACGCTAATTTTCATCCCGCCTTACGATTCGGGAAGAGCCGTTGCAAAATAAATAATATCGCTCAGGTTGCGTTCTCCGCCGCCGGAAACCACATTATAAACGCCGTTGTTAAAAATCATCACCGAGGATTGTCCTCCGTCGAGATTGTAGGCGGTAATACATTTTTTATCCGCCATGACAACGGCCAGCTCATTGGTGGTCAATCCTGCGGACACATTGGAACGACCGTCAATCGTACAAAGCAGGTAGTGCAGCTTCCCAAGCTGTCCGATGGCGGTACGGGGACATTTAGCTCTTTGGTCGCATTCCACACTGTCGTATTGGTTCTGTTTTTGAATCGGCTCACCGTCCTTGACCAGTACCGGTCCAAACGCAAACGCCTGATAAAGCTGATTCTTTTCCACAAATCCGCTCGTGACCGCCTTCTTGTCGTTCATCACCACAAAATCCCCGTCCGCATTGATAAACAGTCCGTCAATATCCATCGGGTCGGTACGAAACACCCTGCCCTGACGGACAATCACACCCTGGGGGCGGAAGTTGTAATAATCCCCGTTGATGGCGATAACGGCGTTATTCATCTCCGCCATTTTGCTGCCGTAGACACGCCGGACGACGCCGAACTTACCGTTGGACAGCGCCGTCCGAAGCTGCGTGGGATGCGCGATGGTGATGTCGGCAAAATTGGCGGTAACGGTTCGTTTCTTGGTGATCTGAATCTGTTCATGCCAGCACCTGACTGAAATCGTCTCGTCCTCGTAGGTGTCCTCGGTGAATTTTGCGCTGTCCGGTTTGGGCGAAGGCTCAAAATCCATTGGCAGGACATGCACTTTCGGCAGATTAAAGATACGGGCATTGATCCTGCTGTCCATGTCCGACACCACGCGAACGGCGTCGCGGGTCACGTCTTTTTCGGTCACAGAAGCCCTGTCGTCCACCATTTTATCTCCGGAAGAAATCACCAGCAGGCACACCAACAGCGCGCCGAAAAAACACAGCGGCTTGGCCGCTTTTTTGATGATTTTCAAATTCGTCCCCCCATTATCTTCCTGCGTATCGTTCATGGTCGCTTAAACGGCATAGCCTGAAAGCGCCTTGTAAAAATCGCCCGTCATCATGACCATCCAACGTCCGCGGCAACTGATCATTTCAATTTCAAAGGTCTGGGTCGTATAAAACGCCTCGGGATGTTCCAGTTGTTCCTCTTTGCACCGGTCGATGATCGGCTGTGTGTCGTCGGCATTTTCAAACACTTCCCCGTTATACTCCCTTTGCTGAACGGTTTCCACCGCTTCATCGGTCACCGCTTCTTCAAATTTTCCGATGTCAAAGGTGGTATAGTTCACGGTAACACGCGCTGTGTGGGAATCAAGCCGCTTTGCTTTCCCTACCAGTTCATAGCTCCGGCTGTCGTACAGACAGCCCATAATCCGGCTGTTGAGGTCGTCGCCATCCGTCGGTTTCTCCGCGCTGAAATCATAGTTGTACACCATATCCTTGGCTTTCACGTCGTCGCCCTGTATCACTTCATCGAGGAAAACCGCCAGCGCTTTGGAGGGAGAGCCGTCTCCCGACAGGTTATACGACGGCATGCGGCATCCCGAAAAAACTATCATGACGGCGGCTGCCAGAAAAATTCCCGCCGCTCTTTGCAAGCAACGTCTCCGTTTCATACGCACTCTTTCCCTTCTCATGCAAAATACGCAATCACCATAGCCGAACAGGTGGCGGCGGCTTTCGCGGCAAAATCGGGATAATCCATCGTCGCCTGCTCGTCGGCGGAATCCGAAATGCACCGCACCGCGCCGAACGGAACGCCCGCCAGCGTGCAGACCTGCGCAATCGCGCCGCCCTCCATGTCACAGGCCGCCGCGTCAAACAGCGTGCGCAGCTTTTCGGTCACGCGCTTGTCCGCCACAAACTGATCGCCCGTGGCAATCGTGCCGACCAGCGTATGCGCCTTGTCTCCGATGGCCGCCCGCAGCCGCTCGGTTATACCTCTGTCGGCCTCAAAATAAATCGTGTTGACGGTGGAAACAAAGCCCACCGGATCCCCGATGGGAGAAGTGTCCACATCGTGCTGCACAAACCGTGAGGCAACCACCATATCATTCTGCACAATGCCATGCGCCACCGCGCCAGCCACGCCGGTATTGATGATCTCATCCACGCCGAATACGCTGATCATGATCTGGGCGCACACAGCGGCGTTGACCTTGCCGATGCCGCACCGCGCCAGAATCGCCGGTTTGCCGTGCAGCGTGCCGACCGTAAAAGGAATGCTGCTGATGATTTTTTCCTCTGCACGCTCCATAGCTGCCTTGATGGCTTCCACTTCCACATCCATCGCGCCGATAATGCCTGTTGTTTTTGTCATTTTTTTATGACACTCCTTTCAATGAATGCAGGTTGCGCCGCATTTTCTGTAGTTCTTTTGTTGTCGGGTCGCTTTTTCTATCATATCACAAAAAAATGAAATATGCAACAGACTCTTATATGAGATTTTACGGTTGCGGTTTTACATGAATTTTGCCTGAATTTTTGCACGTCCTGCCGCCGCTTTTTATCAAAAAAGCCACCCCGATTCACAAACTGTAATATTCTGTCGGATTTTCCACAATCCACATGTTTTAACCCCCTTTTCTTCCACTTCTTGTTGAAAACTCGGTGGAATCCCTTGAAAACGCCCCTTTTTTCGTGGGAAGCTTGTGGAAAAGTCCGTGGAAAGTGTGGAGAATCCAGATTTTGCCTGTGGAATCCCGATTTACCAATAGTAATAATTGCATGGCAAAAATGCGACTCCTGCAAAAGTTCTTTTTATGTTTCTCCTGCGGGGCATTTGGCTTTTTTAACGGCTTTTTTAACCTGTCCGAACAACGGAAAAAAATGACATTGCCTCTTGCTATTTTGGCGAATCTGATATATAATGAATCTATCTGCAAGCGGTTTGACCGCAAATGAAAAAAATATTGAAAAAACAAAGGTGAGATCATTTATGCTGGACATGAAGTTCCTCAGAGAAAATCCCGACGTGGTCAAGGAAAATATCAAGAAAAAGTTTCAGGACAGCAAGCTGCCTCTCGTAGACGAGGTCATCGCGCTGGATAAGCAGCTTCGCACCATCATGCAGGAGGCGGACGGTCTGCGCGCCAACCGCAACAAGGTTTCCAAGGGCATCGGCGCTTTGATGGCGCAGGGCAAGCGCGAGGAAGCCGAGGCGGAAAAGGTCAAGGTCACGCAGTTCTCCGAGCGTCTGGCGGAGTGCGAAAAGCTCGAAACCGAACTCAAGGAAAAGGTTCGCAACATCATGCTGATTATCCCCAACATCATCGACCCCTCTGTGCCGATCGGTGAGGACGACAGCAAAAACGTGGAAGTGGAACGCTTCGGTGAGCCTGTCGTTCCCGATTTCGACATTCCCTACCACACCGACATCATGAAGCGCTTCGACGGCATCGACCTTGACGCGGCGGGTTCTGTCGCTGGCAACGGCTTCTATTATCTGATGGGGGACATCGCCCGTCTGCATTCGTCCATTCTCTCCTACGCGCGCGACTTTATGATCGACCGCGGCTTCACCTATGTCATCCCGCCCTACATGATCCGCCGCAACGTGGTGGACGGCGTGATGAGCTTTGCCGAGATGGACGCGATGATGTACAAGATCGAGGGCGAAGACCTCTATCTCATCGGCACGAGCGAACACTCCATGATCGGCAAATTTATCAATACCATCACCAAGGAGAGCGAACTGCCCAAGTGCCTGACCAGCTATTCCCCCTGCTTCCGCAAGGAGAAAGGCGCGCACGGCATCGAGGAACGCGGCGTTTACCGCATCCACCAGTTTGAAAAGCAGGAAATGATCGTGGTCTGCAAGCCGGAGGAAAGCCCGAAGTATTTCGACGTCCTGTGGCAGAACACCGTTGACTTCTTCCGCACGCTGGATATCCCGGTGCGCACGCTGGAATGCTGTTCGGGCGATCTGGCCGATCTCAAAGTCAAGTCGGTGGACGTGGAGGCATGGTCGCCGCGCCAGAAGAAGTATTTCGAGGTCGGTTCCTGCTCCAACTTAGGCGACGCGCAGGCGCGCCGTCTGGGCATCCGCGTCGTGGGTGAGGACGGCAAGAAATACCTCGCGCACACGCTCAACAACACGGTGGTCGCGCCGCCGAGAATGCTCATTGCGTTCCTCGAAAACAATTTACAGGCGGACGGCAGCATCCGCATTCCCGAAAAGCTGCGTATGTACATGGGCGGCAAGGAAGTGTTGGTGCCCAAAAATTAATCATTTGACAACCGCCAAAAAATAGTGTACAATAACACATGAGCAGAATAAACGGTCGCGTGCCTTGCTCCAAAGGGCATGGCATGAGGAAAGTCCGAGCATCGCAGGGCAGGATAACGGCTAACGGCCGCCGAGGGTGACCTTAGGGAAAGTGCAACAGAGATATACCGCCTGTTCCTTCGGGAGCGGGTAAGGGTGGAAAGGCGAGGTAAGAGCTCACCGGCTGCTGTGGAGACATGGCAGTCCTGTAAACCCTATCCGATGCAACATCGTGGTGGAACATATGCGGTTGCCCGCCGCGTTCCTAGGAGATGGCTGGAGCTGTGCAGCAATGTACAGTCGAGATAGATGACCGTTCACGACAGAACTCGGCTTACAGTTCTGCTCATCTTTTTTCAGACAAGGCGCTGTTTTCCCGATCGGGCAAACGGCGCTTGTTGTTTTTGGTTTTATAAGGAGGAGTGTCACCATGCAGGAATACACCACCGACACCAACGCGTCAGAATGGAATCTGGAAAGAAAAGGCTCCCAATGCGGCAAGCCTCCCGAACTTTGGGATTTGCTGGACGGCGACGGCCATCCTCTCGGAAAAACGCACATACGCGGGGAAGCACTGCCGCCCGGCACCTATCACCGCGTTGTGGAGATTTTCACCGTCAATTCGCGCGGCGAACTGCTGGTCACGCTGCGTTCGCCCGACAAATACCCGTTCCCGGATATGTGGGAGGTCACGGGCGGTTCGGCGCTGGCAGGCGAGGATTCCCTGACCGCCGCCAAACGGGAACTGCACGAGGAAACCGGCCTTGTCGTGAACGACAGCGAGATCGAGTGGATACACACCCGCCGCGGCAAAACGGTGCTGATGGACGTTTACCTCGCGCGCAAGGACGCGGCCATCAGCGACCTGACCATGCAGGAAGGGGAAACGGCGGCGGCGCAATGGGTGTCATTTGATACATTCGAGCGTATGATCGCCAACGGTGAAGTCCCCGACCCGGTCTGCGGCCGTTACGCGGACGTGAAAGAAATCATAAAAACAAAAATCGGATAACAACATAGACAAAGCGCCCGGCGTGCCGTTATTCTGCGGCATACCGGGCGCTTTTTTATTTTTTCTTTTTTCCGAATGCTGAACAGAGAACCTGCATAAAAGACATTACGCGACCGTCACATAAAATCCGGTAGCTTTGCCGCCGTAGGTGACGATAATCTTCTGCTGCCCCTTGGTATTCAGCTTGCCGGAGGGCGTGCAGGTGAAGCCGCTGGTCAGTTCGGCCGTCGTTTTGTCCGTGTAGGTGACTTTCAGCACCATGCCGGACGAATTGAAGGTTTCGCCCACCTTGTAGGTGCGTTTGGTGGGGAGTTTCTTGATCGTGACGGAAGAAACGGGCTTTGTCACCTTCACGGGGAATGCCGTGGACTGTCCCGCATAGATGACGGTAATCCACTGGTTACCTGCCTTATTCAGTACGACAGGGCTGCACACAAAGCCGCTTGTCACCACTTTGGTGGTACCGTCGTCATACGTCGCCGTCAGTTTCATGCCGGATGTGTTGAGCGTATCGCCCACATAGTAATTTTTCTTGGTGGGCTGCTGGGTAATGCGAACCGTCTTGGCTTTGGGTTCCACCTTTACCGGGAAGGCCGTGGACTGTCCCGCATAGGTCACGGTGATCCACTGATTGCCCACCGCAGTGAGTTTCGCGGGGGTGCATACAAATCCGCTCGTGATGTCCTTGGTGGAGCCGTCGTCATAGGTGGCTCTGAGTTTCAGACCGGCGGTGTTGATCGAGTTGCCGGCAATATAGGTGGTCTTGGAAGGCTTCTGTATCACGCGGATGGTCTTGGCCTTTTTCACTACGTTCACCGGGAACGCAGTTGCGGTACCGCCGTATTTGACGGTAATCCACCGGAGTCCTTCCGCCGTGAATTTGGTGGGCGCGCAGGTGAAACCGTCGGTAATCACCTTGGTGGTGTCGTTGGAATAGGTCACTGTCACTTCCATGCCGGAGGTGTTGAGCGAATTGCCGGGTACATAGACCGTCTTGGTGGGATTCTTTGTCACACGAATCTTCGCAACGGTGGGTTCCTTGACAGTGACAGGGAACGCCGTTGCGGTGCCGCCGAATTTCACGGTGATCCACTGGTTTCCGGCTTTTTCCATCTTGGTGGGTGTGCAGACAAAGCCGCTCGTGATTTCTCTGGTCGTGTCGTCACTGAAAGTGACCTTGACCTTCATGCCCGCCGTGTTCAATGTGTTGGCGACCTCATATGTCGTCTTGGCCGGCTTCTGGCTGACGCGAATCTGCTTGACCGTTTTGACGGTCACAAAGAAGCCCGTGGCTTTGCCGCTGTAGCTCACCACGATCTTCTGCTCTCCGGCGGCGGTCATTTTGGTCGGCGTGCAGGTAAAGCCGCTCGTGATTTCCTTGGTGCTGTTGTTGGAATAGGTCACTTTGAGCTTCATGCCCGCGGGGTTGAAGGCTTCTCCCACCGCGTAAATGAGCTGCGCGGGCTTTTGGCTGACGGCAACCGACGTCACGGTGAGCGCGTTGACGGTCACATAAAATCCGGTGGCTTTGCCGCCGTAGCTCACCACGATCTTCTGCTGTCCCGTGGTGGTCATTTTGGTCGGCGTGCAGGTGAAGCCGCTGGTGATTTCCTTGGTCGTATTGTTGGTATAGGTGATTTTCAGTTTCATGCCCGCGCTGTTGAAGGAATCCCCGACCCAGTAGGTCAGCTTTGTGGGCTTTTTGCTGATTGTCACCGACGAAACCGGAGGTTCATTGACCGTCACGGTGAAGCTGGCGGATTTGCCGCCGTAACTGACGGTGACCGTCTGCTGACCGAGGGTATTCAGCTTGGTCGGCGTGCAGGTGAAGCCGCTCGTGATCTCCTTGGTGGTGCCGTTGGAATAGGCGGCGGTAAGTTTCAGCCCGCTGGTATTCAGGGTATCTCCGGCGACATAAGCGGTCTTGGAGGGTTTCTGGCTGACGGTCACAGACGAAAGGGTCGGCTGGTTGACCGTCACGGTGAAGGTGGCGGATTTTTCGCCGTAGCTGACGGTGACTGTCTGCTTGCCGGGGGTATTCAGCTTGGTCGGTGAGCAGGTGAAGCCGCTCGTGATTTCCTCGGCGGTATCGTCGGTATAAGTGACCTTGAGGCGCAGCCCGCTCGTGTTGAGGGAATCCCCGGCGGTGTAAACGGTCTTGGACGGCATCGTCTTCACCGCGACGGAACTCACTTTTTTCGCTTTCGGAGTGACCGTCACGTAATGACTTACCGTCTTGCCGCCGTAATTGACGGTAACCTTCTGCTGTCCGGGGGTGGTGAGTTCGCCGGAAGGTGTGCGGACATAGCCGGAGACGATATCGCCATCCCACTGCCATTTGTCAAAAACATCCTTTGAAGAATCGCCGTTCTGATAGGTAGCGACCAGTCTATAGCCGTACCAATCAAGGGTTTCTCCCACCTCGTAGGTCTGTTGAGACGGCTTCTCAAGGATGGTCAGAGACGTAACCGTGCTGTCCGCGTAGTTCCTGAACGTCACCTGCGCCTGGGATTTGAGCCAATCGGGAAGATCCGATTTGACATACACATCCCACCCCTCCTGCGTGCCGCCGTAGGTGATTTTCTTAAGGGCGGTGCAGCCGTCGAACGCACCGGGGGAAATGTGATCCATGCAATAGGAAAAACCGATCTCTGTCAAAGAGGTGCAGCCTTCAAAGGCTCCCTTGGGAATAAAGGTAACTCTTTCCGGAAGGTCTATTTTTTGCAGACTGGTGCAGTTCTCAAAAGTACCCGAATTGTAGTAATCGTCGAAATCGCCCACCTGTCGCACCCTGGAGCCCGGGGCGAATGTGACGGTCCGCAAAGCGGTGCAGTTGGCAAAAGCCCACCTGTCGATATCGACGACCGAGGCGGGAATCGTAATATATTTCAATGAGGAACATCCGCTGAATGCGCTTTCGGGAATGGATGTCTGGTTCCGGCTGAGCGTCACCGAAGACAGAGAGGTGCAGCCGGAAAAGCCGCCTACATATGTTACACCGTTGGGAATCGAAATGGACGTAAGAGAGGTGCAGCCGGAAAAGCTGCCTATATGTGTCACACTGTCGGGAATCACAATGGAAGACAGAGAGGTACAGCCATCAAAGCTGCCTACATATGTCACACCGTTGGGAATCACAACGGAAGTAAGGGATGTGCAATCCTTAAACGCGTAATCGGCAATCGTCGTCAGATGGGTTCCGAACGTCACGGAACTGAGGTTTGAACATTCCCAGAAGGAGTCCCTTCCCAGCACTTTCAGGCTGTCAGGCAGAACCACTTTTTTCAGCGCGGTACATTCTTCAAACGCGCCATATCCATATGACCCGCTTCCTCCCTCGTCATACTTCGCATTCCCGATTGCTGTCAGCCTGGAGCCGCTCTCAAAGGTTATGCTCTCCATGTGGTCACAATAATAAAACGCCGCGAACCCTATCTTTTCCACGGACGCGGGAATGGTGAGAGAGGTCAGTCCATTACAACGGAAAAAAGCACCCCTTCCGATGGTTTTTAACGTGGAGGGCAGAGATACACTGGAAGCAGCCCCGCATTCCGAAAACGTGCCGTCCGCGATGTCCGTAATGCCCTCGTCGATGAGAATCTTCCTGATAAAGAATTGGTTATCGTAGTCGTAATGGTACGCACGCCATGCGTCATCATAGTCCATCGTGCCGGGGCCGATTTTTCCGTTGCCCAGTACAGACAGCGTTTGAGTGTCGGCATTGTAATACCAATACGCGTTCTCCCCCATCCGGCCGTGCGGCAATTCGTTGGCCTTGGTCATCTGCTCGCTGACGGTGATCTTTTCATTTCCGTCGGTCGTCACAATGACCTCTTCGGGTGTCGGTTCGGACGCCGCTTCCGTCTGCTGCGGGGGTGCCGACGCGTCGGTTTCCGACACGTTCGCCGCCGCGAACACACCGGAACACGTCGAGACAAACATCGCCGCCGTCAGCAGGAACGCCAGCAGTTTCTTACATTTCATGGTGCCATCCATCCTTTCTGGTGTTTCCGTATCTCCGGAAACGGAAACATTTACCATAAAAAATCTTATCATAAATCCGGCAGAATGTCAATCAATGTCACTAAATAAAACAAAAACAATCCAACCCCCGATGGGTTGTCATCAAAGCGTTGGATTGTTTTGCTTTGTCATAATGGAACGAACCGCGCCTTACGCGACCGTCACATAAAAGCCTGTGGACTTGCCGCCGTAGCTGACGATAATCTTCTGCTGCCCCTTGGCATTCAGCTTGCCGGAGGGCGTGCAGAGGAATCCGACCGAGGTTTCCTTGGTGGTGCCGTCGGAATAGGTGACTTTCAGCACCATGCCGGACGAATTGAAGGTTTCGCCCACCTTGTAGGTGCGTTTGGTGGGGAGCTTCCTGATAGTCACAGAGGAAATGACCCTGTTGGCCGTCACATAGAAACCGGTAGACTTGCCGCAATAGGAGACGACGACTTTCTGCTGTCCCACGGCAGTGAGCGTAGAGGGGGTGCAGGTGAAGCCGCTCGTGATCTCTTTGGTCGTGCCGTCGGCATAGCTGACTTTGAGAATCATGCCGCCGGTATTGAGACTTTGGCCTGTGTTATACGTCAGCTTGGTCGGCTTTTTCCGGATGACGACAGAGGACACCGTCTTGTCAACCGTCACATAGAAGCCCGTGGACTTGCCGCCGAAGCTCACCACGATCTTCTTCTGTCCGACGGCGGTGAACTTGCCGGACGGCGTGCAGGTGTAGCCGCCTGTCACTTCCGCGGTGGAGTTGTCGGCATAGGTCACTTTCAGCACCATGCCCGCACTGCTGAAAGTTTCGCCTACCCCATAGACTTTCTTCGTGGGCAGTTTTTTGATGACAACGGAGGACACGCTCTGGTTCGCCTTGTTGACGGACACGTAGAAGCCTGTGGATTTGCCGCCGAGACTCACCACGATCTTCTGCTGTCCCGCCGTGTTGAATTTGGACGGCGTACAGGTAAAGCCGCTTGTCACGTCGGCAGTAGAATTGTCGGAATAGTGGATTCTCACGGTCATGCCGCTCGCGTTAAAGCTCTCCCCGACCAGGTAAACCTGCTTAGCGGGCTTTTTCTTAATGGTGACGGAGGTGATCTCCTTGTTGACCGTCACATAGAAGCTCGCGGATTTGCCGCCGTAGCTGACGACAATTTTCTGCTGTCCGGCGGTGGTCAGCTTGCCCGAAGGCGTGCAGGTGAAGCCGCTCGTGATCTCGGCGGCGGTGCTGTTGGAATAGGTGATTTTCAGCTTCATGCCGCTCGCATCAAAAGTTTCTCCGACCTTATAGGAGAGCTTGGTCGGCTTTTTGTTGACGGCAATGGAAGTGATGGTCTTTTCTGTTTCCTTGACCGTCACATAGAAGCCGGCGGACACGCCGCCGTAGCTGACGGTGATCTTCTGCTGTCCCACGGCGGTGAGTTTGCCGGACGGCGTGCAGGTGAAGCCGCTCGTGATTTCCTTGGTCGTGCCGTTGGTGTATTTCACGGTCAGCGTCATACCGCTCGCGTTGAAGGTTTCACCCGCATTGTAGGTGAGTTTGGTCGGCTTGGATTTGACGGCAATGGAACTGACCTTGACCAGCTTGGCGGCTTCCGTCAGATTGAGGTCGGTGGGGATCCGATAGAAATCCACGCTGCCCGAAGCGCCATACCAGACAATGCCGTCACCCACGACGATGGGCGCGCAGTCGGACAGACCCTCGCTGTAATAGGCCTCTTTGACCGTGACGACGGAACCCACCGTCTGGCCGCTCCCATTGATGGCCTGACATTTCAGATACTTGTTCGCGTCGCTGTCGCTTTCCTCCCACATCACGATCAGGCGGTTGTCGCTGACCTTGACCAGATAGGGGTTGCTGACGGTCATATTGGCCCCCTCCGCGTAATGGGTCAGCCATGTGAGCGAAGTCGCGCCGCTGCTGAGATTGGTTTTGGGCGTGACGGTGAGGAAGATATTCTTCTGTGTGCGGCTGGCATATTCCGCGTCCTGCGTCACCGAGCTGCCGACCACAATGGCGCTCGAGGAGGACAGTTCCAGACCGCCGACCGTCGCCTTTGTCTCATTGTTGCCCGTAGTGCCTTGCAGGGCCAGAACGTCGCAGGTTCCCACATTGCCGCCCGTCGTGGTCTTCTTGACCAGCACGACCGAACGGGGATGCGCGTCGCCGTGATCGGCGGTGTAGACATAGCCGCCGTCGGTGCGGATGTACTGATTGAAGGAATGGGAGACATAGCCGGTGCTGATGTTCCACACATTCGACCGCGAGTAAACGGTATTCAGGCTTTCCTTGTTGACAAAGAAAGACATGTTGGACTGATGGTGCAGACCGTCGGAGGATTGATACATCTCATGCGCCGTGTGAATGTAGAGATTGTCGCCGTCCTCCGCCATGCTGACCGTGCCGGCGTCAAACGGAATATAGGTGTTCTCTCCGTAGAAAGACTTGCTGCCGAGACGGTTCCACGACTTGTCGTACTTGGTGACCCTGACGACCTCCACGCTGTTGCTTTCGTCGAGATTGTTCTGCCCGCTGACGACAAAATTATATTGGCTGCCCGCGAAGAAGCCGCCGAAAACCGGCAGTTCCAGCGCCACCGTTTTCGCGGTTTTGAGGGTAAAGTCGGAGGAATAATTTTCGACGATCAGTTCGGAATTGATCTGCTCCACGCGGGTCAGCGTCCCGTTGTAGTTGTAAAGGTAAGAGTTGGCCACGCGGCCCCACGCGTTCCGATAGCCTGTATAATTGTGCTTGCCCATGTTGTTGCTGGCGGTCGCCTTGGCCGCGACCATTTTGTAATCCGACAGCACAGGGCCGGAATAGGCGGTGACGGCCTTAAAGGTAAGACCGTGATTTTCCGCGTAGGTTTGCAGGGTGGAATTGGCGGGGCCGTGCAGCACCGTACCCGAATCAAAAACGTCGCCGACATCCGAAATGGTGACATTCGGATTTTCCACAAACACATGTTCCA
This sequence comes from uncultured Ruminococcus sp., assembly GCA_902802795.1. Taxonomy (GTDB): domain Bacteria; phylum Bacillota; class Clostridia; order Oscillospirales; family Acutalibacteraceae; genus RUG762. The sequence goes on from CADCNI010000013.1 coordinate 19,275, forward strand.
ACTGGCTCGAATTGAGCGCGTCGGTGTAAATGTACCCCACGGAAGCGGGTACGTTGAAGCTGCTGCCCCAGCGATAGGGTACCTTGACCAACTCCGTCATCTTCTTGTCATACAGCACGCCCGCCGAATCGCAGTATTCCGTGTTGGCGCTGTCCACCGTGATCGTCTCCAGCCTGAAGCAATAAATAAATGCCTGCGCCCCTACGATCTTGACCGATGCGGGAATCCGCATGGAAGTAAAGGAGTAACAATTGTAAAAAGCGCGCATACCGATGGTTTCCAGATTTTTCGGCAGGGTGAGTCCGCTGATGCCGAAGCAGCGATAGAACGAATAGGTACCGATGCTTTTGACCGAGTCGGGCAGCGTGATGTCCTTGAGGTTTTCGCAGCCGCCAAAGGCGAAATCACCGATCGACGTGATATTCCCGCTGAATTTGACCGTGCGGATATCCAGCCCATACCACGGAGCCGCAAACATGTTGAAATCCTTCATTGCGCCGCTGCCGCTGATGGTGAGCGTGCCGCTGCTTTCGTCGAATTTCCACGTCAGCTTTTCGCCGCAGGTGCCGCTGGTGGCAGCCCCCTCGGCATTCTTGACCTGCTCGCTGACGGTCACTCTTTCGCCCTCCGGCACAAACGAAACCTCCGGTTCCTTCTCCGAAACGACAACCGGCTGCTCCGCCGCAATGTCCGAATCCGAAACATTCGCCGCAAAGACCTGCCCGCTCATGGACACAAACAGCGCCGCCGTCAGCAGCAGCGACATTATTTTCCTGTGTTTCACCAATATTCTCTCTCCTTGCTCTGTTGATTTTGACCGTTCGTCACCGTCTGTCCCTTTTATCCGATACCGATACCAATATATTATACAATAACCGCATAAGAAATGTCAAGACGCGAGGCAAAAGCAAACAAAAAATCCCGCTCCAGATTTTACAACAAAACCGTCTGCCAAGCGGATGTTGCACGACCCGGCAAACGGTTTTGATTGGTGCGTTATTTGGTGCGTTATGTTGTTCGGATCTCACTCATCCAACAGTTCCCGGATTTCTTCCTCCGTCATGCCTTTGGCACGCCATTTTTCCATCAGGGTCTGCTTCACTTCGGCTCTGCCTTCCGCCAGTCCTGCCGCCTTGCCTTCCTTGAAGCCTTCACGACGCGATCCGATGATCGCATTTTCTTCGTCATGCATTCGCTTTTCCCGATAATACGCCTCCTGACGCACCTTTTCGTCCGCGCTCAGGTGACGGAGCATCACGATTGTCTTTTTCACTTCCGGTATCGCTGTCGTTTGCTGAATCGCCATCAGATCTCCCTCCGTTTCCGCATTTATCAGATGGAGCCAATCCTCCATCGCTTGGTTTTTCCGGACATTATTCAGTTTCTTGAGTTCAAAAAAGTGTATGCCCAGCTTGTCGGTCAATACCTCATGCCGGCTCTTTTCCATCACCACAAAATCCGAATGATAGTCCTCACAATCGAACATATTGAAATTGATAATGTTGACGCAGTAGGTCTTCTTCAAATCGCCGTACGCATTGCCCGATTTCAGATCCCCGCCGTACATCCTCGACCAATAGAACAGTGTCCGCTCCCGGAAATCCGGTTCGTAATTGATCTGCATTTCCACATTCACCGTCTGATCGTCCACATTCAGCTTCAAATCCAGACGGCTGAATTTTCCTTCCATTTCTTCCGGCGGCAGTTCCACATTCTGAATCTCTATCTTCCGGATGGTTTCCCGCGGTATCTCCAGCAAAGCGGAAATCATCGCGGCGATAATGTCCTCGTTTTTCTCGTCCCCGAATACTCTCTTGAAAATCACGTCAAGCTTTAATTTGACAATCGGCTGCTGCATATCCATCGGCATCATCCCCTTCTGTTTTCATTATACCACATTGACAGCCACATTGCAAGAAAAAGACAGGCCCGCCGTTTTTTTCTCCCATTTCTCCGGCGGCAAAAAAATCCAACCCCTCCATGCACGGTGCATCTTGGGATTGGATTTTGTGTTCTTGGGTAATGAAAGAAAATTTTTACTCGACTGTCACATAATAGCCGGTGGATTTGCCACCGAAGCTGACGACGATCTTCTGCTTGCCCTTGGTGCTGAGCTTGCCGCCCGGCGTGCAGGTGAAGCCGCTGGTGACTTCCTTGGTGCTGCCGTCGGAATATGTAACCTTCAGCTTCATGCCGGTGGTGTCAAGCGAAGCGCCCTTTTTATAGGTCGGCTTGGAGGGCAACTTCTTGATAACAACTTCCTTCACCTGAATCGCTTTGGCGCTGTCGATCGCTTTCCATGTAGTCTTGCCGCACACGCCGTCCGCTGTCAGACCGTTGGCTTTCTGGAAGTTCTTGACCGTCGCCGCGGTACCGTTGCCGTAAGAGCCGTCCACACTGACACTGTAGCCGAGCGTCTTGAGCTTCTGCTGGATATACTTGACGTCATCGCCCTTGGCGCCTGTTCTGAGCGTGCGGACAAAGCTGCCGTTGAAAGCGACAGTGCTGGATTTGGAAGAGGTCACGGAAGGCGTCGCGGAAGTGGAAGCAACCGTGCCGCTGATGGTCTTGCCGTTGTAACCCTTGTATTTGTTCCAATACTTGTTCTTGGCGGTGTTGCCTCTGGTCACAGCCTTGGAAGCGCGTCTGGCGGGAACTTCATAATAATAGCACCAATAGTGACCCGCGTTGTAAGCGCCTTTGGACGTGTTGTCAACGCCGCGGATGTAGTTGAGAATCTTCTTGTAGGACTTGGTGTTCAGCTCGTAGTTGAGGTAAGCCAACTGGCCGTCCAGTGTGGCCGGATCCAGACCGTTCTTTTTGCAGTAGTTCTTGAGCGCCGTCCAGCGGGATTTATGCCACTGGCAGATACCGTAGCTGGTGCCGCCGTCGCTGATTGTCCCGAGCTTGAAATTGGACTCATATTGGATGTTTGCGAGAACGCCGCACGCGCCTGCCGTGTTGAGTTTCATGTTGCTGACCAGATAATTGTAGATTCTCTGTTCATTGGTAAGTACGGTTCCTGCCTCCACTTTGGACTGAGCGCCGATGCCGAAAACGGTGAAGCATACAAGAATCGCGGCAATAATTCGTTTCGTCTGTTGTTTCATGGTAAAAACCTCCGTTACTTTTTTTGATAATTCTTTGTCAATCTTTTAGCAACGTGGAAATTATAGCATACCGTTTGTGGATCTGTCAACCTCTTTTGTCATTTTTTTGTTTTATTTTTGTAATCCTTGTCATTTTTCTGTCATTTGAACAAAAAAAGAAAGTAAAATACCGCCACCATCATGGCAATTGACCATCGGTTTTCCACCGTTTTTGCCATAATGATGACGATATTTTGATGATTTCGTGGTGTATAAGTTGCAATCAAGTAAGATTTTCTCCACATACCATTGAAGCACTGCCTTCCGACGCGGTGTTTTGTTTGAGCTGCGCCAGGATAATGCCGCTCAGAATCAGAGCGCAGCCGAGATAGCCCTGCGGCTCCATATGCGCGTGGAGAATGAGCACACCGCCGATTACGCTGAATACCGACTCGGTGGAAAGAACGATAGCTGACACAGTGGGATCCGTGTTCTTTTGCCCCAATGTCTGACAGGTATAGGCCACGCCCACCGACATGATACCGCCATAGAGCAGAGGAACCAGCGCCGCTTTCACGCCTGCCGCGGTGCCATCTTCCCACAGCAGCGCACAGAAAAGGCTCTCCGCGCTGCACACGATAAACTGCCCCATCGAGAATTTCAGCGGGCTCACTTCATCCACGAATTTGTCGATCACCAGAATATGCCCTGCCCACAGCACCGAACCGATCAGCACGCAGATTTCTCCCGCGCCGAAGGACAGCGTGAAGCTCTCATCCAGATTGAGCAGCAGCAGACCGGCCACCGCCAGCAGCGCGCCGATCCACACATACAGCCCCGTCCTGCGGCGAAAGAACAGGAACGACGCGACAGGCACATTCACGGTGTAGAGTCCCGTGATGAATCCCGCCTTTCCCGCGGGCGTACCAAGCTCCACACCGTATTGCTGCATGGTGGAAGCCAGAAACAGCACTGTTCCCGTAAACAATGAGGCGATCACCAGTTTTTTCCACCCGCTGCGGCTCATGGATTCCCTCCCAAACAGCGCAATCACCGGAACCAGCGACACGGCCCCCAATGCAAACCGGATGCCGTTGAAGGTAAAGGTGCCGAGATACTGCGCGCCTACCTCCTGCGCCACAAACGCCAGTCCCCAGATCACGGCGGTCAGCACTAACAGGAAGAAGGATTGGATTTGATTTTTTCTTTTCATATATATACACACGCTCCCTAAACGATAAAAAAACCGCCGCATCCCTGACCCGTCAGGGCGGATGTGCGGCGGTCGGATGATAAATGATAAAATAAATTACAGAATACTCTGTAAAAACTGCTGGGTACGGGGATTCTGCGGATGGTTGAACATCTCTTCGGGGGCGGATTCTTCCATAATCACGCCGTCCGCCATGAATACTACCCTGTCCGCCACCTCGCGGGCAAATCCCATTTCATGCGTCACGCACAGCATGGTCATGCCTTCCTCCGCGAGCTTCTTCATGACATTAAGCACTTCGCCCACCAACTCCGGGTCAAGCGCTGAGGTCGGCTCGTCAAAAAGCATGATCTTGGGCTGCATCGCCAGCGCCCGTGCGATTGCCACACGCTGCTTCTGACCGCCCGACAGCTTGGAGGGATATTCGTCCGCTTTTTCGGAAAGACCCACATCCTCCAGCAGCTTGCGCGCCAGCGGTTCGATTTCCTCTTTGGTCTTGCCCTTGACGGTCATGGGAGCGAGCATCAGGTTTTCCAGCACGGTCTTATGCGGGAAAAGATTGAAGTGCTGAAACACCATGCCCATTTCGAGCATGAGTTCCTTGTGGCGCTTCTTATCCATGCTTTCCACCGTACGGTCGTGTTCGCGGTGGAGAAACAGCTCGTCTTCGATGAAGATTTTACCGCCCGTGATGGTTTCGAGCTGGTTGAGAGAACGCAGGAAGGTGGATTTACCCGCGCCGGAGGGGCCGATGATGCAGATGACCTCACCGTTTTCCACGGTCAGGCTGATGTCTTTGAGCACCTCGAGCGAACCGAATTTCTTGCTGACGTGTTCCGTGCGAATCATTGACATGGCAAATCCCTCCTTTTATTCATACACCGAGAATTTCTTCTCGAGTTTGCCGAAGATATACGTAAAGAACGCGGTAATGACAAGGTAAATCGCCATCGCGGGCACAAAGACCAGGTAGGAACCGCTGGCGGAAATGGTCTTGGAAATGGTGGTGATATCCATCAGACCGATGACGAACACCAGCGACGCGTCCTTGATGAGCATAACGAATTCATTACAGACCGGCGGAATCATTCTGCGCACCGACTGGGGAATGATGATCTTGCGCATGGTCTGGCCGTAGGTCATGCCCAGTGCCTTGGCCGCTTCATATTGTCCCTTGTCGATGGATTCCACGGCCGCACGCACGATTTCGGCGCAATAGGCCGCGCTGTTGAGGGTGAAGGCGATGACCGCCGCCACAAACGCGCCCTTGAAAACCGCCTCCGGGTCGCTCACGTCGAACAGACCGCGCCAACTGAATCCCTCAAAAATGCCGGGAATGGCAAGATAGATGCAGAAAAGCTGAATCATCAGAGGGGTACCGCGGAAGAAGAAGATATAGGCGCGACAGGGCAGACTGATGAGGGGATTCTTGGAGATTTTTCCCAGCGCCAGAAAGATACTGATAATAAGTCCCAGCACAGTGGTGAGAATGGTCAGCAAAATGGTGAGCTTCGCACCGTAGAGCACGCTCTGGCCGCAGCCCAGCATACGGTAGGTGTAATTGACAAACTGACCGATGACATTCCATGCGCCTTCATCAGCGGGATGCACACCCACGAAGCCGACATACTTTTCGCTCAGACCGTCCACCCCTGATGTGGTAAAGGACGCGTAATTGATAAAATACAGATCGTTATAGGTGACAACCACCTGACGGCGCGAACGCGTTTCGTCAAGTTCCAGTTCACGGCGAACCTGCGCCGAAGCCTTGTCCATCATAGCCTGCTCGCTGGGCTTGAAGAAGGACAGCACCGTCGCCGCGACAAACAGCGCCAGCAGCACGCCCACGATCACGCGGGTCTTTTGCTCCCACCGACGCACATCAAAGGCGGAAGCGACGGCCTTGCCGCCCTGTATCAACTTTTCTTTCAACTGACAACCCCTCCGTTTAAAATCAAGCAAAGGCACATAGGGAAAAGCCTCCATGTGCCTCTGCGTTTTCTGTTATGGCAACCATACGCCCTCTACGGGAGGCGTTGCCCTGCGTGTGATGTGACCGGAATCAGTCCGCGTCGGAATCGCTGACGGTTACGTCATTGCGCAGCCACTTCTCGGCGTTCTTCTCAAAGAAGCCTTCCGCTTTCAGTTCGGCCATTGCCTTGTTGATGGCGGCCTGCAGCTCAGTGTTGTTCTTACCCATAGCGATACCGAACTGCTCGGGATACTCGTTGTCGGTGTAAACGATTTCATACTTGTCGGGGAACTTGGTGACATAATCCTGTGCCACAGTGCTGTCGCAGAGAACCATCTCATATTCGCCGTTGTCGAGCGTGGTGAAGCAGGTAAGAATCTGCTCGGTAGCGGACTTGGTGCAGTCGGTCACGGTGCCGGTAGCGATCATGTCATCCAGCAGATCCTCCGAAGTGGTGCCCTTCTGGAGAATGACGGAGTGACCGGAGAGGTCTTTGAGTGAGCTGACTTTCAGGTCGCTGCCCTTCTTGACGGCAACCGCCTGGAAATTCTCGATGTAGGGATCGGAGAACAGGCAGTTCTGACGGCGTTCGTCGGTGATGGTGACAGCGGAAACCACGCAGTCATAGTTGGTGTCGATACCCGCGAAGATCACATCGAAAGCGGTGTCGATGAGATTGACCTCAAGGCCCATCTTTTCGCCGAGGGCGTTGACAAGATCGACGTCATAACCAACGGGAGAACCGTCCTCGGCCTTGTCCTCAAAAGGCGGATAGCCGATTTCCATGCCGACATTGAGCACACCCTCTTTGATGAGCATGCCCTTTTTGTCATTCTTCTTGCTGCCGCAGCCGACAAAAGCGGTGCAGAGCATCGCCGCTGCGAGAAGAGCGGCCATCGCTTTTTTCATGTTTTTCATACTGTTTCCTCCTGCAAAAATATGCATATTTTGAAATATAGCGGACGCGCCCATTGATTTCTGTCCCTTTCACGCGCCGCTGACGCTATGCTTTAAATTAGCACATCGTCGCGATTTTGTCAACGCTATTCAGGCAAAAAACTGCGTTTCGCATAATATTTGTACAAACGCACAAAAAGTTATTGTTTATTTAGTGCTTCTTTCCGCTAAATGATTAAACTATGCATATCGGATGAATAGAATGAATATCCGGAAAATCTTTTATACACAGGTAAAAAACATAAAAGGCTTGCAACTGTTCTTTTCTGTATATATAATGGAAACAGAATGAATTATAACACGGAGGAATCAAAAAATGCCTAGATTTTTCATTGAGAATGTGTCGGGAGACGCTGTCACGATTACCGGACAGGACGCGGCGCACATTACCCGGTCGCTGCGGATGAAAGAAGGGGACAGCCTGACGGTCTGCGGCGGACAGGGGCTGGATTTTCACTGCGTGATCGCGTCCATCACGGACAGCGAAGTGCTGCTGCGGGTGGAAGAAACCGTCCCCACCGACAGCGAACCGTCAGTCAGACTGACGCTCTATCAGGGCTTGCCCAAGGGGGACAAGCTGGAGCTGATTATCGAGAAAACGATTGAACTGGGCGTGACCGCCATTGTACCGGTGCTCATGCAGCGCTCGGTTTCCCGCCCCGACGCGAAATCCGCCGCGAAAAAGCAGGAACGCTGGCAGAAAATCGCCCTTTCCGCCGCCAAACAGTGCGGACGCGGCGTCATTCCCCCCGTGGAGCCGATGATCACGTTCCGGCAAATGCTGCCCCGTCTGAGGGAGCATCAGGCGGTGCTTTTCTTTTACGAATGCGGCGGTCAGCCGCTCTCGGAGGCACTCGGCGGCATAGCGGAGAAAGGCCTCACCGACGTCGCGGTGGTCATCGGACCGGAGGGCGGCTTCGATATAGCGGAAGCGCAGGCGTTGCAGGAAAGCGGCGCGTTCACGGCTACCCTCGGCAAACGCATTCTGCGTACCGAAACCGCCCCCATCGCCGCCGCTGCCGCCATCATGTACGCGACGGGGAACATGGATTGACGGAAATGAAGAATATTGGTAAAGTTGGAAAAACATTGTACAAAATTCGGATACAATATTGCATATTCCGAACAAGCGTGTTATAATTAATGAGAAAATGTGATGATCTGTTCCGGTTTCTCTGTACAGATATATTGAAAACATTCCATTTGAAAGGATGACGGTTTATCAGAGGTAAAAAAACGAAGCGGCTGCTATCGCTTGCGATGGCTGTAACTGCGTTCCTGTCAATGGGGACAGTCGCGCTGGCAAAGGACGTTTCATCTTCCGATATGACTGCCGAAAAGGTGGTATCTGTATCGGATATGACGGTCAGTGTGACGGAAACGCTGACGCCTGCCAATGAAGGCAGCGCAGCGACGGATTACACCTATGAGATCGTGCCGCTGCTTGCGCCGTTCAATGAATATTTCCTGGTGAAAACGGATAATCCCGATCCGGAATCGTTTCGGTTTTCCGATAAGAAGTCGGTGTACAGCGACGAATCGTACATCATTCTTGATCATGATGTAGGTTATGATTATCTGTATCCCGACGTAATTTATGAGAATCCGGACACAAGACGTGTAAAGGGCGGCTATATCTTTAAGGGTGGAACGACTGACGGAGGCGAAGTCACCCTGCAAACCGTGTCTGAATATGATTATTGGGGCGATCCTAAAACCTACGCGGATACCAATATAAAGATTACGCTGCCAAAGCTCGTGGATGACGTAGACTATCTGATCAATACTTACGCCAAGGGCAATACGTTCTTTGATAAAATGGACGCCGTGCAGAAAGGTTTTAGTTCTGTCTGCCTTTACAGCGGTTCCTATATCAGAGGAGAGGTTTACAGGAGTTCGAAATATTGGGAGCTGGGGTTTGGTCATAAAGATCAGCTTTTCTATATCTTATCTCCCTTCGACCGTAAAGGAAGTAAAAGTCTGTTTGCTTCAAGGATTTATCCGTTCCGTTATGATTCGTTAGGCTTTCCTTCCATGATGGCCAGTGTTTCAAGGCGGCTTGACAGTTCCTCATCATACAAATGGAGTTCCGATTATCACTGGCTGATTGAGGTCACCTATAACGGCAAAACCCGCACCTACGGCGGACAAGGACATGGAGAAGGCAAGGGTCTGACAAAGGATAAAATTACCAGATTTTATCAATTCGATCAGAATGATACGATCACATTGGAAGACACGAAAAAACTGCTGAACTCGTATGCAGAAATAGAAATACCCGATGATATTCCGCGAGACGATGCACTGACCTACAGGAATATCTGTGATACCGTGGGAAAAACCGGCGCATGGACGAGGATCAGTGGCTACTATTCTTATCTGTACCAAAAGGATGATGACTATGACTTCTGGGCAGATGAATGGGGCGTTGGATACAGTAACTATCATGGAGGAAGTCTCCAGCTTGTTGCGGATACATGGATCGACGGACGATATGTCGATGATCATACCTATGTTCCCGGGGCAAAATTCGAAGACCATCCGGAAAGCAAGATCATGCTGCTTGGGGTAAAAAAGCCAACGGTGGAATATGATACGGAATGGAAGTATGATGATTCTGCGGGTTCTTATAAAAAGGTCTATAAAAACGTGAAAGTGACCGAAAGCACGGAAAATATCATATATAAATATAAAAGTGAAAAAAAGACATGGGAAGCGTCGGATTATGAATTATTTGCTGCAATGACTGAACAAGGGGCAGTCGATAAAAAATATGCCGACGCACTGCAACTGACGTATGAGGAAGTATTGCAGCTCGACGTTGACAAAAACACGGATGTGGAGCCGGATAAAGGGTATATATATAACGGAAGCGCTGCACCGGGTACAAGATTTGACAGAAGTCCCGTCAATACCGACGATCCGGTTAAACTGTCCCAACTCTTTGCCAAGGCAAAAGCGATTGCGGCACAAAAAGGACTGTCATTTACGCTCGAAAAAGGGAATTACGGCATGTGCGGCGAATCTATGTACTGGGTTTATCTGAAAGCCAGCAAGACACTGATTATCACAGGCACAGGCGATATGTTTTTTATAGGCGGAAACCCTTGGTATGATATTAATGATGCGATTACGCATGTATATATCGGAAACGGCGTGCAGTCTATTAGTGATAACGCTTTTTCCGGTTGTAAAAAACTGGAGATGGCGGAACTTCCCAACTCTGTCATAAGTATTGGTGAGGATGCTTTTAAACAATGCACCAGTCTTGCCAGTCTGACTATACCCAATTCTGTCACAAGCATTGGAGAGGATGCTTTTTATCCTGGATTCTCGAAAACGTGACGATAATATCATAGGAAATCCCATAAAATAGGGATTTCGAGCTGCTTTTATCGTCACGCATTTAGAATAGATAAGAATCCAGGTTTTATGGTTGCACCAGTCTTCCCAGCCTGACCATACCCAACTCTGTCACAAGTATTGGTGAGGATGCTTTTTCCGGATGCACCAGTCTTGCCAGTCTGACTATACCCAATTCTGTCAAGAGCATTGGTGAGTATGCTTTTTATGGTTGCACCAGTCTTCCCAGCCTGACCATACCCAGCTCTGTCACAAGTATTGGAAAGGGTGCTTTTTCCGGGTGCAGTAGTCTTGCCAGTCTGACCATACCCAATTCTGTCACGAGCATTGGTGAGTATGCTTTTTACAGATGCAATAGTCTGAAAGAGGTCACCTTTATCGGGACACAGGCGCGGTGGAATGCGTTGTTGAAAAACCGTGATACAGGATTGGAATGGAAAACGCTTCGATTGGTAGCGCCGCCAAAGCCTGTTTCGTCCATCGCCGTCAAAAAGCTCCCAACGAAAATGACCTACACTGTCGGAGAGAAATTCGCTCCCGCAGGAATGGTGCTCAAGGTGACGTACACCGACGGCACGACCAAGGAAATCACGTCCGGCTACACCTATACTCCGACCGGCGCGCTGCAAACAGTCGGACAGCAGACGGTCGCGGTGTCCTATGAGGAAGCCGGCGTGACCAAAAGCACGGGCTTCAAGGTGACAGTCAACGAAAAACCCGTCTCTTCCGTTGTCGTCAGCAAGCTGCCCACTCAGATTTCCTACACTGTCGGTGAACCCTTCCACAGCGCAGGCATGAAGCTCCGGGTCACCTATTCCGACAACACCACCAAAGAAATCACCAGCGGCTTTACCTGCACCTCGACCAAACTCAACACCGTGGGTAAGCAAAAGATCGTCGTCAGTTATGGCGGCAAATCCACCGGATTTTATGTCACGGTCAACGTAAAGCAGCTCCGCGTCAGCAAGAAACCTACCAAAACCGTCTATGTGGAGGGCGATACCTTGAACACCTCCGGCATGAAGGTGTCATACGCCTGCTTTGACGGCAGCATCAAGGAAATCACGAGCGGCTTCACCTGCACGCCCACCAAGCTCAACACTGTCGGGACACAGTGGATCACCGTCAAATACGGCGGCCAGTCCACCGCCTTCCCCGTTTCGGTAAAGAAAGTCACTGTCAATAAGATCCGCGTGAGCAAAAAACCGTCCAAAACAAACTATGTTCCCGGCAATTCCCTCAACACCTCCGGCATGGAACTGACGGTCACATACACCAACAACGTCACCAAGGTCATCACCGGCGGTTTTACCTGCACGCCCACCAAATTGACAAAGGAAGGGCTGCAATGGATCACCGTCAGATACGGCAACACACTCACGGCTTTCCCTGTCACGGTGGTAAAGCAGGCACAATCCATCCGCATTCTTCAGAAGCCGACCAAAACCACCTATGTGGCAGGCAATTCCATCAGCACGGCGGGATTGAAACTCAGAGCCACCTATGCGGACGGCAGCACCAAGGATGTCACAAGCGGCTTTACCTGCAAACCTACCCAGCTCAACACCATCGGAACCCAGTGGATTACCGTAATCTATGCGGGACAATCCACCGCCTTCCCGGTCAAGGTGGAACCAAGAGCCAAGACCCTCCGCGTTACGCAGCAGCCCTCCAAAAAGCGTTACATCATAGGCGATACGCTGAACACTTCGGGCATGAAGGTGACCGCAACCTATGAGGACGGCACAAGCAAGACCGTGACAAGCGGCTTTGCCTGCACCCCTGTTATCCTGACAGCAGAAGGTACGCAATGGGTCACCGTCATCTTTGGCGGTCAATCCACGGCATTTCCTGTCACTGTCACCAAGGCAGCGTCCACCGTCGCCGTCAAAAAACTGCCCGCTAAACGGACCTATCAGGTCGGCGAGAGCTTCCTCAGCACAGGCATGGTTCTCAAAGTCACCTATGCCGATGGTACGACCAAGGAAGTCACAAGCGGCTACACCTGCACACCCGCCGGCAAATTCAATACCAAGGGACAGAAGAAGATCATCGTCAGCTACGGCGGCAAATCCACCGGATTTTATGTGACGGTATCATAAATTCGCATCCCCGCCATACAACAGCATCTCTCATACCAGAAGCGGCGCACCGCCCGGAAGCCATTCCGAACAGTGCGCCGTATTATAACTTTATTCTAATTTTCGATCAGTATTAAGCGTTCTCCTCCGCGATTTGGTGCAGCAGCGCTACGCCGCCGTGCATGTCTTCCTCCGCAATACCCGCGAAGCTCAGACGAACACGGGCTTTTTTTTCGTTGTCATCCCCGCCCACTGTGGGAATAACGCGCAGTCCCGCTTTCATGGCTTTCCGCGCCAATTCCTGTCCGCTGATCCGGCAGGGAAATGCCACATCCACGCACAGCGCCGTTTCGGCCAGCCGCACCTTGGCTTTCGTCCCGAAATACTCCGTGAGAAGATTCATCAGCAAGCCGCTCTTTTCGGCGTACACTTTGCGCAGACGGCGCAGGCGCTTTTCGATGTGACCGTCCCGCATATATTCGGCAAAGGCGAGCTGCTCCACCTTGGAGGAGGTCTGGTTGTAAAACGCGCCGCGCTGACCGTAAAGCGCCGCGAGTTCCTCCGGCAGCACCATGTAGCTGATACGCACCGACGGCATGAGCAGCTTGGAAAACGAGCCGAGATACACCACCCGTCCGCCGCCGTCCATCCCCTGCATGGCCGGCACGGGACGCGATTTGAAGCGAAGCGCGCCGTTGTAGTCGTCCTCGATCACCAGCCCGCCCGTGTTTCCCGCCCATTCCAGAATCTCCGCGCGGCGGCTGACGGGCATGGGACGTCCCATGCTTTCAGTGTTGGCAGGATTCAGGTAAAGCACGTCAATGTGGGAGGCATACAGTTCCTCCGCCGTCACGCCGTATTTGTCATGTTCCAGCGGGGCAATGTTCAGCCGGAAATCGCGGAATACCCGTTCCGCCTGCGCAAAGCCGGGATATTCGATGCCCACGCGCCCGACCTTCTCCCCCAGCAGTCCGCACAGCAGCGAGAGAAGCGGCTGCACGCCGGCCCCCACCACAATGCGGTCGGCGGCGGCATTCACGCCGCGCAGCAGCATGCCGTAACGCGCCAGTTCCCGCCGCAGCGCCGGTTCGCCCTGATAATGACCGTAGGAGGAAACGATATCCTCTCGGCTCAGCACCGAACGCACATATTTGCGCCACAGCTCAATATCCGAACCGCGCATATCCACATAGCGGCTGCCGAAATCGTAGCGCACGCCCGGCGGTTCCTTTTCCTCCCTGTCCTCATCGGGGTGAGGAGGCTCGCTTCTCACCGCCGCCTCCACATAATAGCCGCTCTGCGGACGGCTGACCAGATACCCCTCTACGCAAAGCTGTTGGTAGGCCTGTTCCACCGTCGTGCGGCTGACGCCCAATTCCTCGGCGATGCGGCGGATAGAGGGCATTTTCTCCCCCACTTCCAGCGCGCCCGCGCCGATTCTGTCGCGGATGCTTTCATATAACTGACGGTACATCGGCACTCTTGACCCACTGTCCAGCGAAATCGGTTCATAGATCATTTGTAAAACGCCTCCTGTGTCGCAAGAACTGTCATGATAAAAATAATCAAAATTGTATATTTTCAAATGCACAGTTATGATGTATTATTATACCAGTTCAACGTTGAAAGTCAACCCTTATCCTAAAAGCCTATCATTCAGATTATGAATTTTGTATTTTGAAAAGGAGACGAATCTCATGAATCAACTCAACAACCGTAAAAATCCCGCGCTGCTGGTCGCTAAAGTCGGCATCATGGCGGCGCTCTCGTATCTCGCTTTCACGTTCCTGCAAATCAAGGTGCCTGTCGGCTCGGAATTCACCTCTTTCCACCTCGGCAATACGTTCTGCGTGCTGGCGGCGCTACTCTTCGGCGGCGTGCCGGGAGGACTGGCGGGCGCCATCGGCATGACCATCGGCGATCTGCTCGACCCGGTCTATATCACCTCCGCGCCCAAAACCTTTATCCTCAAATTCTTCATCGGTCTGATCACCGGACTGGTGGCGCACAGGCTCGGCAAGATCTCGCAGCACGGCGAGGACGGCTCGCTGCCCGACGGAAAAAAGGTCTTTGGCTGGACGGTCGCCGCTTCTTCGGCGGGTCTGCTCTTTAACGTCATCTTTGAGCCGGTCTTTTCCTACTTCTACAAGCGATTCATTTTAGGTCTGGATGCCGAAGCGGCTTCCATCCTCGCCAAATGGCAGACCGCCACCACCTTTGTCAACGCGGTTCTGTCCGTCATCGCTGCCGTGCTGCTTTACGTGGCGCTGCGCCCGGCCCTTATCAAAGCCAATCTGTTTGATTTCAATGTAGGAGTCAAACGCCAGAAAAACAAAGACTAAACTTGCAAAGCGCATCGCACAGACGCGAATTTCCGGCGCACCGGAATAAATCGTGTCGGCGGTGCGCCTTGCCATGTTTTTGTTATCATTCTTCTTTCGGAAAGGAACTCGCCTCATGAAAAGAATTGTCACGGTGCAGGATATTTCCTGTGTCGGTCGGTGTTCGCTGACCGTTGCGCTTCCCATCATCTCCGCCATGGGAGTGGAAACCTCCGTGCTGCCTACCGCCGTACTGTCGGGTCACACCCTCTTTCCCCATCCCGCTTTCTGCGATCTGACGGGGGAAATCCCCGCCATCACCGCCCACTGGCGGGAAATCGGTGTGACGTTTGACGGCATTTACACCGGCTATCTGGGTTCGCTGCGGCAGCTCGCGCTCATCTCCGACTTCATCGACGAATTCCGGGGGGACGGCTTTGTCTTTATCGACCCCGTCATGGGCGATCACGGGCGGCTGTATTCCCGATTTACCGACGCGTTTGTCTCACAGATGAAGCACTTCTGCGGCAAGGGGGACGTGATCGTGCCCAATCTCACCGAAGCGTGCCTGCTGCTGGACGTTCCCTATCCGGGTGAACATTACACGCGGGAACAAATCCGCAGCCTGCTGCGCGGGCTGACTTCGCTGGGCGTCAAAAAAGCAATCATTACGGGGGTGAGCTTTGCGCCCGATGAATTGGGCGCCGTCGCCTATGACAGCGAGAACGGCCAATTCTTTTCCCGCTTCGGTCACCGTGAAAACGGCAGCTTCCACGGCACGGGCGACATCTTTGCCTCGGTCTGTGTGGGTGCTCTCGCGGGCGGACATCCCTTGGGCGACGCGGTGGGGCTGGCGGTGGATTTCACCTGCGAGTGTATCCGCCGCACAGCGGACAGTGGCCGCGACAAAGCGTTCGGGGTGAATTTTGAGGCGGCGCTTCCCTCTCTTATCGCCGCCGCTTCCGCACAGAACCATGAATAAGAAATCCGTTTTTTGTGACAAATCTTTAGCAAAATTCACAGTTTTTTTGCAGATGTTTTGTTTTCATAAATTATTCATATTTTAAGCAACCCGTCAGATTATAATGAATGTGACGGGTTTTTGTTTTCCCCAAAAAAACAAATGATAACTGATAGGAGAGGATTACCATGAAGGACAAACCATTCTTCGCCCGATCTGTAGCACACACAGCGGCATTCCTGACTGCCGCGTGCCTTGCGCTGACCTGTCTGGCCGGCTGCAAAGGGGATGCGATCGCCGCGGCGCAGCCTGTCAATTCCGTGTTTTCCGACTCGGCCGAAACAGCGGCAGCGACAGCTTTCCACCGGACGACTGACGCGGCAAACAGGCAAGACGCGCCCCAAAGCGGCGGCACTTCCACTTTTGAAATCACTGTCACGCCTGCCAATGTCCATTCCAGCCCCGGCACCAACTACGCCAAGCTCGGCCGACTGGAAAAGGGTAAGAAATACGCGTATCTCGCAAGCAAAAAAGACGGCAGCGGCAGACTTTGGTATCAGATCAGGTTCTCGTCCAATCAAAAGGGCTGGGTGCTCAGTACCCTCGGCAAGCTGAACCAAGCCACCACAACCACCAAGGCAACTGCCACCACAACCAAAAAAAGCGTCTCCCAAGTGGAGATCACGGTAACGCCCGCAAATGTCCGCTCAGGCCCCGGCACCAATTACGCCAAACTGGGACAGCTTCAGAAAAACAAGCGCTACGATTATCTCGAAAGCAAGAAGGATAAAAACGGCAAGGTATGGTATCACATCCAACTCCCCGCCAACCGGACAGGCTGGGTGCTGAGTTCTCTTGGAAAGCTGGTTCAACCGACGAAACCCACTGCTTCTACAGTGAAACCTACCACCACCAAGGCAACCACCACTACCAAAGCAACTACCACCACCAAAGCAACCACCACGACAACCAAAGCCGCCAGCAGCGCGGTGACATTTACGGTGACCGCCACGCCCGCCAATGTCCGTTCCGGCCCCGGCACCAATTACGCCAAACTCGGCAGATTGGAAAAGGGGAAAAAATACACCTATCTCGCCACCAAAAAGGACGCCAAGGGCAACACCTGGTATCAGATCAGACTCTCGACAACCAAAACCGGATGGGCGCTCAGTACCCTCGGCAAACTGAGCAGCGCAGCGGCGACGACCGCCGCCAAGACCACCAAAACCACCGCCAAAAAGGACAACACCCCGAAATATTACATCGTTGTCTATAAGGGCAGCCAGTCCACCGTGGTCTACGGCAAGGACGACAAGGGCAAATACACCAAGATCGTCAAAACCTTCACCTGCTCCACCGGCGTCAGTTCCTCCCCCACCCGCTCAGGTACATACCATATCCGCGCCAAATATCGCTGGAGACTGCTTCAGGGCAATGTCTACGGTCAGTACAGCAGTTCCATCAGCACCGGTTATCTCTTCCATTCGGTACCCTACAATCGGCAGAGTCCGTCCACCATGTCTTACAACGATTACGACAAGCTCGGCACACCTGCCTCCCACGGCTGCATCCGCATGTGCGTGCGCGACTGCAAATGGATCTATGACAACTGCGCCATCGGCACAGAGGTCAAGATTGTCAACGACAGCGGCCCCGCAGGTCCCGGCGTTCCCCGACGCAGCAACGATTCCCGTTACCGCCGCTGGGATCCCTCTGACAAATGGGCCAAGGGCAACCCCTATTTTGCATAATCATTAAAATCTCCCGCCAATCATGGCATATACCGCAACCGTTCCCGATCAGGCATATTTTGCCAAAAGCGGGAGCGGTTGTTTTGGCTTCACTGCAAAAGGCTCTTTTTTCAAAATATTTTCCCTCGCCGCTTGACAATTTCCATAGCGAAAGATACAATTTTAAGAAAAGTGGTTAGCCGTTTTAACTGTTAGCCATTTTTGAGCAAATTTCACATTTCACATTTCACATTTCACACTTCACATTCTATACGAGGAGTCCTTGTCATGCGCACACTTCTGGTAAAAATCAAATATGACGGCAGCGGCTTCCGCGGCTGGCAGGTGCAGGAGGAACGCCGCACGGTGCAGGCGGTATTCCAGCAGACCCTCTGGGACGTGCTCAAGGAACAGGTCTCCGTGCGGGGATGCAGCCGAACCGACAGCGGCGTGCATGCCAACGAATTCTGCATCAGCTTCCGCACCTCCTGCGCCGTCCCCTGTGAAAAGCTCCCGCTGGCGCTCAATGCCAAGCTCCCGCCGGATATCGCCGCTTTCGACTGTTATCCTGTGGCGGACGATTTTCACGCGCGCTACGACTGTCTCGGCAAACAGTACCGCTATCTGATTCTCAACGCCCCGCTGCGCGACCCTTTCTGGCACACACGCGCCTTGTGGTACAAATATCCCCTCGACGAAGCGTTTCTCAACGCACAGGCGCAGGACTACCTCGGAACCCATGACTATTCCGCTTTCTGCTCCACCGGCAGCGACGTGACCGACAAGGTGCGCACCGTTTCGCAGTGCAGTGTGCGTCGGCTGACCGACGACCCCCGCCTGGTGGAATTCACCGTCACCGCAGACGGCTTTTTGTACAACATGGTGCGTATTATGGTCGGCACGCTGCTGCAAATGTCGGCGGGCAAGCTCACTCCCGGCTCCATTCCGGACATCATCGCCTCTCAGGATCGCGAACACGCCGGATTTACCGCCGCCGCCTGCGGATTATATCTGAATAAAGTATTGTATTAAGCCGCGTCATATGCTATAATGATGGAAAACCCATTTCATGAAATCACTGCAATTATCGGAGGGATATCCTATGGCAGAACAACCTCAAAAACCCAAAAAATCCAAAAATGTAAAGAAAAAACTCCGTCAAACGCAACGGGTGCTCACTCGCGGCGCCGGACGGATTCTCAACAAAATCAACACGTTCCGGCTTCCGGTCAATGAAAACCTGTTTCAAACGGCGGTCAAGCTGACTGTCACCGCCGCCGCCATCGCCGCTGTCGCTTTTGTCTGTATTTCGGACGCGGATATTTCCCCTTCCGGCACGGTACGGGGATTCAGGGACAAACGGGTGCTGTCCCACTCGTCGGGACAGGGATATCCCGCTGAAATCAACGGCAGCCGTTCCATTGAAGCCGACGCCGTCTCCCACGGCACCGCCGTGCTAACTGATACCTCCTACACCGTTTACGACATAAAGGGCAGAGAGCTCATTTCTCAGACTCATTACATGGCGTCTCCGACAATGAAAACCGCTGACAGATACACGCTGCTGTTTGACCGCATGGGAACTGCCTACACGCTCAGAACCCTGTCCGGCAGCGTCTGTACCGGCGAAACCGATCACGCCATTGTCGCGGGAGCCGTCTCACGCTCGGGCCGCTTCGCTTTTGTGACCAATTACGACACAGCGCATTCCTATGTCCATGTTTTCTCAAAAAACGGCAAATCGCTGCACAAATGGAAGTCCGGCAGCTATCATATTACCGACATTTCCATCAGTCCCTCCGGTCATACCGTCGCCATGTGCGGCGTAACAACGGAAAACGGTCAACTGAAAAGCACTGTCATCATACAGAAAGTCGGGGGCAACGCCAATCTCCGCGAATACACCTTTGACGGTACCTTGCTGGTAGCGGTGCAATTTACGGGCGACGGTTCCGTGGCGGCCATCGGCGACGACAAAGCGGTGCGCCTGCGTGTCAACGAAGAAAAAACGCAGATTTACAGCTATGCGGGCCGCACACTGACAGGATACGACACCAGCGACAACGGCCAATTGGCGCTGACCTTTTCTTCCGACGGACAAAACACCAGCGCAGTGGTCATTAACGCCGCCTGTGAGGAAATCGCCAATGTAGCCACCGATCTCATCTCCCCCTATATGGAACTGACCAACAGCCGCATCAACCTGATCAGTCAGTCCCGCTTCTACAGCTACAACTTTTCCGGCAAGCTGATGGCGTCCGCCGACATTCCCGCCGACAGCCAGTCGGTTCTTACCTCCGGCGGCAAAGTGCTGATCAGAGGCATTACCACCATCTCAGAAGTATCCTGAGAACTTAACGCAATCTTAGATTAATTGTTAATTTTATTTGAATGCGGTTGTTATTACCGCTCTGATGTGCTATTATATTAGGGATTATCGAAACCATCGAATCATTTGAAGGGAGTTAAAGGCTTTGTTTGGAATCGTGCTTGATATCGCGACAATTTGTTTCTTCGTTTATATGTTCAAGAAATGTGCTGTCAAATCGCAGCTACAAAATACGGTGGAATCTCTCGTTTTTATTCTTTCCGCGTTTGTTTCCGTACCGCTGGGAATTTTTCTGGGAGATTTCTGCTACATCAATTTCTTTCGTCCGGTCATCATTGAGCGGGTGGATACACTGGTCAAAACCGCTGCCGACGTCGATTCGAGCATTGACCCCATTGCGCGTATCATGAACGGTATGCCGTCTATGGTCAACAACGCCGCCAATACGTACCAGACCACCACGGGCGAGAACCTGAAGCAGCTCAATAAGCTGCTCGCCGGCGACCTCAATTCCGTTACGGGTCAAATTGTGGATATCATGGCCCGTCCTGTGATTGAAGGCCTGCTGCGTGCACTTTTCTTCGGTCTGGCTTTTGTGGCGTGCTACCAGTTTTTCAAGGCATTTTATCCCACTATCGAGGCCTATTTCTACAATCCCGACCGCGCTGCCATCTCCCCGACCATCGGCATGGTGCTGGGTTCGGGCAAGATCATCACCGTCTTTCTCATCGCGCTGTCGATGATCCGCCTTGTCGGGGCGGTATTGCCGGATATTTTCCTTTTCCGGGCTTCCACCTACAGCCATTCCTTTATTTACTCGCTCTTCAACGAGCGCAATCTTATCCTGCTGTTTCTCGGAAACGGCATCATTCCCGAATAATGATTGTTATGATTTTGAAATATCAAAAAAGGGGTGTGAAGTGTTGCTGAACCTACCCAATACGCTCACTATGTTCCGGATCCTTTTGATTCCGATATTCTGTGTACTGTTTTTGATGGGAACCGATTATTATCTCTACGCAGGTCTGATGCTGATTTTATCGGGGTTGTCAGATATGTTTGACGGTTTGCTCGCTCGCAAACTGCATCAGGAGACAGAGCTGGGCAAGATTCTCGACCCCATTGCCGACAAGCTTACCCTCGCCGCCGTCGTGGTCTGCATGTGGTTTGTCTATCACGTCCGCTTCCCGTGGATTTCGCTGGCGCTGGGCATTATGCTGGGCAAGGAAATCCTCATGGCGATCGGCGGTCTGGTGATCGTCAGCAAGGGCCGTAAGCTGGTCAAAGCCAAATGGTGGGGCAAGGTCGCCACCGTGGTGTTTTACACCTGCATGATCCTCATTGTCGCGCTGAATATTATCGCGCCGGACAAAGACCTCAAAACCGCCGTTCCCGCGCTTGCTTTCTTTGCGGCGGCCATCATGCTGTTTGCCTTGGTAAAATACTTCCTCATGGGGCTGAAAATCGTGCGCGGAGAGGAAGTAGCCGGCACCATCGACATCGAGAAAGAAAATCTCCTGCGCCGCAAGAACAAGGAATCCTCACTGTCCGGGGACGTAGTCACCGGCGACACGCAGAATATCTGAGCCTGCCAAAAATGAAATGACTAGCGGAAATTAGGATTAAAAAAATCAAACAATGCAACAACAAAAGGCGCTGCGGGGTTTTCTCCGCGCGCCATATGTGTATTAGTATGTGAAAATACACAAGTGGATGAAAGGAAGTGCGAGGAACAATGCCTCTTTGTTCTGTATGTAAAAAAAGACAGGCCGTTGTCTTTGTCAATGACGTATCCAATCCCAAACGTGCGGCAGGTTACTGTTTTACCTGCGCCCGTAAAATCGGGGTGCCCAATATAGAGGATATGGTGAAGCAATTCGGCATCAACGCGGACATGATCGAGGAAATGGAAGAACAGATGTCCGAAGCGGCCGCCAACGGCGAACTGCCGTTCGCGCAGATGTTCGGCGGCATGCTCCCCGGCATGGACGGCGAAAGCTTCGACGGATTGGATGACGAAGATCTTGACGACGAGGATGACGAGGACGGAGCATTTGACATGGACGATGAAAACGAAGCGGAAGACGAAGACGAGGACGAAAGCAACGGTATTTCGCCGGAACCGATCACTTCGGACGAATCACTGACGGCAGCCGCCGCTCCGGAATTGGCCGCCCAAGCCGAAAGTAACACCCCCGACAGCGAAAACGACGACGAGGACGACAAGGAGCCGATGAATCCCTTTGCGCGGCTCTTCGGCAGCAGCTTTGAGATGGGCGGCGCCCAGTTTGCGGACGGTCAGCCCAGAAAGCACCGCTCCCGCGGCAGACGAAACAATCACCGCCGCTTTTTGGGCGAATACTGCGAAGATCTGACCAAAAAGGCACGCGAGGGACGCATCGACGCGATCATCGGACGCGATAAGGAAATCAGCCGCGTGATTCAGATTCTCTCCCGCAAGAGCAAAAACAACCCCTGCCTGATCGGTGAACCCGGCGTGGGCAAAACCGCCATCGCGGAGGGTCTTGCCCTGCGCATCGCGGAAGGCAGCGTACCGTTGCGTCTGGCGGACAAGGAAATTCACCGCCTCGACCTGACGGCGCTGGTGGCGGGCACGCAGTTCCGCGGACAGTTTGAGAGCCGCATGAAAGGCCTGATTGACGACATCAAGAGCGCGGGCAACGTCATCCTCTTTATCGACGAGGTACACAGCATTGTCGGCGCGGGCGACGCGGAGGGTTCCATGAACGCCGCTAACATCCTAAAACCTGCTCTTTCCCGCGGCGAATTACAGGTGATCGGCGCGACTACCTTCAACGAGTACCGCAAGTACATCGAAAAGGATTCCGCGCTGGAGCGCCGCTTCCAGCCGGTCAGCGTGGTGGAACCCAACATAGACGAAACCACGGAGATTCTTCGGGGCATCAAGAGCTATTACGAAATGCATCACCGCGTACAGATCAGCGATTGGCTGGTGCGCCGCGCGGTGGTTCTCTCCGAACGCTACATCAACGACCGCTTCCTCCCCGACAAGGCCATCGACCTGCTGGACGAAGCCTGCGCCTGCGCGTCACTCGGCAACAAGGCTATGGCCGAATTTGACAGCCTCAACCTGAAACTCCGCAAGGTGCTGGATGAAAAAGACAAGGTGGAGTCCAACACCGAGGACACCTCCGAAGCGCATTACGCAAAGCTCGCCGAGCTGCACACGGAAGAACTGCAAATCAAAAACCGCCTCTCCGAAATCGAACCCGAAGCGCTCGGCGGTCAGGTGACGGAAGGCGATCTCGCCAAGGTCATTGAACTCTGGACGGGCATTCAGGCCTCCCGCGTGGAGGAAAACGAATTCAAAAAGCTCTCCACGCTCGAAGAAAAGCTCAACGAAAAAATCATCGGGCAGGAGGAAGCCACCAAACTGGTGGCCGCCGCGATTCGGCGCAGCCGCGCGCAGATTTCTCCCCGCCGCCGTCCCGCGTCATTCATCTTTGTCGGTCCCACCGGTGTGGGCAAGACGGAACTGGTCAAGGTGCTGGCGAACGAGCTGTTTGATTCGCCCGAAACGCTCATCCGTCTCGACATGAGCGAATTTATGGAGAAGCACTCGGTCAGCAAGATCATCGGTTCGCCTCCCGGCTATGTCGGTTACGACGAAGCGGGACAGCTCACCGAAAAAGTGCGCCGCAAACCCTATTCCGTGCTGCTCTTTGACGAGATCGAAAAAGCGCACCCCGATGTGATGAACATATTGCTGCAAATCCTCGACGAAGGCAGAATCAACGACTCGCAGGGGCGTTCGGTCAGCTTTGAAAATACGGTCATCATCATGACCTCCAACGCCGGCAGCAACCACAAAGGCGGCTCGCTGGGTTTCAACAAAACCTCCGACGACATTTCCCGCGAAAAGGCCATGGCGGGACTGCGCGACTTTCTGCGCCCCGAATTTCTCGCCCGTGTGGATGAAATCGTGGTATTCCGTCAGCTCGACGAGCAGGATTACCAGAAGATTTCCCGCCTGCTGATGGGCGAATATGTAGACGCGATGGCGGAGCGCAATGTCAGGCTGGTTATCGACGACAGCGCCGTGGCGCTGCTGGCACAGAACGCGTTGGGCGGCGAAGCCTCTGCACGCGACCTGCGCAATCTCATCCGCCGCGAAGTGGAGGACAAACTCGCCAATCTCGTCATCGAAACGGCGGGCGAACTACCCGCGGAAATTCTCATCACCACCGAGGAAACCGACGGCACCCGCAGCGTGGTCGTGCGCCCGAATGTCCCTGCCATCACGGAGTCGTGATTTCTTGGGAAAGTACAATCACAAAACAGCAACATCAAAAGAGCTGTCTCATCACTTTGGATGCGGCAGCTCTTTTGATTTGTCAGATTGTCTGCATTCTGGACTCGAATTCGGCAGCGGTCATATCCACCCTTTCGGCCGCCTGGGAGATCGTCAGCAAGCCGTCTTTCACAAGGTTGCTCAACATCATCAGCATACCCTCGGCTCTCCCCTCGGCTTTATACTCTTCTTCCAGTTCTGCAATGTGTCTTTCTTCGTCGTATTCCGTTATAAACATACTTTTGACCTCTCAAAACGCCGTGACATTTCTTTTTTTGACGTTTTTCAGACAGTCTGCATTTTGGACTCGAATTCGGCAGCGGTCATATCCACCCTTTCGGCCGCCTGGGAGATCGTCAGCAAGCCGTCTTTCACAAGGTTGCTCAACATCATCAGCATGCCCTCGGCTCTTCCCTCGGCTCTTCCCTCGGCTCTCCCCTCGGCTCTTCCCTCGGCTCTCCCCTCGGCTCTCCCCTCGGCTTTATACTCTTCTTCCAGTTCTGCAATGTGTCTTTCTTCGTCGTATTCCGTTATAAACATACTTTTGACCTCCGATCTGTTGGCAATGAGAAAAGGTTTAATCAGCGAATGGTCAGGGAGATTGGCTATCGCAGCGTCAACGGCGGCGGCTAACGAGCCCATGGTCTTTTGGTTGGCGCGTGCTTCATTGACAAAATAAGCATAGTCCCCCAGCGGCTTGCAAGCCTGCATAAGTTCTTCATTGTGACCGTAATTGATATTGATCATGGTGACCTTCACCTCAATATCCGGCTCCGCGTCCGGCGCAAAAGAGTCAGACAGGTGCAGCACGGTCCGGTCGCCCGTTTCCTTCCTCCCGTTGTAAAAGCACACGCATTTCGGCGTAGGCGCTTTTTGCTGCTTTGCACTGAAACGGTGATAGTCCGCGTTTGTTTCGGTATATTTATCATACAGCATCCCGGCGTAAATCAAAAAACGCATGGGCATATTGGGGTTCAGGCTGGACTGGTGTTCGTAAAAATTCAGCGTATCCGCAATCAGGAACGAAACGTCGTTTCTCATCCCCATATAGAACGCATCCTCAATCATATTCAGGCTGATCGCCTCAGGATCGGTATAATGAGAACCGTTCATCGCGTTATAAAGACTTAACGTCCATTCCTTTTTGTCGGGATTGCCAAAGATAAATTTGAACAGCCTGTCTTTGTACTCACGGTTAATGCCGATGTTTTCTCCCATTGGTATCGCTCCCTTTCCGTTACTATTATACCATGACAAGACCGCTTCGTCAAGCAAAATGAAATGCCGCGGAAGTCCTCATCAAAATCAATAGTATCAGAACTTATTGTCTGTGTGGTCAGATTAACATTATTTCTTGTCGCCCCGCCTTGTGAATCATAAGGAAATTCTGAAAAGCCATCTAATGCTTTATAAAACGGATTAATCCAACCGTGTCCGTCAATCCACTCAATAATTCCATTCCACGCGCTCTCCGCCGCGCTCACGACATATCCGCGCATGGGCGTAACTGCCACAATCAGCGCCAGCACCGCCGCGACGGCCGCCACGCGAAGGACGTTTTTGCTTATTCTCGCCCGGCGTTCGGCTTTTTCTTTTGCCTTTTGCGCATTCTCCCCCTCGCGGCGTTCCATCGCCCCCAGCGTTCTGGCTTTCAGCTCGTCCGAAACCGTGTCCGCGCGTGTTACCAGCGGAACGGTCCGGCGCGGCTGCGAATGGATTTCAGACCACTATCCACAACTTAAGCACTCCCCCAGTCGGCTACGCCGACAGCCCCCTCAAAGAGGGAGCCATTATTCGCCTCCCTCTTTGAGGGAGGTGGCACCCATTTTCTCAACCATTTCAGATATCTTACTCATTCCCGCTCTCTCCTTTCGTCACCAAATCCACAAGCTGCTTCTTTCCCCTCACCAGCATGGCTTTCACACTGTTCTCCGTTTTCCCCATGATTTTGCCGATTTCTTTTGCGGTATAACCGCAGTCAAAGTGAAGCAGCAGCACCGCCTTGTAATCGGGATTCATCCGGCGCATGACTTCGTTGAAATCCACCTGCTGTTCGATCAGCTCCGCAAATCTGTCATCCGTCAGCTTTTCCCCTGTCAGCGTCCGCGCGGAACGCTCCCACTCCACCGCCTCGTCCTCCACGTCGGCTCGCTTTTTGAATTCATAGCGGCGTACATATTCCGCACCACATTCACCGTCACTTTGATGAACCACGCGCGCGCGTGATCTTCGCTGCGAAACTTCGGCTGTTTGTCTATGTAGCGGCAAAACAACTCCTGATAGACGTCCTCCGCATCCGAGGCAACACTGACCTTCGCCGCCGCAACTGTCATGACCAGCTCGGAATATCGCTGTATGACTTCCGTATTTGTCATTGCTTTTTAAAAACCTCCTTTTTGAATGACAGGTACACGGTCTCACGCCGCTTTTCCGTCATGAAAGGGTATTGTTGTTATCCCTCTCACTTTACAAACGCTTAAGAAGGGCAAAACGATTCTCATGCATTTCTATTTTTTTCTGTTTTTTCAAAAATTTTAAAAATTTTTTTGAAAAAAGCGACTCTTTTTTGCCTGCTCATGCGTTTATATTATGAAAGGTCTTTCAGGGGAACGAGCCCGCTTACAAAGTTTTCCATATTTATCTTTTTCCCCGTAACCACACCTTTGTGACAGGCTTTTCCTCCTCTATTTCCGGCGCGGACTGTTTCGTTTGTCTGCCTGTGCAGCATCCGGCTGCCGCTCTTCGCAACGGGTGTTTGCCACAAAAACCTTCTTACACTTTTTTACCTCTGCGGTGCTGACCGCAAAAAAACCCGCGCCGACAAAAAAGGAAATGAGAGTCACGACGTCCATGCCTGTCACATGACGGAAACCATCGCACAAAGGAGGCTTGCCATAAGATCGATTACCTGATACTGGCATTTTGTTTTTTACAATCAAATCACATAAAATATACAACAACTTAAATTATCACACAACACACATCGGACAGGAGCGTGTCCGACGACTCCCTGACGCTCCGAAAAACGCCGCGGCTTCACCTACGCGGCGTTTTTTTATTTGTACCACAAATCAGAAAAAAAAACACGCCGCTTTCCCACCGGAAAACAGCGTGTCCGTTGCTTTTTAAAACTACTTCCATGCGGCAACCGTCAGGCTTTTCTATAAGACCACCCGGCGCGTGCGTACGAAACCCTTTGTCCCGCAGGGCGATCAGTCGATCTTGACGATCTCCGCCTCGGGCGCGTTCTTCTTGACGCTCGCGATGCCGTTGAGGCAGCCGACCTTGGCCTTGTAGCCCTCGGATGCCGCGATGATCTCGCCGTTTCTCGCCTTCAGGCGGAAGCGGTACTCGCCCGCCTTGTCGATGTACATCTCAAACTTGGGGTGCTTCTTCTTTTCAAATTCCTCTACGGTCTGGTCTTCGATTTCGCCGACGCAGCAGTTGCGCACGCTCTCGATCCCCTTCATGCACGCCGCCTCGGTGGTGTATATCTCCGATGTGGCAATGATCTCGCCGTTGCCCGCTTTCAGATTGAACTTAATGCCGGTCTTGACCTTTTTGACTTCAAATTTTCCCATAACGGTTACTTCCTTTCGATGGATTGATTTTCCCGCGTTGTGCGGGTTCTCCGCATATTCATTTTAACACTTTTCTGTTGTATTGTCAATAAAAATAATGGCGAGTGCCGCTTGTAAAATGGTGGTTTTACATAAAGCGCCGACATATAGGGATCCTAGTGCGCTTCGCTTGTCCCTATAGGGATATTTTTGGTACACACACTTCTGTTTTTCCGTTTTTTTGATTGACACGGAGATAAAAGTGGATTATCATAGGAATATATCACATCAAAGGAGTGTTTCTTCATGGGAAAAGTCACGATACAAGGCAAAGCCACACGCACCGTCCCGTATGACCGGATGAATATCACCGTCAGATTTCAGGCATGGGGTGCCACCCCTGCGGACGTACTCAGAAAGATCGAAAAACAGTGTGAGAAATTTCTGGGCATTTTACAAAGCATGGGTTATGACATCGGCAGCATACAAATGAAAAAGGCGAATCTCTCCGAGGAAAGAAGCACGCGGGACAATCCCCGCGGCATTATTTCGGTCAGCGGAGAAAAGAGTCTGTTGCTTAAGGCAACGCTTCATCCGGCCGCCGTCAACGGACTGGAACGTATCATCCGGGAAAACGAACTTGACGCCGATTATTCCGTATCCTATGACCTGTCCGACAGGGAAACCCTGCGCAGGGAACTGCTCGGTGAAGCGGTGGAGGATTCTCGGCACAAAGCCGACATTATCGCCGCTTCCGTCGGCACACAGGTGGTCGGCATGAAACAGGCAGGCAACGACGGTATCGGACACGCATACAAGAAAAACAATGACGAGTATTTTGACATCATGAGTATTTTTAATCGTAGTGAATCACTTTCCGACCGATTGTCTGCTTTGGAAACCACCGTAGAGGAAAGTATCACCATTACATGGATTACGGAATAGAGAACGGAAGACCACTGCCCCATACGCAAAAAGACAAAGGAACTGTGAAGAAATAAGATGTACAAAAATGGCGCAGGATTTTTCGACTATGACAAGGCGGAAAAGCGCGGGAATACTTGGTGTATTCCAAGCTTTGACAACGAAGTCAGAGGCGAAAAAGACAAGCATTGTTCAGATTATTTTTGAACAGTTCCAAAGCAATCCGCCGCCCGGTTTTTAACGCAACCGGACGACGGATTTATTTTTATTTTATGAAGTTTTTTCAGCCTGTCTGCTTTACCCCAGCAGTTCTCTCAAAATCGCGGTGACGGTCTGGGGGTCGGCCTTGCCGCGCAGGGCGCGCATGGACTGACCGATCAGGTATTGCAGCGCCTTCTCCTTGCCGGACTTGTACTCGTCCACGGACTTCTGGTTCGCCGCAACGACTTCTTCGATGGCCGCTTTGACCGCGCCGGTGTCGGTAACGGTCTTGAGGTTGTGTTCCTCGACATATTTCACGGGGTCGCAACCCTCTTCAAAGACCGCCTTGAATACCTTCTTGGCGGTGTTGCGGGTGATTTCACTGCGCTGCACCATGCCGATGAGCGCGCCGAGATAGCCGTAATCAAACGCCATTTCCTCCGGCTCCTTGCCGCTGTCGCTCAGCATACGCATGACTTCGCCCATAATCCAGTTGGCCAGCTCCTTGGCGGGATAGCCTGCCGCGAGATTTTCCTCAAACAGCGCCACCAGATATTTGGAAGTGGTGATCTGCGCCGCGTCGTATTCCGAAAGTCCCAGTTCGCCGACATAAC
Source organism: uncultured Ruminococcus sp. (assembly GCA_902802795.1). Classification (GTDB taxonomy): domain Bacteria; phylum Bacillota; class Clostridia; order Oscillospirales; family Acutalibacteraceae; genus RUG762. Next base: position 48,923 of record CADCNI010000013.1, read on the forward strand.
GCTGGCGCTTGGCTTCGGGCAGCTCCGGCAGATTTTTGCGGGTTTCCTCGATGACTTCCTCGCTGATCTCGATGGGAATGAGGTCAGGCTCCGGGAAATATTTGTAATCCTGCGCATCCTCCTTGGAACGCATGGCGAAGGACGCGTCCTTGTTGTCGTCCCAGCGGCGGGTTTCCTGCTTCACGGTGCCGCCTTCTTCCAGCACTTCGATCTGGCGCTTGGATTCGCCGTTAATGGCGCGGGCAATCGCCTTGAAGGAGTTCATGTTCTTCATTTCGGTACGGGTGCCGAATTTGTCCGAACCCACGGGACGGACGGAGAGGTTGATGTCGGCGCGCAGGGAACCTTCCTGCATCTTGCAGTCGGAAACGCCGATGAATTGCAGGATCGCCTTGAGCTTTTCGAGGTAGCGGATGACTTCATTCGCGGAGCGGAAGTCGGGTTCGCTGACGATTTCGATCAGCGGCACGCCGCAGCGGTTGTAGTCCACCATGGTGGAATCCGTCCACGGGTCATGCACCAGCTTGCCCGCGTCCTCCTCCATGTGGATTTCATGAATGCCGATGATCTTCTTGCCGCCGCCCTCGGCTTCGATCTCCACGCCGCCGTTGCGGCAGATGGGCAGATAAAGCTGGCTGATCTGATACGCCTTGGGCAGGTCGGGGTAGAAGTAGTTTTTGCGGTCGAATTTATTGTAGCGGGTAATCTCGCAGTTCAGCGCAAGACCTGCGCGGGTCGCGTAGTTGACCACCTGACGGTTGAGCGAGGGCAGCACGCCGGGCATACCCGTGCAGACCGGGCAGCAGTGGGTGTTGGGCGCACCGCCGAATTCGGTGGTGCAGGAGCAGAAGATTTTGGTCTTGGTGGCAAGCTCCACATGCACTTCCAGACCCATGACGATTTCCCATGATGTTGTTTTAGCCATTGTGATTCCGCTCCTTTCTTATCTGTTTTCCAGTTCCGTGGGCGTGCGCTTGTGCCAGTCGGTGACCTGCTGGTAGGCGTGTGCCGCGCCGAGAATCTTGGTTTCATCGAAGTAGTTGCCGATCAGGTGCATACCGACGGGCATGCCCTTGCCGTCAAAGCCGCAGGGAACCGACGCGGCGGGCAGTCCCGCGAGGTTAATCATGACGGTGTAGATGTCTCCGAGGTACATTTTCAGCGGGTCGGAGAGGTTCTCACCGATTTTCAGCGCGGTAGTCGGCGCAACCGGGCCGAGAATGAGGTCGTATTTCTCAAACGCCTTGTCAAACGCGCCTTTGATGAGCGCCTTGGCCTGCAGCGCCTTGCGGTAATACGCGTCGTAATAGCCGGAGGACAGTACGAAGCAGCCCAGCATGATGCGGCGCTTGACTTCCATGCCGAAGCCCTCGCTGCGGCTCTTGGTGTAGAGGTCGAGCAGGTCTTCAAAATCGTCGGCGCGGTAGCCGTATTTGATGCCGTCGTAGCGACTGAGGTTGCTGCTGGCTTCGGCAGAGGCGATGATGTAATAGGCGGGGATGGCGTATTTGACGATGGGCATATCGAATTTTTCCACCGTCGCGCCCATGCTTTCGAGCTGCTTGGCGGCGGCTTCGATGGAGGCGGCGACTTCCTTGTCAAGACCCTCTCCGAAGAAGTCGGTGGGAATGCCGATCTTCATGCCCTTGACGTCGGTATGCAGCACCGCGTCGAGGGCAACGCCCTTGGTGGCGACGCTGGTGTTGTCTTTCTTGTCCTGCTTCATGATCTCACCGAGCACGGCGGCGCAGTCGGCGGCATTGCGCGCGAGCGGGCCGATCTGGTCAAGCGAACTGGCGTAAGCCACCAGTCCGAAACGGGACACGGAGCCATAGGTCGGCTTGATGCCCGTCACGCCGCAGAACGACGCGGGCTGGCGGATACTTCCGCCCGTGTCGGAACCCAGTGCGTAGAAGCATTCGCCCGCGGCGACCGCCGCCGCCGAACCGCCCGAAGAACCGCCGGGAACGCAATTGACATTCCACGGATTCTTCGTCGCGCCGAAATAACTGGTTTCGGAGGTGGAACCCATGGCGAATTCGTCCATATTGAGCTTGCCGAGCGGCACCGCGCCGGCTTTCATGATTTCCTCCACGGCGGTGGCGCTGTAGGTGGGCTTGAAATTGCCCAGCATGCGGGAGCCGCAGGAGGTCTGGATGCCTTTCTGGCACATATTATCCTTAATGCCCATCGGCACGCCCGCGAGCGGAGAAGTGTACTCACCGGAAGTGATTTTCTGCTGCACTTCTTCGGCTCTCTGAAGCACGTCGTCCTGCACCGTGACGAAGCAGGAGAAGCGGCTGTTGTATTTGTCAATCTGCCCGAGCGAGAACTTCGCGGCTTCCACGGCGCTGATTTCGCCTTTTTTGATCGCCGCGCCCAGCTCAAGGGCCGTCATATCTGCAAGGTTCATTTTTATCAATCCTTTCATTGAGGCTGCGAGATAAATGAAAGCGTATGGCGTGTGAAGGAAGCGTTCCGTCCAAAAACTACACACTTCACATTTCACACTTCATGTTGTTTATTCAAACGAACGCGGCACGAGGAAGTAGTTGTCTTTCTGTGCGGGGGCGTTTTTCAGTACATCCTCGGTGGGAATGGAGGGCTGCACCTCGTCCTCACGCATGACGTTGGTGAGCGGGAGCGCGTGGCTCATCGGCTCGATGCCCTCGGTGTCCAGCTCGGACAGTGTGTCGATATATTGCAGAATCTCCTGCAAATCGCTCTGTGCCTTGGCACGGCTCTCCTCGGGCAGCTTGATTCTGCCCAGTGCCTCCAGATATGTTACCAATTCATCGGTGATAACCATTTTTTATCGTATCTCCTTTCTTGGGGAAAAATCCATTTCTTTATTGTAGACGGTCAGAAAAGCGCCGCTGTGATTGTCGGTGTGTTCAAAGAGCGCCCACTGCTCCTGTTCCTCGCCGTAATGCGGGGAAGCAGCGTTGGCAATGAGGCATTGCACCGTGACCCCGTTGTCCATCGTGATGATGAGGTCATGCAGCGGATTTATTTCCGCCGTCAGCACCGTGCCGCCGATCATTTCGGCGCGGTATTGTGTCATATTCCACCATTCGTCGTTGTTCGTGCTGACTTCTCCGTCCCACGATTGATAATCGCAGGTGGTAAGAAGAATGTCGCTGCCGCGAACCACTCTGGTGCAGCCCATCGCGTGCAGCACCAGATCATCGCTGAAACCGAAATCGAGGATATCGGCCTCGCAGCAGAAAGATTCCAGCTTCTTTCCGACAAGCGTGCGGATGAATGCGGTGATGTCCGGTTCTGTCATTTTACATCAATCCATTCCAGCGCGAAGCGCTCCGACATGATTCTCTATTCTTTATTCTTTATTCTTTATTCACTATTCTTTTAGCGAGCTTGCGAGCGTCAAGGTACCAGTCGCAGCATGTCGCGGGGGAACATGGAGGAATAGCGGATGTTGTCGTCGTTGAAAAGACGCATGGTGAGACGCTCCAGACCGATGCCGAGACCGCCGTGCGGGGGCATGCCGTGCTTGTGAATGTTGAGGTAGGTCGCGAAGTCGTCGGGGTTCATCTTTTTCCTGATGATTTTGGCAACCTGTTCGTTATAGTCGTGGATTCTCTGGCCGCCGGTGGTGACTTCCAGTCCGCGGAAAAGCAGGTCAAAGCTCAGGGTGTAGTTGGGGTCTTCGGGATCGTCCATCGCATAGAAGGGACGCTTCTTGGCGGGGTAATGGGTGACAAAGACGAAATCGGAGTTGTATTTCTCCTTGAAATACTTGCCGATAAGCTGTTCCTCGTCGGGGTCAAGGTCATAGGGGTCCTTGATCTCTCTGCCGTACTCGGCGGCAATGAGTTCCTTGGCCTCCTTGAAACGGACGTTGGGAATGCTTTCGATGACCGGGATATCCAGCTTCATGAGGGCAATTTCGCGGGGATACTTCTCGCGGATTCTGTCCATGACGAGTTTGAGCATACCGGTTTCGACCGCCATGATGTCATAGAAGCTGTCGATGTAGCCCATCTCGAAGTCCATGCTGATATATTCGTTGAGGTGGCGGGCGGTGTTGTGCTTTTCGGCGCGGAACACGGGCGCGACTTCATAGACACGCTCGTAAACGCCCACCATCGCCTGCTTGTAGAACTGCGGGCTTTGGGCAAGAACCGCCTTTTTGCCGAAGTATTCCATTTTAAAGACGTTCGCGCCGCCCTCGGCCGCCTTGGCGTTGATCTTGGGGGTGTGAATCTCCACAAAGCCCTGTCCGTCGAGGTAGTCGCGGAAGCCGCGCACGATCTCCGACTGAATGCGGAAACGGGTGCGGTAGTTGCCGTTGCGCAGGGTGATGTTGCGCAGCGGAATTTCATTTTCCAGCGCGGCGGTGATCTTGTGCTTGTTGATGCTGATGGGCATGGGCGCGGCGGGCTTGGAAAGCACCTTGCCGCTGCTCACGACGATTTCATAGCCGCCGGGCGCGCGCTTTTCCTCGCGGACGGTGCCTGTCACTTCCACGCAGGCCTCCTCCACCAGGCTTTCGCCGCCGAAGTCACAGCCGCTCTGCACGGTGCACTGGCACATACCGTCGGGCAGACGCAGCACCACAAAGGAAAATTCGCCCATGTCGCGGATGATGTGAATGCCGCCGTGAATGGTGATTTCCCCGCCGTTGGCCGCGGCAACGTCTTTCACGCTGAGCGGCTTTTTCACGTCTTTGGGATTGGTAAATTCCATAATCAACAGTCTCCTTTTTGCAAATGAAGATAATAGATAACAGATAATAAGGAATAGAGAATCGTTTCGGAGGGCTTCGCCCTGAATCCATACAAATAAAATGGCACCGCAGGCGCTTTACCGCCTCTCTTATCTCTTATCTTTTATCTATTATCTCTTATCCAAAAAAATGTCCCCCCGAATGCGCAACGGGAGGACACTGAGCTTTCTATGCCAATGTGCAAGATGAAACCACAGCGCCTCCCGTCATATTATTATTATTGTTTGCAAACGCGTCATAAATACAATGCATACGATCACCCATGACAAGCGACACCTTTCATCACCTCACAAAAATAGCTCTTTAACGGATATTATAGCATGATGCCCTGTATTCCGTCAAGGTTTTTCGGGGATATTTTTGCCAAAATTGGCGGAGAAAATCGGTTCGTTCGGGCAATCGTTGAAAATTTCATGAATTTTTTGTTGAATCTATAATAAATCTTTCGCAATTGATTGACATTGCCATTTTCCGCGGTGTAAAATGAGGGTATGCCAAAATCGGTATTACAGGGAGGTGTGTGTGTTGGGCGACGAAAGCAAGGAATCGCAGAAAACCGAAGAAAACCCGGAAACGAAAGAAAAGCAGGAACCTAAAGAGCCGCAGGAAATCTATGCTTTTTCCACGCCGACGGGCATTTCTCTGGCCGCCGGAGACGTCAGACTGGAGCCGCTGCCGGAAATATCGGCACTGGCCGACGAAATCAGGCAGGACGCAAGGAAACAGCCCGCCGTCATCCACCGCCGACAGCCCTCTCCCCCCTCCGCCGAACCAAAAGCCCCGTCCCAAAAGCCCGCCCACGGATTTCGCAAGAAAATGCGAAAACTCAGCCGCGGCAAAAAAATCGCGGTCGCGGCGGTTCTGACCGTCTTTGCGGGACTGCTGGTTTTTACGGTGTGGCATGCCATCGCTGTGATGAACATCTTCGGGGCGGTCAATTATGTAGACAGCCGGCCGGATTTTGAAAAAACGGAGCTGCTGGTGAGTCAGTCCGCCATGCAGCAGATTCAGCTCCACGTCTCCCACACCGACGAAACCAAAAACATCCTGCTCATCGGCTGCGACATCGATCAATACGGCATTTCCCGTTCTGACAGCATGATTATTCTGTCGCTCGACCACACCCACCAAAAAATCAAGATGACCTCGCTCATGCGCGACATGCGCTTGCAGATTCCCGGCAAAGGCAAGCACAAGCTCAACGCGGCGTTTACCTACGGCGGCGGCGATCTGGTGCTCACCACGATTTACGCCAACTTCGGTATCAGGATCGACAAATATGTATGTGTGGATTACGCGGCGTTCGCGGCCGTGGTGGATTACATCGGCGGCGTGGACGTGGAAATCGAGGAAATGGAGCTGGAGCAGTTCAACAAATACGTCCGCGGCAAAAACAACCAACTGACGCAGGCCGGCACCTACGCTTTCAACGGGCAGCAGGCGCTCTCCTACTGCCGCATCCGCAAGGTCGGCTCCGATACCGCCCGCACCGCCCGACAGCGCAAGGTACTCGGCAAAATCATGACCAAGTGCCGCGGCATGTCGCTGGTGAGCGCGGAGAACATGCTGCGCATCATCGCCCCCTCTCTCACCACCAATCTCACCCGCGCCGAAATCATACAATTGATGGCGGAGGGTCTTGACTGCAAGGATTACGACACCCTCGGCGCCCGCATTCCCGTTAACGGCACATGGGACGACGTGATCATCGACAAAATTTGGTATGTCAAAGCCGATCTCAACCGCAACGCCCGCTATCTCAATGAATTTATTTACGGCGACGATGACGCCGCCCTTTCCATCGCCTCCCGCGTGTCCGAAAGCGACAGCCGGAACCAAGCCCTCGACCGCAAAAATTACGAAAAGAAAAAAGCAAAAGCCGCTTCCTGATCTGAACCGACATCCGCCTGACGCCAGTTGTGCAGCGGACTTTTACTGCCAATTTATTGCCAACAAAAAAGCCGGAGAACCTCGCGATAAGCGGATGCTCCGGCTTTTGGATTCAGAATCAGGTTTTACAACGGGGCTTATTCGGCTGCGTCAGCGGTGAAGTCATAGGTTTCAAGAACGCTGGTATTGCCGTCCGCGCCTTCATATACGATCACAACGGCGTAATGGGATTCTGCGTTTTCGGTCACAGGCGTGACTTCGCAGAGCAGACAGTAATTGGTGCCAGCCACGACCTGCGTGCCAAGCAGCACAACAGGGGCATAAGCAGCACCGACAACGTGTTCACTCGCAGCCTTAAGCGCGTTGACGGCTTCCTTTGTCAGTTCAGGGGTTTCAGGAGCCACCCAGCCGCCGTCAATCACAACGTCGGTTACGTTTACCTTCGCCTCGGAACCGAGTATCTCGGTGATTTCCGCTTTGCCTTCGAGATCCTCATAAACCGTGACAATGGCATAGGTCGCTTCCGCATCCTTGACAGCAGGGGTAAACTCACACAGTATGCGGTGATTGGTACCGGCCACTACCTGACTGCCGAGATAGGCCACAGGCGTATAGGTGCCGCCTGTCATCTGCGCCGTGGCGTTTTTCAGAGCGGTCTTGACCTCCTGGGTAACAACGGGGGAATCAGGCGACATCCAGCCGCCGACGATCTTGTTGTCGCCCTTGGCGGTTTTTTCCTTCTCGTCGCATGAGCAGAGTACGATAGCAACACCGACCGCCGCGACAAGAAGAAGCGCTAACAGTTTTTTCATCTGAATCATCCTTTCTTTGCTGTTATAAAAAATAACCTCTTCGTCATGATTGTACACGCAAACGTCTCAAATTACAATAGCAATCTGTCATTTTTGTTATATTTTTTTAAAAGCAGATTTCTCTGCTAAATGAAAATTTAGCGGAGAGTGGGAAGTGGGGAGTGGAGAGAAAAAAGAAGAAAAAGCGAAGCGTAACTAGCGAGCGTATGCGAGCGTGGGAGTCCAGGGGGAACTAGTTCCTCCTGGCAGGGGCCTGGGGGCAGCGCCACCAGCAGGGCGTGGGGCAGCGCCCCACGAGCGCCGCAAACGGCGCGA
>CADCNI010000014.1 GCA_902802795.1 uncultured Ruminococcus sp.
CAAAGAGGGAGCCATTTTTCGCCTCCCTCTCTGAGGGAGGTGGCACGCCGCAGGCGTGACGGAGGGAGTTTATTTCCCTAAGTTGTGGACAGTGCTTTTACAATCGCCTATGACTGATTTTCGGAGCGCCTAACTATTGTAATCAAGCTCTCCCGTGGGTTTTGTCGCATTGTGGCATTTGCCTGATATTTTTATTTGACAAGCCATATACGTTTCTGTATAATTAAAGTAAACAAATAAAAAACAAAGGAGCGATTTCCATTGTCTGCTAAAACAAGAGGTAATAAAGAAAGCGCACAAAACAACGCATTTGTCAAACTGGTGGTTTTCCTCGCGGTCGCTGTTGCCGTAGCCGTGGTCGTGAGCCTGACAATTACATACATGCACAAGAGACAGCAGCGGCAGGAAGCGCAGCAGGCACTTGCCGACAGCATCGTGAACGTAACATTCCCTGAGGGCCGTACCGTTCGTCAATACGGCGCACTTCTCGAAAAAAACGAAGTCTGCACGGCAGAGGCATTTTACGCCGCCATGCGGGACACCGATTTCACCGAGAGCTACGATTTCCTCCCCTCCAACGAGCTGTTGCAATCGCGCGAATACCCTCTCGAAGGGTACCTCTACCCCGATACCTACAGCTTTTACAAGGGAGAAAACGTCAATTCCGTTATCAAGAAATTTCTCAATAACTTTGCCGCCAAAATTCCGGACGAGCTGGTCGAATATACCAATTCCAACGGCGAGGGATTCAAAAACACCGAAATGAGTCTGGACAACGCCGTCATTCTCGCATCCATCATCGAACGCGAATCTCCCACCGACAACGAACGCGCCAAAATCTCCGCCTGCTTCTGGAACCGCATTGAAAATCCTTCTGTGTCCGGCACGGGCGGCAAGCTGCAATCCGACGCGACCCACTATTATCCCTATGTCGTCACCGACGCGCCTGAAGGCTTCCAGAGCGAATACGACACCTACAAAATCGTGGGACTGCCCAAAGGCCCCATTTGCAGCCCGTCGCTGAGTTCCATCCGCGCGGCGGCTTATCCCGACCCCGACTGCAAGGCGTTCTTCTTTTTCAACGACAAATATGACAACCACTACTACGCCGAAACCTATGAGCAGCATTTGAAAAACATTCAATACTGCAAGGACAACGATCTGGTTTGACCGTGGCAACCGCGTCATCCTTATGATGGGCATTTTCTGGAAGAAATATGCATTTATTCAAAAAACAAGCTACCCCATGCGGAAGGAAACAGAAAAATTTTCCTTCCGCATGGGGTGATTTTTATCATTATCATTCTTTTTTTCTCGGGTCGGTGTGAAAATTGGTTTCGTCAATCAGAAAATGCGGTCGGCGCTTGACTTCATAGTAAATGCGCCCGATATATTCTCCGATGATGCCGATGGAGATGAGCTGCACGCCGCCGAATAAGCAAATGGTGAAGATGGTGGTAAAATACCCCGGCAGGTCGATACCCTCAAAGAGTATGCTCAGAAACAGGCTCAGCAGATACACCAGACTCACACCGATGGCCGCGGCTCCGAGTACGAAGCAAAAGCGCAGCGGTTTGTTATTGAAAGAAAGCACGCCGTCCACACCGTATTTGATGAGCGAGCCGAAGTTCCATTTGCTCTCGCCTGCCGCGCGCTGGCGGTTCTTGTAGTGGATGATTTTCTCCTTGAAGCCAATCCACGAAAACAGCCCTTTGGAAAAGCGGTTGTATTCATTCATGGTCAGCAGGGCGTCAAGCGCCTTGCGGCTGAGCATACGGAAATCTCCGATGCCGTCCGCCAGTTTCACGTCGGTCAGCCTGTCCACCAGCCGATAATAAGTGCGCGCAAAAAAGGCGTTGCGTTTGTCATCGCCGTCACGGTCGCGCCGTCCGATCACCTGGTCATATCCTTCCTGCGCGTAGGTCAGCATTTCGGCAATGAGTTCCGGCGGATGCTGCAAGTCCGCGTCCATGATCACCGTGTAATCCCCCGACGCAAAGCGCAGACCCGCCAGCATAGCGGATTCTTTGCCGAAATTGCGACTAAAGGAGATGTACTTTACACATTTATCGTTCTCTGCAAAACGCTTTAATGTCTCAATCGTGCCGTCGCTGCTGCCGTCGTTGACAAAAATCATCTCGTAATCGTCGGTGATTTTCTCCAATGCCGCGCGCAACTGGTCAAAGGTCATGGCAATGACCTTTTCCTCATTGTAACACGGCACCACCACCGAAATCAGCATATGCCTATCTCCTCTCTTAATATCCGATAAAGCTGCAAATACTCCTCTTTTGTTTCTGAAAACGGTCGTTCGCTTTGGGCAATCGGCACATGAATAACCGGTGGCACTGTCATGAGCCTGTCCCCGTTGAAAGTGAGAAATTCGTGGTACAGCATCGCGTCATCCACCGCTTTGACAAGCGATTCCTCTGTCTCATTCGGTTCCGCAATTCCCAGCGCCGTGAGAATATTTCTGTAAAGCTGCTTTTCACACAGGCAATAATAGGGCAGTTGCCGTTTGAGGGGGCGCGTCATATCCCCGATGTAGGCTTCCGTCGCGTCGTGCAGCAGGCAGAGCAGCTTCACGCGTGGCGAATATCCTCGCGCCTCGGCTTCCCTGGCGCAATTGATGCAATGCCGCGCGACCGAGACGAATTCACGGAAATGTCCGTTGGCGCGGCAAATCAGGCTCAGCGAATGGGCAATATCCGTGATGTCGATATCCTCCTGCGCGGGGTCTACCGGGTCAAACCGCCGCCCGCCGATCGTGGTGATATACGCCTTATTGGGATTGTTGGCGGCGGGTGCCTCTGCGTTGGGTTCTTTCATTCGTTATCATTTCCCTTTTTGTGAAAAAATATGTAACTAGGCTGCATAGACAGAGCATCAGCCGCGAAAGGGCTTAAAGCCAATGGGCTGGAAGAAACAGGAATGATGTCCCGTATGGCATGCCGCGCCGGTCTGTTCCACGCGAATGAGCAGCGTGTCATCGTCGCAGTCGCCGCTGACCGAGACAATGCGCTGGTAATGTCCCGAAGTCTCGCCCTTGTTCCACAGTTCGCCACGCGAACGGCTCCAGAACCAGGTGCGGCCTGTTTCAAGCGTCAGTCGCAGCGATTCCTCGTTCATGTAGGCGAGCATCAACACTTCGCCCGTGGAAGCCTCCTGCACAATGGCGGGAATCAGCTCCGATTTGGCAAAATAGCGTGACAAGTTTTTTGGCTTTTCACCTTCTGCAATGGCTTCACGCACATTCAGGTCGCCCGTATAGATCGCCTTGCCCGCAATCGCGCCGTACAATCCCTCGTCCCGCAGCGCTACGATATCCGCTAAACCCGAAACGCCGCCGCTTGCGATGATATCGCAGGACACGGCAGAATTGATCTCCCGCAGTTGGTCAAGATTGGGTCCCGACAGCGTGCCGTCGCGGGAAATGTCTGTAAAGATAATCGTCTTTACGCCTATTTTTTCCATTTCCTTTGCCAGATCGACAAAATACACATCGGAGGTATCCAGCCAGCCCTCTGCCGCGACCATGCCGCCGCGCGCGTCGATGCCGATGGCGATGCGATCGCCGTACTTCGCGACGGCTTCCTTGGCAAAAGCGGGATTTTTGACCGCCGCCGAGCCGAGGATGACGCGGGAAATGCCATGCGAGAGGTATTCGTCTACCGCTTCCATGGTGCGGATGCCGCCGCCGACCTCCACTTTCAGCCCCGTTTCATTTGCCACACGGACAAAGATTTCCTTGTTGACGAGCGCCGCGTCCTTCGCGCCGTCCAGATCTACCATGTGAATCCACTCCGCGCCGGCTTCTTCAAATGAACGCGCCGTCACCAGCGGATCCTCGGCGACCTTGTGCGCCGTCGCGTAATCGCCCTTGACCAGTCTGACGCAGTTGCCGTCTTTGATATCTATGGCGGGAAAAATTTTCATACCTGATTGTCACTCCTGATTGGTTGTTGGTTCCGAAGAAAGGCCCACTAATTGATGGACGGCTTCTTCATTCCAGAATTCATTCGACCAGTAAAAATACGCTGTCTTGCGCTTTTTGAAAATGCGGAAGGGAATTCTGGAATTATCATAAATATGCATAACGTCGCACACTTTCCGCAGCTGAGGAATCAGCGCCAGCGCTTTGGTGTAGCGGGAGCGGATTTTATCCTCGGGAACACTGTGTCCCCCGTTTTGCGCACGCGACTGCACGCGCACAATATTGATATCGACATTTCCGGTCAACACATAGATACACCTGATAAAGTAGCCTTTTTCTTTCGCTTTTCGTAACAGTTTCAGGTTTCGGTCTGTTGACATGACTGTTTCAAACGTAAAGCTGATTCCTTGTTCCACCGCTTCTTCTCTCAGTTTTTCCGCCATTATGGCAGCATCAAGATCAGAACAGTGATTGGTTCGTTTTATGTCGTCTGCATTGATATATGGCTCAATTATTTTGGCTAATTGCGTAATTGTAGATTTGCCGCTTCCGTTGGGGCCGGCAAACACAATGATTTCCGGTTTCTTATGAGTTTGTTCCCACATATTTTCTGCTCCCATCGGGATATTCCAGATAGGCAGACTTACGCTGCATATCGTATCCGGCAATCGGCACACCCTTGATGCGCTTGATTTCGTTCTCAATCCGCACAGCTTCCATAAAGCGCCGCGTCAGTTCCTCATCGGAAACGCCGCACATGGAATCCAGCTCGTTCTCTTCTTCCGTGACAGGCTTCCTATCTTCCACTGATAACACCTCTTTGGTTACAGCACGCCCTTGGTGGACAGCGTGCCTTCGTATTCGATTCTGACGGCCGCCTTGAGTGCGTGCGCCACGGCTTTGAAGATCGCCTCGATGATGTGGTGGGAATTCTTGCCGTAGACCGACCGGATATGCAGCGTCACACCGGCATTCACAGCGAATGCGCGGAAGAATTCCTCGGTCAGGCAGCAGTCAAATTCTCCGCAGCGCCACTGGGGAAACGCCGCGTCAAACACCAGAAACGGTCTGCCGCTGATATCGAGCGAACAAAAGGCAAGCGCCTCGTCCATGGGGATATAAAAACTGCCGTAGCGGGCAATGCCCTTCTTGTCGCCCACCGCCTGCGCAAAGGCCTGCCCCAGCGCGATGCCGATATCCTCGGTGGTGTGGTGTCCGTCCACCTCCAGATCGCCCTTGCAGGTCACGGTCAGCCCGAAGCCGCCGTGAACGCCCAGCGCGGTAAGCATATGATCGAGAAAACCGATGCCGCTGTCTGTCTTCACCTCGCCGCCGTCAAGGTCGATCTTTACCGTAATGTCGGTTTCCTTGGTGGTGCGGGTCACTTCTCCGATTCTCGCCATTATACATTCGCCTCCAGCAGCCGCAGCACTTCGGCGTTTTCCTGCTCGGTGCCGCAGGTGATTCTCAGATGATCGCCCATCAGGCGAACGACCACGCCTTCTTCCTTCATGGCTTCAAAGACGCGTTTCGCCTCGCCGTCCGGCATCTGAATATAAACGAAATTGGCGGCCGTCGGCAGGAGTGACAGCTTGTCGGGATATTGATCCGCCAGCGCCTTGACAGAAGCATACAGCTCGTCGCGGGAGGCAATCACCTTGGCGGTGGCGCTGTCGAGATCGCGCGGATAGTCAAACAATGTCTCCGCCGCCGCCTGCGTCATGGAATTGACATTATAGGGGGATTTGGCGGCCCGCAGCGCGTTGGTAATGCGGCGGTTCGCCACCGCGATACCGCAGCGGACGCCCGCCATGCGGAAGGACTTGGAGCAGGTTTTCAGCACCATCAGATTGTCATATTGTTCCACGCAGTCCATGACCGACTGATCCCAGAATTCCATGTAGGCTTCATCCGCCACCACAAGACATTCCGGCACGTCTTCCACCAGCCGCAGCACCTCTTCCCGCAGCAGCCCCACACCCGTGGGGTTGCAGGGATTGGAAAAAATCAGCATCCTCGCCTTCTTCTGATTGACAAACGCGATGAGGGCGTCCACGTCAACGGTATAATCCGACCGTTTCGGGAAAGCAAGACAATGATTCTCCGCTAAATAGCCGTAGCAGCCGTACATCGAGAAATCAGGTGTGGTGGTTACCAGCGTTTCGCCCTTCATCATCATCACCTGTGTCAGCAGGGTGAGCAGTTCGTCGGAACCGTTCCCCACGGTAAGCAGGTCGGGACTGACCCCGAAATATTTGCCGAACCCCTCGCACACGCCGCTTGCCAGCGGGTCGGGGTAGCGGTTGAGATGGAGCTTGGCGATACGTGCCAGCATATCCTCCTTCACATATCCGGGGATTTCCAAAAACGACTCGTTGGCGTCCAGTCGGATGCGATATTCGCCGCTGATCGGCTCATAAGGCACCAGATCGCGGATTTTTTCATTTAGCTGATAGGCCATACTGTTACTTCCTTTTACTACAGTTATCATTATATCACACGATTAAACGGTTAAACGGCGACCGCCCGTAAAAGTTTTTTCCCGAAAACCTCCGGCAAGCTCCTGAAACAGCTCGCCCAAAAACGGTAAATTATTTTGATAAAAAACACCTTGGTGTCCACGCTCAAAAAGAAAATCGCCTTGGCGATCACGGCGGCGTTTGGCACCAAATGGGAACAAAATTCCATGATGTCGGCCGTATCGGTCTTGCCGATCATGTTGAATACCTCGCCGATGAATTTCTCGCAATCTTCGTCGTTCAGACCGTCCACCCAGCGGTTCATACTCTTGTACAGCAGTCTCGCGTCAACCGTCAGGCTGTCAGCCAGGCAAAAGGACTGATTCTCCACCCGCCAATAAAAGGGATTGTGCTGCGCCAGACTGATGAAGTCACTTTCCACGATGCCGTACTCGCATTCCTGCTCGAATACCATGCCCACAAAGGAGGATTGCGGCAGCGTCTTATGAATCAGAGGGCGAACCCGCCGGAAGCCCTCCCCGCCCAAAAAACCGCTCTGAAAGCCCGGTCCGTCGTGCGAATACACGGCAATCAGCCGATCCTGCACCTCGCGGGAACACATGGCCGCCGCATACACCGCCAGATTGCCGCCTTTGGAATGCCCGCCTGTCAGCAGGCCGCCGTCCAGCACGGCGGCGGATTTCTCCAGATAATCCACTGCCGCTTGCTGTGACGGAATCGGTTCCGGCAGCGCCAGCCGCATATCCTCCCGCCAGCCCGCAAAAGTCGCGTCCGTTCCGCGATAGGCCACATAATAGACATGCGGCGTCAGTTCGAAAGTGACGGCGGCAAACTGCTTGTCAGAGTCGGTTTCCTGCTTATAGCCGATAATCCGAATGTCGCGGAAGCGCGGACTGGCAGCGGCTGCCGTCAGCAGTTCCATGGTCTTTTTGCGAAACCACACATGATGCGCGATGTTGTCGAACATCTCCGCGCGAAACAGATCTTTCACGCGGAAATCGCCGTTTTCGACGCAATCGTCGGGATAATGCAGATAGGCCAGCCACGAAAGAATCAGGCTGTCCACCTCATTGAAAGGGCTTTCGTCAAAAGTGCGCAGACATTCCGTCGCATACATAATGATATTTCCCATGCTGTCACCGTTCCTTTCTGCCGGCGCCGATATGGTCTCCTGCACCAAATGAGTTATTAGCCGATTGTAAAAATTGAAAAACGGCGTAAACACGGGGGTATGATCAACGGGAAAGGGGGTTCTTTTTCTCCGTTTGAAGTAAGGCAAATCTTGCTATTGGGCTGTTTCCGTATTCGCCCATCCCTGTCACAAATCTGAGCGCGTCTTGCTCGGTCGGCAATGCCGACCTCGTGGGGCTTTGCCCCACTCCCCACAAGGGCGCTGCCCTTGACCTGCGAGGAGGACCAGTCCCCCTCGACTCCCACGCTCGCATTCGCTCGCTAATTGCGCTTCGCTTTTCTTCTTTTTTCATTTACTTTTACAATCGCCTACAAAGGATTTATTTTTTATTCAAATCTTACCTTGATGGCATTTGCGTGCGCCGTCAGCCGTTCGGTCTCCGCCAGTTTGATAACGTCGTCCTTGACCTGGCGCAGCGCCGGTTCGTTGTAATAGATAAAGCTGGACTTCTTGATAAAGGTATCCACCGACAGCGGGGAGAAGAACCGCGCGGTGCCGCTGGTGGGCAGCACATGATTGGGTCCGGCGAAGTAATCGCCCAGCGGTTCGGGGGCATAGTTTCCGAGGAATACGGAACCGGCGTTGTCAAAGCGTCCGATGTACTCCATGGGATTCTCCACGCAGACTTCAAGGTGTTCCGGCGCGAGTTCATTTGCCATGTCCACCGCATCATCCAGCGAACGGCAGACGATGATGCCGCCGTAGTTGGCAATGGATTCCTTGATGATTTCGTTGCGTTCGAGCAGCGCGCACTGTCTTGCCAGTTCCGCGTCGGTCGCTTCGGCCAGCTCGGCGCTGGTCGTCACCAGAATGGCGGAAGCCAGCTTGTCATGCTCCGCCTGGCTCATGAGATCGGCGGCAAGGAATTTCGGATTGGCATTGCCGTCCGCCACGATCAGGATTTCGCTGGGGCCGGCGATCATGTCGATATCCACTGCGCCATAGACCAGACGCTTGGCGGTCGCCACAAAGATATTGCCGGGGCCGACGATCTTATCCACCTTGGGGATTTCCTGCGTGCCATAGGCCAGTGCGCCGACCGCCTGCGCGCCGCCGCAGAGGAACACTCTGTCAACGCCCGCAATGGCCGCCGCCGCCAGAATGTCGCGGTTGGCGCTGCCGTCCTTGCAGGGGGGCGTGACCATAATGATTTCCTTCACGCCGGCGATTTTGGCGGGGATGATATTCATCAGCACGGAGGAGGGATATGCCGCCGTGCCGCCGGGGACATACACGCCCACTCTGTGCAGTCCGCGGATCCGCTGTCCGAGAATCACGCCGTTCTCCTTGGGTGTGAGCCAGCTCTGCTGCACCTGACGGGCGTGGAAGTCGGCAATGTTGGCCGCCGCCCGTTTGAGCGCCCCGATGAAATCCGGGTCACAGTCCTTCTCGGCGCTCTCGATGACCTCGCGCGGCACTTCGTAAAATTCGGGGTTTTCGTTGTCAAACTTGGCGGTGTATTCCTTGACCGCCTCGTCACCGCGCGCCTTGATATCCTCCAGCATAGCGGTGACGATTTCCGTCACTTTTTTATCTGTCTCGCCGCTTCTTTCGCGAAGCTGCGCGAGAAATTCCCGCTCGGCGGTTCCGTCCGCCGTTACGATTTTAATCATACTATTCCATATCCTCCTCAAAATGAATGAACCGTCCGCCCATCTGACAGAACACGATTCACAGTTTTTTAGAATTGCGTACCGTACCAGACATACACCTCGTCACCCTTGTTGTAGGTGAATTTAGTGGAGCGGCTGTTGGGAGAGCAAAGACATGTCGCATTGTAATCCTCCCCGTTCAGGTTATAGGCAAATAAGCTGCGCTCCCTCTCTTGCACCTCCGCATATTCGGTAATTTCTTCGTCGCTGTCCTTCATAACAAAGGCCAGTGTAAAGGTTTCATATCTGTGCTTGGCAAATTCGTCGGAAAACTCCACCTGATAAATCTTCTCAAATTCTACGCTGCGCTTTTTGGTGACATATTTGTCAACCAGATTCATACTCTTGCTGTTCATTTTATCAAGAATTTTTTTGGAAACCGCGTCGGAATTGCTCACAGGCGTCAGAATCATGTCGCCCTCTTCCAGCACCACACCGTCATCGCTGCAAAGCATCCCATATAATCCGTCTTCCAACTTGGTAAACTTATGTCTGGTGATACTGTTGGTTTCAGCAAAGCGGAAGCATGCCGCGCAGCCGTTCATCGTTTCATCTACTATTTGCGGATCAAAGTTTCGGTCTCCATGCAGGCTGGTAGTGACCACATAAAACCGCAGATCGCCCTCATCCTGTCCTTTGAAATATTTTTTGACCCACTCAGACAGCGTCTTGAAGTGTTCGTTAAGGTCATACGTTTTGTCGCTGATTAAAATCAGATTTTGAGACGTTACTGCGATTTTATTGGCCTTACAAAAATAATTGGCGCTGCCATTATAGTAATCGTGATACATACTGTACTGCTTCACTTCACCGCCTCTGTTGACTTCATATTTCAGATTGAACACCTGCGACCAAGTACCCACATTGTCGTATGTCAGATGCAAATCTGTAATCATAGGCAGAAAAACATTGTTATAAATATCATCATTGATTTTTTCCGCCTGTCGGTCATCGTAAAACAGTTCTTCATCGGCGTCGTAATAACCGTGAATGTTATTGTTGAAAGTGATAAAGAAATCTCCCTCATACTTGTCGCCCGACGCGAATTCGCACTTTTTCACATTAAAACCGCGGTTGTATTTTTCCAGCATGTATTCCTCTGCCTGTTTACTGATCTCGTTGGTTTTTTGCCGGCGCTCGGCCAATTTGTCAGCAGAAATACATCCCGACAACACAGTCGGCAGCAGTAGCAGCACAGCAGAAAGCATGGCCGCATGTTTCTTCCAGCTTTTCCGGGTTTTCGTTTTCTTCATTTCTTTCATCATCATACACCTCTTTGTTTTTATTGCAGTAAACGGATATTTATGTTCCGTAACGCTTACTCATAACGCACATCTCGCTGATGGTTTTGAAGCCCTGCTTCAGATAGAAATCTTCGCCCGACGAGCTCCGCATTGTCAGCAGATACACCGCCGTAATACCTTTTTTATCAAGGTAATCTGTGAATTGCTTCATCATTTCCGCGCCGATGCCCTGTCCTTTCCTATCGTTGGCCACGCAGAACTCCAGAATCTGAAAATGCAGCCCGTCATAGGATTGCTCCGCGTGTCCCATCACCATGCCGACAGGTCTGCCGTCACGCACATCCGCCAGCCCTAAAAACTTGGGACGCTTCATGATATCCAGCAGCCGGGTGCGCGCCTGTTCGCGGGTCCAAAGGTCGTTCCACGGCGGCGCGTTGAAGGTTTCGACAAACAGTTCGGTCAGCCCGTCCAGCATTTCGGGGGTAATACGTTTCATCATGGTTTATCACCTCACTTCGCTATGAAGTCACACTGGGATCTATTTTGCGGCAACGGCATATTTCATTCCGTCGTCTTTTACCATTCGACCCATTTGACCCTCTATAAACGTAAAATATCCGTTGCTGCCGCCGCTTTTATTCCACATTTCAAGCGAATCCAGTATTCTGAGCATACACTTTACATAGGGTCGGAAAAATTCTTCGAGACAGGTTTTATCCTCCATGTCAAAGGCGCCGTTCTCATTGAGCGTATGAAGAATGTCCTCGTTGGAAAACGGATCGCAGGCTGCCAGAACCGCATCCCGGAAAATGACATTACTCTCGGACATAAACGGTTCGAGTTCGGGCTTCTGACCCGTGATATAGCCGTTAATGGTATGAAGCGCCAGCATGATTCCCTCTTTCGCCTGAACCGCACTGCAAGAGGGATTTTGTCTGTGCTTTATCAGCAGATTGCTCTCCATGGCAAAGAGGGAGTATTCATACCCGCTCTCTTCCCCTTTTCTGATCTTACCGTATTTCTTGCTCATGTTGGCGGCAATCCGCTCAAATTGATATGAATTCATTTAAATCCTCCTTATCTTCCTGCAATAGCATCTTCCATTTTCTGCGCCAGTTCTTCGATTTCAGCTTTGCGCAGTTTCAGACTCGCGGTGTTGCAGATCAGCCGCGCGGAGATCGGGCAAACATCCTCTTTGACCTCCAGCCCGTTTTCTTTCAGCGTCGTGCCGGTTTCCACAATATCCACAATCGCGTCGGACAATCCCAGCAGCGGCGCCAGTTCCACCGAGCCTTCGATCTTGATGACGCGCACATCCATTCCTTTGGATTCAAAATAACGCCGCGTCACGTTGGGATATTTGGTGGCGATGGTCTTGGTGCCGAAACCGGACAGACAGTCTACGCCCTTCTTCCCCGCCACCGCGAATTTACAACGACCGAAGCCTAAATCCAGTATTTCGTAAAAAAAGGAGCCGTTTTCTATGATGGTGTCCTTCCCCACCACACCGAGATCACACACGCCGTTTTCCACATAGGTGATCACGTCAGGGGCTTTGGCCAGCACCACCTCGATGCTGTCGCCAACAGGCAGAATCAGCTTGCGTCCTTTTTCGCGCACGGCGGAGCAATCGTAGCCCATCTGCTCAAACAATCCTACAGTATCTTTTTCCAGTCGTCCCTTTGTCAGGGCAATTCTCAACGGTTTCATTTTCTCTCAATCCTCCCGATGCCGCTCACAGCTCAATGATCTGAAGTTCCTCATCCACACAGTCCACGCGGTGAATGCCCTTGACCTTAGCGTAATCTATGGCTTCTTCCAACGTATCAAAGACGGAATATTCATAGATATGCTTGTCACCCGCGAGCTTAGCGGCGTATTGCAGCGCTTTGATTTCAAATCCCTGAGCGGAATGCACCAGAATCTGCGGCACCTTAGCGGTCACATTGCGGGTCGGAGAGCAGGCCTTGGTCAATTCGTTCAGATACACGGCAAAGCCGCAGGCGGGGGTAGGAAATCCAAATTTTTCCAGCAGATTGTCATATCTGCCGCCCGACAGCACCTTGTTGCCGGAGCCGTGGGCATAGGCGGTAAAGACAACCCCCGTATAGTAGGCGTTGCGGTGAACCAGACCGAAATCAAAGATCAGCTTGTCACCCAGTCCAAGCTGGGAGAGCGTATTGTAAATGTCGCCCAGGTAATCAAGATATTCGGTCACGCCGCAGTCTTCGAGAAGTTCGTATGCCTGCGCAAGAACCTCTGCGCCGCCGAACATTCTGGGAAGCTGCCGCATAGCGCGGACGGAGTTGCTGTCGGGTAGCTGTTCCAACGCCTCACTGAGCGCACCGTAATTCTTGGACTCAATGTAATCACGCAGTTCCTCACGGGTTTCCTCATCCACGTCGAGGTTTTCGGACAGCGACTTGAAGATGCCCGCGTGTCCGATCTCAAAGCGGAAATCATCGAGGTTGGCGCGCAGGGTATTGATTGCCATGACAATGATTTCGAGATCGGCTTTTCTGCCGCCCGCGCCGATCAGCTCCACACCAGCCTGATCAATGCGGTCGCTGCCTCCGCGAAGGCTCTGACTGATGCCGAAGCCCGACTGGGAATAATAGACCCGGATGGGAAGCTGCGCGTTGCAAAGCTTGGTCGCGGTCATGCGCGCGATCGGAAGGGTATTGTCGGGGCGCAGCACCATCAGCCGTCCCTTGTTGTCAGTCAGCTTATACATGCTGTCCATGGGGAGAGTCGCGTCGCCCTGGTTAAATACGTCGTAGAATTCCAGCACGGGCGTGCGCACTTCGTTGTAGCCGCCGCGCGCGAACATTTTGCAGATCTTCGACTCCACGGCGCGCCGCTCCACGCACTCCGAAAACAGCATATCCGCGTTCCCCTCAGGGGTAATTTTGTAATTTTTTCTCATTCTCTTGCCTTCCTTATGATTCGTAATGACATTTCCTTGCAGTCAAGCACTTTAGTGTGCTAACATGATACCACGTTATTATGAAAAAGTCAACCGTTCCGCTGCCTTCGCGGGAAGTTTTCGCATACAGACAAAAATGCCTGTGAAAGAGTGGTGGCATTCGTGCAATTTCACACTATAGCAATCCAAATAATCAGGGAGACAAAAGGAGGCGATGATGGTGAGTGCAGGGCAAGGCGGAGGACGACGGTGGGCTGGCGCCCACCGATTGCTATAACTAAAAATCGAACAGGCTGACC
Organism: uncultured Ruminococcus sp.; assembly: GCA_902802795.1. Classification (GTDB taxonomy): domain Bacteria; phylum Bacillota; class Clostridia; order Oscillospirales; family Acutalibacteraceae; genus RUG762. The sequence continues at coordinate 13,728 of CADCNI010000014.1, forward strand.
TGGTTGCTTTCCGCCATACCTTTCAATACGCCCGCGTCCTCTAAGATTTCCATCACGCCCTTGGAAACGCCGGAGCGCATCTGCACATCGCTCTTTGACATGAACTGGTAGCCGCCTTCCCGCGACTCCACCAGACAGACCGCGGCGGCTTCACCCAGTCCTTTCAATGTGGTAAACGGCAGACGCACCTGCTTGCCTTCCATCAGAAATTTCTTCGCGTCACTCTTATAAAGGTCAACCGGCAGGAACACGACGCCGCGTTCCCTCGCTTCGTTGAGAATCTGCAAGGTGGCGAGCTTGTTCTGCTCCTTGACAGTCGCGCCGCGTCCCTTGGCGTCCAGTTCCTTGATGACCGCCTTGAGGGAGCGGATATCATTAGTAGCCAGCTCCGCGTCGAATTCGTCCGCACGCACTGTGAAATAGGCGGCGTAGTATTCTTCGGGACAATGCACCTTATACCAGCCCAGACGCAGCGTCGCGATCATATAGGCGGCGGCGTGCGCTTTGGGAAACATGTATTTGATCTTGAAGCAGGAATCAATGTACCAGTCCGGCACACCGTTGTCCCTCATCGTCTGCACATGTTCCTCGGTCAGCAGCTTATGGGCGTTGCCCTTACGGACGATTTCCATAATCTTGAAGGACATCTGATTCGGCACGCCCTTGGCGATCAGGTAGGTCATAATGCTGTCTCGCGTTCCGATGACTTCCGAAATGGTGCAGATATTGTTGGCGATCAGATCCTGCGCGTTGCCCAGATACACGTCGGTGCCATGAGACAGACCCGCAATCTGCAACAGGTCGGAAAAGGTCTTGGGCTGCGTGTCAATCAGCATCTGCCTCACGAAGTTGGTACCCACCTCCGGCAGAGAGAACGTGCCGGTAATGCTGCCGCACTGTTCCGGCGTGATACCCAGCGCCTCGGTAGACGTGAAAAGACTCATGACCTGCGGGTCGCTCATGGTAACATCCGAAATCTTCACACCTGTGTATTCTTCGAGATATTTGTAGATGGTCGGCACATCGTGTCCGAGTTCGTCAAGCTTGAGGATGGTATCGTGAATGGAATGGAAGTCGAAGTGGGTGGTGACGGTGTCGGAATCCTTCTTGTCAGCGGGGTGCTGCACCGGACAGAAATCCTCTACCTCCATATCGCGCGGCACGACCACCATGCCGCCCGGATGCTGACCGGTGGTGGACTTCACGCCCATGCAGCCGCGTTTGAGACGTTCGATCTCGGCGGACGGCAGATGAAGCCCCATCTTTTCCTCATAGCCCTTCACATAGCCGTAGGCTGTCTTCTCGGCAACGGTGGAAATGGTGCCGGCTTTAAAGACGTTGTCCTTGCCGAAGAGTTCCTCCGTGTATTTGTGAACCTTGGACTGCACTTCGCCCGAGAAATTCAGGTCGATATCCGGCTGCTTGTCGCCGTTGAATCCGAGGAAGGTTTCAAAGGGGATTTCGTGGCCGTCCCGATTCAGCTCCTCGCCGCACTGGGGACACTTCTTGGGCGGCAGGTCGAATCCAGAGCCGTATTCCAGGCTCTTTTCAAAGAATTGGCTCCATTTGCATTTCGGGCAGACATAGTGCGGCGCAAGGGGGTTGACCTCCGAAATGCCAGACATGGTCGCCACAAAGGACGAACCGACGGAACCTCTCGAACCCACCAGATAACCGTTCTCCTCGGAATAGGCAATCAGCTTCTGCGCCGTCATATACATGACCGCGAAGCCGTTGCCGATGATGGAATTCAGCTCCTTATCCAGACGTGCCTGCACATATTCGGGAAGCGGATCGCCGTAAATGGAATGCGCTTTCGCGGTGGAGATATCGCGGAGCTGCTGCTCCGCGCCGTCGATGGAGGGCGGGAACACGCCGTCGGGAATCGGCTGGATGTCCTCCACCATATCCGCGATCTTGCGGGTGTTGGTGACAACGATCTCATACGCTTTTTCGGGCGGCAGATAGTCAAATTCCGCCAGCATTTCCTCCGTGGTACGGAAATAGAGGGGCGCCTGTTTGTCCGCGTCGTCAAAACCCTGATGCACCATCAGCACCTTGCGGAATTCCGCGTCCTCCGGGTCGATAAAATGCACGTCACAGGTAGCGACCACCGGCTTGCCCAGCTTATCGCCCAGCGCAATGATCTTTTTATTGATATCAATCAGCGCCTCGCGGTTCTTCACGGTGCCGTTGCGCAGCATAAATTCATTGTTGCCCAGCGGCTGCACCTCGAGATAATCATAGAAAGAGGCGATTTTTTCGACGTCTTTGTCGCTGCGTCCCAGCAGAATCGCCTGATAAAGTTCGCCCTGTTCGCAGGCGCTGCCTAAAATCAGCCCTTCGCGCCGTTTGAGGATTTCACTGCGGGGGATTCTCGGCTTGCGGTGGAAGTGTTTGAGATTGGAGGCGGAGATCAGCTTGTAGAGATTTTTGAGTCCCACCTTGTTTTTAGCGATGATGATCTGGTGATTCGGGCGCAGCTTGGTGGTGTCGGTGGATTTTGCCTTGGTGTTGATATCATTGACGCCGGCAACCTCGTATTCCTTCGCGAGCAATTCAAATTCCTTCTGCACGATCTGCGCGAGCGCCAGCGCGTCGTCACAGGCGCGGTGATGCTCAAAGGGAGGAATTTCCAGATATTCGCCCACCGTGTCGAGCTTGTGGTTTTTCAGACTCGGATGAAGCGCGCGCGCCAGCGGCACCGTGTCGATATACACAGGGTCAAAGGGAATGGAGCATCGCTGGCAGGCGGCGCGCATAAAGCCAATATCGAAATTGGCATTGTGCGCGATGAAAATGGGATTTTCGCCGGCAAACTCCAAAAATGCGCGGATGGCCTGATCTTCGTCCGGCGCGTCTTTGACCATCTCATCCGTAATGCCGGTCAGCTCCACGATTTTGGGCGGTATCGCCATATGAGGATTGACAAAAGAATTGAACTTGTCAAGAATCTCCCCGCCTTTGTAGCGCACCGCGCCGATCTCGGTGATTCTCTCGGAGGCGGCGCTGAGTCCCGTCGTCTCCAAATCGAACACGATAAACTCGCCGTCGATGGGGCGGCTGTCCTCTCCCTTGACGATATCCACCATGTCGTCGATGTAATAGGCTTCAATGCCATAGAGAATCTTGATGGGCGTACCGTTCTTTTTGCAGGCTCTCGCCGCGTTCATCGCGTCGGGGAACGCCTGCGCCACGCCGTGATCGGTAATGGCAATGGCCGGCATGCCCCAGTCAGCGGCACGCTGCACCAGTTTTTTGGTAGGCGTCATCGCGTCCATAGCGGACATATTGGTATGCAGGTGCAGCTCCACACGCTTGACTTCCGCGTTGTCGGTGCGCTTTGTCTCTTTCATGGCAGCGATGCACTGAGGACGCAGGGCAAATTCATGGTCGAAATCGTCAAATTTGTAATCGCCCTGCACGGCCACACATTTTCCCTCGCCCAGCGACGAAAGGAAATCGCTCTCATCCTTTTTCGCAATCATCTTCACTGTGACGGACGAAGTGAGATCGGTGACGGCAAAGGATACAATGATCTTATCCCCTGCCTTGGTGTCCTTGGTGGAAAAATTAAAAATCGTGCCGTAGACCGTGACCTTTTTATAGTTCGGGTTGAGATCGGCCATCGGGACGGCGGGTATGCTCTTGGGCGTGCCAAAGATGATTTCCGGACTGTGGTATCTTTCCGGAATCCCCTCAAAAGTCAGACTGGCTGGCCCTTCCTGCACCTTGACCTTTTTGGCGCGGGTTTCCCCGGTAAATTCGGGGCGGGGCGGCAGAGGGGGCGGCGTTTCTTCCCACGGCGGCGGATTATCCGACGCGTCAGGCTGTGCGGGCTTGACCGCGGGAGGCGGCGGCGGAAGCTCCACCCGTCTGACCGCGTTTTCGTCCACGCTGAGCCGCAGCTCGACGGTTTGGCCGAATTCCTCCCGCACCAGCTTAACAAACTCGTCGGTAAATTGCTTTTCCTCCAGCAGCGCGATTGCATTGTGCGCAAGTTCACACTCCACCACGGCATTTTTGCTGTCATATGTCCACTTGCAATTGACAAAAGAGCCGTTGACGGTGGAAATCTGCCGTTTGAGTTCCATCACCATATCATTCAGCACCGATTGATTAAAGCATTTCTGTGGAAAATGCGGCTTAATCATAACCGATCCGAAACCGTAACTCTCGCGGATATCGTGCTCCGCTTTAAATAGCAGCTCCCGATCGACATATTCACAGAACTCGGTAAAAACCGTCATGACACGGCACTTCTCGGCAAATCGAATTCTGGTGACTTCTCCGTCGCTGATCTGCTTGACGCTGTAGTGGTCAGCGGCTTCGATCAATATATCGGTAATTTTGCTTGTCATGAATCAAAAGTTCTCCTTCTCAAAAGGGTTAGTCCATCAGAAAATGTATATATTGTTGAGCTGACGTTCCTTGCAATATGCCTTAAATTCCTCTTTGCTCATTTTCTTCATGCACTTGCGGAAACAGCGGTCATCTATTAATGTAAACGGAGAAAGGGGTTGATGACTCAGCACAATATCGTCTTGGATAACAAAGAGATGGCGGTCAGAGCCTTTGCGCCATTCGTCATCTGTTTTATACACCATAAAACGAAATTTATTATCCTTGATGGCTTGTGTATCATCCACCACACGCCAACTGCCGTTATAATAATAGGCAAGAATGTAGTTCTTGTCATCATTGATTTCAACAATTTTCAAAGGCTTGCTGTAACCTGCTCCGCCTCGTTTGTCAGGATTGGCGTCACTTTGGGGCATAATGGAAAAAACAATGGTATAGTAACTGTAATAGGACAGCGGTATCACCGTCGCAATGGCAATAAGCACTGCCATAATTTTAACCGCAATACCAATCCCTTTTTTTTGATAATATTTTTTGATCTGTTCTTCTTCGGTCATGCGTCTTTTTTTTGCCATCTTACTATTCTCCTTCTTCTTACAGTTTCTCAATTTCCTTGAGCAATTCGGTGAGCAGTTCTTCCTCCGGCACCTTGCGTAGCACTTCGCCTTTCTTAAAGATCAGACCGCAGCCCACGCCGCCTGCCACACCGATGTCAGCTTCCCGCGCTTCGCCGGGGCCGTTGACCACGCAGCCCATGACAGCCACCTTAATATCTTTGTTAACGTCCTTCAAAGCCTCCTGCACGTCCTCCGCCAATTGGATGAGGTTAATGCGGGTACGTCCGCAGGTGGGACAGGACACAAACTGGATGCCGCCCTTGCGGATATCCAGCCCTCTGAGAATATCCTTGGCCGCGTAGACTTCCCGCACCGGGTCGGCGGTCAACGAGACGCGCACGGTGTCCCCGATGCCGTCCATGAGCAGCGAACCGAGACCCGCCGCCGATTTGATCAGACCCATGCGCTCGGTGCCCGCTTCGGTCACGCCTAAGTGCAGCGGATAATCGCAGCGTTCAGCAGCGAGGCGATAGGATTCCACCATCGTCTGTACGGTAGAAGATTTCATGGAAATCACGGTATCGTAAAAATCAAATTTTTCGAGAAGCGAAACATGATAGAGCGCACTCTCCACGAGCGCTTCGGCAGTAGGAGCGCCGTACTTGGCGAGGATGGATTTTTCGACCGAACCGGAATTCACGCCCACGCGGATGGGAATATTCCTCTGCCGGCACGCTTCCACCACCGCTTTGACGCGGCTTTCGTCGCCGATATTGCCGGGGTTGATGCGTATTTTATCCACACCCGCTGCCGCCGATTCCAGCGCCAGCTTGTAATCAAAATGAATATCCGCCACGATCGGCACCGACACCGCTTCTTTCAGCGCTGCAATGAGTCTGACGGCCGGCATATCCGGCACCGCCGCGCGGATGATTTCGCAGCCCGCCGCTTCGAGCGCTTTTGCCTGCGCCACACTGCCTTCGATGTCTGTGGAAGGGGTATTCAGCATGGACTGAATGGTGATCGGCGCGTCTCCGCCTATGTACAGATTGCCGACCTTGACTTTTCTGCTCTTTCTTCTTTCCATCAATAACAACCGTCCTTTCGTTTCGTCAAACCAATAGGCTTTCACAGGGTATAAAATATTATTATAATTATAGCACATCAATGCCTGATTGACAAGATTTTCTCTGTTTTTCTTGGCAAGTTTCTCCCCTAACGTGTGTTCACTATATTCACAAACGGATAGCACGCTGTCCAAAGACGAAAATGCATAAAAGCAGAGCCTGCTGTTCGTCCGGTTAGTCAGCAGGTCCTGCTTTTTATGCGTCTGTTTTTTCAAAAAGTGCTGTCATCAACTGATACAATGCATCGCTTTTACCAAAAACATATCCCTCTTCCCCGCCTGAACTAAAGGTATTGGTGTACCTATAAAACGTTTCCGGCGTTTCTGTTCCGTTAAATATCACGATGTCGTCCTGATCGTCGTATTCCAATGTCATTTTATATTCTGTATCGAGTGCAAATGCCGGCAACTCGCTTGGATAAAGGATGGCTTTGGTTTCAATGGTTGGGAGATGGGAAAAGATATGCTGAATGGTTTCCGCGTCTTCTAAAGAGACGGTGGATGTAACTTCGCTCCCCTCATATTGATTCACGGTCATTTTTTGGGGCGGGCGCTGCTCATCACTGACCAGTTCCAACTCCACGTTTTCCAAAAGCCCGGTCAATAAATCATGCAGTTCGGTGGATTTTATCAGAAAAAAGCGATTATCTTGACAGCGATAGAAATCGTTTTCCGTATTCCAAAAAACAACATCCTCTTCTCCGCTATGATGATCATAAGCAAAGGAGTAAGTCAGCAATATCTTTATTTGATTTTCCGTTTGCGGTTTTTTCTTATTTACGACCGTATCGGCGGAATGCAAACGCTCATAGATCGAATGCATATACACCATATCTGTGATAATGATATCTTTTTCCGCATTTCCCTCTTGATCGCACAACCGGATGGTAACGCTTTTCAATTCCTCTCTGTCCCCGGTCACCATACGATGATCCACGCTCCGCTCTTTAAGAGTCAATAAAAACAACGGGAAAACAGCAATTACTGCCAACAGGCTTATTCCCATGATAAGATATTTTTTCTTTTTGCTGACTTTCATGCTTGCCGCCCCTTTTGGTTGTTTTTTTATTATTGTATCAGATCTTATGATATTTTGCAATGCATTTTATTGACTTCCCGTTCACATTTCCATCGCGGTCTGTACTTTTCACCAAGGATATGGTACAATAAGGAAGAAATATCTTTTGCATAAGGATGTGAGCGAAATGCACGAGGTACAGGTCAAAGGAATTCTCTCCGCGTCCAGCGGATTAAACGGAGCCGGTAACGGCATGAATCTCTATCGCGGCTGCTCCCACGGCTGCATTTACTGCGATTCGCGGAGCAAATGCTATGGCATGCCCCACGACTTTGAGGACATTGAGGTCAAAATCAATGCCCCCGAACTGCTCGAACGGGCGCTGCGCAAGAAGAAAACCCGCTGCATGATCGGCACCGGCGCGATGTGCGACCCTTATCTGCACATCGAAGAACAACTCCGTCTGACCCGCCGTTGTCTCGAAATCATCGACCGCTACGGCTTCGGACTGACGGTTCTGACCAAATCCTCCCGCATTTTGCGCGATCTCGACCTGCTCCGACACATTCACGCCCAGTCCAAATGCGTGGTGCAGATGACGCTCACCACCTATGACGAATCGCTCTGTCGCATCGTCGAACCCAATGTCTCCACCACCGCCGAACGCTTTGAAGTGCTCAAAATCATGCGGGACAACAACATTCCCACCGTGGTGTGGCTTTGCCCTATCCTGCCCTTTCTCAACGACACCGAGGAAAATCTGCGGGGGATTCTGCGTTACTGTGTTGAGGCAGAAGTGAAAGGCATCGTCTGCTTTGGCATGGGTATGACGCTGCGGGAGGGCGACCGCGAATATTATTACGCAGCGCTCGACAGGCATTTTCCCGGACTCAAGCAGCGGTACATCTCCCGCTACGGCAACGCTTATCAGCTCCCCTCCCCCAACAGTTCCCGGCTCATGCGGATTTTTTGCGACACCTGCCGCGCACACGGTATTCTGTACCGTCCCGACGAGGTGTTTGCCTATCTGAACGAATTTCCCGACAATTGCTTTGAACAGACAACATTATTTTGACGCAAAAAAACACACCGCATCGACCTTTCCTTCAAAAAGATCCATACGGTGTATATTTTTATGAGATATCAATCAACTTATACTATAGCAATCCAAATAATCAGGGAGACAAAAGGAGGCGATGATGGTGAATGCAGGGCAAGGCGGAGGACAACGGTGGGCTGGCGCCCACCTAGGACGACAACGCAGCCATGTGCTCACCATCGCGCCGAACTTGTCTTTTTGTTTGGATTGCTATAATCTACAACCTTTTCAGAACAGCGCCCACACGTCTTTGATGGTGATGACAATCATGAGAAGAAGCAGCAGCGCAAAGCCCACAAAGTGGACGATGCCTTCTTTCTCCGGATCAATCGGCTTGCCGCGCACCGCTTCAATCAGCACGAACAGCAGCCGTCCGCCGTCAAGCGCCGGAAGCGGCAGCAGATTAAAGATGCCCAGGTTGACCGTAATAAGCGTCATAAAGTAAACGATGTTGTTGATGCCGTCCCAAAGGCTGCTCTTAAAGCCTTCCTCCGCAACCTGGCCGATGGCGGAAGCCATGCCGACAGGACCCGACACCTCATTGAAGCCCGCCTGCCCCGTTACCAGCATCACCAGACTGGCGTAAATCATACGCACAAAGGCGAGCGTTTCGGAAAATGTTGATCCGATGACCGTCTTGACGCTTTTATCAACGCGGTAGACTTTGAAATCAATCTGCGTCACCGCTACATTGTCGGAGTAGGAAACAACCTGCATCTGCAAATTGTCAAAATGAAGCTTCTTGCCGTCGCGCTTGACCACCATATCCAGCACGCCGTCCTTGGCGGTGGAAAGAGCGAAGCTCATATCGGTAGCGCAGTAGGTGCGATAGCCGTTGATGGAAATAATCTCATCATCCACCTGCACACCCGCATTCATACTGGTGGAATCGCTCACCAGATAGGCAATCTGGGTAGAGGCGTAATACGGCTCCTGCACCTGGATGATAAACATAAGCACGATACCCAGCAGAATATTCATAGTCGCGCCGGCTGCCAGAATAATGGCGCGCTGCCACCATTTTTTATTATTGAGCGCGCGCTCGTCGTCGCTGTCCTCGTCCTCGCCCTCCATGGCGCAGTAGCCGCCGATGGGAATCAGGCGCAGCGAGTAAAGCGTTTCCTTGCCCTGATGGGAGAAAATCTTCGGCCCCATGCCGAGCGCAAATTCATTGACCTTTACGCCGAATTTTTTGGCCGTGATAAAGTGACCGAACTCATGGATGCCGATAATCAGCGCAAAGAGAATCACAGCCACCACGACGGTGATGATAATATTGAGTACAGAAATAAAAACCACTCCCCTTTTTTATCCGTTATTTCGTTCCGCGTTATATCGTTCCCGCAGCGGACATCACGTATTCACGCGCCGCTTTGTCACAGGCTAAAACGTCCTCCACTGTGAAAGACGCCACCTTCGGCTGACGTTCCATCGCTTCCCACACATATTTTCCGATGTCGAGGAAGCTGATTTTCTTTTTCAAAAACAGCTCCACCGCTTTTTCATTTGCGCCGTTAGCCGCCGCAGGCGCCAGACCGCCGCGGCGCATGGCTTCTTTGCACGCTGCCAGACACACAAAGGTCTCGGTATCGGGGCGGTAAAAAGTCAGCTTGCCCACCTTGAAGAGATCAAGCGGTTCGGCGGGAGACGGCACGCGATCGGGATAGCTGATCGCGTACTGAATGGGAATGCGCATATCCGGCGTGCCGAGCTGTGCGATCACCGAATTGTCGCAGAATTCCACCGCGGAATGAATGATGCTTTCCCTCTGCACCACGACTTCGATATCATCCACGCCTTTGTCAAAGAGCCACGCCGCTTCGATGACCTCCAGACCCTTGTTCATGAGGGTGGCGGAGTCGATGGTGATCTTCGCGCCCATGCTCCAGTTAGGGTGTTTCAGCGCCTGTTCCGGCGTGACGTCGAGCAATTCCTCCCGCTTTTTGCCAAAGAATGGCCCGCCTGACGCGGTGAGAATGATTCTTTTGAAAGCATGCGCGCCGGGGGAACCCTGCAAGCACTGGAAAATCGCGGAATGTTCGCTGTCCACCGGCAAAATCGGCACGCCCTTGGCTCTGGCCGCGCTCATAACGAGCGCACCGCCCGCAACAAGGGTTTCTTTGTTGGCCAGCGCCAGATCCTTGCCCGCTTCTATAATGGCGAGCGTCGGGACGAGCCCCACCATGCCCACCACGGAATTGAGCACCACATCGTTGCAGTCGAGGGTGGCGGCTTCAATAAAGCCGTCCATGCCCTGCAGCACCTTGATATCCGTGTCCGCCAGCTTGATTTTGAGTTCCGCCGCCGCCGCTTCGTCCATCACGGCCACCACCTGCGGCTTGAATTCCCGCGCCTGTTCCTCCAACAGCCCGATGCTGCGATTGGCGCAGAGGGCGGTGACGTTCAGCCCCATGCAGCGCACCACGTCGAGCGCCTGCGTACCTATGGAACCGGTGGAGCCGAGAATGGCGATATTCTCGCGCTTCTTCAAGACTTTTTCTTTGATTTCACTCATAAAGACGCCTCTTTTCTCACATGACCTACCGCAAAATCGGAAGGACAAATTGCAGCAGATAAAACGTCGGCGCGACAAACAGCACACTGTCGAACCGATCCAGCACACCGCCGTGTCCCGGCAGCAAGTTGCCGAAATCCTTGATGCCATACTGCCGCTTGACCGCCGAAAAAGAAAGATCGCCAAACATGGACATGACAATGCAGACCGCTGTGATAATGGTTAAATTGATATAATGCATTCCGCCCTGTACATACCCCAGCACGTCGGCATATATATACGCCGAGCCGAGAGAAATCATGATAGACGAAACAAAACCGCCCACTGAACCCTCGACGGTTTTTTTGGGACTGATGACAGGCGCCAGCTTATGTTTGCCCAGCGCCCGCCCGACAAAGTATGCGCCGCCGTCTGCCACCCACGCCACAATCAGGCAGTAGGCGACCAGCGCCACGCCGCCCGCGTAAGAGGGCGAGCCGTCGGGGTGCCGCATGATGGTGCCAAAAATCAGTTCCACCACCATAAAAGGAAACGCCACAAACATGGTGAGAATCATGGAAGTGCAAAGTGCCTCCATCCGCAACACAGCGTGTTTTCTAAGCAGGATGGCAAACATCACAAACAGATACACCATCGAGGCGGCCAGAAGCGTACCGCACATTCTGACGGTCCCCCCCACAAACGGAGCTAACATCACCACAGCACCATAGGCAAAGCAAGGGGCAAATACCACGGGGGCTTTTTTGGCGCCCGCCGTTTTAAGCGCTTCATAAATGCCGATGATGCAGAGCACAAACAGCGCGGCATACATCACCGACGGCACATAGGCAGACGCAATCACGATGACCAGCGCAAGCGGTATGCCGACCGCCGCCGTCAATAATCTCGTTTTCATAGCGGACTCAGACACCTCCGAAACGACGGTTTCTCTTGGCATATTCATCCAGCGCCTCTTCGAGATTTTCGGTAGAAAAATCCGGCCATAAAATATCGTCCATAAAGACATATTCGGCATAGGCCGACTGCCACAGCAGGAAGTTGGAAGTACGGTATTCGCCGCTGGGACGGATAATCAGGTCGGGGTCGGGCTGGTCGAACGTGTAGAGGTGGCGCGAAATCAGCGCGCCGTCGATCTCCTCGGGACGCAGCTTGCCCTCTGCCACATCCGCGGATATCTCCCGCACCGCCTTGACAATCTCGTCGCGTCCGCCGTAATTCATAGCGATGTTGAGACGCATACCGGTTTTATCCGCGGAAATCGCCTCGGTTTCGCGGATGAGTTCCTGCAGCTTAGGGCTGAAAGCGGTGACGTCTCCGATAAAGACCGTGCGGATGTTTTCCTCGCTGAAATCCCGCAGCGCCTCGATCAGATAATCGTAAAACAAATCCATCAACGCGTTGATTTCTTCTTTGGGACGCTTCCAATTTTCGGTGGAGAAAGCGTACACCGTCAGATGCTTGATGCCGATGCTGTTGCAATAACGGGTGATCTTTTTAAAATTGGCGGCACCCACCTGATGCCCCGCCTGTCGCGGCATACCTCTTTTTTTAGCCCAGCGACCGTTACCGTCCATAATAATGCCGACATGCCGCGGCAGAATTCTCTGTGAACGGTCAATTTTGGTTTCGGATTTTTTAAAAAACACAGCGCTCATCTCATTTCCGTCATAATAATGAAATAAAAGCCCTCCTTGCCATGGTTATGTAAGGAGAGCTTTCAAATTTCAGTGGAAGCACACCGTTGTTGGAAAATTTTCGGCGTTGAAATATCGTCAGATTTCCATGATCTCCTGGGTCTTGTCAGTGCTCATGGCGTCGATCTGCTTGCAGTATTTGTCGGTCAAATCCTGAATCTTCTTTTCGCCCTGCTTGAGGTCGTCTTCCGTGATTTCGGAATTTTTTTTCAGGGCCTTGAGCTTGTCAACCGCGTCGCGGCGGATGGAACGAATAGCGACCTTGCTGTTCTCTCCCATGCCGTGAACCTCTTTGGCCAGTTCTTTGCGGCGTTCCTCGGTCAGCGCCGGAAATACCAGACGGATGACCTTGCCGTCATTCTGAGGATTGATGCCGATATCGGCCGCATTGATAGCGCGCTCGATGGCTTTGAGGGTAGAAGTGTCCCACGGCTGCACCATCAAGGTTCTCGCATCGGGCGAACTCACCGCCGCGAGCTGATTGACGGGAGTGGGTACCCCGTAATAATCCACCGACACCTTGTTGAGAACGGCGGGATTAGCTCTGCCGGCGCGCAGCGTCTTGAATTCATCCGCCAACACGTCGAGCGTCTTTTCCATTTTGGCTTTCATATCGTCAATTGTCTTTTTCATTTTACAGACCTTCTTTATTTTTATTCTTTTATCTATGCGTCACGCATCCCATTTCATAAACGAAATCCAACACGACACACCAGCAAAAGTCACGGTTACGGGGTCACGATGGTGCCGACGGCTTCACCTGCCATCGCTCTCACCATGTCGTCGGGATTTTCGAGGTTAAAGACCTGAATCGGAATCTTGTTTTCACGGCACATGGTAGCGGCGGTGCCGTCCATGACCTGCAAATTCTTGATGAGAACATCTTCAAACGTAATGGTATCAAACTTGACCGCGTCGGGGTTCTTCTTGGGGTCGCTGTCGTACACGCCGTCCACCATCGTCGCCTTGAAAATCACGTCCGCTTCGATCTCCGCCGCGCGAAGAGCCGCCGCTAAGTCGGTGGAGCAGAACGGATTGCCCGTGCCGCAACCGAAGATGACAATGCGTCCCTTTTCCAGATGACGCACGGCACGGTTGCGGATATACGGCTCCGCAATGGTATTCATATGAATCGCAGACTGCACTCTGACAGTACAGCCGAGCTGTTCGAGCGCGTCCGCTACGGCCAGCGCGTTCATCTGGGTAGCGAGCATGCCGATGTGGTCGGCTCTGGTTCTGTCCATGCCCTCGGAGCTTCTGCCGCGCCAGAAATTGCCGCCGCCTACCACAATACCGATCTGCACGCCCATATCCGCGCACTTTTTGACCGAAGTGCAGATTCTTTGAATCACCTCATTGTTCAGACCGAAATGTTTGTCGCCCGCGAGTGCTTCGCCGCTCAGTTTGAGCAGCACGCGCGAATATTTAGCCTGCATAACCATCATGCCTCTCTTAATGTGTTTTGATTCATCTTCCCCGATGAATCCTTTTTCAAATGCCGCTTTGACACAGCACTTTCTTAATATTTTACACAAAAACGGCTAAATTGTAAAGTCTCCGCCTTACTTTTTTTCAATAGTTTAACGAAATTTTACAATTGAGGGGGATAAGTTGAGCGCTCCGCTGCGTTGAGCGCTTCATTCTTCTCAAATGTACAGTATCATCCGATTCACGAAAACAGAAAAGTCATATTCTGTTTTTTGTTCAATTTACCTCTATCGTAAAACGAAATCAAATGCTATACTATAATCATCTTTTTAAGGAAGTGTTGTCATTATGAAAAAAATTCTGGCATTATTACTCATCGCAGCCTTGCTTCTCTCCCTTGCTGCCTGCGGCAAGGACAAACAAAAAGAGGAAAACAATGCGGCCGCCATTACGGAATTGCAAAATCAACTGGTCGGTAATTGGACGCACTACAACTGGATCTATAACAGCACCTCCAATCATCTTGTGTTTAACGCGGACGGAACCGGTTCTTACCAGGGCGGCGTTGTTGAAGATGGCAAGTACGAGTTTGATTACACCTTCACCTACACGATCACCATTGCGGAAAAAGGAGATAAATACAAGTACACCGTCAATCAACTCACCATCCAGTATAACGAGGTTGACGATTCCGAAACCCGCGATTTCCGTTTCTTAGACACCGGAGCCTTGTACCTCGTCTACGCCGATCATCAAATCATTCAGTTTGATGATTATATTCGGGAAGAAAATGTCCCGCAGCCGGAAGAAAGCGATACGCGGTCATAACGGCACATGTATTAATCAGATAATGAAAAACCTTATTATTGATGTGTCAAAGATGTAACCATACTATCAAAGGGAGTGTTTCACTATGAAAAAATTATTTGCCTTGCTGCTCACAGCGGCGCTGCTTCTCTCTCTCGCCGCTTGCGGCAAGGACGACTCGGGCAGCAAGAATGAAAGCAGCAGCGACAGCGCTGTCACAGACGGATATTTGGATCCATACGGAAATCTTACGTTCCGCGCCTTTACGGAGCTGACGGGAGAAGAACTGGTAAAACTTGCCGAAGGACATGACTTCACATGGAATGAGACGGTTATTTTCGCCGGTGAAAAACCCGGATTTGACAGGGATTACGGTGCTTATTATTTTCAGGCATATAACGATTCTGAGACCTATTGGAGCTATGATGACTACAAGGCTGCCGATAAGGGCGCGGTGCCCTTGATGGGACTCAAAATGCGGGTTAAAGGCGATTTTCCGGGTGGTCAAGACGCGGTTGCCGATGTATTTGCCGGCATGGAAATCGTCAAGAGTTTTCAGTACCCCGGCTATAGCAATGATACGTGCGGAGAAGTCCTCGTCAAAAACGATGCGGGCACCGAATATCTTGTGTATTATTTTTGGGAAAATGAATCCAATGTGGAACTCACATGCCGTACAGATGCTTATTTTGCGAAAAATCACATAAAAGACTGTAACTCTATTGAGGAATACTGGAACCAGTTAGGCAACGATTAATCAGACGTCGCATGTCTTTGGACAGTAAACGGTGATAATGGCTACCAAGTTTCCGCCAGTCTTTCCTATGACTATAGCCTGGAAAATTCCTCGTTCCGTCTCGATAAAGATGTACAGTCTATCATCGAGAGCCTTGCGTAATCAATTTTTCCAAAACCATCAAAAAGCACCCGACACTCCGATCTTTTTATCGGCTGTCGGGTGCTTTTTGAACTATATCATAAAAATAAAACCCTACATTACGAATTACGCATTCCGCATTGATTTAAAGGTAGGATTTCGTGCTGGTCATGTCGGTGACGAAGTCGGGATTGTCCGCCTTAATGCGTTCATAGAGAAGCGGTGCGTTGGTTGTCCAGTCCTCCATCAGCATTTGAGCGTCGTGATAGGTAATGCCCACGAGCTGGAGGAAGGCTGTTTCGCCGTAGACGGTCTGCTGCGGCTTGAGTTCGGGGTCGTTGATAACAAAAAGGGAGGTCATTTTGGACTCGGGCATGCCCTGATTGATCGAGTCGCCGTTGCCCGCCACATAATGCATATGTTCAAACCACTTGCCGGAGGTGTAGGTGTAACGCGCGAGATTCAGCATCATACCCGCCGCCCACAAGCATTCGTTCGGGTCGTCGGCTTTCAGCTTCATGGTCATCTCGTAACCCCAGCCGTTGTACTCGCCGCCGAAAGCCTCCTCGTCGCCGTACAGCACGGTCATGCCGAAGCTCACAAGATGGAGGTAGCCCTTGGGCGAACGGTAAAACGAAAAGCCGTCGAGGTAATTGTTGCCGCCAAAGATAGCGCGCGAAGGCATATCCGTGCCGAAATGCTCCGGTTCCTGTCCGGGGTACAATTCCGCCATCGCCGCTTCAATCGCATCCCATCCGGGGACATATTCCTCGTCCTCTTCGATTTTTTTCTTGAATTCTTCCAATGTCATAATCATTGGCTCCTTTCGTAAAACAAAACCGGGAACATTTCCGAACTGAATTTTCGTCAATGTCCCCGATTGATTATGCATTCGTTTTCATTCCGAAAAAGAATTACTTCTTCTTGGATGACTTCTTGCCGCCCTTGGAAAAAGCCTCGATCTTCTGCTGCGCGAGTTTGTTGTCGCGATATTCACGCCATGTCACCCAAAGCGAGTTGGAGATGAACATGGAGGAATAGGTACCCGCAAGTACGCCCGCCAGCATCGGCACGGCAAAAGTGATAATGCTGGTGATGTCGTAGACCGCCGCGACAATGACCACCGTCAGTACCGCCACAACCAGAGTGAGGTTGGTGTTGATGGTTCTGCCCAGCGTCTCGTTCAGACTGCGGTTGGCCAGCTCCGCATAGGTAGCTTTCTTGCCCAGCACGTCGCGGTTCTCACGGATACGGTCATAAATGATAATGGTGGAGTTGATGGAGTAACCGATAATGGTCAGCAGCACCGCGATGAAATTGTCGTCAATGGCAAAGCCTAAAATGACAAAAGTGAAATAGACGATCAGACAGTCGTGAATGATAGCGATAATGGCCGTCACAGCCGCCGACATACCGCCGATTTTCTTAAAGCGCAGCGCCACATAGATAATCATGAACACGGCCGCGAGAGCCACTGCCACCAGGCACTTAGCAAAGAACTCGCTGCCGGTGGTCGCGTCAACGGAGTTGGACTCGAGCAGCGAAAAATCCACCTTGGGATATTGCTCAGTAAGCTTTTCCGCCACCAGATCGCCGGTGTCCTCCGCTATCGTATTCTTGCCGCTCATGGCCACCGTAACGGTGTTCTTGACGCCGCCCTCCGCCGAAGCGCTCTGGGCAATGGTGATGACGGAATCCTGTCCGGTCACGTCCTTGACGATGGCAGCTACGGTCGACTTGTCGAGCTTCATGTAATCGCTGGCCGAAACATCGGAAGCCGACACCGTGTCGTCGAGCGAATAGGAATATTTCAGCATCGCGCCGCCCGTGAATTTGATGTCGAGCTTCACGCCGCGCACCATGTTGAACACAACGCCCACACTCATCACGCAAAGGGTGAAGATCAGGAAACGGTTGCGATATTTGAGGAAGTCAAACTCCCTTTTGGAAAGATAATTTTTGACCATTACTGCTCGTTTGCCTCCTTTCGCTCAACAAACGCTTTTGCGGCGGCTTCCTCCAGCGCGAGCTTCTTCTTTTCGCTGTAATCGCCATAAAGAATTCTGCTTCTGAGAATCTTGAAACCGGAAAGCGAGCTGATCATGAGTCGGGAAGCGCCCACGCCCATAATGAAGTTGAGGACAACACCCACGAGCAAGGTATAGCCGAAGGAGTAAATGGCGCCGGTGGTTGCGGGGCCGAACATCCACAGGAAGGGAGTCAGCAACGTGCTCCACAGGGTATCGGGCGGACCAAACACGCCCATCAGAATGGCGGAAACGATGATATTGGTAATATTGCTGTCGAAAATCGCGGAAAAGCTGTTGGAAGAACCCGCCTTGATCGCACCGTCCAGGGTCTTGCCTTTGCGAAGCTCTTCACGGATACGCTCGGCGGTGATGATGTTCGCGTCAACGCCCATACCGACCGAGAGGATGATACCGGCGATACCCGGCAGAGTCAGCGTAAAACTGTTGAACACCGCGAAGTATCCCGAAACCGCCGCGATGGTACCAGCGACCTGTCCGAGCAAGCAGATGCAGGCCACCGCACCGGGCAGTCTGTAATAAGCAATCATAAACACGCAGATCAGCGAGAACGCGATGATACCTGCGATCAGCATGGCTTGCAGCGCGTCGGTACCGAGAGTGGGGTCAACCGACGAATAGTCGATGGTGACCAGCTTGAAAGGCAATGCGCCGCCGTTGATGTTGTCAGCCAGCGTCTTGGCGGATTCAGCGGTGAAGTTGCCGGAAATCTGTGCGCTGCCGTCGGCAATCACGGAGTTGACGGTCGGAGCGGAAAGGCAGGTTTCATCCATCCAGATGGAAATCTGCTGATTGAGATATTTTTCAGTCGCCTCGGCAAATTTCTCAGCACCGCTCTTTTCCTCCCCTTCAGCAGGGGTATCGGTCAGTTCGAGATTGACCACAATCTCGTTCTTATCGCTCACCAGTCCGCTTTGCGCCTTTTTGACGTCCTTGCCTTCGATGACGACGTCGCATTCCGCACCGCTGGTATCGGTGACGGTCTTGGTACCGTCCTCGTTATAAGTAATCGTAATGCCACTGGGCGCTCCACCGATAAAGAGCAGCTCCGCGCTCTGGGATAGACTTTGAATGGTGCCCGCCACGTCCTGAGAATCATTGTTCTTCCACGGGAAGCTCACAAGCAGCCTGTCGCTGTCCTTGTCGGCGTACAGTTCGTAATCGGTAACGCCCGAAGAAACCAGACGGATTTCCAGAATCGACTTGGCGCTTTCAATCTGATCGTCCGTTGCGTTGATATTCTCCTCGGGGCCAAAGGTGACGCTCACGCCGCCCTGAATGTCGGTACCCCACCTGATATCCTTTGCGCCGCGAATAATGGTATTCTGCAAATCGCCGTTCTGCTCATACACGCCAAAGAACGAAGTGTACGCCAGAGCGAAAATCAGCGCTGCCACCACAAAAAACCACGGCTTGCCAACACGCTTCATTTGTTTTCCTCCTTGAAAATTGCTTGATATTGTGCCGTATATCCCGCCATGCCACACGAACCAGCATTTCGGTCATAAGCAAACAGTCCGTTATCACACCGATGATAACGGACGTAACAGCTTTATTATAAAATCATTGACCGAATATGTCAACAATTTTGGAAGATTTTTTTCTGAAAATTTGCAATATTTTACAAATTTGTCATGTCAACTTAGCCCAGCAGCTTTTCCACGGCGGCCAGCTTGGCGCTCACGGTGAGAATCTTCATCGCCTCGGTGAGTTCCTCCACGGTGGGAGAAGTGGGCGCAATACGGATGTTGCTGTCCTTCGGATCCTTTCCATAGGGATAGGTCGCACCTGCGTTGGTCAAGGTCACGCCCGCTTCCTTGCAGAGCTGAACAGTGCGCTTAGCGCAGCCTTCCTCTACATTCAGGCTGACGAAATAGCCGCCATTGGGCTTGCTCCATGTGGCAATGCCGCTGTCTCCGAAGCCCTCAGTGAGTGTTTTATCCACCACCTCAAACTTGGGGCGGATGATATCGGCGTGCTTCTTCATCTGCTCCAGCAGACCGTCAAGGTTCTTGAGGAACTTCATGTGGCGGAGCTGATTGATCTTGTCGGGGCCGATGGACTGCACGATCATGCGCTTCTTGATCGCGTCGATGTTTTCCTTGGAGGAAGCCATACCTGCAAGACCCGCGCCGGGGAAAGTGATTTTAGAGGTGGAGAAGTACATATAGACCATGTTGGGGTTGCCCGCCTTGCGGCATTCCTCCAGAATGTCGAGCAACTGCACATCGTCGTTAAAGAGATGATGGATACAGTAGGCGTTGTCCCAGAAAATACGGAAATCCTTGGCAGCGGGCTTCAGATTGGCAAAGCGTCTCACCACTTCGTCAGAATAGGTGATACCTGCGGGATTGGAATACTTCGGCACGCACCAAATACCCTTGATATAGGGATCATTGGCAACAGCGTTTTCAATAAAGTCCATGTCGGGGCCGTTCTCGTCCATCTCGACGGGAATCATCTGGATGCCGAAATACTCGGTAATACCGAAATGACGGTCGTAGCCCGGCACAGGGCAGAGGAATTTGACCTCCGGCAGACTCGCCCACGGGGTGCTGCCCAGCAATCCGTGCGCCATGGCGGAGGAAATGGTGTCAAACATCAGCGTCAGGCTGGAATTGCCGCCGACGATGATCTGATCGGTGGTCACATTGAAAAGATCGGCAAACAGCTTCTTTGCCTCCGGAATGCCGTCGAGAATGCCGTAGTTGCGGTAATCCGCGCCGTTGATGCCGGTGAGATCGGTGGAACTGTTGACGGAATCGAGCAGACCCATCGAAAGCTCGAGCTGGGCCTTGCTGGGAATGCCTCTGGCCATATTCAGGCTGAGGTTTTTCGCCTTGTAGGCATCATATTCCGCTTGCAGATTTTTTTTGGTTTCCGCAAGCGCTTCCTTGCTCATATTTTTAAATGCAGTCATAAAAAACACTCCCTCAAAAATCTTACTATTAACTATAATACAAAATCCTTAAATTTGCAAGTGATTTTTTATTTTCCTGCATTTTTCAGGTACAATTCGCCATATTACCCAAATAAATTGTTCGCCCTGCATTTATTTCGGCGTTATTTCTGCAATATTTTTTCATTTGACCGCCGTTTTTTCCTCCTCTTCGGGGTGGTCGATGTTGTAAACGAAGTCGGTCACATGGCGCACATAGGTGTCCATATCCTGAAAGGCGCTGTAGCAGTGGGTCGCTTCAGGACACAGATAGAGATATTTCTGCTTGGAACGGCAAGCCTTGTACATACGCTGGGTCATATAAGGAGGCACAAAGGTGTCTTTGGTGCCGTGGATGAACAGCACCGGAATACGGATATTCTTTACCGCACGGATGGTGGAACATTGTCCAAAGGAATAGCCTGCCCGCAGCTTACACACCATACTGACAAAATACAGCAGAGGTCGCCCGGGAATCCTGTAATTCGAGCGCATCATGTAGCCGAATTCCTCATAGGCTCCCGCGAAAGGACAGTCGGCAATCACACCCTTGACCTGCCGCGGCAGTGCCGATTCGCCGCAGGTCATCAGCACCGTCGCCGCTCCCATCGAAACGCCGTGGAGCAGTATTTCGCAGTTCTTGCCAAAGCGTTCCTTGGCGTAGCGGCACCAGTTAAGCACATCCATTCTATCCAGCCAGCCGAAGCCGATATATTTGCCCTCGCTCTTGCCGTGCGCACGGTCATCCACAATGATGACATTGTAGCCCATGCCGCGGAAGAACGGCACAACTGACGACATATCAAACATGCCGTAGCTGTTGTAGCCGTGTACCGCAATGACCACCTTGCGCGAAAAATAGGGGGACGGCACAAAGGTAGCGTGGAGCAGCAGATCGTCAAAGGATTTGATGTAAACCTCCTCGCAGCTGAGCTGCCGGATCTTGTTCTGCGCCTCCTTGCTGCGGAAGCGGATCACGTCCATGTGAGGCAGCAGATCGTCGCCCGCGTCAAAATTCACGGTTTCCTTGCGCACCAGCGCAAAGTCGAACATCCAGAATCCGAAAATAATCATACCGATCAGGAGCAAGACCGATACCACCGATAATAAGATTACCAGTCGCATCATACCCGCACTCAGCATATCGGCAGCACCGCCCTTTCTTTTCTATTACATAAAGACGCAGTTTTCGAGACTTTCCATCATTTCTTCGGTCACTTCATAGCTTTCCCCGTTACGATAAAAAACCACCGACGGGGACTGATAAGAAAAAACTCCCATCGTCTGCAAAGGGCCGGATTCTCCGTAATTCTGGGTAAACTGGTAAGGATTGCCGCTCATGCTCAGCGCGCCGATACCTTCCGACGCGGCGATCACGGTCACTTCCTCCGTTTTTTCTTCCTCCTGCGTCTGTTCTTCTTCCTCCTGCTCCTCCGCGTCCTGATAATCGTCGTCCTTCATCAGGGAATTGTCCTCCGAATAGGCAGGCGCGTCGGCGGCAAACAATGCTTTTTGCGTCGCTTCATCGGCAATGCCAGTCGGCAGCACACCCAGCGCCTTCTGGAAGGCTTTGATCGCGTCGCGGGTAAAGGGGCCGTAATAGCCTGTGATGTCCTGGTCATAATAGCCCAGCGCCGTCAGCCTTTCCTGCATCCGGGTGACGACCTCGCCGCTCATGCCGCCCTCATACGATTTGTAGCCCGTTGTGGTGGTGGTAGTGGGCTTTTTGGTGGTAGAGCGTTTCTGGGTAGTAGAAGCAGCACCCTTGGATGTAGTGGTTGTCTGGGTCGTCGTTTTTTTGGTAGTCGTTGTTTTTCCTTTTTGTTTTGTTGTGGTCGTTTTTTGAGTCGATTTTTTGGTAGTCGTTGTTTTATCTTTTTTCTTCGTCGTAGTCTTTTGGGTCGTCGTTTTTTTGGTGGTAGTCGGTTTCTCCGTCTGCGTCGTAGATTTTACCTTTTCCGTCGTAGTGGTTTTATTCGTGGCAACGGTAGATGTAGTCATTTCAGTTGTCTGCGTCGTCACTTCCGCCTGAGTGGAGAAGGTGGTTTTCTCTGTGGTTGTTGTGGTTGTCGCACTGGTAGTGGTCGTGGCTTTGGTTGTCGTAGTAGTTGTTGTTGTCGTAGTGGTTTTCTTGGTAGTGGTGGTCAGCTTACTGGAGTCAATTTCACCTTGAAGCGCGCCCGACTTACCAAAATCATAGGTTTTGCCGTCGATTTTGACTGCGCCTACCACGAACTCGCCGTTTTTGTAATAATATTTGCTGCCGCGAAACTCGTACCATCCTGTAGTGGGATAGGAAAGATAGCTGATTTTAAACCATTTCTTCCACGGGCTGTAGTAGCGGGAATTCATGGCGGCGTAGACCACATTCACCTTGGAATTGCGCATGTCGATCGCCATATCCACGCCGTCCTTGTTCTTGCCGACATACACGCCCGCGTGTCCCTCGCACCACAGACCCAGTCCGTGAATACGCGGCATGTCGCTGGTGCTGCCGTTGACCGAGGAAGCATTGAGCAGCGCCTTGGCGCCGCCGCCCTGCCCGTTGCAGTAGGAACGAATCAGACCGGAGCAGTCCACCTTGCCCGCGCTGGAGCCGCCATAAGAATACGTCCATCCTTCGTTATAGGCACGGAACGCCCATTCCGCCATGCCAATGCCCGTCTTGCCCTTCATCGCGGCATAGGCAGGAACTTCCGCCCATCCGGCAAAGATCATCAGCGCCAGCAGAAACGCTGCCAGCGGCCGTGCCATGCTTTTTCCTTTCATTTTATTATATCGTCCTTTCCATGTTTGTCGTCCCCTATTTTTCCGAATCATCCGCATTTCTTCGAGAGATTTTCCATGTCCGTTTCAAAGATTTCGTACAACGCCTTTAATTCCTCATCCGAAACCGTTTTCATGAGCGTATCATATGATTCGCTGTCATCCTTTTTATAGGAAGAAAAATCTACCGAGGTAAACGCCACCGCACAGGATTGCTCTCCCTGTTTCATCATGACGCTCAGCAGCGTTTCGGAGGAAACCGTGAGCGAAAGGGAATCATACGGCGCTTTTTTCTCCGCCGACGGCACATAGCGCACAATGGTGAAATCCCCCAGCGCACTATCGGAAAACTGGTAGATCGTCAGCTCATCATCCACCGTCTTGCAGAGCGCCAAGTCCTGCGCATACCCCTCGGCCGGTTCATAACCGTAATCCGCAAAAGCTGCGGTATGTTTTTCATAATCCGCCAGCAGCTTCGCCCGCAGCGCGAACACTTCCGGCTGCTGCGCCGCTTCACCGCTCACGGCGGCGCTTTCTGCATTGGCGCCTTTCCCCCATTTCTCCGTCACCCTGTCCACAATAAAAAACAGCAGCGTAATGATAATCAATACCCCTACCGTCGGCATCAGCACCTTGTCAAAAAAACGGTTCATCCGCGCGACTTTGTCAATGCTTTTTTGCTCCTTTTCGGTGTAATCCAATCCATCGCCCCACATCATACAAAAATTGAACCATCTTTATTCAATTATTATACATTTACGATACCGATATTTCTATAGGAATAATGTAAATATTTTTTTTCAATGCATATCTTCCCAGATTCTGCGGCACTCCCTCCCCGCCTCGCGGGGATTATGATAGCGGTTCTCCGGCCGGAACGCGCACATTTTTAACAGCACCCGGTTGATGGGTGAAGAAATCCCCTCGATCGGCGGTATCGGTTCGCCGTTCATACGCCGTTCGATAGCCTGATACACCGCTTCGTCTTCCATCCTGTCGCAGGGCATCGGGCAAAAGGGCAGCCGTCCGCCGCTGAGCAGCCGATAGGCGGTCATGCCCAATGCATACACATCCGCGCGGCTGTCGCAGGGTTCCCCGCGCCACACCTCCGGCGCGCAGTAGCCCCGGCTGCCGTATTCCGCAATCTCCCCCGCACGGCCAACGCTGCCGAAATCCCCGATCTGCCAGCCATATACGGGGTGATAGAAAAGATTGGACGGCTTCACATCGCCGTGAACCAATCCCTTCCGCAGCAGCAGCGCCAATGCTTCACACACATCGGCGCACATTAGCAGCACCTCCCCCGTGTCGGGCTTCAGATCCGTACAACAGGACAATTTTTCCATTAACAAAAAGATATCCATGTGCCTCCCCGACTGCCGCACGCTGTAGCCAAGCAGCCGCACAGCATGGCGGCACCGCCTCATCAGAAGCCCCGCCTCGATTTCCCGCAAGGCTCGCTCCCATAGCTCAGAATCCCTGTTGCAGCTAATTACCTTGACCGCAAAAAAACCAACCGGATCTCTGCCGCCGTATGTCTGGAAAGCGGTGTAGATCCGGCTGTCAGTGCCTTGGTATATGCATTCACAGAGGCGGTAACGCTTGCCGTTGATCAAAACGTCACCGCTCGTATGAAAACTGTTTTGAAATAGTTCGCCGCTCATCGTTTGTCGTTCTTCACACTACGCAGCACCAGCGTACTGATAATGCAGAAAACTGCAATGGTCAGCAGGATGATGCCCCATGCGCAAAGCAGATTGGTCTTGGAGTGAGCGTAAAGGGCATTGCGATTGAGGTCATACGCCTGCTGCAGCATATCCTCGGACTTGTAGCGGAGGGACAGATTGTTCCACAACACACCGTTGAGATCGGCAGTGTTGCTGAAAGCCTGCATGCCCCAGCGGCTCACGCAGATCCACGAAAGCACCTCGGTAACGCCTTCCAGATTGAACAGGATACCGGAGAACAGCAACTGGGGAATGAGGATAATCGGCGCAAACACCATCGCGCGGTCGGTGTTTTTGACCAGTGAGGAAACAAGAAGTCCCAGAGAAGAGGACGACACAGTAATAAGCACCAGTGTAATCATCATCTCAATCAGCGAGTTGGGGAAAATTACGCCTTTTTCAGGCAGACCAATGGTCAGCGTAAAGACCGTCATCATCAGTCCGCACTGCACAAACGCCAGCAACGTCTGCACCGCCAGTTTGGAGCAGATATAGGAACTCAGCCGAACATCGGACATATATTCACGCCGCACGATGTTGCGCTCTTTGCAAACCTCTTGGATGGAGTTCATCAGTCCCACCCAGATACCGGCGCAGGACAGGCAGAACAGCATGGATTGCGCGTCAAAGTAGGATTTGAAAGTATTGTCCACCGTGACGAACGAGAAGAGATACGCGATCAGGGGACCCTGCAACAGGAAGAAAAGCAGACGCATTTTATCGTTCCAGATCAGATTGATATAGCGCCGCGACAGCACAGAGAACTGATGGAAGAAGGATTTATGATGCTCTTGTTTGAGTTTCTTCTTGCGCTCCTTCCTCTGCTCGGCAGTTAGTTCGGGCTCCTTCAGTTCGCCCATCGTCTTGATCTTGTTATAGGGAGAGGCATTGAATTTTTCCTCCCATCCCTTGGGGTCTTCCTCGACCATCGTGTATGCGTCGGTAAGATCCTGATCCTTGGGAATGCCGAAGAAAGAACGCGCATCGGCAGGGTTACCGCAAAACGCCACATATCCGCCCGCACCAAGGAAAATCAGTTTGTCGCAAAGGTGAATATTGTTAGTGTTGTGGGTAATCATAATGACAGTCTTGCCATCGTCGCTCATGCGTTTCAGGGTATGCATGAGGGTTCTCTCGGTTCCGGGATCCAGACCCGACGAAGGTTCATCAAGGAAGAGCAGGCCGGGATCATCCATCAGCTCCACCGCGATGGAAGCACGCTTCTTCTGACCGCCGGAAAGCTTGCGGATGAGCTTATCCTTGTGCTTGGTCAGTTCCACAGTCTGAAGCACCTCGTTCACACGCGCCTCCCGTTCGGCTCTGGTGGCGGTTTCAGGCATACGCAGTTCGGCAACATAACGCAGCATGCTAATAAGCGTCAGATTTTCATGCACAATATCCTGCTGCGGCACATAGCCGATGTTGTCCTTCATCTCATCATAATTAGCATAAAGATCGCGGCGGTTGACCAGCACCTTGCCGGTGGTAGGCTTGTCGAAGCCGTTGATGCAGTTCATCAGCGTGGATTTGCCCGAACCGGATCCCCCCACAATGGCAACGAAATCACCGGGAAGAATGAGCATGCTGGTATCGTCGAGAATCTTTTTATCCTTTTTCATCGCCTGATGGACAAATTTCGAGATATTCACCAGTTCAATAGACTGACCTGATTTTTCCTGCTTGTAATACAGAAACCCCTTGGAGTAGGAAAACTTGGTGTTGGCAACTACAAATACATCCTCATCGTTGAGAACATGCTTTTTGCTTCCCAGCAGCTCATTATTGACAAAAATTTTCACATCATCAGAGGAACCCCGCAGGGAATAACGCGTCGAATCCCCCATCTCAATCTGCGCCATTTGGGGCTTGCCCTTGGGGTCATCAATCACAATATCACAGCTTTTGTCTCTTCCAATGGTAGTCACCGTCTTTTTGATTTCAAAGCTGTTCCAATCCGCGCCGGAATTCTTATTGGAAAAAATCATGCTGATACCGCTGCGAACCGACTGTACCATATCGTCAATACGGATGGAATCGCCGTCTCTCAGTTCAACCTGTGTGACCTTTTTACCATTAACATAAAGGCCGTTGGTACTGCCGTCGTCGGTGACATAACAGCGCCCCTCCCGAACTGTAAAGTGACCGTGGCGGCGTGAAACAATATCCGAAGCGATCATAATATCGTTGGTATCGTCCCGACCGAAGGAAACAGTGTCCTTGCCAAAAGTCATTAGGTTATACTCGTCCGGAATATGGCTGTAATCGAATACCGTGACAGAGCAGCCCTCGCTTCCGTCAAGATCGGCAGAACCTGTCGTCTGATTGAAAAGTTGATTATCCAAAGCTGTTCAGTCCTCCCTTGAATGATTTGATAATATAAATAGAAAATGACCTAATAAAACTCATCAGGACAGATTTCATTCATGAAAATGTTCGGCCACAAAACGGATATGGTCCGTCAGACGTTCGAGTCTTCCCGCGTGAATGGCACCGAACAAATCGACAGTGAAAGCACGAGGCGCAATCGCCGACGCGTTGTTAATATTTTTGAAACCGCCGCAGCCGTGTTTAAAGCAGGATTTTGTATGCACATGCACGGGCCGCACAAACTGGGACAGTCCTGCGGAAGCAAAGGAGTCGACTGCCGCTGCCGCATGCTGTCCACTCTGTCCGATAATCACCAACCGTCCGAAGGAGCTTTTTTGTCTGCCACTGCCTCGCTGTACCCAGAAATCGGAATCGGAAAGAATCTCCTCCCATATTCCGGCCGCTTCACGACTGGCAGCCAGCACAATCTCCATCCTGTCCGCCGCATCGAGCAGCGCGTCGGCATAGATATCATCAGCATGCTGATAATTGCTTCCGTCGCAGCAAGTGATCTTATCGTTGAAGTTTGTTCCGTCATTCACCACTATCAAACTGCCGCTGCCGCCTGTACCGAACACCGACGAACGCCCCAGTGAAATCATGGAATAATCCCCCACCGCGCCGCACATCACGCCGTCAGAAGTACCTCCGAAATCCTCCCCGCAATCTTCAATCAGAATCAACCCCATTCGGTCACAGACATTTTTCACCGCACGTGAGGCAAAGGGCATGCCGCAGAAATTATCAACGATAGCGGCCCTGGGGTAAACCTGCCCACCGGAAACCACATGTCTTACAGCCGCCTCAAAGGCCCGGTGATCCATCGTCAGACTGTCAGGCGTCACATCGCAGAACACCGGAATCACACCGCATGCCAGGACTGCCTTGATTACATCACCGGAAACGAAGGAGGAAACAAAAATGCAGTCTTTTGACCCCAGTTCAAGCGCGTCGATCAACGCCACGACACTTTCTATCCTTCCGGAAAACGACCGACAATCGGTCGCTCCCAGCCTTTCTTTCATTTTATCACAAAATGCTAGTAACTTATTGTCGCTCATTTGAACGCCCACCTTTTCCCCTGTTACTGTATTTCTATCAAACGTGCGCAGTCTGTCAAACCAATTGCCGTCATAATGATTCCTTTCAATTATACCACATATTGAAAAAAAATCAACAAGAAAGTGGGAAATCCCACAATAAAAATCATTCAAAAAATCATTCATTATGAGAAAGGGGGCCTCAAAAAACACAGCCCAAGAAAAAAAGTTAAAATTTCTTAAAAAAAAGCTTGACATTTTGATTTAGCTGTGTTAGAATATCGACGTTGCAGAAATCCGGGTGTAGCGCAGTTTGGTAGCGCGCTTGAATGGGGTTCAAGAGGCCGTGAGTTCGACTCTCGCCACTCGGACCAGCAATAGACCGTCAGATGTCGTAGTTACGGCGTCTGACGGTTTTCTTTTTTGTGCCGGATAAAGCCACCATCGACAAAAAGCAGCTCACGCCTGGAACATCCATTCCGGCATGAGCTGCTTTTGTTTACTTACCTGTTTTTTGGGATTTTTCCGCGTCGTCGCCCTTGATCTGAGCAAGCGCACAAAGCAGCTTGTCTGGAATAGGGATACCGCATCTGGCACAGTTTTCCAGAATGGATATTCCCTCATTCGCGATCAGGAAACCGATGGAAAGATTCTGCAAAACCCCGCCTGCGCCGGTTGCCACGTCAATGCAATGCGCGACGGCCACCACGAAGAAATACATCATCTTTTTGAGAATGCCCCGGAAACCCACCTTGGAGCTAAGTTCGTTATGAAGGCACGCGGCTGTCAGTCCGCTGCAATAATCAATCACCACAAACGCCAGTAACGAGGAAAGCCAGATGTCGGGCGCACCGAAGAGAAAGGTCGCAATGCTCGCGATCCCCGCGCTCAGCATCCGGATGACGCGGGACCAGTCGATGTCCGCCTTTCGGAGCGCAGCGCGCGTCTTGGGTCCGACGATGCCATCGGTGGCAAGGCCGCGCTTCTTCTGGAAGCGCAGCACGGCCGCCTTGGTCAGCGCGCCGAAAGCGCCGTCCACTGTGAGTCTTTCACCCGTTTGGTTTAAGTACCATTGTACCCACTTGACCCCGATGCCTTTAGAGCCGTACTTGATATTCTTGACCGGCTCCGCATAGGGGCATTTTTTCTTTGCCGCAGCCGCGTTGCCGGATGCAGGCTTGTCCTCGGTCGTAGATTTACCCGCAGATACAGTGGTTCTGCCGGCATAATCCGGCAGGCCGTAGCCGCGGATGTACTTCCCGTTAATTTTCACCGTACGCATACCTACCGTATTGTTCTTGTTGCCCTCAACAACTGTGATAATGCTGCCCGATATGCCAACCACAATGCCCACATGGTCAGGACTCCCCTTGTTGTCGGTTGCAACATAATCCGTGCCGTCCTGCCAGTCGTAGAAAATGACGTCGCCCGGCTTCGGCGTGTAGTTTTCATTCTCCTGCCAGCGTCCGAGCTTCTGGTAAAGTGCAATCATCTGCGGACATCCGCACTCTGTCGGCATAATGTCGGTGAGTCCCAGCTCGATGGACACAGCGCTCACGAAGGTGGCGCACCATGCGTCGGTGTACTTCATAGCGTACCCTCTCGCGAGCGGCTTGTGGCTGTTGTAGCGGTCGATGATCTTGCGGTGGCTGCCGTCAGATTCCTTGCACCCAAGGTATTTTGGGGCGGTTGCAGCCACCTTTTGTCTGAGTTCTGTTTCTGTCATGCAAAATCACTCCTCATAGAGTTCTCCTGTAATAATCTCAAATTCTTCTGCAGTGATCCACCCCTTAACGACAGCGTTTCTCACACGTTCGACGTTCCAGAGGCCTCTGTCAAAATAGCCTTTGACTTTCTCAAACTTACCACTCATATTCCTCATCCTCCGTTTCATCCATATCAAGCTCAATATCTGACATCATGGCGATGTAATCAATGTCGCTTGCGTTTTTGTCTGTTTGCGTTTTGAGCGCGGCGTTTTTGCTGCGTTCCTCGATAAGCTGTTCTTTCAATGAAGTATATTTAAACATCAAAAAATCCTCCTCAAATGATGTTGCAGGCAGGAACAACCCCGTAGTTGTTTTTCGCATTACCGCTACTGACATTACCGGCTACACTGACATGACGGAAAGACATAGCGGATATATTATAAGGGGTTCTTAACATCCAGACCTGCGCAGTGCCGTTTTTATACTTGATTCGATTGCTGTCGTTGCCGATTCCTGCCTCATTCAAATCGGAGTAGTCGGAGTAGTGCGGATAAGGTTCTCCCTCGGTAACAACCTGTCTTTCGTCCCCGGCAAAAACCTCGCGTCTGGACAGAAGGAAGAATTTGTCGTCCGTACTTTCATCGACGCCATCTTCACAAATCCCATTTCTGGATGTTACGATATGGGTATTTCCCACAACCGCGAGAAAATCAGCGTCAAGCCCATTAAGGAAGCCCTCCATGTCGCTCGCCCATAAGGGCGGTCTGTCATAATTTGTCTGCGGTGTCCAAACGGAACCTGCCGAGGCGCTGCTGTTGAGCCATTGACGAATAGCCGATTCCTTGTAATTGTCTGAGCCGTATCTGGCTCTGGCCAAAGAGTTGATGTTGTTTGTGAAGTCTCCGTCATCTGTTATGGTTCCGAGCGCAGTTCCTTGTGCACCTTGCGTGACGGAAATGGAACTTCCCTCAGTAGCGCCGCCCACTGTCGCACAGACAGAAATGCTTGTAGGGGTATTTGCTGACCAATTCAAAAAAAGCTGGCCACCCACAGGCACGGCATTGTCAAGCGTGAACTGGTAACTGGTGTCACTGACAACAAAATGATACGTGCCAGCCGCAAGTCCGTTCTCGGCGTAATAAAATGCTTCGTCTGCGTCAAACTGCATATTCGTGGGAAAACAGTCATGTAACTGCAATGTCATACTGTGCGTGAACTGCGGGTCAGCAGGAGTATCGTGGTCGATACCGATGACGTCCCAGACGAGATTCACACCGTCACGCTGGCAAGTCAGTTGATCGCCGATGGCAAAGACCTTACTCGCGAGACCGTTCCTAACGATGGATTGTACGTCCGACCACGATGTAGGTCGGAGCGTGCCGTCACCTTTTGCTGCTATTGCAGCAAGATAAACGGCAAGCTTATCTGTTTGTTCGATATAAGTTTCTTCCGAAACCAGATTAAAAACATTTGACATTAAATTATTCCTCCTCTACATAAGCCAGAACAGGTTTGTTATTAACGACCTGTAACTGTGCCAGATACGTTTTGTTTCCTGCGGGAATCAACAATTTGCCGGATTTTTCATCCAGATCGTCAATTTCACCTTTCATTGTGCTGCAAACATCCCTGATCGCGGCTCCGGCGCTCGAATGTTTTACGCCGTTTGCGTCTGTTCTGATGTCGTCGCTCAACACCTTGACCAGTTCAACTGTTGCACCCTTGTTTAAATCAACCATTTAGCACCTCCGTAATTTCTGCACTTGTATTAAAGACGATACCGTTCTCATCGAGATAATGGTCAATGGCAGTCTGTACCTGTGTATCGGTCGGTCGCTCCATGCTGTCCAACCGTCCACAGATTTCATTCAGATAATACTCCTCTCGCGTGATCGGCGTCGGCAAATCACTGTTTACCTGTCCGGCCGCATTTGCCAGAAACATATCTTGTCGCGTAATAGGTTCCATCATCCTGTCAATACCTCCGAAATTTCATTGGTTGTAATCATAAAACTGTCGATCACAGGATTGTGCTCCCTGTTCAACCCGATCCCCTCCACAATCCAGCCGTACATCAGCTTGTGCAGTCTGTCGTTGGGATGCAGCCCGTCGTCAAGCAGATCATCCAGCGTGGCGCCTGTTTTTTTCATGTAGTCCAGCGTCTTTTTGTAAAGGCTGATGTATTCGCGGTTGTTGTCAGCGGCAAACTTGGAAATCACGTCATCCACATCGTTCATGTGGAAATGGATACCGCTTTGCGATTCATTAGAAACGCTGGCAGGCGGCGCGGACATAAAAACAACCTCGGAGCCGTTTGCCTCCAAGGTGTTTTTGATTTTCTGTAGTTCATCATAAAATGACTGTTTCGTATAGCTAAAAGTCGAGTTGTCTGCCGTTGTGCGGTTGTTGGTGCCGAGCATGCAGATAACGATGTCCTCCATTCCGTCGATCAGCTGGTTCCAATAATACAGAATCTGATGTGTCGAACAGCCGCGCACGCCGTTGTTGATCACACTGATATAATCATTGGCCACCCGCGCCTCGAACATCGCCGCCCATGCCTTGGCACCGACATTGCGACTCCACGCGGTCGGATTGTCGCTGATGATGACATCTCCGCTTGCATCGTAGTCGGAACTTCCTACGCCTTGCGTGATGCTGTCTCCAATCAGCTTGACGGTGAAAGGCTTATTGGGGAGAATCAGCTTCGACATGACGGAAGCCGCCGACTTCCAGATCGACACGGCAGGTGCCAAACGCTGCTGATATTTTTCAAAAACAGAAAAAGTCGATACTCCCGAATCCGCTAATTCCACCATAATACGGGCGCGTACGTCGGTGAAATTACTGCTCGCGTAAAAACGGATATAGCTACACTGACCGTCCAGCGTTACCACCGAAGCTTCCGTTAAGGAAATAAAATCTCCGTTAGCCTTGTACTGATAGACTTTGAAAGTCTGCAAAACCTGCATCCCATCCGAACGCACATAGGAAAAGATCGCTTTTGCCTTGCCGTTCGTCGGAA
Organism: uncultured Ruminococcus sp.; assembly: GCA_902802795.1. Taxonomy (GTDB): domain Bacteria; phylum Bacillota; class Clostridia; order Oscillospirales; family Acutalibacteraceae; genus RUG762. The sequence goes on from CADCNI010000014.1 coordinate 46,831, forward strand.
TCCTGTCCGAAATAAAGGTGTCATGCGTATTGATGAGGATTTCCCCGGTCGAATCGTTGATGTAACGGTATTCCGTCACCGCGTCGGGATTGAACACATTCCTGCCAACCGTAAATTTTTCATCCAGACTGTTGTGCAGTTCTTTGATCTGATTCTGTACCGCATCGCCCGCGCTGTCATATTCGTAGCCGTCCCAGCCGATGCGGATGCCTAACACCTCGCTTTCCACGGTACCCGCGGGAATCTCCCCCGCGTCCGCTAATGCCGATAGACTTCTGACCTCGCTGCGCAGAGCCGCCACCTCGGATCCCCATGCGTCCAGTGCGGAATACTGGGAGCTTGCCATGATAGCGGACGTGTTGCGGATTGATTTCTCAACCGTCATCGTGAAAGGTTGACCGGAAATAATCGGGCGGTTGGAAGAACTGCCCTCATACATCCAGATTTCGCATTCATAGTCCCCGACCGCCTGCGTCACGCTGCCTGGCAGCAGGAATGTCACGATGCCCTCTTCCGCGTCCGCGACCTCCCCCGCCACAAACGCGACATTCTCGCCGCTTTCGTCCCCGGCAAGCTGGATGTACAAAGCCGCCGTGCAGTTGGTCAGGTTAAATTTTGTGTCGTCGGGCGCATCCGCGTCGGAAATCACGACATGCAGATAACGGCTGTCATCTGCATATTTTAAATCATCACCTCAGCTTATGTTAAAAGAATAAGATTTCGGCTTTGATGCGCTGCCAAGCGTTCCGGCAGTGCCTCCGTAGGTGGAGCCGGAGCGCGTCACGTAAAATTCCACCGTCGCGCTGCTGCCGCTGATCGTACCCGACAGGCTCAGATTCGCGCTATGCCGTGTTGTGCCGCTCCATGAAGCCGACGTGTTCTTGATTACCGCCGAAGACCACGAAGAACTTCCCTTGACACGTGCGTAAACCGTCAGCTTTACGCCTGTTCCAAGCGACGAGGCGGAGGAATTCAGCCACGCGGAGAAGGTCAGATTTACCGTCAGTGCGGTGCCGTTCCGGGCGGCGGCATAGGTCGCGGAGTAGTTCACCGTCGGGCGGGATATCGTTGAGGACACCTTGCTCACCAGCGTACCGCTGGCGCTGCCCGACCCGCCTGAACCGGAGCCGCCGCCGGAACCGGAATCACTCCACAAATCCACCCATCCGCTTCCGTTCCATCGCCGCCCGAATGCCAGATTCACCCAGCCGGAGCCGTCCCACCGCTTGCGCACCGTCACATCCGCAAACGCCGCCCCCGTAAATCGTTTTATGCTCAAACCCAAAACACCCCCACAAATCTAAGGAACTATGCAGAAATAATTGATACATTTCACTTTCTGAAACACGCAAGCATACTGTATTTTTAAGCAGAAAATGACTGATTAAATTCTGCATAGATGGTTGTAAACCGTAATGCGTGAGCAATCAGCGAATGCATCTGTGTCTACACAAATTACGAATTACGAATTATGCATTAAGCATTACGCATTGAAAAAATCACCAAAGCCACAAATCTCCTGTCTGCGGTGCAGATGGCTGCGACTGCTGCACATAGATATTCGGCGCGCCGTCCGGGGAGGTCGGCAGATGCTGCCCCACCCGTGTAATATCAGTGATTTCCGTACCGGTAAGCCGAATCTGCCAGAGCGCCACGCGGTTGACGTTCCCCGCGTTCAGCAGGTTCGATGTTGTCATAGCGGGTGCGGCAGGCGTTCCCGAAACGGCCGTACCTTTGATAATTTTGATCGCGTGCGTGTCGGCCGTTTCCCCGCCGCCGCGAACAAATTCCGATGCCACCACGTCAATGCGGTTCTGCCCCGCAATTCCGCTGTCAATCGTCAGTTCCAATGTGGTACCGTCGGGAATCCACAGAATGTACCCCCGATTGCTCACACCGCCGCCCGACAGCCGCACCGTGTTGTTGTCCACTTTGGAACAGGTCAGACTTCCCAGAATCCCGTTCGCTCCGCCTAGCAGCGTTCGGTGGATGAATGCGTCATCCTCGGCGGCAATATGCGCTGTGCTGCCGCTGGGCGTATAGATGGTAATGGCTTTTTGTCCCATAAAAAATCCTCCTTTTCCAGCGTCCAACGCAAGAAAAAATACAAATATAATAAAGAGGCAACGCGTCCAAAGTGCGGATAATGGAGAAACTAAAGAAAGGTATCGCCTACTCCACACGATATTGCAAAGATACCCCCTCTGCAGATACTGTGAGGAGCTTGCGGGAGACGGTCTTTATATCCGACATACCGGTAACACGGTCACGCAGACCCACCTTATCCCCCAAGGGAAGATCAACGGTGGAGGAGTCAAAATTAAAATCAATCGTGTTTCGCACCGCATATTTCAACAGTTTCCGCTTGGCGCCCCTCATCAAGTCATCCTCATCCTCACAGTTTGGGTAATCGTAGATCAATTCCCGTTCCTGCCATCCTGAAGCCACGCCATCGGCGCTGGCGTTCTCCGTTACACTGCCGTCGGGCAATAGATACAGATGACGCACCATGCGTTCTTCCTGTTCCCCCCTGCCCAGCGCAATGATATGATTAAAGCGCGCCTCTCCCAGCATAGAAGTGTAGGAAAGGTCATAGTCCCCCGAAAACTCAATCTCGTCGCTGTGATCTGCCACGGTACGGGCGCAGAGCCATACCTTTCGGGCCTCTCTGTCGAGCGTCACTTCCAGTCGCAGACCATGATCGTTCAGCATATCAGCAATCCCCTCCAGCACCGTCTGAAAGCGGAATTTTCTGCCGCACTGCAATCCGCTGCTCTCCACCCGGTTTTCAAACAGTCCACCGAAACGGTCATTCACCAGCAATCCGATAACCGTGTTGATTTCACGCTCCCGCAGATCAAGATGACTGAGTCCTTCAGGCGGCATAATGACCTTGCGCGCCAGCATGCCCCGCCAGTTGACTCCACCGACTTTGATCACGCCGCTTTTGGAAATATGTTCTATTTTCTCGACGCAGCCACCCCATTCGGTATCGGGAAAATAGAGATAATCTCCCAGCGAAATACCGTACCGTACCAGGTCATCCGTAAGAATCTGCATCTCCCAGTCATTTTCATCCGCGTCATCCGCCAAAGAAATAGCCCCGTCAAACCGGACAAAATCCACCACACCCAGTTCATTCCACTGCGAATCCGCATGTATCAAATCCATAGATTCACCTCCATATGAAATCAGATAATGGATAATCACTATCCACAACTTAAGGGTAAGAGCAAGAAGCACAAAAAAGAAATAAAATCTCGTACAAAATACCACTTGACAAAATGAAAAAGCCCAAG